>JAJPIZ010000012.1 GCA_021324435.1 Anaerolineae bacterium
CAAACTAAAGATGTTGTCGGATTTTATAGTTCAAAGCAGGCTGAATCTATCCCCCGTTCTTCTCTTTCTCCGGCAGCCTGCAATTTTGAATCAGCCCGCTGTCTATATCCGATAAGCGGCGTGTCTCGGCAATGACCTTGCCTTGTGGATCATAGATTTTCAACGTCCATGTGACTTTGTAATATTCCACTGCGTCAATATCACTCACTTCAAAAACATCCCCTGCATCTACATATTTTTGAAAAGCATCTCTAAGTGCCTGCTTCTCCGTGAGCGGACTATCAGAAATCAAAAGGCAGGCGGGGTCGTCTACAAATAAACGCAACGCCCGATCTGTTTTGTTTTCATTCAACGCGTTGAAGGCAAATCGGATTAACGATGCAGGATCAACTCCCACGCCCGTAATTTTTCCACCGATCACTGCGAAGGTTTCTTCTTCTGACGAGATCGCTTCCGCATTTTGGATTCGCCTGTGAAGCATGGCGATCAGATTGGTGCTTGTCTCGAAATCGCTGATCTCGGAAATGATCTTGTTACGTATATCGGGTTCTAGCAGGGTTCGTATCTCATTCCTGCCGATGTACAACCCCTTGCCTGGTCCCTGTCGAACGATATAAATTGCATCGTTGGCATAGAAACTCAGGGCGCGATCCATATCTCCCGCATTCAAAGCCGAATACATTGCTTTGACAACAATATAGGGTGGTGGAGAATTTGGTGAGTATGTCGCAACAGGAGGAGGCAGCGTTTGCTTGGAAGGAGTAGGCGTGCAGGAAACCAATACGATACAGACCACGATAAACGCTATCTTTCTCATCGCTTTCTCCTTGGCTGGCTTCTACTATAAAGCAATTCAGTTTTTGATTCAATCCCTTCATGTAAAGGTTGTGAGATATAATGCAAGTTGTCAGACAAATTTTCACTTGCTTCGCAAGTACAGGCAGGAGATTCCAATGACCACGATTGATCTAACTGTCGAAAAGTCTCGCCGCAAAAATGCTGTCAAGCAGGCGCGCGAGCGCAACATCATCATCCCGACATACGCGCAGATGAAAGACCCATCCAGGATTCCCGCGAAGATAAAGGATGAATTGAAGAAGATCGGACTCTGGGACGTTCATCCGCGCAACTTGTTTCGCATCACCTGGCACAACGAACCCACCGCTTCAGGCGGGACCTTTGGCGGGGTCAACTATCTGGAGCTTCCCTCTTCGCTGACGGGTGTCCCCGCGCGCATTATCGTGCTGATCGGCAAATGGTTCCCGACCGGCGCGCACAAAGTGGGGGCCGCGTTCAGTTGCCTCGTGCCGCGACTCGTTACCGGCCAGTTCGACCCGACGACTCAAAAAGCGGTCTGGCCTTCGACGGGAAATTACTGCCGCGGCGGCGCGTACGATTCGGCCCTGCTTGGATGCGAGTCCATCGCGATCTTGCCCGAAGGCATGTCGAAGGAACGATTCGAATGGCTGTCGAAGATCGCGGGTGAAACGATCAAAACGCCCGGGTCCGAATCGAACGTGAAGGAAATCTTCGATAAATGCAAAGAGCTGCGCGCTTCCGGTCAGGATTTGATGATCTTCAATCAGTTCGAAGAGTTTGGAAATTATCTCTGGCATTACGAAGTGACCGGTCACGCGATGGAGGAAGTGCTCAAGAAAGTGATGGGTAAAAACGATCATTATCGCGGCATGGCCTCGGCCACCGGCTCGGCAGGCACGATTGCCAGCGGTGATTACATGAAGCAGATTTTCCCCGATAGCAAGATTGTCGCCAGTGAAGCCTTGCAGTGCCCGACGCTTTTGGAAAATGGATTTGGCTCGCATCGCATCGAGGGCATCGGCGATAAACATGTGCCGTGGATTCACAACGTAAAAAATACTGATGTTGTCGTGGCGATCGACGACAATGCAGTGATCAATATCGCTCGTTTGTTCAACGAAGAATCTGGGCGCGAATATCTTTCGCAAAAAGGCGTCCCCGAATCTCTAATATCGAATCTCGATCTGCTCGGCTTTTCTGGCATCTCAAATGTGCTGTCCTGCATCAAAGTTGCCAAGTATTACGAGATGACTGAGAACGACATCCTGCTCACCGTGCTGACCGACTCGATGGAACTCTACCGCTCGCGTCTGCATGAGATGCGCCAGGAATTTGGCGAATACACCGAGTTAAACGCCGCTGTGGATTTTGCCCGCTATCTGCACGGCCAGTCCACGGACAATATGCTCGAACTGCGCTACACCGACCGCCGCCGTGTGCATAATTTGAAATACTATACCTGGGTCGAACAGCAGGGACGCACGTATGAAGAGATACAGCAACAGTGGTATCAGCCGAATTACTGGACCGATGTCCAGAAACAGACCGACCAAATTGACGAATTGATTGTGGAATTCAACAAAGAAGTTGGATTGATCTAATAACAGATTGCTCTGGACGGGCTAAACCCGTCCAGAGCGCTTTATAATTGGACTGTGCCCATACAATCAACAGATTTGATTCTCGTTTGTCTTCTCCCGTCCTCGCGCGATATGGAGATCGCGCGGCTTTTGGGCTGGTATCGCATCCCGCTTCGCACCGCCCCGAAAGTGGTTGCCGTAGACTATCTGGCTTTTTATCAGCCCTTGTCCTTCGGTGAGCGCGGCGGACAGATCGAATACGTTACGCCGGTCCGCGGCCACGAATTGACCACACGCGGCGAATTATTGAAAGATGAAGCCGATCATCCGCACGCGAACGAAGAATATTTCAAAATCCAAATTGGCGGGCTGGAAAAGTTATCGCGCCCGATCATCGCCGATAAATGGAAACGCTTGACTTTTCTTTATACGACAGGGGAATACCTTCTCAAAGCAGCAACACTCAATGATTTGGTCGTTAAGACGGATGAGCGAGCCATTTTGTGGCGGTCCTTGCGCGAGCGCGCGGAAAACGCGCAGTTATATAAAACCGACCTGCCAGAAGCGGATATTCCTGCAGATGTATTGATTGCGTTGTTGGGGATAAAAGAAGGTACCGCACGCTATACTTTGTCGGACTGGGATTAAGCTGTAGTTCTTGAGAATGGTGAAACAAATATAAAACCTTATCGGAGTTTTTCATGACTTTTCCGCAGATCCTGGTTCTGCTAATTCTGACGATACCTCTTGCTCTGGTCTTCATGAACCGATTACGGGAGGATGTAGCCGCTCTGATGATGGCCGCTTTGTTGGGTGTGGCCCAGTATTTGGGTCTCGCGGTGCTGGGCCCGGCTCATACACCCGACGCGGCAAGCAAAGCCCTGACTGGTTTTGGGACGCCCGAAGTGATTGCTCTGCTTGCGTTGTTTATCCTGACGGCTTGTTTGGATAAATACGGTGTCACGCGCTGGATCGCGAAAAAACTGCTCTCACTCGGCGGACGCTCGGAGCAGAGACTCATTGGTCTCTTTGCTTTCACCGCCGCGTTGCTTTCCTTGTTCATGAATACATTGGCGGCTGGCGCGTTGCTTCTGCCCAGCGCATTGAGCGCTTCTCGCCGTACAGGTATTAAGCCCAGTAAACTTCTTATTCCGATTGCGTACGGTACGATGTTGGGAGGCGCCGCCACCTATCTCACAACCGCAAACATCATCGTCAGCGGGTTGTTGCGTCTGGCGAATCCTCCACAGCAACCGCTGAACATCCTGGATTTCATTCCAACGGGAGGCTTCGTCGCCATCGCAGGGCTTCTGTTCCTGGCGCTTTTGGGCAGGCGCTTCTTGCCGGACCGCGAACCTCCCATGGTCCGAATGGACCCGAGTAGCGATGAACTGACCAAGACATTTCAACTTGTGGAACGCATGTGGGAAGCGGAGGTCACTCCGGAATCCGCCATCGTCAATAAACCTTTGAGCCAAACGCGCATTGGCGAGAATCTGGGCATGGCGGTCCTGGGGATTCGCCGCGGGAGCCGCATCATTCCCGCAGGCGACACGGCGTCCAAAATTCAGGCGGGCGATGTACTGCTTATCGTCGGGCGGGAAGAACGCGCATTGCAATTACAGCAGGCCGGGTTGCGTGTGGTTCGTCCCACACAGCGCATTTCCATTCCGCCGCGGGATACCATCTTCGTGGAAGTGATCCTGCCGCCGCATTCCGCGGTGGAAGGCAAAACACTGCGCTCCATAGATTTTCGTACTCGTTATGGCTTTACCGCGATCGCTCTGTGGCGCGAACGGCGGAGTTATCGAACTGATGTGGCAACCATCGAATTACATTCCGGAGATGCACTCCTGTTGATCGGCCCGCCCGATAAACTCACGGATCTCAAGAACCAACACGATTTCGTCGTTGTAGAATCAGTATCCAATGGGCAGGAATTGGACGTTCCCAAAGTAACGCTGACGCTGGGCATTGCCATTGGCGCATTGATTGCTTTATTTGCAGGCATGCCTGTGGAGATAGCCATGCTTGCCGCGGCAGTTCTGATTCTCCTCACCGGGTTGATGAAATCTGATGAAGCGTATCAAGCGATTAAGTGGCGGGCAATTTTCCTGATTGCGGGTACGATCTCTATAAGTTACGCAATGGTACAAACCAATTTGGCGCAACTTTTCGGAAATGCTGTCGTTCGTTTGATTGAACCGCTGGGCGCAATGGGGCTTGTAGCCGGCGCATATTTGTTGAGCGCCGCGCTGACTCAGGTGATGGGCGGGCAGATTTCACCTTTGGTCATCGCGCCGATCACCATCAGCGCTGCCATCCAGCTGGGAGTTAATCCTCAGGCCATTGCGCTCGTCACCGCGATTGCCGGTTCCATTTCATTCATCACTCCGCTTTCGCATCCGGTCAATATCATCATGATCGCGCCCGCCAATTACACATTTCGAGACTTCATGAAAAGCGGCTGGGCGTTGACGATTGTGTGTTTCATCGCTTTGATGATTGCAGTACCCTTGTTTTGGAAGCTTTAGGAGAAATATGGCGACTCTCATCAAGAACGGAACTCTCATTACCGCCTCTGAAACGTTTCAATCTGACATTTTGATCGAAGGCGAGACAATTTCCCGCATCGGCGCGGACCTGAAAGCGGATTCCGTACAAGTGATTGACGCCGGCGGAAAACTGATTCTCCCCGGCGGCGTGGATCCGCATACTCACTTTGACCTGCCGATGTTCAACACAGTCTCTTCCGACGACCACTACACCGGTCACAAAGCTGCGGCCTTCGGCGGCACGACCACGGTCATGGATTTTGTCCCATTAGAATCCCCTCTGCCCTCACCCCTGCGCCCCTCTCCCAAAATTGGGAGAGGGGATGGGGGTGAGGAAAATTTCAAATACTCCGTTGACCTTTGGCTCCAAAAAGCCGAAAAAGCCGCGATAGATTATTCCTTCCACATGAATTTAACAAAATTCAATGACAAGATTGCGAAAGAGATACCCTCTTTGCGCGAGATGGGCATCACCACGCTCAAAGTCTTCACCGCCTACAATGGCCGCCTGCGCCTCGACGATGGGAGCATCTTCAAAGCTTTGCGGATTGCCAAAGAAAACGGAATGCTGGTCATGGTTCATTGCGAGAACGGCGATGTCATTGATGTGTTGGTTGCTGACGCACTGGCTTCTGGACACTTGACTCCCGAATGGCACGCGTTGACGCGTCCCGCGTGGGGAGCGGTCGAAGCAACGCTTCACATGGCCGCCATGGCCGAACAAGCCGACGCGTCGGTGTACATCGTCCACATGAACGCAGGCGGCGAAGTGGACATGCTCAAGTATGCGCGCGAACGCGGCGTCAAAGTGATGGGCGAGACGTGTCCGCAATATCTGTTCTTCACGATTGACGATTTGCGCAAACCCGACGGCGCGAAGTGGATCTGTTCGCCGCCGATGCGCTCGAAGGAAGATAACGCCCGAATTTGGGAAGGGTTGTTGCAGGGGATTTTGCAGACAATAGGCACGGATCATTGTCCGTTCTATTTTGATGGAACCCGCCCCATCGTCTATGAAGGACGCGAGGTCGCCATCCCGGGCAAAGAATTGGGCAAAGATGATTTCACCAAAATTCCAAACGGCCTGCCGGGAGTCGGTGATCGTCTGCCAATCATGTGGACGCATGGCGTGCGCGCGGGGAGAATCACCGCCAATCAATTCGTCGCGTATAACAGCACGAACCCCGCAAAGATTTTTGGTTTGTATCCGCGCAAGGGCGCGCTGTTGCCCGGCTCCGACGCGGACATCGCGATCTGGGATCCGGAGAAGCGCGTGAAGTATGGTGTGGCGCACGCGCATCATCGCACAGACTATAACTTGTATGAAGGCTGGGAATTGGTCGGTTATCCCGAGAAAGTTTTCCTGCGCGGCACGTTGATTGTGGATGGCGAGAAGTGGTTGGGGAAATCGGGAGGTGGAAAGTTTTTGAAGCGAGGAGAGGGGCAAATCTTATGAGTACACCTGCCACCAGGGACCGGGATTTAAAACTATTACTGAAGCTGTGGAAGAACAGGCTGAATTTACCCCACCGGTAAGGTAAACACTGCCTGTTAAAGTTACGGGAGATGCGGTTTGATTAAGAGCGGTTGCAGTTGTCTGGAATGGATAGGAAGAGTCAGATCCTGGGTTGATTGAAATATTCCCTGACGAGGCGTTGAAATTTACTTTTTGTATTTCACTCGAGGAATTTACACTTGTGGTAAATACCTGTGTAGATCCAACTGTCAGGGTGGCACTGGCGGGAGATAGAAGACAGGAAGAAACGGCGCGGACAGTTGTCGAAGCACTTGAGCACCCGGAATCTTTATAAGTGACCACTCTCCAGTAGTAGACGGTTCCCGGAGATAGAACATCTCCGGATGTATATGAAGTTTGTGTGGCGCTAAGCCCCGTGTCGGCGACCGCACAGCTCAAGCCCGGACCTGCTCCGGCAGGACAGTTCTTTTCGACTTCGGTCTTATCTGTTCCCGCATAAATGCTTTGGGAGACGCCGTTTGACCCGGGGGTCCAGCTGGCGGTTGCCTTTGTCGGCGAGACGGCAGTTACGTTCAGATTGGAAGGAGCTGTGGTGTTGCAGGTTGGACATTTGTTACAGAAAGATGTTGTGCACCAATATTTTGGCACGCCTTTAGCAGTGTAGCCACAAAGCCCGCCTTCAGTGCTATTGCAACTTTTGGTGCACTCTGTTGTAGTGGTTTTCCCGCACTTGCATCCCCCCCGCCCCCGCCCCCGCCCCGCCGGTTCCCGAGCAGGGATCAGTGCCGACGCATTGCCCGAGGCCATGACACCTGTCAGTACTCATTTTGCATTGCCCACCGGCAGAATAGCAGGTTGTGTGATACGCGCCGGAAGGGTTACAGACTTCGCCTTTAATAGGATCCTTTTCGATTATGCCGCATTCAGCCAGCCCCCCACTTGGGCAGGATTGAGCAGAAATAACCTTAGGAGTTAGAAAATAGACAATGGAAATTAGGAAGAAAGCAAGGCCAACAAAGAATAGTTTTTTCATTGCTTAATTGTTATTAACGGATAAAAAAGAAAATTTGATTTTTGCAGTTTTTCCCAGATTGGGTCATGAGTTTGACCAAACTGATTAATATCCGGAATATCGTGTGTCATTTGAAAAAATGTGAGTTCCAAACTTGTATTTAGATATCTTTCAGCATCAGGAATATCTTTTAGTTTTGGTGAAACGTTCATGTTTATTATTAGATTATTGTTACTATCAAATTCTCCTGAAGATGAGGTTAACAAATTACCATTATTATCTCTTACTCTGCCTAAGTTATATACCACATCGGAAGATTGTGTTATTAGAATTATTTTTGACGGAATCTTGAAAGAAAGCAGTGAACCATTTTGATAAAGAAACCCTTTTGTTAAACCTTCGTATTTTGAGAGGAGCAGAAGTACTGGCGCTTTTCTCAATGATATTTTTTGATCAAGGAGCTTGTTATTAAAACTTAAATAGTAACTGACCCAAATAAAGACCCAGACAAAGACAAAAGCAAAAAGGCTGATGATACCGAGCGTAAAAACGGTTAGTAGCCTCCGCATACCTCATACTACAATAAAGAAAAGGTTTTATCTAGACTTTTGGGGTTATAGTAAAACGTTATTTAGTTAATTGGTACGAGTTTGACTTTTATATTTTGGAAGAAAACGATATCGAGGTTATCACTAAATTTGTTATCACTTTCGAATACCTTCGAAGAACTACCCTTGAGCAGATTATTGTTGTTTGTAGATGCAAATGTTAAAGCCGTTCCTATATAGATGCCTTTTGGTCCAGGACCCAATGGTGTATCGGTGAATGTACTGTTTAATAGTTGTTTTGATATAAAACTCATTGCAACCATACTTGCCTTATCTTTAGGAAACCACGCAGAAATAAGAGAGGATCCTCTACCTGTTGTTCTGTAAAGTTTTGTATTGCCGCCATCCAGATATACAGATCCTGTTCCGGCACCCGGGAAGGGGTTGTCGTCCATGCTGGCAACAACAACGATAACGTCTCCATTATTTTTTATAACATTGTCATAGCGGGTATCTCCCGTTAGGGCTTTGGAGCGGGCAAGATAATCGGCAACAAAAGCATTTGCCTGAGCTTCCGTAACCTTGCTTGTATCAATATAGCCGTTAATTTGCGGAGACATTAAAATCTCAAGTCTGCCCATTTTATAGTGCTGGAGCCAAACGCCTTCTTTTTTAAGTTCCGGTATGCCCCATTTGACGGCAAGGACTACTTCTTTTCCTTTTGCATCCGTACCTGTAATTGAGTCAAAAGTATTGCCGTAAAGAAATGTAGTTGAGGCGTGAATATTTGTAAATTTGTCCAGGTAGTCTTTGGAATAATTGAGTTGCAAGAGTTGTTCATAGGGGGCAATTTTGGGAGCTTCCTGCGTCGCCGTCGCTTCGGGGGTGGGGGTGGCTGTAGGCCCCGGCGTGGCAGATGGAAGTGAAGACGCAGTGACCGTCGCGATTGGCGAAGGAGAAACGTTCGCGCAGGCGGTCAGCAGAATGCAGAATATCAATATAAAGTGGTCAATATTTTTCATCGGTATACTTCCCGCCGATGACCCACTTTCAAAATAATCAATTTTGTCGCAGATTGCTCTATTCGATAGACGATTCGATAATCGCCAACACGGTACTTGAAGCATCCCTTCCATTCGTCACCCTGTAAGGCCTGATGCTGGATCAGTTCTGCGTTTTCCCAATCCATTCCAATTTGTCGAGCAAGCGTGTTCGTATGGATGATGCAATTCCCCGCAAATCAGACTGCGCTTCGGGAGTCAGGATGACTTGGTAGGGCTTCATCCCTGAGTCTCATCACGGAAGGATTTCAGATCCACACCTTCACCTGCTTTGGATTGTTTGATTGCCTTTCGCAGAGACTCGGCAAAATCGGCTCGAAATTCACTGACAGGCTCGTCAATGCTGGTGAGCGCGTCCATTAATTGTGTCATCCACACTTCGAGCCGTTTATCCACAGCGCGCTCGACAAGAGTCTCAAGCTCATTCGCAGACAATTGGTTTAAGGTTTTGTTCATGGCGTCCTCTATATCTTGAGTTATTATAACAGCAGAGAAGTCACTGCATTGCGAGTAATTCCTTAAGCCTCGGATGTTCCGCGTACACTCCGCGATACTTCTCAGGGACCAACGCCGCGATGCGGCACATGATTTCATCTGTGAATTGCTTGAGCGCCGCGTCGCGATCTTTGGTTGGGAGGGGCGGAAGTGTGAATGCCTTTCCGGCAGTGACTACAATGTGCGAACGGCGAAAGTGTTTTAGATTGTCAATGACGACTTTGTCTTCTGTTCCTGCTAATCCAACGGGCAGGATGGGGCGGTTGAGTTTCGCGGCCAGGTAACTGACTCCGGGTTTGCCCTCCGCCATCGTTGCCGTGCGACTGCGCGTCCCTTCGGGCGCGATGACGAGGATATTTCCAGCCTCCATCAGGCCGATGATCTTGCGCAAGGCTTTCAGGTCCGGGTTGAAGCGGTCAATGAAGATGAAGTTGGCATACTTGCCGGCCCATCGCAGAAAAGCGATCTGCTCCCATTTTTCTGCAACCGGTATGAAAACATCCCAGCGGCTGAGCGCGTAAAACAACATGGCCGCGTCCAGCATGCCGAGATGATTGGTGGCGATGACGAATGCCCCGGTGGGCGGGACATTTTCATAGCCGTGAATTTCAACTTTTGCGATCAGGTTGATCATACTGCGGAGGAGCCAGCGGAGGAAGTTGCGCATGATTCAATTTTACAATAAAAATCCTCATCACATGGAAGGTGATGAGGATTCCTTTTCACTGCTCATTGCATTTTATTTCCACAAATAATCGAGATTTGAATTTTTATTGTTGGAACCGTATTTTTCAAACATGCGGGTGAAAATCTCCAGATCGCCCGGCGTCATGTTGATGATTTGAAAGCCGACGTTGTAGGTGCTGGGATCATAATGGTCCGGCTGACACCACTTACTGCGCGCTACGAAAATCATAAAGGTTTTGTTGGCTACTTCACTGGTCAAATCCACGCGCAGGGTAAAGTCCCTGTTCAACGGGATCGCCTGGCGGCTGTCCAGTTTGAAACCGCCGGTGCTGATATCTGAGAGGTGGCCAACCAGTTCCCCGGTGGCCTCATTCATCACCCGCATATAGTATGAGAAGTTGCGTCTGTTTAACTTTCGGCGTTCCAGTGACATGGCAATCCTTCCTCTTCGCTACACCCAAAGTATATAGCAAGGTTGGCAGAGAATCAAGCGTAAGATGGTGCCGAGAAACACAATCATTCGGCTTTCAGAATGTGAGTCAGGATGGACGCGCCGCTCCCGCCGATGTTTTGCGCCATGCCGATCTTTGCGCCGTCCACTTGCGTCTCGCCGCATTCACCGCGCAATTGCTGGACCACCTCCACGATCTGATACATGCCCGTCGCGCCGACCGGATGACCGCGCGCTTTCAACCCGCCACGCGTGCAGATCGGCACCGGACCTTTGAGCGTGATGCAATTTTCGAGGCCGAGTCTTGGCCCCTGGCCGCGTTCCGCGAAACCGCACGCTTCCAGCGAAAGTGCAGACATAATTGAGAACGCGTCATGCAATTCGAACACATCAATGTCTTTTGATTCGACGCCCGCCATCTCATAACAATGTTTGGCAGATTCATACGCGGCTTGTAAAAAGAGCGGGTCTTTGCGCGAATGGACGGCAATCGTATCGGTCGCGGACGCCGAGGCGGCCACAACCACCCGCGGCCGTCCGTTCAGCGACGCGACTTTATCCGCGGAGACAATGATCGCCGCCGCCGCGCCGTCGCCGATGGGGGAGGCATCCAGCAAATTGATCGGCGTGGCGACCATTGCAGATTTTTCAAATTTTTCCACAGTGATCTTTTCGTGCAAACGCGCAAATGGATTGTGCATGGCATTTGCGTGAGCGTTGATGGAGAACGGCGCGAAGTCCGCATGTTTCCAACCGTACTCGTGCATGTATCTCTGCATGACCAGGGCGTTCAACCCAACAAACGAGACGCCCTGCTCGACTTCATAATCCGCGTCCGCGGCGGTGGCTAACGCGGCAGTGACATCGTGACCGGCTTTATCGGTCATCTTTTCGACGCCGACCACCAGCGCAGATTCGACTTCGCCGGACGCGACCGCCATCAGTCCCGCGCGAAACGCCGCCGCACCGGACCCGCAAGCGGCCTCCACTTTGACGGCTTCCTTTTGCCACAATCCGGCCCAATCCGCGATGAAGGTTCCCAATTGATTTTGTCCATCAATCAGCGGGGAAAGCATGTTGCCCACAAACAAGGCATCCACTCTGTCCACGCCCGCATCCTGCATGGCCGCAAAGGCCGCTTCGCCCGTGATCTCGCGCAGTGACTTGTCCCAATGCTCGCCGATGGCAGTTTGTCCGATTCCAAGAATGGCTGTTTTTTGCATGACTAAATTTTACCAGCCGTAACTATCAGCGTCTATCAGGTTGAAGACGCGGGAACAGTGGATGTGAAATTTGTCTGGCGTGTGTATACTATTGAAAAGGAGAGTGTATGACCAAGCCCAAACTGCTTCCGTGCCTTTTGATGTTTATGATCCTGCTATCCGCTTGTGGGCCCGCGCGGATTATCCCAATGCCTTTACCGACTCAAGCCGCGCCTCAGCCAATACCGACTCTTTCTGAGAGGTGGTCTTTGAAATTGACTCAATCCGGCGGCATCGCGGGCATCATGCTGACAGTGGAAGTTTCCAGCGATGGAAAGATCATGGCTGAAGACCCACGCTCCGGAAAAAGTGAAACGCGCAACCTCGCCACAGATGAGTTGACTGAATTAAAGAGACTCATTTCCTCTGCAAAGATTTCTCCAAACGCGGCGCCGTATCCGGGCTGTGCGGATTGTTTCATCTACACCCTTGAGGTCAATTCCAACGGCAATCTCTCCAGAATTCAAGTGGATGACATCACACTCAAAGATTCCGGCGCACTGGAATTGGTAACGTATCTACGCAAACTTCGCAATGGACTGTTGGGTGTGAGTTATTAAGTACGATATACGTTTAGCCACAGAGACACAGAGTCGCCGAGAAGAAAAATTCTCTACCGTACACATATCATTTTTCACCGCGAAGGGCGCCAAGAACGCAAAGATTTAAAGGTTTTCTTGGCGCTCTTCGCGTGTTTCGCGGTTCCGATATACGATAGCATTAAGAAAAGAATCTTTTCATGTTCTCTGTGGCTCAGCGGCAGAAAAGCTTGTGCCCTTTTCTTTACCACTTTGTATCAGCAGTCGTGCTGACACCCGCAAATTTCCCCACGCGTTTGTACATGGTCACGTTTGTGAACGGTTCGCCGAGAAGACCGTCGTGAATCGCCCATGAGCGCAGACGGATGCTGTCTTTGGCCTCGACGCGCCTGAATGTTGAGTTGTCCAGTTTTTTGAGCAGATCACCTCCCTCGGCGAATCCGCTGTGGATGCGCTCCATCAACTTGCGTCCCTGCTGGTAGGCAAAACCATAACGTTCAAAGATAATTGCGTTGTGATAATACAGCGGCTCGACAAAGTAAAGATCATGTCCCAAACTTTCAACGAAGTTCTCGAACGCGATCACGGCCGGATTCAATAACCGCAAGCCGTGTCGCACCTGACCCGGTGCCAGCCCCGCTTCGAGGGCGGCTTTCTCCGCTTCGAGGTTGCGGAGGAGGGTCCCAAACTTTGTCGGCCGTCCATCCGGCATTTTGTCCACATCGAAGCGAGGCGAGGATGGGTCGTTCAAAATGTAAAGCAGGACGTGAATCTGTCCGTTCATTGTGTCGGTCAGGTGGCCGTACAAAATCGGATCGGGAAAGTCTGCCTGATGAAACAGCGCCAGTTCCGCCGAAGGGCTTCCCGGCGCCCACTTGGCTTTGATGAGTGAACGTCCCTGCGCATCGGTGAATGAACGGGGAATGTTGAAACGTTCGAGCAATTCTCTGGGGATGAGGCCGCAATAGATTTCCCGCTTTTTTTCTTCGGGGAGCAGGTTGATGCCGCCGATGGTGGAGGGTTGGGTCACGTTGAATGTCTCGATTATTCTGTCATTGCGAGCGTCTTGTGCGAAGCAATCTCCGTATCTATCGCATATGAGATTGCTTTGTCGAGAATTGCGCTCCTCGCAACGAAAAACGGTTATCTTATTCTCGACTCATGTTCCTGTTCGCGCGCCTGATCGCGCTTGGCAATTGTAGCGCGTTTGTCATAAGCCTTCTTGCCGCGCGCCAGGGCGATCTCGATCTTGGCGCGGCCATCTTTGAGATATACGCGCGTCGGCACGATGGTCATGCCTTTCTGGCGGACAGATTCCCATAACTCGCGCAATTCCTTTTTATGCAACAGCAAACGGCGCTTGCGCTTCGGATCGTGATTGAAGCGGTTGGCCTGTTCGTACGGCGCGATGTGCGCTTCGATCAGCCACGCGTTTTTTCCGTTCTCGATATCCACATACGACTCGACAATGCTCATCTGACCCGCGCGAATGGATTTGATTTCGCTTCCCTGCAACGCGAGACCCGCTTCGAACTTCTCAAGAAGGTAATATTCAAAACCAGCCTTGCGGTTGGTCGCAATTACTTTTATATTTTCGGCCATCTGAATTCATTCTAACACAATCAAAAAATCGTCAATCAAATCGTCAGCCCCATTTCCAAATGGCCATGCCGGCCAGTGTGCGCGCCGCGGCGAAGGCGAACAACGCGGGAATCAGCCCGATTTGATTCGCGATCAGCGGGCCAGCCAGCGAGCCGATCAGAATCGACGCGTTGAGCACCACGTTGTACCAGGCCAGATACGCGGGCCGGTCGTGCGCGGGGATGTGTTCCAGCATGTAGTTTGCGTACGCGCCCCCGGCCAGCGACCAACTCAATCCGCCGAGCGCGGAAATTCCGTAAAAATCCAAAGGCGTTCGCGAGAGCGCCAATAGAAACGGGTACAATCCCATGCCGACCACGCCCAGCGCGGTCACCCTTTGATGACCGATGTGATATACAATGCGTCGTAGTTGAGTCGAGCCGACCAACACCACTACATAGAATAAAGCCGAGCCGATGCCAAGTTGATCGTCGGTGAGACGCAGTTGATTGACCTGATAAAGTGGAAAGAGCGGCAGAGCCAGAAATTGCGCGAGATGAAATCCCATCATCACCAGCAGGACGTTGCGAAAGCGCGTGGACCACACGTCTGCGCGGATGGCGGAGAAAAGATTCGGACGTTGATCCGCTCGTTCGGGATCCTCAACCGGACTCGGTTCCGAAAGAAGCGGGTTCGCATCCGACGCGAGCGGGCGCACAAAATAAAGATGCAGACTGCTCATCGCCGCGCCGATAAATCCGATCAGAAAGACGACCTGGTATCCTGTGGGGAAAGAGATGTGGTCGAGCAAATATCCGCTGGCGAGCGAAGACAGCACGAAAGTCACCGACAGTACCACGTTGCGAACACCCGCGACGTGAGCGCGATATTCAATCGGGACAGCCGCGGCGAACAACGCGTTGAAACCCACGGCCAGCGGCGTGAGCGGAATTGCCATCAGGAGCGCGATTATGATCAATGCCCAGATTTGGCCTTCATTTCCGAAGAGCCATGGAAGCGGGACCCACAACAAAAAGCCGATGCGATAGATGACCGATGCCCAGAAGACGGCTTTGCCGATGTGACGTTTGCTGATCCAGTGGCCGGACGGAATGGCGAGCACAAGGCTGACCGCCGCGGCCATCGCGCCGAGCAAGCCAATTTGGAAACCGGTCGCGCCGAGGCGCGCTGCATAGATGTTCAAAAAGTTAACGGATGAACCGCTCAGAACACCGAACCAGCCAATGTCGAAATAAAGATGGATGAAATTGGAGCGATACTCTTTTGGGATTTCAGTTTCAAAGATCGGAGAAGTCACGGGACGATTATAATATTTCAGCCTTGAAGTGCTATGTATCAAGTGTCACCTATCTGGGCAGAAGAATTTATGGATGATATTAGAGGCGCTTTTCATCGGAAGACTGCATGGGCGGCGATTGCGCTTCTTTTGATTCTCCGTATTCCATTTTCCGTGTTTATCACATACGCTTATCCAAACGGCGAACAGTGGGGGCCTACGATTTTTCAAGTTGGCACCTATTTGCTGATTGTTTTTTTGATTTGGTGGGAACGCGAGATTCTCGCGGATTTCCATGTGGATATGCTGGCATTGATCATGATTTTGATTTTCAAACCCGCGCAGACGCTGATCCTGCGTTATTTGGGAATTGATATTCCGCTGGCATTTCCGCGTCCCGCCGGACTTTTGATCTGGGCCATCGCCATTGGGCTGATCATCGCTCTGTGGCGGAGCGGCTACAAGCCCGCGCGCATCGGCCTGTCATCTTTAGGTTGGCTCGCCGCAGGATTGATGTTTGGATTTGTGATTTCCGCTCTGCCGGACTTAGATGTGTTTCAATCTAACGCGAATCTCGGGGGCCGCGATTACTCCAGTCTCTCCGCGGTCACTCGGTCAACAGGCCTGGCATTCATGTATCAACTTGGATTTGCGGCGATTTCCGAAGAGCCGCTTTTTCGCGGGTTTCTATGGGGATACCTGCGAAGGCTTGGCTGGCGCGAAATCTATGTTTGGCTTGCTCAGGCCGCGCTGTTCATGAGCGCTCATTTGTATTTCAAAGATGCCGTGCCATTCAATTTTTGGATCGCGGTCCCAGCAGGTGGATTGCTCTTTGGTCTTCTGGCTTGGCGCTCGCGTTCCATTGTCCCGGGAATGATGGCGCACGCGGCGTACAATGCCGGAGTCTATGTGATTTTGATGAAGTTGATTTGATATTCCCTCATCCCCGACCCTCTCCCTCGCGGGGGATGGATGGGGGGAGGGGTGTGAGAAAAAATTTTGGACGCTGGCTCACGTTGATTTTTCATGAGCCAGCGTCCCGATTCCTATCTTGACTGGAGGCAGTCTGCTTTGTTACTTGTTGTATTCGGCGATGAGTTGCTGAAACTTGGGATCGTTGCGGATGAAGTCAAGATCGGGATCGTGCAAAACCCAATCCACGCGGGTCTGCTGATTCTCAAGGGCAACGCGAAGCAATTCAATGGCTCGATCTGCGTTGCCGCGGATGGCTTCCAGGCACGCGCGGTTGTACTCGTTTTCGCTGTCGTAGATGTTTTTCATGGCTTTGTTGATGTGATTTTGGGCGAGTTCTTCCAATCCTAATTTTTTGAAATAACCTGCCAGAGTGGCATGCGCCAGGCTGTGATCGGGGTTCAGCTCAATTACGCGTTGGAATGCAAATATCGCGTCTTCGTCACGGCCTTCAGCCGCGTAAGCCAGACCGAGATGGTGATGATAGAACGCCTTGGAGGGGTCCACGGAAATGGCCTGTTGGTAGGCCAGGATCGCGTCCTTGTACATACCGGCAGATTTATAGAGCGTTCCCAGCGTGTCCCACGCGAATCCGTTTTTGGGGTTGACCTGAACAACGCGCTTGATTTTTTCGATGTCCAGTTGGAGGCGGATCATCTCCGGAGATTCGACTTCCGGTGACTCGGTGGCAGGCTGAACATCCAATTCGATTTTTTGCATCGTGCCCGGCTTATCTTCCTGGAGCGCGACAATGAAAGGCAGTGTCGGAGACGGCTCTTCAACATCCACATCAACGGGTTGTAACGCCCTTTCCGTTCGCTCTTCGGTCTTGACGTCACTGGCCTTTGCTGTGAGCAGGGGAGTGTATGTAGGCGGCTTGGATTCCGGAAACGAGGGTACGCTCGCCACTGGCGATGACTGACTCGACTCGCTCAGCGGTTCCTGTTTTTCGACCCCTTCAAGCGGTTCCGGGATGGGCAACCAGACTGCCAGATCATCGCCCTCTACTTTGGGAAACAAGATGTCATTGTCTTCGTCCGGTTCCGCAGCTGAGTCGGAATTCTCGTCGAAATCTACCTCCGTCCAGGTCGGCGTATTGGCGTCGTCGGGGACTTCCGACGTGGCTTGCTCGTACCAGGCCGGGTCAGCCTGGACCCAGGAGGCGGACTCTTCATCAGAAAGCGGAGTCGGCACCTCGTCCAGATTGGAGGCGGGTGTTGAATCAACTTCGTCGTCCGGCTGATCCTCCGCGTCTGTTTTTGAGTCTTCATGAGTTGGCGCGCTTTCCGCAGAATCAACGGAACTGTAGAGCAATTGACCGGGGTCTTCGCGCTCTCCCGCTCGTTCGGGATTCAATTCGTCCGCGCGTTGATACGCCACCACCGCGCGTTGATAATCTTTCAAGTGGCGGTACACATTGCCAAGCCTGTTCCAGGATATGGCCTTTTCATCGTCGTCCATCAGGAGTTCGATGCTTCGCTTGTAAAGGTCAATCGCTTCCGAATATTTTCCCTGTTGAACATAGGCGAGAGCCAGATTGCTGTACGGCCTTCCGTAACTGTTGTCCAATTGAATGGATCGGTTGTAGGCGTAGATGGCCTGGTTGTACGCGCCGGACATAAAATACAAATTGCCTAACTCATTCCAAAGTTCATGCTCACTCATAGGATCCTCCGTGCTACGAGGCGTAGCTGGGTTTGGGTTCCATGGCATAACTGCCCAGCAGGCTGAAGCGTGATTGCAAAGAGAGTGTAGTGTTGTCCGGGTCGAGTTCGTCCGCCCGCTGATACGAAGCGATCGCGTTGTCGTAATCGTTCAAGCGGCGATAAACATTGCCCAGGCGATTCCAGGAGATGGCCTTATCTTTTTCGCTGGCGAACAATTCGATACTGCGCTGGTAGAGCAGGATCGCTTCGACGAAACGTCCCTTTTGAACGTAAGCCAGCGCCAGATTGCTGTACGGCCAGGCGAACCAGCGATCCAGTTCGATTGCTTTGCTGTACGCCACGATCGCGTCATCAAACTCGCCGGTGTTGAAGTAGACATTGCCCAGTTCGTTCCACACGTGAGCGTTCTTGGCGTCCACTTCGATTCGCAATTCGCCGGATGAGTCCATTTGCGCGGCGGGTTCCGGCGGAAGTGCGGGGCCGTGCTCCTCGGTTTGTTCATCCACCGATACAGCCACGTTGAGGGCCGCGGCGTTGTCTTTGAGATACTCTTCGTACGCAGCGTGGTCCGCGATGGAAAGATCATCCTGTGTTTGGTTGGCCGCCTCGGCAACTGTTTCCTCAGCCGCTTCGGCGTCTTCTTTGATGACGATCGTTTCCTCTTCGATGTGAATAACTTTGACTTCGCTCACAGGCGCTTGCGCCTCCACCTGGACCTCAGACCGGCTCTTTTCAACTTCAGTCGTCTCTGCGCTGACGGCTTCTGCACTGCTTGTCTCCTCCGCAATTGCCGGGGCAGATGACTCAACAGCCTCGGGAGTTGTTTCCCGTTCCGGCTCTGAGGCGGGAGTCTCTTCGGCCTGAGGTTCAGGCTCCTCGATAATGTCAGTCGTCTCTGTTGAAGTATTGATCGTCGAGACAGAGTCAGTGAACGTTTCAACTGTGGTTTGAACCGCGACTGTCACAGTCTCTTTTCGTGTGGCAACCGGAACTGTAATGGATTCTTCGGAGGCGTTCTGCGCGGCTCTGTCGGTCGCTTCGCTGACGGCTTCAACCGGTTGTCCCGCGACCGCTGCATCGGCGGTTACTTCGACGATTTGCTCTGAATTTTCCGCTACAGCGATCTTTGTCGCGGGTTGATCGGTTGCTTGTACAGCCTCCGCTTGCGCCTCAGCGACGACCTCCGTTGGGGCAGGTGACTCAATTTCCGCGACAACTTCGGCCACATTCTCCGCTTGAGCATCCGGCTGTGCTTCTGTAGAAACAGAACTTTCTGGTTGTGAATCAACTGCCGCGGGTTCTTCAGCCACAACTTCAGTGACTTCGGGCGATGTAGCGGGAGTCTCCACAACCGATTCGGTTGCTTCGGCTTGCGCCATTGTGGCCGCTTCTTCTGCGTGGCTTTCCTCGACGATTAATTGAATCGGGCTGAGTTCAACTTCCGCGGGCTGGCTCACCTTGGCCTCATTGTTGCCTTCTACAAGTGTGGGGCCCTCTTCGGCTTCGTCTAATTCATCGCGGAAGCCGGCATTCTCGGCATCCAGCTCATCCGCTTTTTGGAACGCTTGTACCGCCAGGTCGTACTGATTCAGTTTGCGGTACACGTTGCCCAAACGATTCCAGATGACGGCCTTGTCTTTGTCTTCTTCCACCAGGTCAACGCCGATCTGGTAGAGGGGAATTGCTTCCTCATGTTTGCCCTGCATTGTCAGGGCCAGCGCGAGGTTGCTGTACGCCCAGCCGAATTGTGGATTCAGTTCGATGGCTTGATGGAACGCGTCGGCCGCCTGATCATAGGCCTCGGACTGGAAATACGCGTTACCCAGTTCGAACCAGTTCTCCGCGTTGGCGGGGTCCAGTTCGATGGCCTTTTTGTAGGCTTCAATCGCTTCTTTGTGGCGGTCCTGTTTTTCAAAGACGTTGCCCAACCGAATCCACGGATTGATGAACCGCTTGTTGAATTCGATGGACTTTTCCTGATAAGCCACAACCGCGTTGAATATCTTTCCTAACTCATCCCAGAATTCATAGTTGCTCATTTCTGCCTCCGATCCGTTAATTAAGAGGGTGACTGGCTTAGCCACCAGGAACGTTGCTTAGCAAACTAAATCGAGTGCGTGTCGCAAGAGTAACGCCCTCATCTGCCAGCATGACCGCTTTTTGATACGCCTTGATGGCTTCGTCGTAGTTGTTGAGCCGGCGATAGGCGTTCCCAAGCCGATTCCACACAACGGCTTTGTCTTTGTTGTCATTGAGCAATTCGATGCTCTTCTGATGCAGAGGGATCGCCTCTGCCCATTTGCCTTGCGAAGCGAGGACGCGCGCCAGATTGGTGTAGGGCCAGCCCGTTTCCGGGTCCAGTTTGATCGCCTGATTGAAGGCGTTGATCGCATCGTCGTATGATCCGGTCTTGAAGAAGAGTTCTCCCAGGTCATTCCATTCCTGCGCGTTCTTCGGTTGCTGATCGCCCTGGAAGGTATCGGCGCCATCGCGCATCCCGGCGGTTTCAGGGTCCAACTCGGCGGCTTTCTGATAGGCCGCGATCGCGTTGGGATAATCATTGATGCAACGATAAATATTTCCCAGGCCGTTCCACGAGATGGCTTTGTCTTTGTCCGAGGTCAACAGATCGAGACTCTTTTGATAAAGCAGAATCGCCTCAGCGTATTGGCTCTGTGTGAGATAAGTGAGTGCCAGGTTGGCGTACGGCCAGCCGAACGCAGGATCGAGTTGAATGGCTTTGTTGTAAGCGCGGATGGCATCTTCAAATTCGCCGCGCTTGAAGTGGACATTGCCTTTCTCGTTCCACACGTGCGAGTTTGTGCTGTCCGCCTTTGCCTCTTCCAGTTCATGGATTTCAAACTTCTTTGTTGAATTCATGTCAGGGATCGGCAACGGGTTTGGAGATGTGGGCTTGACCATAGGAACTCCTTCCACTTTGCTCGTAAACTGGACATTTGACTCTGTTTGTTTTGCAATCTCTTTGACCGATAAAACCGGTTCAGCCTCGACCTTGTTGCGGAGCGCGGGATCGAGAATCCAGTATGGCATATCCGTTTGCTCGTTTGGCTCTATGGTCAACGCATCAGAATGGCCGGGCTGTGAGTCCTCGCTGACGGTTTGCGGCAAGACCTCTTGTGTGTCCACTTCGTGATTGGTATCTGCCTCCGGCGCGGACTCTTTCTGCGACTCCTGTTCGCTCGGTTGTGATGTCCGCAGTTCGAGCATGTCTGCGGTCTGATACGCCGCGATGGCATTGTCGTAATCGTTGATCTGCCGATACACATTTCCGAGTCGATTCCAGGAGACTGCTTTGTCCTTGTTTTCTTTCAACAACTCAATGCTTCGCAGATACAGCGAAATGCTTTCCTGATATCGTCCCAGTTGGGTGTATGCCAGGGCCAGGTTGCTGTAGGCCCAGCCATAACTGCGGTCCAGTTCAATGGCTTTGGAAAACGCTTCCACCGCTTCCTCGAACGCCTCGCACTTCATGTGGATCAACCCAAGTTCATTCCAAATCGTGCAGTTCTTGGAATCGAGCGATAGCGCTCGCTCATACGCCTTGATCGCCTCGCGGTATTTCTCCTGCTTTTCGTACAAAGCGGCGAGTCTCAGCCACGGGGTGACATACTGCTTGTTCAACTCAATCGCTTTGTGATAAGCCTTCACGGCCTCATCCACGCGGCTGACGCTGGCATAAACATCGCCTAATCCGCTCCATGGATGAGCGAAGGTCGGCATGAATTGGATGGACTTGCGATACGCCGCGATGGCGTCATCCACGTATCCGATTTTGTAGTAGACGTTGCCCAGTCCGTTCCAGCCAATCGGGTCCTGCGAATTGCATTCAATCGCCTTGAGGAAGGCGATGATCGCCTCGTCGTTTCGACCGATCTTCGCGCACAAATTCCCAAGATTGTTCCACGCGAAGATTTGATCGGGCGCCAGGCGGATGGCTTGTTTGTAGGCGTCAATTGCATCGTCAATTCGTTCCATGCTGGTCTTCACGAGGGCGATGGCGTTGAAACATTCGGCCTCAAACCAGTTGTCTTGCATCTTTCTAGCGATCTTCAGCGCGTCACGGAGTTGTTCGTCGGCTTTTTCGTAATCGCCTTTGCGCCAGTTCAGAACGCCCAACGTCAATAATAGATTGGCGCGGGTGGAACTGGCTTCCTCGCCCTTGGGAAGTTCGGTCAATAGCGCCTCGCGCAGGGAGATTTTCGCGTCCGTATCCTCGAACTGATCGGTGTATTCGCCCGTTCCCTGCCAGGCAGAATCGAGGGCCTGTTGCAATACCTGCTCGGCCTTCGGAGATTCGACGAATTCAACCACACGATGGCGATATGCCCAAAAGTCCGGGGCGAAGCGTGCCAAATCCATGATTTCCTTTTGCGTAAGCCAGAAGATCACGCGGACTCGCTTTTCGATAAAGAATTCACGCTGGAGGTTCAACGCGGTGTAGATGTTGGATTGCTGACTGTGACCCCAGCGCAAACCATCCACAAAGAAAGTCGTTGTGGCTGTCTCCTTGAATTCCTTCAGGAAACTGATGACGCCATCGGTCTCGGGATCCTTGATTCTCAAGCTCGAGACTCTCTGACCAAGGTCAATCAAATGATTGCCGAGGACGTTTCTCGCATCCGCGCGTACATAATCCGAACTGTACACCACCAACAGGATGCACGGTCTCTGCCACTTGATTGCGAGTTCCAGTTCCTTGACGAGAATTTCGATGCGCTCGTCAAAGGGCCTGAGTTCCTGCAAGGTTTTTGTACTGTGTTTAGTCATCTAATAACTTCCTCAGTACAGGATGAACATCGCACCAATTTTCTCCATCGCGGTATTCCAGAAGAGCCAGCAATTGTAAAAGAGGCCTCAGGCGATCACTGTATTCGAGGCGGTTATTCTCGGCGACCTTTTTCAGTAGTTTGATGTCTTCCTTGTCCAGGATGCGCCTGTATTCATTCCTGATTTCCGTTGCGGCCCATTCGATGTCGGTGCTATCCAGCTTGCCGGCGTTCCGTCTTCGGGCGCGGCCGATCGCGGTCCGCATGATGCGAGCCATTTCGCGGAAGACTCCGCCGCTGTAACCGATCGCATCATCCAGCGCCCTGTCTTCGATCAGGTTGGGATGCATTCTGAGATGGACGAAGCGCTGAAGAGTCTTGTATCCCTCCGCGTGATGATCATTTGGATTGGTAGGCGTATGCAGATTGATGTTGGGCAGAAAGAGCGCCTGATCGCGGATGGAATCGAATTCCTTGCTGTAGAACAAAGCGCTGGAAACCGTGTAGACGATGGCGCAATTGGGTTGCATCATGATCTCGCGCCGATCATGGAATATGTCGCGCGCTTTTTCCAAATCCGGCTTATCCATATCATCAATCAAGATGAGGGGGATAAGCCGCTCCTTGGTGTAAATGGCGGTGGCGATGTGGTTGATGATGGCGATCAGGCCCGTGATGTCTGTTTCGACCACTTGTCTCAGTTCGACGCGGGTGGCCGGCTCCAGTTTCATCTTCAGGCCGGCGTTCGCGAAGAACATATCTATGGAAGCGCCTAGCTCGATATTCGAGACACGGCCTTCGAGAATTGTAGAGATTTCCTTTTCGACCTTGCCCTTCCAACTGTTCAGTTCTTTGAGCAGTTGATCGGGCAACTCGCCGCCTCGTCTTCGGTACTCGCGGAATAACCGTCCGCCAATGGCAAGCAGGACATCCCTGAAGTCAATGTCAATGATGTCGGCTTCCTCGCGGATGCTGAAATTGATGGGCCAGTATTTCTTCTGAATCTGTGGGTTGCCCAGCAAGTGCAACAACTCGGTTGATTTTCCGCAACCTCTATGCCCGGAAAAGAAGAACTTGGGCGGACGATAGAATGGCGCCAACAGGGCGTCGGTGAGTTCGACGATCGGGTTGCCGGGCCTGTCAATGTAAAAAGGATTGGGTTTCCCGTTTTTCTCAGGCTTGAGTGGTAAATCCAATTCAAAGTTCAGCCAGGCCCTGTCAAAGTCTGTTGCGGTTATGTAATCGAAATTATTCATTGGTTTCCTTTACCGATTCTCGAAGACAAATGCGATGTGTGATTAATTCTTATCCAGATAACAGTTTTTCAAAATCCTATAAAGGTGATTGTTCGTCTTGCGAATATTGACCGCTTCGCTTAATCCTTGCGGTCATTTATGACCATGCACTATTTTTTCAGTTAAAAGCCGGGGCCGTCAGGCCTTCACGGATGGCATACAATGCCGCCTGCGTGCGATTGGTGACATGCAGTTTGTTCAAAATACTGCTGACGTACTTGGCTATTGTCCGTTCGTGGACGACAAGCGCGGCGGCGATCTCCTGGTTGCTCAACCCCCGGGCGATCAATCTCAAGGTCTCGAGTTCGCGGCGTGTCAGGCTTTCCTCTGTCGAACCGGAATTGGCGGAGTGATCGAATTCATTGATGACTTTCATGGCAATGGATGGATTGATGGATGCCTGATCCCGCGCCACATCGCGAATCGCCTGCAGGAGTTGCACGCGGGTTATGTCTTTCAGCATGTAACCCAGCGCGCCGGCTTTTATAGCCTGATACACGCGGTCGCTTTCTGCAAAACTTGTCAGGACCAAAATGCGGGGGAGCGGATGCAGGTCTCGCAATTTGGTAATGGTCGTCAACCCGTCCTGACGCGGCATGACCATGTCAAGCAGGATGACATCCGGCTTGGTTTTGCGGGCCAGTTCCGTGGCCTCGATTCCATCGGTGGCTTCGCCAACTACTTCCATGTCGGATTGAAATGAAAGAATGGCGATGATGCCTTCTCGAACGACGTTCTGATCTTCTACAACCAAGATGCGAATTTTTTTCATATTGATCCTCGGTAGAGAAATGATATGGTCTTTATTTTAGAGAATTCGCTTAACGTGTAGACACTGTTAGCGCTGAAAACCGGCTGGAGTTGCTTTCTGTGTCTCCTAATTCAAGTTCCTGTTTGCTCCATAAATGCGGCGCCCATATTTCAAAATAATCGCCCTGGCCGATCAGGAGGATTTTGTCATCGAGATGAGCGAAATCCTTCAACTCGCCGGGTATGCTCAGATAATTGCTATCCATCCTAAGTTCATATGTTGCGCTTAATATCAGACGAAGCAGTGAGCGCGCCACCGGGTCTGCAATATTCAGCGATACAACCCGATGATAGATTTCCTGAAAGGCTCTGGTCGTGAAGACCAGTAAGTTGCGGTCGAATCCGCGGGTGATATAAAAGCCGCCCGAAAATTGCTCCCGAAATGCCGAGGGCGCCAGAAAGCGGTTTTTTCGATCCAACGTGCAGGAGTGTTTACCCAAGAACAATTTTGAGCTCCCGGAAGCAGTGTGGCCGTCTCAAATCTGTTTTCATTATATGAAGTCAACCGCTCAGGAGAAACCCACGAAAGTGGTTGTTTACCCTTGTTTTATTTTGACCAGAAGAAAAACCGCTAACGGTCATAAATGACCATATACAACATGCCCCTGTATTTGCGCGCATGTCATGGGTCGCTCATGACGGAATGCGACATCAAAAAAGAACCGCCTCCGATTAGAAAGGAGGCGGTTCTTTGGATCATAATTTTTCCTTTGTTCTCTTATTGACTTTGTCCCTCGGCTCGGTCAAGCCTTCACGGATGGCGTACAATGCGGCCTGTGTCCGATTGGCCAATTGCAATTTTTCAAGAATACTGCTGACGTATTTCGCCACGGTTCGTTCGTGGACGAATAGCGTGTCCGCGATCTCCTGATTGCTCAACCCCCGAGCGATTAATCGCAGAGTCTCCAGTTCGCGCGGGGTGAGGGGATCGGCTGTATATAATAACTGTTGGGGATGATCTATCTCATGGATAACTTTCATCGCAATCGAAGGCGGAATGGAGGCCCGTCCGTCTGCGACATCGCGTATGGCTTGCATCAGCTGTGCGCGCGTAGCATCTTTGAGCAGATAACCGAGCGCTCCAGATTTGATGGCTTGATACACACGGTCACTTTCGGCGAAACTGGTCAAGACCAAGATCTGGGCATTTGGCAAGGCTTCCTTGATTTTTGGGATCGTGGCCAGACCGTCCTGTTTGGGCATGACCATATCGAGAAGAATCACATCCGGTTTGTGTTTGCGAGCCAATTCCACAGCCCGGATTCCATCCTGGGCCTCGCCAACCACATCCAGGTCTGGTTGGAGCGAGAGGATCGCGACAACGCCTTCTCGCACAACACTTTCATCATCCACTACGAGCACACGCAATTTTTTCATTCCATCGTCCTCCGCCTGGATGGTTTGGGCCGCGCAGATGATTGTTCTTTACGAACGGTCATGATAAGTTTTGTCCCCTCGTTGGGCTTCGAGACGATCTTCAGTTTAGCGCCGATCTGTGAAGCGCGCTCTCGCATGTTTTGCAAACCAAGACCTCCGCGGTCCACTTTTTTCATATCAAAACCTCGTCCATCATCCATGACCTTGAGTATAACATTTTCACGTCCCTGTTTTAGAATGACGGATACCGATTTGGCGTGAGCATGACGAAGCACATTGTTGAGCGCTTCCTGCGCAATGAAGTAGAGCGCGACTTCCTTGTCCTTTGAAAGAGAAATTTTTTCATCTGCCAGGAGCCTGGCTTTGATATCGGCCCGGCCCTCCACCGCGGCCAGACGATGATGCAAGACGGAAATGAGGCCGTCTTTTTCCACATCCACCGGTTGCATTTGATACAGGAACAATCGCATCTCTTTGACGGCCTGTCTTGCATTCTCGCCGATACGCGTCAGCACATGAGACGGATTGACCGTGGAACCCGCTTCCAGGGCGGCCTGAGCCGCTTCGGTCAATGTGACGAGACCATACAGTTTCTGACTCACGGAGTCATGGAGGTCGCGCAGAAGCCTTTGTCGTTCCGACAGGGCAATGGCTAATTTGCGTCGGCGGTCGCTGTCTATGAGCGTTGCGATTTGATCCGAGATGGCAGTGAGGCGAATGATTTCGTCCTGGCTGAATATGGGCCGCTCTTTTCTCGCCAGACACAAAAGGCCTATGGTTTTGTTGTCTTCTCCGGCGCGCACGATGAGCGGAACAGCCAGAAAACATACAAGGTCGGTCTCGCGCATGGAGGGCGGAAAGGCCAAATTATCATCCGTGTTTTCCACCAGGAGGGGCCGCCGGTTTTCAAATACCCAACGAATGAAGGGAGTGGACATGGGCAAAAACGTCATGCCGGTGATCGCATCAGGTGGAAGCCCAAAATGGGACGCTAAAAATAATCGCTCTTCCTGATCTTTGCTGTTTGTTTCATCTATCAGGAAGATCGAGACAGCCTGACTTCTAAACGGGTAGATGATCTGATAGATGGACTCGGATAGAAAATCGTCCAGGTTAATCGTATTGCTTGCGGCGCTGGAAATCGCGTTCAGGATGACAAACATTTCATCCCGCGCCCGCTGGCGCGCGTCCTCCGCCATCTTTCGGTCGGTGATGTCCGTCCATAATACGAGGCGGCCCACATTGTTCTTCTGTGCATCTGTTAGCGATAAGGTGCGGATGCTGAGATAGCTCCACCTGTTCTGCGAGCGGACGCTTCGTTTCATTTCGAGTTCGCGCGCGCCATCGGTGGAGGTTGGCCCGAGATTGGGAAAATCAGGCAGGACGGTGTTGATCGTTTTGCCGAACAACTTTTCGCGCGGCAGGCCAATGATTCGTTCGACGGCGGGGTTGATATCAACGATCTTGTTCTGGTTGTCCAACAGGAGCCATCCATCGCCCATCTTTTCAATGACTTCTTCGCGCGTGAGCGTGGTGGTCCCCAGTGATTGAGGTTTGAACAGGGAATAGGAAAACCCTAGAATTGCCAATGTATAAGCAAAAAGGGAAATGTCAATTGACGAAAAGGCAAGCGCGCCAATCATGTTGTTTCCCTGGAACGCTAGTGGGAACATGGCCCCCAGCAGAACAGTTACTGTGGCTGTGCGCAGGAGTTTTGGTTTTTGAAGGAAGGTGTTGGCTAGGAGGAGAACACTGACGCCTAAGAGGCTATAGATATATAAAGTATTGAATTTTCCCCAAAAGCCGGTAAATAGCAAATACGTTATTTGCGCGTTCGAGTCTGTGATGTTGAATTTTGGCACAAGCCAGAAAATGATTTGGGTCAGCGCGGGAACGATTCCGAGCAGGATTACCGTCCGGCTGGTTGTCGAGGGTGGGTGATTTGAAAAGGACAGACAGAAGGTCAACTGCGCGGAGGCCAGGGTGGTGAAAATCAAATAAGCCGTCGCCATCCAAAACAAACCGGATAAGCGCGATAAAGGTCCTTCGTGGAGGAGATTAAGCAAAGACCAGGTTGTGATACATAGAGACAAAACAAAGAGACTGCCGGCGCCCGGCGTCTTGAGTCTCCGAGCCGCGATGACTCCGATGATAGAAGCAATAACGATGTTTACAACAAGAGCAAAATCCATTAGTTTCATAAGAATCGAAATGTCTTTGCGATACTTTCCCTTCAAAACTTACGCTAACAGGCTTTTCATTTCAGCAGAATCGAGCAGGAGATGAAGATTTGGATCGCGTTCGATTTCCGTCTTTTGGATTTGATTTGCGCGGAGCGCGGCGCGCAAGATTTCCATCCCGCCCGCCTTATTGCCCGAAAGGATTCTTTCGCAGGCTTCCAGCCAGCGAGGGCGGGTGCTCTGGGCGACCTTCAATTGGCGGAGCGCTTCCTGCACATCATTTGTCAATTTGTAACCCACTGCCAGCGACAATGCAAAGTTCGAATTGGTGGGCGAGAGTTCTACTGCTTTCTTGAAACACGGAATGGCCTCGTCAAGTTTCCCAAGCGCTACATGGATATGCCCGAAACTGTTCCAAATCCGCGCCGAGGAGGGGTGGGCCTTGACTGCCTTGTGACCCATTTCAATTGCTCGGAGATTTTGTCCGAGCGCGCAGGCAGTCGCGCTGAAATTCAACCATAAGAAGCTGTCCTTTGAGTCTAATTCGAGAGCTTCCTGATAAATTTCGGATGCCTCCTTGTATTTTTCGTCTTCATAGGAAATAATGGCCAGTCCGTTCAAGAACCACGTCCGATGGGGCAGGTCATACTTCTGAGCGAGTTTAAGTCCGGAGGTCAAGGTTTTTGACGCGTTGGATGTGTCCCCCAGCATCCAGTAAAGATGTCCAAGAGAGTACAGCAATTCGCTCCGCGCGGATAACGCTTCCGGATCTGTAGAGAGTTGGCTTAGAAGTTTTTCCCGGCTCGCGATTTTCTCCTTGATCGCGGCGTGCAGTTCTGTTGAATTCTGTTGGGCGTGCCAAATCAAAACTCCGCTTGGCAAGACGTTCTTGGGGGCGGCATGGGAGCCGAGAAATTCGATCACTCGATGGCGGAAGGCCCAAAAATCTGGTGCGTAAATCGGCAAATTCGAGGCTTCGTCTGGGGAAAGCAGGAACACGGCCCTTATTTTATTTTCCACCAGAAATTCCCGGTTGATATTCAATGCCCGATAGGCGTCTTTGTCGTTGTCGCCTCCGCCGCGATCTATATTCGAGATGAAGAAGACAGTTTTTTCCTTTTTCGTTGTCTGCAGTAGAGCAGGGAAGATGTTCGGGCGCTCTTTCCCTATTTTGATAACTACAGTCTGTTGTCCCATTTCTTCCAACCCATTCTTGAGAGCCTGTTCGATTTTTTCTTTTACCGATTCTGACTTGTAAATTGCCAGAAGAATGCTGGGTCTATCCCACTGTATTCCCAGTTTAAGTTCATCGAGGAGGGCGCTTATGTTCTCCTCAAAGGCTCTTGTGTATTGGACGGTTTGATTGGACATAACGTTCGAATCTGATCTCTAGCGGAATCGAGGATTTATCGCTGGATCAGTCCTGATATTTCCCGAGGGAGAGAAAATGGATTGCCTTCAAGGGTAAAAGGTTACGCGCCTCCTGACTTAGATCATCATAGTGTTTTACCCATAGATCAAAGAAGTTTTCCAAGTCCAATGTCGAAATTCTTTGAAATGTGTTTTTCATGATTTCTGCTTTCACTTCGTTTGTAAAACCCCCGGTTGATACGAGCAATCCAAAGTCGCTTTCTCCCAGCACGAGGGAAAACGATTTTAGCCCCTCCATTGTCAGGGGTTGACCTTTATGCTTTACCTGGACAAAGATGCGCGGTCCTTTGATTCCGATCGGATCCACACGCGCCAAAATGTCAATTTGGCCCCGGTCCTTTTCCGGCGGGGCGATCCACGCCACGTAGTATCCCATCGCTCGTAGCAGACCCGCCACCAGCCCCTGAAATTCGAAAGGTCTCATATCCTGTATATATTTTTGGGTTAATTCCCACGCTTTTTCCTCCGCCTCCTCGACGGTCGCGATAATGATGGGAACATTTTGTCTGCTCTCATCGAATAAGCGCAGGGCTTCCTTGTAAAGCTCCTGCGCATTGACGTATCTTCTGCAGGCCTGACGCCCCTCTTCGGTAATATACCAGCGTGCCTTGTCATTCTTTACCAGCCAGCCGGCTTTGACCAGCGGAATGGTTGCTAATCGGATGATTCTCTCGTAACGGGGAGCATTTGCAGAAGGGGAATAGGCCCGTTCATATTCGGTCAGGGGCGTGATTTCGGGCAGGAGCGCCAACAAGTCTCTGGCGGGTAGTCCCTCCGGCTTATTCCAAAGCAACTCGAGGGTACTGCGCAACAACTCACCAATCCTGCCAAGGGTGACCTCAGTCATTTAATAAATGCCTTATCTCAGTATATTATCAGTGAATGTCAGTGCAAGGATAACCGCGCCATGTGGTGAGGAGCGGTTTTGGGAAAATGTTCTAGGGGTTGCGTGGACCGAGCGAGTATCCTTGCTGTTGACGCGTCAACCTGACGTACTCATTGATCATCTCATCAGGATGAGGGCGCGCTCCTATGATGACCAAATACCCCGGCGCCCAGAAATCTTTTGACAGGTTATCGCGTTTAATCCGAGGAAAATTCTCGAATATTAATTTCGAAGTGTGCTGGCGAAAGATTCGCATAAAATGTGCAGGTGGCGTGGTGGGATGAACATATAGTATCCATTGCAGATATTCCGGGTTGACAGACAGGAAATCCAGCCGCCATCCGAAGGATATGCAAATCTGCGGCATCCATTGATGAAGTTGATCCGCCAAATCCCCAATCAAATAATGAACGCCAAACCTCGGAATCAGCAGGCAGGCGTAGGAAATTTCGTAAAGGTTGGTGGATACTTGCTCGAAAACAACGTGAGAATCAGATTCAGAGACGGAACTAGGACCACGAGTTTCGCGGCTACTACGTGGATTGATCAATGTCGTCTCTTGAGTGCTTCTATCCACCGTGTCCTCGAAAAAAAGACTAGGTCAGATCCATAAGCATGATCTGAACGCAGATAAATTATTGCCGGTCAAAAACACCATACAAAATAGGGTAATTAATCTGGCGCTAAGATTATACCTTAATCATGCCTGATTGTCTTCCTCTCCCAAATATGGTGGTAAATTCCTTGCGGTCTCCGAAATCTGGTATTTGCCGGGAAGTCCTACCGTATAATAGGCAAATGCCTTCGCTAAAGAAATTCTTTCTTCTGAATCCACGAATTGTTTTTCTAAACCACGGCTCTTTTGGCGCAACGCCAAAGCCGGTCTTCCGAGAATACCAGCGCTGGCAAAGCGACCTGGAGCGGCAACCCGTTGAATTCCTGGGTCGCCGTCACAATGACCTGATGCGTGGCTCGCGAACTGCTCTCGCAAAGTATCTGGGTGCGGGCGCTGAGGATGTTGTCTATACCCAAAATGTGACCATTGCCCTGAATATCGCGGCGCGCTCGCTAGATTTGGGGGTCGGCGACGAGGTCCTTTCTACGGACCACGAATACGGTGCGCTGGACAGAACCTGGCGTTTTCTTTCGAAAGAACGTGGATTCCGATACGTCAACCAGAAAATCTCTGTGCCGTTGACTACACGGGACAATTTTGTGGAGGAGTTGTGGCGCGGCGTCACGCCCCGGACGCGGGTGATTTTTCTGAGTCAAATTACCAGCCCAACGGCGATTATTTTTCCCGTTGAGCAGGTTATCCAAAAGGCTCGCGAGGCAGGGATTCTGACAATCATAGACGGTGCTCATGTCCCCGGCCAACTCCCGTTGGATCTAAAATCGCTCGGCGCGGACTTTTATGGCGGGAACCTCCATAAATGGCTGTGCGCGCCGAAAGGGGCTGGTTTTCTCTATGCGCGGCCTGAGATTCAACATTTACTCAAGCCGTTGGTGGTGTCATGGGGCTATGAGTCCGAGATGCCCAGCGGATCAACGTTCATTGATTATAACGAGTGGTGGGGCACGCGCGACATCGCCGCCTTCTTGTCTGTGCCCGCTGCGATTGAATTTCAGAAAAAGAATCGCTGGGATGAAGTGCGGCGCGCCTGTCACGAACTGGCCTGCGAGGCCCTGCAAAAGATCGAAAGTCTGACCGGCATGAAATCCTTTTATCCAAATGACAATTGGTTTGCTCAGATGTTCACCGCGCCACTGCCTGCCTCGATTGACATTCCATTGCTGAAGACGCGCTTGTACGATGAGTATCGAGTTGAAGTTCCGCTAATCGAGTGGAATGGGCATAAACTGATCCGAGTATCCGTACAAGGCTACAATACTAAAAAGGACATAGACTGTCTGCTTGGTGCGTTATCGCATCTCCTTGACGGCCGGAATACTTCATCCGATTGAATAAATAACCAATATTTTATTTGGGGGATTGAAAATTAGAAAAATATAACTATAATATTAGTTGAAACACTGAATAAATAAGGAGAGATTGTATGGCGCAAGCCTCTCGCGGCTTCCTAAGCCGAAAAAAGACATCTCGTGCTTCCCAGAGATTGACGGGTGAGGTCACTCTGATTCCCGACCTGTCAACAGCTGCTGACATTGATGTAGGGCAACGCTTACGGGCTGTGCGCACTCGGATGAATCTTTCGATCCGTGCGTTGGCAGAAAAAAGCGAGTTGAATGTCAATACACTGAGTCTCATCGAAAATGGGAAGACTTCGCCCAGTGTTAGTACTCTCCAGCAGTTAGCGCAGGCTTTGCAAGTTCCGATCACCACCTTTTTTGAGAGCGATGGCGGCATGAAAAAGGTTGTTTATCAAAAATCCGGAGAGCGTACGCGCGCTGCCTTTGCACACGGCAAGATGGAATATTTAGGGGCAGGGATGCCTCGCTTTGGCGCAGAGCCGCTGATCGTTACGCTTGAGCCGAATGCTGGTAGCGGTAAGACGCCCATCGTTCATACTGGAAGAGAATTTGTATATTGTTTAGAGGGCCGTATTCTTTACAAAGTGGATGACAAGACGTATTTACTAGAGGCAGGTGATAGTCTGATTTTTGAAGCATATTTACCGCATCATTGGATAAACGCTAATTCGACGCCATCGCGTGCATTATTGGTACTTTGCCCGATGGACGAGCGAGATCAGCCGACGGAACGACATTTTTCGGGCTGAGTCAATTTTGCGGTTCACTCTGAAAGGAGGCGTGAAATGTCCGCAAAAAGATTTGTCCAGGTTCTACTGCCCATCGCATTAGCGGGTGTCATCGCTGCAAGTCTTATTCTGATAATTTCCCCGGTCGGGGCACAAGAGGAGGCCGCACCGGCATTGTCCTCCTCTTGCATTGTTTGCCATGAAGACTTGTACTATCTGTACGACACGGGCAAATGGTATTGCGTTGCTGAGGCGCGGGATCGCTGTGCGGACTGCCATGCGGGGAACCCCAATTCCATTCAGATAGATGTTGCTCATACAGGGTTAATAGCCTATCCGGTGGTCAACGGCGATGTCACCAAATGCAAGGAATGTCACCCACAAGACTATTCTGCGCACGTTCAGAAATTTGCAGAAACCGCCGGTTTTCCTGTGGTTTACGTAGCAGAACCAGTGACGATCTCTTCCCAGTCCGGCAACGTCTTGCCTGCCGCGCCGATAACCCCAAAAAGATACTCGCCATACGAGGTCGAAGTTGCAGTTGCTTTAGGACTTGTGATCCTGGTTCTACTGGCGGTGACCGCCCTCAAAACACGGAAGCGGAAAACTACCTGATATGGATGTGTCCATCTTTGATATTCAAGCGGAATTTTGCCGGGCGATGGGAAGTTCCGCCCGACTGCGGATTCTGCACCTTTTGCGCGACCAGCCTCAGACTGTGACAGAGATTGCCAGAGGGACAGGGTTGATGCAGGCAACTGTGTCGAGGCATATGGCTTCTCTGAAATTGGTGGGCGTTGTTCTGGCACAGAGACGCGGACACGAAATTATCTACCGGATCGCCGATCCAAAGATTGGGGAGGTGTGCGATCTCGTTCGTGAAGTCCTTAGTGAACGCTTACAACAGCATTCACGGTTGTTGATTCGCAGATAAAGCTTTATTTGGCAATTTTGGAGATGGCGAAAAGTGAAACAAGGGTGGGCGTGAAGATTCTCGCCTCAAGACAGGCGGATTAATTTCTATTCTATCAACCAACAACCAAAAGTTGTAAACCCGTGCTTTCTATTCATTTTAGAAAGTTGCTATAATTCTTTTGTAAGATTTCACCAAATAAATTACTCTGAGCTTTGTTGAAAGGCTGGTATGAATATTTCTGTTGCATTGGGCGGGGGTGGATCCAAAGGAAATTCACACATCGGCGTGCTTCGCGTGTTGGAACAAGAAGGCTTCCGCATCCGCGCGATAGCCGGGACCAGTTTCGGGGGCCTCGTGGCTTGTTTCTACGCGGCCGGCTTTAGTCCCGACCAGATCGAAGAGACGTTCGCCTCGGCGGATCAATCGCGATTGTATGATCGCGTTGGCGACGAGAGTCCATCCTTCCTGGGTTTGGGCGGAGTCTACAAGTGGCTCGATCATCATCTCGGTGATCGCACGTTTGAGGGATTGAAGATTCCCTGCGCGCTGACCGCGGTGGATTTGCGAACCTCGAGCGAAATCATTCTACGGACAGGCCGCCTGCGCGATGCCATTCTTGCGACCATTGCCCTGCCCGGAATTTTCCCCGCATATCATCTCGATGAATATGAACTGGTGGATGGCGGCGTCCTCGATCCTGTCCCAGTTGCGTTGGCGCGTTCGATGGCTCCGTCTTTGCCGGTGGTGGCCGTCACACTCACGACCCCGCTGGGCCAACCGGCGCGTTCGCCTTCCATGCCTTTTGCAAGCACTTTGCCATCGCCATTGTTATCGCGTCTCAGCAGTCTGCGAATTACCAGAGCGTTCGATATTTTCATGCGCGGCATTGACATAGGCAACCGCCAGATTACCGAACTTCGCTTTCAATTGGAAAAACCTGATGTGGTCATTCGTCCGCGAGTGGACGACATCGGCCTGCTCGATCGCGTGGACGTGCACCAGGTGGCGAAAAGCGGAGAGGAGGCCGCACGCGCCATGCTTCCCGAACTCAAGCGAGCGGTGTCCTGGCCGAATCGTCTGCGCCGATTCTTTGGAGATAACTGATGAAGCGCGACTTGCGGAAATACGCCAAACAAACCAATGTTCAACTTGCATTGGGCGCGTTCGCTCTGCTCTTTATTGTTGGCATTGCGCTGATTTATTTTATCTACGGCCCGCGCGCCGCGGCGCTTGGCTTTTTGTGTCTGCTCGCGAGTCTCGTGCCGATAGGCTTGATTTTCTTTGCGCTTTATGGGATTGATTGGATACTCAAACATGCGCGTTCAAAGTGACACCGATCTCGTCACGTTTCAAAACTGGACCTTGCGCGTTCGTCCGTCTGAAAATCCATCGCCGCGCCTGCTTTTGTTGATTCACGGCTGGACGGGCGATGAAAATTCGATGTGGGTCTTCGTGCGGAACTTTTCATCGGATTACTGGATGATTGCGCCGCGCGCGCCGCACGTCACGGAACCGACGGGTTTTTCATGGCGTCCGCATCATTCCGGACCTCGCGGCGGACCCAGTCTCGAAGACCTTCGTCCTGCGGCGGTGGCTTTGATCTCCCTCGTGGACGCGTACGCCGCTCAAAACAAAATTGATGCTCATCAATTCGACGTGATGGGATTTAGCCAGGGCGCGGCGTTGACCAATACTCTTGCTCTGCTTTATCCCGAACGGATTCGCCGCGCGGGTGTGCTGGCGGGTTTTGTTCCCGCAGGATCGGAATCGGTGTTGGAAAAACGCCCGTTAAACGGCACGCCGTTTTTCGTCACGCATGGAACGCTGGATGAAATGGTCAGGGTGGAGTATGCGCGGCAGTCCATCCAACTGCTGGAGCGCGCCGGCGCGAAAGTCACGTATTGCGAAGATGAAGTCGGGCATAAGGTCAGCGCAAATTGTCTGCGCGCGCTGGAGTCCTTTTTCAACGAAAGTCTTGAAGATTAACTTTTGCTTACCTTGCTGTTGACGCACCTCTCTTTTGCGATTATCCTTGCTTAATCATTTGCCAGGACACAGGTATGGTATGAAGAATTCTGATTTTCCATCTCGTCGTGATTTTCTGAAACTGGCCGGGCTTGGCGTTGGCGCGCTGGCCTTGAATCCGTTTAAGAATGCTCGCACTCTGCCGACCAAACTACCTCAGTTTCCGGCGGGTGACCGCCTGGGAAGAGTAGCAGTGGCGCCAAATTTTTATTCAACGCCATTGATGTCTCGACCCAACGAAAACTCTTCCAAAATTCGGGATGTGGCTCAGGATGAAGTCGTGGTGTGGCAGAGGGAAGTGGTTGGAGGCAATGTTTCGGGAAGAACAAACATGCGCTGGGTCGAGACGCCGAATGGGTATATTTATACTGCCGACCTTCAGCCTGTGCGTAATTTGCCCAACACTCCAATTGCCAACGTGCCCGCGGGGAAATCCGGCTTTTGGGCCGAGGTGACGGTTCCTTATGTTGACCTGCAATTGCAAAATGCGCCCATCTCGCCGGCGATTCAATTTTTAGTTCAATACAGCCAGCCGATTCGATTGTATTATGGACAGGTGGTCTGGATTGATCAAGTCGCCGCGGATTCAAGCGGAAGCGTGTTCTATCGCGTCAATGAAGCGCCCGGACACGGCTACGGCTATGGCGATATCTTCTTCGCGGACGGCGCGGCTTTTAAAGTGTTGACCGATGATGACGTTTCGCCGATTCATCCGGACGTTGATCCGGCCACGAAAAAAATCGTGGTGGATGCCACCCCGACACGTCAGTACCTGTCGTGTTTTGAAGGCCAGACGGAAGTTTACTACTGCCGCATCTCCAGCGGTTACGGTGAGAGGTATTCCACACCCACTGGCGATCAGGCTGTTGCCCGAAAGATCTTTTCCATTCACATGGCCGCCAACACCGGCTCCGATAGCGGTTACGATACGATGGGCGTGCCCTGGCCGGTGTTCTTCAATCTCAATGTCGGCGCGGCTGTTCACGGGGTCTTCTGGCACAACGACTTTGGCGTTCGTCGTTCGCACGGATGTGTCAACGTCCTGCCGGAGGATGCCAAGTGGATTTTCCGCTGGACGACGCCGTTCGTCTCGCTCGATCAAAGCGAGGTGCAGTTGCAATGGCCAAATGTTGGCGGCAGTTTCAGCACTTCAGTCGCTGTGAATGAGACCACTGTCCCAACATAGAAAGTAAACATGAACATTTCAGAGATTACTATCGGTTTGGCATTTCTCGCAGGACTGGCCTCGTTCCTCTCGCCCTGTGTGTTTTCACTTGTCCCGGCGTACGTCGGCTACCTCGGCGGACGCGCCGCGGGTGGCGAGAGCAACGCTTCCAATCGTTTCATTACCTTCACACACGGCCTGGCCTTCGTGCTTGGCTTCAGTGTGGTGTTCGTTCTGCTCGGCGTGGCGGCTTCCGCCGCGGGCGGATTCTTGTTCGATGCGCGTACCTGGCTGGCGAAGATCGGCGGGATCGTGGTCATCATCTTCGGCCTGCACATGATCGGCGTGTTTCGCATCCCGTTTTTGGAATATGATACGCGCGTCAACACCGCGCCGGATCAGAAGTGGGGCTATCTCTCATCGGCTTTGCTGGGCGTTTTCTTTTCGGCGGGATGGTCGCCTTGCGTTGGTCCTGTGCTGGGGGCCATTCTGACGCTGGCGATCAACGGCGGCTCGATTGCCCTCGGCGCAAAATTACTGACTGCCTATTCCGCCGGACTCGCTGTGCCGTTTCTGGTCGCGGCGCTGGGCATTGGCTGGGTCACGACCATTCTCCACAAATACAACAAAGTCATGCGCTATGTTGAGATCGCCATGGGCGTGATTTTGGTGATCGTCGGTGTTTTGCTTTTCGCCGGTGTTTTCGAATTGATCGCGCGCTACGGTTATTACGTCAACTTTGGACTGTAGGCTATGCCTGAAAATACGCTTATCGTTACTCTCTATGCTCGTGAAGATTGCAAACTCTGTGACGAAGTAAAAGATCATCTTGCCAGCTTACAAAACAAATTTCCTCACCGATTGGTCGAAGTCAACATTGACTCGGACCCGGTTCTGCAGAAAAAATATCTGGTGGAAATTCCGGTTGTCGAGGTGGGCCCATACAAACTCAAAGCGCCGATCTCGAAACAGGCGCTTGAAATGACCCTCGGCGCGGCGACAAACCGCCGCGAACAGCTTCAGCAGGTGGGCGGTTCGGCTTACGAGGAACGCGTCCGTAAAGGGCAGACCATCTCCGGAAGTGACCGCGCCTATGCCTGGATTTCGCGCCACTACCTCGCGTTGCTCAACCTTTTCATGTTCATTTATGTCGGTTTGCCATTCGCCGCGCCGACGCTGATGAAACTCAACGCCACCGTGCCCGCACGCATCATCTACACCATGTACAGTCCGCTGTGTCATCAGTTCGGTTTCCGCTCGTTCTTTTTGTACGGCGAACAGCCTTACTATCCGCTGAAAGAAGCGGGATTGACCGGCATCAAAACCTTTGATCAGATCACCGGCTTCCAGAATCTAAGCGACCCATATAGCGTCTCGCGCTTGCAGGCGCGGCAATTCCTCGGTGACTCGACTGTCGGATTCAAAGTTGCAATTTGCGAACGTGACATTGCCATTTATGCCGCCATCCTTTTGTTTGGCCTCATCTACGAGCTGACCAAACGCCGCCTGCCGGCCCTGCATTGGATGTTGTGGATTCTGATTGGCCTCGGACCCATCGGCCTCGACGGCTTTTCGCAATTATTCAGCCAGCTCCATTGGACCTGGCTCGCCGCCTATTTGCCCTACCGCGAAAGCACGCCGTTCCTGCGCGTCTTCACCGGCGGCCTCTTCGGCTTCATGACGGCCTGGTTTGCATATCCCAACATCGAAGAGTCCATGAACGAGACGCGCCAGTTTTTTGTCAAGAAGTTCGCGATGGCAAAGTCGTAACTGTCATGTCGTTGCGAGGCGGCGGTTGAGTAGCGAACAAAGTGAGCCTATCGAAATCCCGACGAAGCAATCTCCTCCCAATGACGTGTTGATATCATGCCCTTCATTCACAACAACGGAATTCGTTACTATTCTTTCGACATCTTCCCGCGCACAGTGACGCAGGCGGTCTTCACGCGGCAGGGAGGCGTCAGCCCCGCGCCGTGGGATTCGCTCAACGTCGGCGGGACGGTCGGCGATGACGTTGAACGCGTCCGCGAGAATCGGGCGCGCTCTTTTTCGGCTCTGGGCCGGACCCTCGACTCGCTCTTCGACGTCTGGCAGGTTCACTCTGCTGACGCGGTCCACGCCGACGCGCCGCGGCCTGTTCACGAGGATCATCATAAGGCCGACATCATCCTCACCGACAAACCGGACGTCACCCTCTACATGCGCTTCGCGGACTGTGTTCCGATTCTGTTGCACGACCCAAAGAAAAATGTAGTCGCCATCGCCCACGCGGGCTGGCTGGGAACCGTGCGCGGCGCATCCTCCGCGGCGGTGCGCGCTATGCGCGAAAAATACGGTTCAAAGCCAAAAGATATTTTGGCCGCCATCGGCCCCTCGATTGGCGTGGATCATTACGAGGTGGGGCCGGATGTCATCTCGCAAGTGGAGCAGGCTTTCGGTCCGGACGCGAAGCGATTGGTTGAATCCCGCGATGGAAAAACCTATCTCGATTTGTGGGCCGCGAATCGAATCCAATTGGAAAAATCCGGCGTGGAGCAGATCGAAATCGCAGACATCTGCACCGCCTGCCACCTCGACGATTGGTTCTCGCACCGCGCCGAAAAAGGCAAGACCGGCCGCTTCGGCGCATTGATTGCGCTGGCATAATTGGTAGTCCGCCGACATCCTCGGCGGATTGTTGTTAGAATCACTTCATGCTTGATCTCGTTCTTTCCATCCGCGAACGCTATCAGAAAACCCTGGACGCCATTGCCTCCTCTGCGCGCAAAGTCGGACGAACGCCCGAGTCTGTGCGGCTCGTGGTCGTCACCAAGACTCACCCGGTCGAGGTCGTTCAAGCCGCGGTCGAAGCGGGCGCGAAAATTTTGGGAGAAAATTACGCCGAGGAAGCCGTTGAAAAAATTCTCGCTTTGAAATCGCAATCTGCGGTAGAATGGCACATGATCGGTCACGTCCAAAGCCGCAAAGCCCAGCTCGTGGCCGAGCATTTTGCTCTTTTCCATTCGCTCGATAGTTTGAAACTGGCCCAGCGCGTTGACCGCTTCGCGGCGCAATTTGGCCGTCGCCTGCCTGTTCTTTTGGAATTCAACGCGGGCGGCGAGGAAAGCAAGCATGGCTGGCCCGCCTCGAATGAATCGCGCTGGTCGAGTCTGCTGACAGACCTCGCGGCGATTGTCTCTCTGCCGAATCTTGAAGTGCGCGGCTTGATGACGATGCCGCCTCTTTCCACGGACCCGGAAACGGCGCGGCCTTACTTTCGGCGTTTGCGCCGCCTGCGCGATTTTCTCGCGGAACGTCTGCCGCAAGCGGAGTGGAGCGAACTTTCGATGGGCACCAGCGCAGATTACAAGGTGGCGGTGGAAGAGGGCGCAACTTTAGTTCGGGTCGGGCAGGCCATCCTGGGTCCGAGGCATGAAACGGAGAGTAAACGAGCGTGAACGTACTTGCCAACATCATTGATATGCTTGCCAGTCTGTTGTCCATTTTGGTTTTGATCACCGTCCTGCTCTCATGGTTTCTTCCGCCGTATAATGCCGTGCGCGAGGCGCTCGACCGATTGGTTGATCCTCTCCTGGCTCCCATCCGCCGCTTCATCCCTCCGGTGGGAATGTTCGATTTCAGTCCGTTGATTCTAATGCTCTTGATTCAATTCATTGCCATGATTCTCAAAAGTTTTGTTCTTTCGCTGTAATGAGGTGGCCATGCCGAAAAGAAATTTTCATCTTCACGATGGCAAGAAAGGCTCGGCGATCGCGGTGCGCGTCACGCCGCGCGCCAGCGTTGACAAAATTACCGAGGTGATGGAGGACGGCACGATCAAAATCCATCTCGCCGCGCCTCCGGTGGATGGGGAAGCCAACGCAAAACTGATCACGTTCCTCGCCGATATTTTGAATGTGTCGAAATCACGCATCGAGATCGTGGCCGGAGCGACCGGGCGCGACAAACTGGTCTCCGTGTTGGATATGGACGCGGAGACGGTCCACAAACGTATTCTCGGACACATGGATTGATAAATAATCTACTGAAGAGTGACGCAATGCTTTTTTAATCTCAGCGGCTTGTTCTTTGATGAGCAAGCCGCTTTTATTTTCTCTTGCATTTGCCGAACTCGTGTGGGATAATCCCGCAAATTTTTTAAGGCCGCACGCGAAAGGAGTACTCATGTCTCATATTGTGGATCAGGTTTCGTTGGGGGCCATCGTTCAAGTGCGCGACCGATTGCTGGAGGCGCAAGCCCGCGGCCAGAAGATGTTGCGCCTGGAGTCCGGCGACCCATCGTTCGACATTCCCGCGCTGGCGCGTGAGGCGATGGAGAAGGCGCTCCGCGATGGGCTGACTCATTACACCGCCTCCACCGGCATCCCGCCTTTGCGCGAGGCCATCTTCAAAAAAGTGACAACCGAGAACGGGTTGAAAGTGCCAAGCGCCGATCATGTGGTCGTGACCAACGGCGGGATGCACGGACTCTACATTCTCTTCCGCGCTTTACTCGACGCGGGCGATGAAGTCATTTTGCCCGACCCAATGTGGACCGAGATCGCAGAAAACATCCGACTCGGAGGCGGCAAACCGGTTCCGGTTCAACTCCGACCTGAAAACGGATACCAGTATGATCCAGCGGAAATCGAGGCCGTCATCACACCCAGCACGCGCGCCATCTTCGTCAACACGCCGCAGAATCCCATCGGCGTGGTGGCCGCACGCGAAACGCTGGAAGCGATTGCCGCGCTGGCTGAAAAGCATAATTTGTTCCTCGTTAGCGACGAGGCCTATGAGCATGTCATCTTCGATGGGCAGAAGCATGTCAGCCTCGGTTCTTTGCCTGCCGCGCAAGACCGAACGATCAGCGTGTATTCGCTTTCCAAAACCTACGCCATGAGCGGACTGCGCCTCGGTTATCTCGTGGTCAATCAACCGCAATATCTTGAACGCGTCAAGAAACTGGTGCGATGCACGATCAATGGCGTGAACTCGGTGGCACAATATGGCGCGGCCGCGGCCATCAACGGGCCGCAGGATTTCACGCGTTCCATGGCGCAGGAATATCAGAAGCGCCGCGATATTTTGTTCGACGCGTTGGAAGAATCGCCATATGTGAAAGCGTTCAAGCCGGGCGGAGCGTTTTATCTATGGGCGCGCATCCAACCCGATTGGCCGGGCTACAATGGCAAGACCGATGACTGGTCCATGACCAACTATTTGATTGACAAAGCCGGCATCGGCTCCGCACCGGGGTCAGCATTTGGCCCGGCAGGCGCGGGACACATCCGCTTTGCGTTTTCGTGCTCGACGAATCAGGTGGAGGAGGCCGCGCGTTTGCTCCCCGAGGTCTTGCGTGCCGCGAAGTAACTCACGAGGGTGCGTCGCACCTTACTCAATAGGACTCACCCGCCCGTTTGGTGCGACGCACTCCGTAAAGTCAATTATCAAACGGCATCACGCGTTCATTGCGCTTGCGGGCCATACAACCTGCGATAGATGATGTAAATTTCGTAAATGTTGCGGATGTACTGCCGCGTCTCTTCAAAACGGATCGACTCGAGGAACAGATCGGAGTCGCCGCCTCCGAGTTGATACCAATCCAGCGCGTTGCCGGGACCGCCGTTGTACGCGGCCAGCGCGCCATATAAGTCGCCATTCAAGATGCGGCGATTTGCCGCCAGATAATATGAGCCGAGAATGACGCTCACATTCGGACGATAGAGTTGATCGGGATCATAATTGATCGGCCAGCCGAGAGCATTGGCGATGTTTCCGCCCGTGCTGGGAATGATTTGCATCAGGCCGCGTGCGCCAGCCGTGGAACGCACGAATCCCTCAAATAAACTTTCCTGCCGCACAACGCTGAAAAGAAATAGCGGATCGAATCCATTGTTCTGCGCGGCGGGGATGATCAGGTCATTGAAATACAACCCGTAACGCAAATGGCTGAAATAAGGCGGAGCCATCATCGAGGACGTGTGGTCGTTGAGTCCGGCCAATGTCAAGACCTGACGCGCCGCAAAAATTCCCGAACGATAGAGTCCCAAATCAATCAGATAATTGGCGAGGCGGTAGGTCAGAACTGCGTCAAGGCTGACGGCATTGCGCAAATCTTCGAACTCGAGCCGCGCGTCGTCATATTCGCCGAGATTCCACAACTCGGTACCGCGAATCGTTCGCGGGTCCGAAGCAAGCGGGCCGAGGCCGGAGAGATCGGTTTCCGCGGGCAAATTGAACGTCAAGCGAACCCACGAGTCTGCGGCTTTGCGTTCCGCGGCAAAATCAATATTGAAGTTTTCATTGACGGGTGGAGCAAAGGGAGGTTGTCCACTTAATAAATCGCGGGCGCGCTCGCTGTAGTAACCATCCGGGTCGGCGTTTTGCGCCTGTTGCCATGCGAGTTGCGTTTCGTTTGCATTGCCAAGTTTTTGCTGAGTCTTGCCGATCCACAAATAGGCGCGCGCCTTATCTGCAGGCGTGATGGCTTGCAAGAGACTCTGCTCGAAGAGGGGAAGCGCGTTGTTGTAATCGGCCTGGCGGTATTGCATGATGCCCGCAAAGAAAACCGCGGTGGACGACTGATCAAAGGTTGGATATTCACTGCCGACGCGTTGCCAAACCTGCGCGGCTTCATCGAAGCGGCCATCGCGTTCAAGGATGCGCGCCGCGCTCATCAACGCATCCGGCGCGTTGCTGGCCGTGGGTGCAGCCTTCACGTAATCAAGCAATGTCTGTGCGGCCTGCGGGTACAGATTGAGATTGACCCATTGAATGTTGGCCTTCTCCGTCCATGCATCCGCCCATTTTGGGTGCGCCGGATAATTTTGAATGAAATAGGTCAACTCATCCACCGCGCCGGAATAATTTTGCATGGCTTCCATGCTGAGCGCGCGGTAGTAACGCGGCGTGCCGTCGTTGCCTGGGTTGGCGGCGATGTAACGGTTCAATGATTCCAGGGCTTTGTCGTACACGCCTGCAAAATAATCCGTGATGCCGCGGTCGAGATCGCTGACTTGCTGATCGGCGCCGACCAATTCCACAAGTGAAAGATACGAATAATACGAAAGCGGATAATTTTCCACCGCGTGGCGGAAGCGCCCGTAGGCGTTGTCCTTTTGATCGAGCGCGAGATATGCCTGCCCGGCCAGATAGTCCATTTGCGCGTGGATGTAGTCATTAGTCGTGTTCGTCATGATCGTGTCATACATGGATAGCGCGGTGGCGTAATCACCGATTTGGGCGCGGGATTTTGCGATCTTGATGTCGAGCGCCTGTTCATCATCGAGGTGCGGCGCTTCTTTCGCGGACGTGTAAGCGGCCAGCGCATCCGAATAATTTCCCGCCGCTGAAAGCGCGTCGCCGCGCCGCTCCTGAACATATGAATCCAACACGCCGGGCCGCGCGCCGAGATAGGCCTGATACGCATCCGCGGCTTCGCTGTAGCGTTGCATGTCAGAATATGTCTCACCTTCAAGGAAGTACGCAGGCGCAAAATACGGCGGACTTGGATAATCACTGATTAATTGACGCAACGTTGCGAGCGCATCGGCGTTGCGACCATCCAAATGTTGCGCGCGGGCCAGTCCCCACAACGCCGCGGCCTTGAGATTCGGATCGGTCGAGTCGCCGAACGCAGCGCGGTATTGAATCATGGCGGCCTCCACGTCGCCGTTGAAGAGAGCGCGGTCGCCGGTTGCGACGCGCACCACGGGAACCGGCGTGGGGGTCGCGGAGGGAATCGGAGACGGTGTCCATGTGGCCGTGACGCCGGGTGTGGATGTCGTGCCGGGAGAGATGGAAGGAACAAAGCTTGGCAGACCGCAACTCAGCACCATAATTGCCGTCAAGAGTCCGAAAAGCGCACGTATTGTCCGTTTCATGCTAGTTCTTATACTGGCAAAGGATGGATGCGTCAAGCAGACATGGTTTGGAAAGCGCGCGGCCCTCCTCCGATGATTTTGTGCGCAGAAATTTCTAGACAATCCCGCCACTGCATGATAAACTACGTCACACACGAAACAACGACGCCCCCGCGCGGGCGTCGTTTGATGTGTATCACTTCTTGTTCAGGGATTGCATGGATACGCTTCTCACCGGTTCCGTTGCCTACGATTATCTGATGACCTTTCCGGGTCTGTTCAAGGAACAGATTCTGCCGGAACGATTGGCTTCGATCAGCCTCTCGTTTTTAGTGGACGGCATGTCGCGTCAACGCGGCGGCATTGCGCCGAACATTGCGTACACGATGGCCCTGCTTGGCGAGAGACCGCGCGTAATGGCAACGGTAGGCGAAGACTTTGGCGACTACCGCGCCTGGCTCGAGTCAAAAGGTGTGGACACATCCCTGATGAAAGTCATCCCCGGCGAATTCACCGCGTCTTTCTTCGCGACTACGGACCGGGTCTCCGCGCAAATTGCCTCGTTCTATCCCGGAGCCATGGCGTATTCCGCGACCCAGTCGTTGAAGGATTTGTCGAAGAAACCGGATTTGGTCGTCGTCTCACCGTCCGCGCCGGACGCGATGATGAAATTCCCGGCGGAATGCCGCGAGTTGGGAATCAAATATCTTTACGACCCGAGTCAACAGGTGCTTCGCCTCGAAGGAAGCGAGTTGGCGCGCGACATGGAAGGCGCGTATTTCCTGTTCTGCAATGATTATGAATTTGGTTTGATCTCAAAGAAAACCGGATGGGATTTACAGCAAATTCTCAAACATGTCAAAGTGGTGGTGATCACGCGTGGAAAAGAAGGCGCGAGCCTTTACACGGATGGGCAGGAGCACACCATTCCAGCTGTGCCCGAGCGCGAGATCGTTGACCCGACCGGCGTGGGCGACGCGTTTCGCGGCGGCTTTTTGATGGGCTATTCGCACGGCTTCGATTGGACGTTGTGCGGCGAGATCGGCTCGCTGGCCGCAGTCTATTGCCTCGAACAGCGCGGCACGCAGAGTCATAGTTACACAAAGCAGGAATTCGTCGAACGTTTCCGACAGCATTTCGATGATAAAGGAAAGTTAAACGCAATAATATGAGAAACGATATTCGATATCCGAGAAGTGATAACCAGGCCGAATATCGAATCCCGATTATCGAATAATGATGAAGAAGGAGTAAATCCATGAGCAATAATTACGATATCAAAGATATCAATCAGGCCGAGGGCGGCCGCCGTCGCATTGACTGGGCCGAGCGCGAGATGCCCGTCCTGCGCCAGATCCGCGAGCGCTTCCTCAAAGAGAAGCCGCTCAAAGGCATTCGCATGTCGGCTTGTCTGCATGTCACCGCCGAGACCGGCAACCTGGCGCGCACGCTTCACGATGGCGGCGCGGACTTGGTGTTGACGGCTTCCAATCCGCTTTCGACGCAGGATGATGTCGCCGCCGCGCTGGTCAGCATATATGAAATTCCCACCTTCGCCATCAAAGGCGAAGACAATGTGACCTATTACAAGCACATCGGCGCGGCGCTGGATCACAAACCGCATATCACCATGGACGATGGGGCGGACCTCGTTTCGACAATCCACAAGGACCGCCGCGAACTTTTACCGGAAATCGTCGGCGGCACCGAAGAAACTACGACCGGCGTCATCCGTCTGCGCGCCATGGCCGCCGATAAGATGCTGAACTTCCCGGTCATCGCTGTCAATGACGCCATGACCAAGCACTTCTTCGATAATCGCTACGGCACGGGTCAGTCCACTGTGGACGGGATCGTGCGCGCGACAAACGTCCTGTTGGCCGGAAAACGTTTTGTGGTGGCCGGTTACGGGTGGTGCGGACGCGGTCTTGCATCCCGTGCGAGAGGCATGGGCGCGCTGGTCATCGTCACCGAAGTGGACCCGATGAAGGCGCTCGAAGCCGTCATGGACGGGTTCGAGGTCATGCCGATGGAAGACGCCGCCAAGATCGGCGACATCTTCTGCACGGTCACCGGCGATTTGAATGTGATTGATGAGAAGCATTTCAAAGTGATGAAAGACGGCGCCATTGTTGCCAACTCCGGCCACTTCAATGTGGAAATCAACATCCCGTCGCTGGCGAAGATGAGCAAGGGTGAGCCGAAACTCGTGCGCCCGTTCGTTGACCAGTACGAAACCAAAGATGGGCGCAAGATCAACATCCTCGGTGAGGGCCGCCTGATCAATCTTGCCTCTGCGGAGGGCCATCCCGCCTCTGTGATGGATATGTCCTTTGCCAATCAGGCGCTGGCGGCGGAATACATGGTCAAGAACGCCAAGAAACTCGAGAAACGCGTTTACTCTGTCCCGGCTGAAATTGACAACGAGATCGCCCGCCTGAAATTACAAGCCATGGGCGTAAAGATTGACGTGTTGACCGACGAGCAGGTGAAGTATTTGAACTCGTGGCAGGAAGGCACGTAGTCGGTGTTCGGTAAGCAGTGAGCAGTGAGGCCTCGCGAAGGAATTCGCGAGGCTTTATTGTCGTCTTGCAGAAAAGATTTTAGATTGTCTTATGCGGGTATAATAGGGTCAGGAGTGATGATGAAGCCCAATTTTGAATGGGATACTGACAAAGCGGAAAAGAATCTTCGGAAACATAATGTATCCTTTGAAGAAGCGGCTTCCGTTTTTGATGACCCTCTCTTCATCGCTTTTCTCGACGAAGAGCATTCACGCGATGAAGAACGCTATATCACAATCGGCCTGTCTAATATGAATCGGCTTTTGCTTGTAGCACATACTGAGCGAAATGACCGAATCCGAATTATCAGCGCAAGAAAGGCGACAAAAAATGAAGAAAAATTCTACCAAGAAGCAGGATGATTACGAACTGCGCGAGGAATACGACCTCTCGAAAATGACCGTTTTGCCCAAGGGAAGATTTGACCCTAAGCGTAGGATCGGGACTAATGTTGTGGTTCTTGATCCTGAGCTTGCGAAGGCTTTCCCAAACGATGAGGCAGTTAATGAAGCCTTGCGATTAATATTGAAGGCTACAAAGATCCCACAACGGACCACAGCCTCGCGCTGAAAGTAAGGGTAGTGCCATCCGCCTGCAATAGGCGGTAGACAGAAGAGCCTCGCGAAGAAATTCGCGAGGCTCTTGTTTTGTGTGACTATTAAATCATGGCAACGGATTTGGGAACTCGAAACTTACCCCAACAACCGTATCACTAAAAGGATGAGAATCAGAATCAACAGGATATGAATCAAATTCCCGCCGCGTCGGCCAAAATAACCTAACAGCCAAAGAATCAGAAGGATGATGATCAGCAGTTCAAGCATCAGATTTCTCCTTGGTCGCTCTCATTTCCTGAGCAGAGCCACCAGCGCGATCAGCACGATAGCGGCTACCAACACATACAGCAAATTGTTCGATACTTGCGGCTGGCTGTTGCCTCCGTCATTGCCATTGAAACCACCCGAATCTCCAGGCGGTGAAATGCCAATGGAAATCGGCGCGCAGGCGCTGAATAAAAAGCTGAGCAACACTAGGAGGGTGGTGATGAAGAGCATCTTGTTCATGGTCATCCTCTCTACTTCTCTACTGATCTGGCTGACGCATAAAACCCAGGTTGCGATTCATAGGGTCTCTCATAGGTGAAAAATAATGTTACGCCTTCATTAACGATAAAATTTGTATGGTGTTATCCTCTGAAAATAACCTGAGACACCCCTTCGCAAATGCAAACTTCTCTGATAAGATAACGTTCGCACGCCGAACGATTCGAAACATGATGAAACCCTCGGCCTCCCCGTCGGGGGTTTTTCTGTGCCGGCCTGCAGATCATGGACGATAGAGAATAAGACACAATCTGCGGTCAACCCGTCCACGGTCAACTACTAACTACTAACTACTAACTACTAACTACTAAC
>JAJPIZ010000036.1 GCA_021324435.1 Anaerolineae bacterium
ATGGCGGGCAAATCGTGACGGCGGACAGAACAAACGGACATCGTTTTTCAGCCTTCCTCATTTTGCCAAGCGACCCACATTCAAAAAGAAATTCTGCTGGCTAACGGCAGGCGTTAGCGGCGGGCGGGGGATTTGGCAGGAAAATGCCGAAGGTAGAAAACGCTCGAAGGGGCTGAATCCCTTTGGGCGGGGCGGCAGCCCCCGCCCGTCCGCTGCACGCAATGTTGGCTTGCTTTTTGCTTTTCAGACTCATTTGACGACTCGACAAAAACATTAATCCTGCTTGTATGCTGGCTTGGGGAAAATTATTTTTACAGGCTGGCGATAGACGGCATGTTGAATCAATAACTCGCCTTTTGATAAACGGGTTGTTGATAACTTTAAGTCTTGGTCAAGGAAACGATAATCAGGTTGCATGATTTCGCTTGACGTACTTCTACCAATAATTTTAGTTGCGGCGTTGCCAGTTACGCGAGGGTGAACTGCGCTCATAAATTGCTGCGCCGAAAGCAGAACCACACCCAAAGAACGCCCGCGCTCTGAAATGTCAAGGATTTGCTCAATGAGCGGCGAGTCTTTCGTTCCAGCGGGAGCATACTTGTTTAATTCGTCTACGAAAATCAAAACCTTTTTGGGAAGGTCAAGCGTTTCATCAGATTCGGCAAACATTTCATAGACGGTGCGGATAATATCGCCAAAAACAAAAGCCTGTTCATGCTCTTGTAATTTAGCAATATCTACAACGTAAGTATGACCGCCTTCTATGCCGCGTATTTCGTGCGATAGTTCTTGCTCGTTTCGGGTTCTTTGGTTGGTGAATATTCCCGTTGTGCGAGTTTGTACCATGCGCCTTAAGTGACGGCGGAATTTTCCAACCGAACTTGATTTTACATCGCCAATGCCTTGCGATTTTCCTTCTTTGGCAAGCGGTTCATCATTAAGAAGGCTGTTCCAATCCTGTACTTTGGCAAACGGTGATTTAGCGGTTTTGTTCATCAATCCATTGGCGATTTCTCCGACAAGTGAATCAATGGTATCGGTTGGGTCAGGCACACTTGAAAATAAAAGGTCAAGTTTTTCGACACAATCACTTAATTGATAAGCATACGTTTTGAAATTGCGCGGGCGATAGTGGCTGTTCGGTTCGCCGTTTTTCGCTCGTGGCAAAAGGTAATGGACATTATCAAACGGGCGCGGTTCAAGTCCCAACTTTACCCAAAGGGCTTTTTGTTGTTCATCTAACCGCGTTGGCGGTTCGTCAATTTTCAATAAGTCACCGTGTTTGACGTTCAAAATAATTACGGCAATATCATCACCATCTGCTTTTTGTAAAATGGATTGCAAAAGGAACATTGCATAACTGGTCTTGGTTGCCAAGCCGCTGATACCTGAAATATTGACGTGCGCGGATTCGGGTCCAATGACATAAGACTTATCAAGATAAACCACCGCTTCAACTTGATTGCTCATCTTGATTAATCCCGCTGGGATGCGGTTTTCTGGTCGCATGGTATCAATCCCAAGCGCCGCGTGAATCCCTGCTTCTTCGGCAAAGCGGACGACTTGCTCATTTTCAACGGGCATATAAATTCCGTCTTTTGGCGTTCCATCTATGTTCGTGCCGCCGCCGTCGTTCATCATCACATTGGCGCGGGCAAGCGTTGTTCCTACGCGGGGCGTATTGGGTTCTTCGGCAACTGACCCAAAATTGTTGGACACATAATTTGCCAAATGACTTGCCGCGTCTGTGCGGTGTTCCAGCGTTGTCACCAAGCCATAGGTTTTGCTGCCGTTCAAATGGTCGGCTTGAACGATGTCGAAGGGGTTGACGATGACATCCGCAGTAATCCAGAAATTGAATTTATCGGATGTGTTCGGTTCGCGGTCGGTAGCGGATGTTCTTCCGATGACGTTATTCTTGTCGCTCATGTTCAACTCCTTAATGCGTTTCTGATGATGCCCTGCAAGGTTTGGGTCGAGATGAATTGCTGTTTGGCGGCGTGTTCGGCTTGATAAATCGGGTAAAGATGAGAATGCCAGCGGTCATCTGACCCGTAAGGGGTGACGAATTGCTCTGCCAGCAGCGCGCCCGAAATTTTGTCTATCAGTTCGGTCGTAATGGGCTGTTCTGGCAAATTTGGAATTTCAACTTTGATAACGCCCTGCATGGGATATTGCATGTGTTGAGGACTTCGCAAGCGCACATACCAAAAAGCGGTTTTACCCGCAAAGCCTTCAAATGCGGGGGTGCGGTGATGGTGCGGCAGGTTCGCAATCAACGAAACCACGCTTTCCTTTTCCCGCGATTTGCCGCCCACATAGAATTTTTGCATACTGGTAAAGTTTTTCGCCACGCCAATCACGCGCTCGGTCTGCATTCCCGCGCCATATTTGCCAAAGGAAACCAGCCCGTCTTTTATCATCCAGCCTTCTGAGACGGTTGGGATGAAAGCGGCGGCGGCTTCAAATTCCATTGCGCTCATCAGGTGACGGGTTTTGCCGCGTCCCTTTTCGCGCAGTTCCTGACCTTCGCGGAAATCGTCGGTATATTCGTCTTTTTCCAGCAAGTCGCCGACCTTGATATTGTAGGGCGTGTTCTTTGCGGCGTTTTGAATGGACTGCCAAGCCGCGTCAGAGATGCGGGATTTGGCAATCAGCAAATGCCATTGATGCTGGCGTTTGACGGTGTGAATTTTGCCGTTATCGTCCCGATGGATAATGGCAAGCGCGATTTGAGAAAGGAAAATCGGGGTGGAACGGTCATGCTCCAAGCCTGTGGCAAGGAAGTAATGCCGATATGAGCCATCCAAAAAATAGCGGAAGAAGTGTTCTTCCTTGCGGTGAATGGGGCGCGCTTCCCGATACTTCCAGTTGGGGCGGGGCGTTTCAAGCATGGAATCTACTTCGAGATTATCTTGCGAAAATCTCGAATCATCCCGCTCGTCTTCATCGGTGAAGGTCATTTCTTCCGTTGCGCCTTCGCTGGCGGGCATGAGTTCCAACTGATGCGCCACGACTGCCATCACGGAACGGAGCGTTTCGGTAAACTCTCTCATGCCATCTCCCGTAAACTTTCCTGGATTTCTTTCAGTTCATCTTTGGTCAAGCCCCAAAGTTCTGCCGCCAATTCGTCAATTTGGGCTTCAAGGTCGCTCACGTCAATTCCTGCGGCGGTTTTTTCGTGGCATTGTTTTGAAAGATTTGCAAGGTCAAGATGTATTCTGCTTTTATCATCGTATTTTGGAATTTTAATATTGCTCAAGATATGCGTGCTTTGTTGAGTGGAAATTGTGTATGCTTGAACGATAAATTGCGAAAAAGTTGAATTTAGAAGGGCGCAAACAAAATGTGCCTCTTTTTCGTTGTCAAACGGAACAAGCATTAACTTGTGGTCGGGAATTATTGTTTTGTCATTATGAGTTGATATTACCGCACACTGAAAAGGACTCGATTGCTCTTTCCAAACCAGTTTAAATGGGGCAAAGGTATAATGCCCAATATTGTATAACGAATAGAAAGGTTCGCCTGCGGGTTGCAGATATTTTTTGTATCCACTTCTGTTGGAAAGAGCGGTTTGAAATTTTCTAAAGTATTCTAATGATTTTGGGAACCGTCTTTCGAATGTTGGAAGAGGTATTCCTTTACTTGGTTGATTTGAAATATGTGGCACTAAAATTGAATAATTTGGAGTCGCAGTCCATTTTGCTACTTCCCGCCCTCTTAGCAAAGGATAAACTATATCAGGTTCAACTTCGGTTTCCAACGGAGAAATGCTAGAATCGTCGTTGGCTATATTGGCAAAAACGACATAATCCTGTTTTGTTGGCTTGGCTTCTCCCCAATACACCGAATTTAACCAAGTACATGTGCCTGCACGTGCTTGATAATCAGATTTTCCTATAACTTTTTTAACTGCATTCAAGGCTTTAGGTTTAGCAGAAATCCAAGAACCTTGCAAAGTGTTGTCTATACTCTGCGCTTTCAAATATCGAACGATGGTTTTCTTTTGCACTTCTTCCCATGTGAGGTCAATACTAATTGAGCCTTTCTCTTTCTTTTTCCAAATCACATAATCCACAGGATATTTTGTTTTCTCGCCTTTTTGGGCAAGGAAGACAGCGGTGCGATTGGTGGCAGAATCAAAAGGCTGCAATTCAACCATATCATCTACTTGCAAGACGTTGAACGGTGTTCCAGTCTTGCCAAGTTGGAAACGCCTGAAACCTTCGCCGCCGCCTTTGGTTTTGAAAAGCGATTGCGTAATGACAAAACAAAGTTTGCCTTTGTCTTTCAGGTATTTATCAATGGCAACATAGGTCATCAAGACCGAAATATCATCTTTCGCGCTTCCAAGTCTGGCGCGCAAGCCTTTATGCTCGAACAAGTCGTATTTTTGCCAAAGCGGGGCGGTGGCTTCTCTGTATTCCTGCGGCAAATCTTCCCAATTGACCCAGGGGGGATTGCCCGCAATAAAATCGAATTCGCCCATGAACAGGGGCGCAAAGGCGTTCTTGATAATCCGCGCCCAAATGCCATCTATGCCTTTCTTTTCCAGGTCTAATAATTTGGCGTAGGTCTCGTTCAAGATGGTCAGGTCATCCAGTTGTAGTTCCGTTTGGGCGCGTTGGGCAAATTTTTCTACGGGCAGTTGTTTTTTGGCGCATTCTTCCAGCAGGTTGGCGGCTTTTTGAATCAAATCGCGCCTGTCAGGTTGAACGAGCGCGCTGGGCAGGCGGAAATTCCCCACGCTGGTCGGCACGGTGTAAATGCCTGTGTCGTGGACATCAAAAAGCGATGTTTGCTCTTTGGGTTTGGGCGGGTTAATGCTGTCGCAAAGGTAAATCGGGATGGTTACTTCGCCTTTGCGGTGGGGAAGCAAATCGGCAATTGCCAAAAGATAATTTGTCCGCGCCGCAATGACGGCTAAAGGATTCAAGTCAAAGCCGACGATGTTTCTTGTAATCAATTGAAGTGTTTCGGTTGGACTGACATTATTGATACGAGCATTTTCTCTGGCGCGTTTGATGGCAAGAATGGGGAAAGTTCCCGAACCACATCCAGGGTCAAGTAAACGCAATTTCAACAAGTCACGAACCTTTTCACCATAACCCAATTGATTCAAACAACGGTCTGCAAGCCAGTCGGGTGTGTAATACTCTCCCAAGTCGTGCCGAATTTGCTTCGGAACAAGATATTGATACAGTTTCTTGAAAATGTCGCGGGTTTCATCGGGCAATAATTCCAGCGTTTGCGGGTCGTATTGATTTAAGCGGGTGATGATTTCTCGAATTGCTTGTTCGATTTCATCGCTCCAATCATTCAAGTACCAAGAAAGCAAATCGCCTTCAAGAAAATTACGAATACCGAGTTGGTGAAAAATGCCGCCTTCTTCAAGTTCGTTTAGTCTTTCTCGCAAAGTATCAGAATCTAGCGATTCCCATTCTGCGAGAGGTAAGCCAGAAATATTTTTGAGCGTATAAAAACCAACTACTTGATAAGCCAATAATTTCATCAGGATTGCATAGTAAGTATCAAGCGCAAAAAAGAAAGCCAGAAAATCAAAATCCTTTTGTTCCTGCTTCTTGAAGCCATACGATTCAAAAAGAGTCTTGGAATCAAATTTCTTGTTTTCAATCGCTCCGTGTACTTCTGCAAATTGAAGCGCCCATTGTTCAAAGAAAACTTTTACGCGCTCAACATATCCATCTTTGAGGGCAGAATAAAACGCTCGAATAGTTTTTGACGCAAGGTAGTTTCTTGAATCTGTGCCGACTGCAAAATCTCTAATCAGATTATCTGGCACAAGTGCGGCTTTGCTGGTCAGTTTTTCAAGTGTGAGTAGAAAATGCTCAACGCTTTTTTCGTTGACAGGCACAGGTTCTTCTTCAATCCAGCGTTTTACTTTGCGAACATAGAGAAAATAATTTCCATCAAATGCCACCCCAAGCAAGCGTTCTTCTTTCCAGCGTTCTTCTTTGGAAAGGTCTTCAATATAGCCTTGAACCTGTGAAATCAAAGCGCGATTCTTGCTATTATCAGACTTGATAACATTCGGCTTTTTGTATTCAAGAATTAAACGGTTGAAAACTGTGTCTGCGCGTCCATTGGCTAAAATCACTTCATCACGGGGATTGAAAGTCAAGTCAATTCTTTTTGACCGCATGTATTCTTCCCATAATGGGGCAACAAGGTCACGAAGTTTACCTTCGGGGCGTTGTGGAGTAGCCGCCGCAACTTTCACGGCTTCACGGATGGATTGAACGATTTTTGAGAAATCAGAAGGCATGAAGTTAGTTCCCATTACGGATGTTGGTTTGTAGTTGCTTAAATCATAACCGAAAATTCGTTTACCAAATATTCATCCCCCACAGGTGAGATGATTTTTACTATTGCCTTGTTGCGCAAGGGGCAAGCCAACTACGCGCTAGGCTGAAAGACTCCACTTAACTGCCTATGGATTGAATTGCTCTGTAATAGTGTAAAATTCATGCAACCTCCGCCTAAACTGCAAAAAACCACCATTCGCTCGATGAGCCGATTATACAACTTTTCTACCACTCAGGGAATTGCTCATGGCAAAAAAACTTCTCGAACAAATGCAAGATGCCCTCCGCCTGCAACATTACTCCTATCGCACCGAAGAAACCTACCTCAATTGGGTTCGGCGCTATATCCTGTTCCATCGCAAACGTCACCCAAATGAAATGGGCGCTCCCGAAATCCAGGCCTTCCTCATACATCTCGCCGGCGAACGAAACATCTCCGCCTCCACACAAAACCAGGCCCTGTCTGCCGTCCTCTTCTTGTATCGAGAAGTTCTCCATAAAGAGATCGAACCCATTCTCCTTTCTGCCGCCAAACGTCCCGAACGTCTCCCCACCGTCCTCAGCCGCGAAGAAGCCATGCGCATCATCGGACAAATGAGCGGCCTCTTCAAACTCATGGTGCAAATCCTCTACGGCTCCGGCTTGCGCCTGATGGAATGTGTCCGACTGCGCGTCAAAGACATTGACTTTGAATACAAAACCATCACCGTCCGCGATGGGAAAGGGGAAAAAGACCGCGTCACGCCCTTGCCCGATTCCATCATCCCCGCCCTCCAGCGTCAAATTGAACAAGTCCGCCTCTACCATCAGGAAGATCTGGCCGCGGGCTATGGCGAAGTGCACCTTCCCGGTGCGCTCGAAAAGAAATACCCCAATGCCAATCGCGAACTTGTTTGGCAATACCTTTTTCCCGCCTCCAAACGTTCCGTAGACCCGCGCGGCGGCAAAGAGCGCCGCCACCACATTGACGAATCGGGACTCCAACGCGCCGTCAAAGAAGCCTCCCAACAAGCAGGCATCCGAAAACGCGTCAGCTGCCATACTTTCCGCCATAGTTTCGCCACCCATCTTCTCCAAAGCGGATACGACATACGCACCGTGCAGGAACTCCTTGGACATAAGGATGTCCGCACCACCATGATCTATACTCACGTCCTCCAGCGCGGCGGGTTGGCCGTCAAAAGTCCGCTGGATGGGTAAAAGCCCTGATCATTTGTTGGCCGGCGAATTCAAGACACTCAACGCCGATTGATATTCTGCCGCAATCTCTCCCGGGCTGTTGACGCACAAGTTCAAATCATGCAGTAAGCCGTCTTGCACGCTGTAAATCCAGCCGTGAACGGTCAATTCCTGTCCGCGTTCCCAGGCGTCCTGCACGATGGTAGTCTGGCAAACATTCACAGCCTGTTCGATGACATTCAACTCACACAAACGATCCCAGCGCCGCGTTTCGTCGCGGATGGCCGCCAGTTGCGGGTCATATTTTTGGCGCACATCCTGTACGTATCTCAGCCAGTTATCAATCAGCCCATAGCGTTGATCGAGCAACGCGGCGCGCACACCGCCGCAGGCATAATGTCCACACACGATGATATGCCTGACCTTCAACACATCCACCGCATATTGAACGGTGGAAAGACAGTTCAGGTCTGTGTGGACGACCACATTCGCCACATTGCGATGAACGAAGAGTTCGCCGGGCAGGAGTCCCACAATTTGATTGGCCGGCACGCGGCTGTCGGAGCATCCGATCCACAAGTAGGCAGGCGATTGCTGTTGCGATAATTTTGAAAAGAATTCAGCGTCCTGCGCCTTGATGTTCTCCGCCCAGCGTTTGTTGTTCTCGAAAAGATGATTCAAGACTCGCATGGTGATTCAGCCTTCTGTTGGACGTATCTTCAACACCTGAATTTTTTCAACGCTTCACCCAGCAGGTTCTTGGCGAGATCAGGCTGAGGCGTATAAGACTTCCACGCAAAGGCGCGCCCGCCGCAGGTCCAGGCCGATGCGCCGCCGTAGGGCAGGATGGAGGTCGCGGTGGAATTAATCGGCACATAGAGCACATTCAAGTCGCGGACCAGAAGCGGATCCAAGCTGCCACTGCGCGCGTCCACGTTCTTGTCAATGATCAGGTCCAACATGAACCCCGCATCCGACGTGCCGGGAGCGGATTGCCACATCAGTTGAATCACCAGGCTGGAATTGTACGCCGCCAAAAAACCCTGCGAGGCCGTGCTCGGCGCAAGCGGGTTGCGTTGTGCGCTGACGTCGAAGAAGGCCATGTCCGATGGATGGCCAATGCAGAATTGATATTCGCAGAAGAGACCTGTGAGCGGAACGAGCGTGGGAACAGGAGGCGGCGGATATGGCGTGTAGGTCGGGATGGCGGCGAGAGTCTGTTGAACGGCGATGAAGATTTGTTCATTGGGATCAGGTTTCTTCGAGCCGCACGAGGCAATAAGGACCGCGCCGGCCAACAATAAAAATATGACTCGTTTCATGGGCAAGCCTTTTGAATGGAAGGCGCGATCATCTCTGCCAGTTTTTGCTCGCCTTCGGGATTCAAGTGTAGAGGGGTGTTGGTGAACGACTCGGGTGGGAACGCATTCCAGAGATCGAGGTAGTTCCATCCGTTTTGGCCGGCAGCCTCGCCGAGGTATTGGCGATATTGATCATACACCCAGCGCGGGTAATAATAGTTGTACCGCACATCGCTGTTGGGAACGTTCTTCTCGATCAGGATCGGTTCATTGACGAGGATGATCGGTGTGTTGCCTGCCAGTGTGTAAAAATCCTGAACTTGATCTATGGAAATTTGCGAAGGCTTGACGGTTGGAGGGTTCATGCCTTCAAACGCAAGATCGGCGCTCAAGTCGCGCGGCGCCACTTCGAAATCGCCCTGAATTTGATCTTTGCCTGTGGCAAGTATGACCAGGCTGTAAACTTCATATCGAATCGTTCGGAACAGACCGCGCTCTCTCGCCGCGACTTGATCTGCGAGGGTGAATGACTCGTAATTCTTTGGCAGGAAATCGAAACGCGCGGCGAGTTTGTAGAACTCATCCGGGTTCTGAGCGATCAACGGATGATCCACGCGCGTCTTGGGCATCAACGTGTAAAGCGTCACCACCCAAACAATCAGATCGGGCTTGTATTGCGTGGCTTGGTCGAGAATCATCAGGTCCTTGCTGGCAGATGAGCGCGGATAACTCAAATTATAGACGCGCACTTTTTTGTCGCCGCAGGTCAAGCCGAGATTGTTTATTTGGTTGGGGAGAGTCTGATCCGGCGTCTCCGAAATTCCCCACACTGCTGAGTCGCCGAACACAAACACGCGAAACTCGTCGGCGGCTTTAGGTTGTGTCGCAATATGCGATGCAAACATCGCGTCGAGGTTGCCGACATCCAGGGCGCGGTCTATTGGAGCATAGGTGCTGATGGGAAAGCGTTGACGTTGGAGGCCAAGTGTGTGATAAACGTCGAGAATTCCGAAGTTGAGACCGGATGTGAGGAAGAAATATTCGAGCAATAGAAACAAAGCGACGCCTTTGAGGAGCGCGCGCCATGGGTTGACGCTGGACTGCATGAGCGTGATTATACACGGAAGGTTATGGCTCTATTGTGCGGCCACCTCGCAACGGCGGCACGAATTAACGCGAATTTTCATAATTGTGAACAAGATGAAAGTCCCCGGGTCATATGCAGACTCGGGGACTTCGTGTCAATTCGTGGAGGATTCTTTTTGGTTAATGTCCACTGCCGGGCATGGGTGTGCCGCTGAAGATTTCAGGTGCGGCGGGACCTTCCACGATTAAGTATCCGGCTAGTCCGCGTTGCAGGCGGGAGAGGGCATGATCCACGAGGATGTAGCGACCCGGCACTTGCAACTGGAATTCGACCATCGTCGCGCCGCCGGGTGGAACCAGCGTCGTCTGAACGTTGGTCAACGCGGGGGAGGTCAGGGAAGCCTGATCGTAGACTCGGTCGAAGATTTCACCGATGACATGGAACGAGGCGGTGAAGTTGGGTCCGCCCACGCCGTAGAAGATGCGCACCGTCTCACCGACATTGGCCTTCAGCGGGTGATTGGTGGTCAACGCGCCGACCGCGCCGTTCAGCACGAAGTATTCCGGATTCTCGTTGAGCAGTTTTTCAACGTCCGGCACTTGCGAGCCCTGCTCGCCCATTTTGCCCGATGTGTAAATCTCGCCTTGCATCACATAGAACTCGCGATCCACTTTGGAGAGTCCGCCTTCAGGCTCGACGAGGATCAGACCGTACATGCCGTTGGCGATGTGTTCAGCGACCATTGGCGTGGCGCAGTGATAAACATACAGGCCGGGGTTGAGCGCCTTGAACGAGAACATTGTCTCTTCGCCGGGCGCGGTGCTCGTGAAGACTGCTCCGCCGCCGGGGCCGGTCACAGCATGGAAGTCCACGGAGTGAGTCATCGTGCTATCCGGCGCGTTCTTTAGATGAACTTCAACGGTATCGCCAACGCGCACGCGGAAGAATGGGCCGGGGACTTTACCGTTGAACGTCCAATATGTGAATGTTGCGCCATCCGCAAGTTGACCGACGACTTCCTTCGCCTCGAGATCAATGCGGACATTGGTCGGGCCGCGGTCGCCGAGGGGACCGGGCAGGTCGGTGGGATCGCGGGAGATGTCGGCTCCAGTGGCGGGAGAGGCCGGTGCGGAGCTGGCCACATTGGCGGCGGAGGAAGAAGCGCTCATGTCCATTGTGGGCGCGTTTGCAACAGCCGAGCCTTCGACTTCAAACTTGCCTTCCATGCCGGCCTGACGATGTCCCGGCAGGTTGCAGAAATAAGCGAATGTGCCGCCCTTATCCACGGTGAAGGTGACAGTGATGCTCTTGCCTTTGCCAACCACATGCGGCGAATCAATGTTGAACTCTGCAATCGCAAAATTGTGTTCCGCACCTTCGCCGCTCGTCAAATTGATGGTGACAACATCGCCTACTTTGGCCTTTAGGGTCGGATTCACCACGCCATCAATACTTCCACCAACACCAATGAAGACCATCTTGCCATCCTGCATGTCGGTCTTCAGAGAGTAGGCGACCGCGTTGGTCTGGCTGGCGCTCTTGCTCCCACAAGCGGCGACCAATAATGCCGCGAGCAGGATGACGAAAAATAACTTAAACTGTTTTTTCATCTTTGACTCCTATTGAGTTTGATTGATGTAGTTTGGCCGCATGCTGTAATTCATCGAGCAGGTTTTTCAGCGAAAGCCCGTATATGTTGGCGACGTCCTCAAGGGTGCAAAAGTGCGCGAGATAGCAACCCACACAAGCGGTTCTGTTTCGAATAAAGACCCTTGCTGTATGTTGTCCCTGCTTGAGGGCTTCTTCCACTGTTGTGCCGGATGAATAAACTGGAGCGTCCATCGTGGACATAGAATATCTTTTTCCCCCGACTTTGTCTTTGCGCTGGCGCAAATAGATTTTTAGTCTCGATTTAGAAAAGCCAAACGTATCCGCAGATTTCACCGATTGCGCAGATCAATAAAAATCGTTGAAATACTGCTTCGAGTATGATGTCTGGTAATCGGCGGGTTATTTTTCTAAACCTTCAGCGATTTTGACCAGTCCGTGTGGATTAATGATACGGATTTGTTCGCGTCCCAACTGGACCAGGCCCTGTCGCTCCCATTCCGCCATCACCCGGCTGACGGTGTATAGCGTCGTGCCCGACATCTCCGCTACGTCCTGCCGCGAGAAAGATAGTTCGATCCCCTTGTCCACTTTCTGGCCGGATTGACTCGTGAGACGGAGCAGGGCGCGGGCGATGCGTTGTTCCACGCGCTCGGTGGCGAGTTCGCGGTAACGCGATTGTATCTCTTGAATGTACGAGGTCATCAACTGCATCAACCCCGCGGCCAGGTAGGGGCGTGTTTGCATCATCTCTTTCAGGAATAGACTCTTCATGGCGAGGGCTGTGCTGTTCTCCAAAGCCTGCGCGGTGACGGGATACGCCGCGCTTGGTCCGCGCACGGAGCCTAACGCGGCGAACATTTCCCACGGGTAAATGGTGCGTAAATTTACCTGCTGGCCGCTGGGATTGGTCTGCAGGAGTTTAACTTGTCCGCTGGTGAGGACGTACGCATAAGTAGCCGGATCGCCTTGAAAGAAAAGAAATTCGCCCTCTTCGATGGAGCGGGTGATGCTGTGACTCAATACCTGTTCAAGGTCATCGTCCGTTGCATCCTTGAAGACGATGACCTGCCGCAAGTCCTTTGGCGAGAAGTCCATGGGGCTGATTTTACACCGAACGAAAGATGACAATCATCCTTGACAAACTTCGTGGCTCGGTTGTATGATTTTGGCTACCCTATCCCCCTGGGGGGGGGTAAGGATTATCGGTGAGCCGTTATCTTGGAAGAAGAGGCAGATATGGAAAACAGTGAAAATACTCTCCGCCGCTTGAAGACCATCGAAGGCCACTTGCGCGGTGTCATTCGCATGGTCGAGGAAGATTCGTACTGCATTGACGTGATTCGTCAGATCCAGGCAGTCGAGTCGGCGTTGAACAAGGTCAGTTCGCAAATCTTGGAGACTCATCTGAATTCATGCGTGATTACTGCCATTCAGGGGAGCGACAGGAAGGAACGCGAACGCGTGCTGAAAGAGATCACGGAAGTTTTTGATATGTCAACAAAGGTGTAGCCATGACCGGTTTTATTTCCGCTTTCGATGTTACAAATTCAGCGAGCGTTGTTTGCCCCACGAACGGGAAGGTGGGCAGGCGCGTTGATACGCAAACGGTCAAAGCGATGCTGAATCTTCCGCTCAACGTATTGCGGAACACTGAATATCGCTTTTGCCCTGACCCAACCTGCCCGACGGTCTACTACAGTGCAGATGGCCTCCAAACGTTTGCCGAAGCCGATTTGCGCGAACGGGTTTATCAAAAACATCCGCAGGAGGATAACAGTTTGATCTGTTATTGTTTTCGGCACACTGTTGGAGATGTTCTCAAAGACAGAAATGCCGGTGAAAATAAAGTTATTTCAGAAATTGACCAGGGAATTAAGAATGGTCAATGCGCCTGCGACATTCGCAACCCGCAAGGCAGTTGTTGCTTAGGAAATGTCCGCGCGCTGGTTAAGACAGCCGCGGTGAAATCATAATATTCAAAAGGAGAAATATCATGTCTACGGTTACATATAATGTCCCCGCTATTCATTGCGCTCACTGCACTCACACCATCGAAATGGAAGTGGGCGAATTGCAGGGTGTTCAATCGGTGAAGGCCGATTTGAACACGAAGAATGTTCAGATCACATTCGATGCGCCCGCCAGCGAAGAGAAGATCAAGGCCTTGCTGGCCGAGATCGAATATCCGGTCGGCGGACTTCTCACAATCTAGATTGCGCCCAAAGAAGCAGGCCCTGGACCTGCCATTTCTCTTGGAAGTGAAACGTGGATTCACACACACAACATCAGCACCAGCACCAGCCAGAGACGCCAGTTAACGAAAACACAGATCATGCTCATCATGATCATGCGATGATGAATCACGTGCCCCAATCTGTTCATCAAGAACACACAATGAACATGGCCTCTCATGAGGGACATGCCTCCCATGCAGGTGAACATGCCGACCACGTGGACCACACTGGGCACGAAAATCTTTTTCGTCGGCGATTTTGGGTTTCCCTGCTGTTGAGCATTCCCGTCCTGCTCTACACGCCCATGTTGCAGATGTGGCTTGGCTTTGCCATGCCTGATTTTGTGTTCAGCCAATGGATCGGGCCATTGTTCGCTGTGATCGTTTTTGCGTATGGCGGCATTCCATTCATTCAGATGGCTGTTCCAGAGATTCGCAATCGTCAGCCCGGCATGATGATGTTGATCTCGCTGGCGATCTCCGTCTCGTTTGTTTATAGCCTCGCCGCACAATTCGTGAACCTCGGCGAAGGCTTCTTTTGGGAACTGGTCACGCTGATTGACATCATGTTGCTCGGTCACTGGATCGAGATGCGCAGTGTGCGACAAGCCTCCGGCGCGTTGGACGCGCTTGCAAAACTGATGCCGGACACAGCGGAACATATCGGACCGGATGGCGGCGTGCACACCATGCCTGTTTCCGCGCTGAAAGCGGGCGACCTTGTCCTCGTGCGACCTGGTGCCAGCGTCCCTGCCGATGGCATCGTGGTGGATGGCGAATCGGATGTAAACGAATCCATGATCACCGGTGAATCCATGCCTGTCAAAAAGAGTATCAACTCTAAAGTCATCGGCGGGACGATTAATGGCAATGGCAGTCTGCGTGTGCGCGTATCAGCCACTGGTGAACAGACCGCGCTGGCGGGCATCATGCGCTTGGTGCGTGAGGCGCAACAAAGCAAATCACGCACGCAGATTTTGGCAGATAGAGCCGCGGGCTGGCTGTTCTATCTTGCTCTGGGAGTGGCCTTGCTCGCGGCCATCTTGTGGACTCTTGCGATTGGCTTTGATCTTTTTACATTGCAACGCGTGGTTGCTGTGCTGGTGATTGCCTGTCCGCACGCGCTGGGGCTGGCTGTTCCGCTCGTTGTGGCGATCAGCACCACGTCCGCGGCCCAGAACGGGATTTTGGTCCGCAATCGTTTGGCGCTGGAAGCCGCGCGTGAGATTGACGTTGTGATCTTCGATAAGACCGGCACATTGACCAAAGGCGAGCAGGGCGTCGTGGGCATCAAAGCGTTGAATGATTCGATGGAAAGCCACGCTCTCGCCTTGACCGCGGCGGTGGAGGCGGACTCGGAGCATATCATCGCCCGCGCGCTTCGTCAGGCCGCGCAGGAGAGGAATCTGAAACTCCTTCCCGTTTCTGATTTTGAAGCCATCAAAGGCCGCGGCGTGCGCGCCAGGCACAACGGAAAAGATGTTTGGGTCGGCGGTCCGCGTTTATTGGAAATGTTGAATATGAAGCCTGATGCCCAAATTGCAGAATTCGCAACGGTTGCCGGGCAAAAAGGCCAGACCGTTGTGTATTTGGTCGCGAACGAACAAGTTATGGCGGCCTTTGCGCTGGCCGATGTGATTCGGCCCGAGAGCCATCAGGCTGTGAGCAAACTACGCGAGATGGGCGTGCAGGTCGCCATGCTCACGGGCGACAGCAAGGAAGTTGCCAAAGCGGTCGCCGATGAACTTGGCATAGACTTGTTCTTTGCCGAAGTTCTGCCGGAACATAAAGATCAAAAGGTCATCGAATTGCAGAAACAAGGCAAGCGCGTGGCGATGGTTGGCGACGGAGTCAACGATGCGCCTGCCCTGGTTCGCGCGGACGTTGGCATTGCCATCGGAAGCGGCACGGATATCGCCGTCGAGTCCGCCGGAATTATTCTGGTCAGGAGCAATCCGCTGGATGTGGTGAAGATTTTCAAACTGAGCCGCGCCAGTTACAACAAGATGATTCAGAATTTGATTTGGGCTTCAGGCTACAACATTGTCGCGCTTCCGTTGGCCGCGGGTGCGCTGGCATGGGCAGGGGTTTTGCTTTCGCCTGCGGTCGGCGCTTTGCTCATGTCGCTTAGTACGATCATCGTCGCGATCAACGCTCAATTATTGCGACGCGTAAGTCTATCGTAGTGAAACCAAGAATTCAAAAGGAGAACACAATGACAACAACTTATATAGACCCCGTTTGTGGCATGGATGTGGAACCCGAAACTGCTGCCGGCAAATCGGAATACAAGGGGCAAACCTATTACTTTTGCTCGCCGGGTTGCAAACGTTCGTTCGAGAAAGACCCCGAGAAGTATCTTCAGCAAAGTCACGGTGAGCATCACAACGAATGAGCGAAGAAAACCCTCAGCAAACTTATGTTGCTGTAACAGCCTGCGGCAGAAAGATAAAGGATACGGCAAGTTATCCAAGCGCCGTCTATCGCGGCGAGCGGATCTACTTTTGCACACAGGCGTGTCTGCGTGTTTTTGAACAGAATCCTGATCCGTTCATGGCCGGAGAGATCGAGCATCCGCTGGATGAGGATGATGTAAATTGAGGTTTGTGAAAGAAAATTATGAGTGAAACGAAACAATTAACTCTACCGATCACAGGAATGTACTGCGCCAATTGTGTCACGACCATTGAGCGCAATTTGAAGAAAGTCGAGGGTGTGCAGACGGCAGTAGTGAATCTGTCGTCGGAGCGCGCGCTGGTGCAGTTCGATCCGTCGGTCGCGGGGCTGGATGCCATGATCGCACGCGTCGAACGCGCGGGATACGGCGTGGCGATGGGCGAGGCCGATCTTGTCATCAAGCGTCTCGCCGATGATAACGACGCGCGTCGGCTCGAAAAGGCTTTGCAAAAAGTTGAGGGCGTGATCGAAGCTTCGGTCAGCATCACCACGGAGCGCGCGCGCGTAAAGTATGTGCCAACCGTGGTGAGTCAGGCCGAGATAAGGGAGGCCGTTTCACGGTCCGGTTTTGAAGCGGTGGAACTCGGCGGCGATGCAGAAGACGCCGAAGCCAAAGCGCGTCAGCATGAGATCAATACGCAACGTCGTTTGTTGATTACCGGCTTACTGTTTACTGCCCCGCTCTTTTTGTTCTCGATGAGCATGGACTTCGGTCTTTTGCCAACGTGGATCGAATCCGATTGGGCGATGTTGCTGATGTTCGCGCTTGCCACGCCGGTGCAATTTTATGTGGGCTGGCAATATTATGTCGGCGCGTTCAAAGCGTTGCGAAGCGGCTCGGCCAACATGGATGTGTTGATCGCGATGGGCTCGTCGGTCGCGTATTTTTATTCGATCTTCGTCGCGCTCAATCTGGTTCCGGGCCATGTTTATTTTGAGACCGCGGCGGTGATCATCACACTGATTCGTCTTGGAAAATTTTTGGAAGCGCGCGCCAAGGGACAGACTTCCGAAGCCATCAAAAAATTAATGGGACTGCGCGCCAAGACGGCGCGCGTCGTTCGCGCGGGACTTGAAACGGAAGTGCCCGTGGACGAGGTGCGCGTCGGTGACGTTGTCCTCGTCCGCCCCGGCGAAAAAATTGCGGTGGATGGTGTGGTGATCGAGGGACGAAGCGCGGTGGATGAGTCGATGCTGACGGGCGAGTCCATGCCGGTCGAAAAGAAGGCCGGTGACGCGGTGATCGGCGCGACACTGAACAAACTTGGCTTGTTGAAGTTTGAAGCGACGAAAGTCGGCAAAGAAACCGCGCTGGCGCAGATCATCAAGTTGGTGGAAGACGCGCAGGGAAGCAGGGCGCCGATTCAAAAGTTGGCGGATCAAGTCTCCGCGGTATTCGTACCGATTGTGATCGCAATTGCCCTGGTCACGTGTTTGGTTTGGTATTTCCTTGTTCCAGCGAATCTAGGCGGACACGACTTTACGACCGCGTTGATTAATCTGGTGGCGGTGTTGGTGATTGCCTGCCCGTGCGCGATGGGACTCGCCACGCCGACCGCGGTGATGGTGGGAACGGGCAAGGGCGCGGAACTCGGCGTGCTCTTTAGAAACAGTGAAGCATTGGAGCGTGCAGGCAAGGTGAATGTGGTTGTATTGGACAAGACCGGGACGATCACGAAAGGTCAGCCCGCGGTGACAGATATTGTGGTCCATGGATCATGGAACATGGAGTCATCCATTAACCATCCTCCATTAACCGATGTTGACCTATTGCGCTTAGCGGCAAGTGTCGAACGCGGCTCCGAACATCCTCTCGGCGAAGCGATTTGGGCGGAAGCGACGAATCGCGGCTTGACGTTGAGTGAGCCATCGGGCTTCAAAGCGGAAGCGGGTCACGGCGTCGAAGCCGAAGTCGAGGGACGACGCGTGGCGGTTGGTAATCTGCGTATGATGGAGTCGCGCGGCTACTCGTTGAACGGTCTCGAATCTGACGTGACGCGCTTGCAATCGGAAGCCAAGACGGCTATGCTGGTCGCGGTAGATGGCAAAGTCGAAGGTGTGATCGCGGTGGCGGATACGGTCAAAGACGGCTCGAAAGATGCAATTCGTGAATTGCATGAGATGGGTTTGAAGGTCGCAATGATCACCGGCGATAATCACAAGACTGCCGAGGCGATTGCAAAGCAGGTTGGCGTTGACGATGTTCTCGCGGAGGTATTGCCTGAGGGGAAAAGCTCTGAAGTCAGAAAACTTCAAATGGTCAACGGTCAACGGTCAACAGTCAATGTGGTTGCAATGGTTGGAGATGGTGTCAACGACGCGCCGGCACTGGCTCAAGCGGATGTGGGCATCGCGATTGGAACGGGCACGGATGTTGCGATGGCCGCCGCGCCCGTGACGTTGATCAGCGGCGACCTGCGCGGCGTGGCGCGCGCTGTGTCGCTGTCGCGCAAGACGCTCGGTACAATCAAACAGAATCTGTTCTGGGCGTTCTTCTACAACGTCATTCTCATCCCTGCCGCGGCGATGGGCTTTTTGAATCCAATGCTGGCCGCGGGCGCGATGGCCTTCAGCAGTGTGTTTGTGGTAAGCAATAGCCTGCGTTTGCGCGGCGCGAAGATTTAATCATGAAATGACCTGACGGATTTCAACTCGTCAGGTCATTTCATCTCAGAATTGATCCATGGATGATAAGAAGTACATTCCGGCTCTGAGTTTGAAATGGCTGACGCCGCTATACGATGCGGTGGTCGAAGGTCCGATGAGTTTTGCGCGGATAAGAAAAGACGCGTTGGCGCGAATAGGCGACTTAAGCAGAAAGAAAACTCTTGATGTGGGTTGCGGAACAGGGACTTTCTCCATCATGATCAAACAAAAATATCCCGATGCAGAAGTCATTGGGTTGGATGCTGATCCGCAGATTCTGGGGGTTGCACGGTCAAAAGCAGAAAAGGCCGGCGTCGAGGTTCGATTCGATCAGGGGATGTCGTTCAATCTTCCATACCGAGATGCGTCGTTCGATGTGGTTCTGACAAGCATGATGCTGCATCATTTGGATCGAGACGCCAAACAACGAACGGCAATCGAGATGTATCGGGTGCTCCGCCCGGCGGGGCGATTGGTTGGCATGGATTTTACAGCATCACGCGGTTTCTTTTGGACCGCGGTGAAGCCATTCACGCGGCGCCTTGAACGAGTCGCTGATAATTTGGACGATTTCCTGCCCGTCATGTTTGGCGAAGCAGGCTTTGACAACTATACAGAGACTCGCCGTTATTTCTTTGGGGCAATCTCGCTGTTTCAGGCTTGCAAAAACTGACCTTTCTTTGATGGTGGGATTATTGGTGCTTGAAGTGGGGCGTGGCCGGACACCAACGACGAATCGGCTACAGTCTATTTTTCTCTTCGGCTTTTGTGTGGATATGCTGGTCGTTTTAAGCATCGCTGTGATTATGTCCCATTTGGCCCATCATAAGAAAGTGCATAAGCGGGCAAAGCAGGATCAAGCCAAAATAAACCACAGTGTTTATGGGAACTTTGGATAGAAGATTGCGACTAGTCCAATCGCGGGAAGCAGACAACGCAGCAGCATAATCCAGAGATGACGTTTATTCATCGGACTCCTATTTCGCGGCTCGTTTGATGGGCGGGAGAGTCACAAACAAATTGCCGCCTTCGATATTTGTGCCGAATTCATCCAATGGGCGCGGCGGTGGGCCGTTGATATTTTTTCCCATGACGTCAAAATGACCATTGTGGCAGGGACTGATGTAGTGTTCTACATCCGGATGCCAGGAAACGTGGCAACCCAAATGTGTACAAACATCGGAAAAGACATGCACTTCGTTTTCATTTATTCTCACAACATACAGGCTATAATTGACGGCAGTCCGCCCCCAGCCATTGACCTTGGTGCGCGTGAAGTTGAATCGTGTGGGGATTCCGATCGGATAATCCTGGATTTGACCCAGTGAAATGTGCGCGTCATCCTCCGCCTGAGCCTGGATCGTGGGCGAGAGCAAATATGCTACTGACGGGACTCCAATGAACATTCCGATCAGACTGCCAACTCCCGCTGTGACGGCTTTGATGAAGTCGCGGCGACTCACCCGGTTCCCGTTTGAAGCGGACACGATAATCTCCTTCTATGCTTTCATCATAGTCTCTGTTGTTTGAAGCGTCTTGCGCTAAATAGCCTAAGCATTTCGGCTTACAAAAAATTCCCATCACTTAGTGACGGGAATGGTTGATAAAATTTTCAGGCAATTATTTTATTGTAACGGGGGCGTGCATTCCTGCCTCAAAGTGACCTGCCAGAGTGCAGACCATTTCGATATTTCCTTGGGGAATGGTTGTAAAAGTGTAATCCCTCTCCGCTGTAGCACCTGCTGATAATTCCTCCTGCGGAATCATCATAAAAGCCATTGCATCTCTTTGCTCCATGCTCATGCCAGACATGCCGGGCATGCCCATGCTGTCCATCGTGATGGGCATAATCATAAATTCATGCACCACCTGGCCCTCGTTCGTTACGATGAAATGGTAGGGCACACCGGTTTTAAATTCGGTTACAGATGATTCGACGGCGAAATCCTTCAATGTCACCCTGACAATCACCGGCCCATTCGGCTTCGTCCCGCAAGCGGATAGCAGAAAGATCATAATCATGGATACTAGCATAAACAATTTAATGCGCGACATATTCTCTCCTTTGTTGACCCATTTTAGCATTTTCAGTCTCTGTGACGTGCGCTATGTGGCGCTTTGCATGATAGGCAATTTTGCCTACCCCTATGCGGGTCAGCTGGCTCTGCGTGTACACTGGAAATGTGTCTAAAATCAGGGCGGATTGTCTGAGGAAATTTGACCGCCTTATCCCCTTTATTAGTCCTGAATCAATCTTGTGATGAGACCCTGCATTGGATTGATCAGCGGCTAAATCAAACTGGTTTGCGCGCTATGCAAACCTTTGACCTACGTGATGCGCGCCTTGGCTTTGATGATTGCCCTTGCCCACATCACGATACTAGTCAGTGTGATTGCCAGATGATCATTTTGCTCGTTTATGGTGGCCAGGCTGAACCCATTACTCTTATCCTGCATGGAAGTGATGGGCGGACCTGGCTGTCTTTAGTCAACACGCTGGCGCAACATGCCGATTTATCTCTTCAAGTATCTATTAAAAAGGCGCTCCAAATCAATTCACAAGAAGGTCTATAATTGAGATATGTCTGATGTCACTCTTTCCGCACAACCGGCGACAAGTCAGTCAGTTGGCAGTTGGCTGGCGCGTTACTGGTTTGCCTCTTTCCTCGCAGCTTATGGTTTATGGGTCTGGTTGCCCTTCCTTGCGCCCATCTTGATGCACGTTGGTTGGGATAACGCAGGGAAGGCGATCTATTTTGTTTACTCGTTTTTCTGTCACCAATTGCCTGAACGTTCCTTTTTCCTGTTTGGCCGGAAGCCGATGTATTCGCTCGCGGAAATACAGGCCGCGTGGCAAAACACAGTCAATCCCATACTCCTGCGAAAATTTGTTGGCGATTCAGTGATGGGTTGGAAGATTGCCTGGTCAGATCGCATGATCTCGTTTTATAACAGCGTATGGATATTCGCGTTGCTGTGGTTTCCATTTCGACGCAGAGTCAAGCCGTTATCGTGGTGGGGCTTCGTGCTTATTATTCTTCCCATTGCGATTGACGGCGGCACACATATGCTCAGTAACTTCGCTGGAATTGGTCAGGGGTTTCGTGACACAAATCAATGGCTTGCTCTTCTGACTAATCACGCGTTCCCTGTTTCGTTTTATGCAGGCGATGCGCTCGGCTCATTCAACTCTTACATGCGCTTCATCACCGGACTTTTGGCCGGACTCGGCATTGTTTGGTTGGCATTTCCCTACCTGGAGGAATCTTTTGCCCAAGGCTAAGGCAAAGATCAAGGTCATTTTAGCGGACGACCACCACATGGTCCGCGCGGGGATACGTCAGTTGCTCGAGGAAGCAGGCGATCTACGAGTCATCGCGGAGGCCGGCGATGGCGAAGAAGCTCAGGCGCTGATCCAAAAGTATAGACCGGATGTCGCCGTGCTTGACATCCAAATGCCAAAGGCCAGCGGCATCGAAGTGACGCGCTGGGTGCGTTCACACTTGCCGGAAGTTGGTATTTTGATTCTGACTGCCTACGATGACGATCCATATGTAATGGCAGTCTTGCAGGCGGGTGCAAATGGTTATGTGCTCAAAACTGCTCGCACGGAAGAACTCATTCAAGCAGTGCGCGACGTCAATGAAGGCCGGTCTGCTCTCGATCCTTCCATCACGCGAAAGTTAATGACCAATCTTTTCAAACCATCGGATATGGCGAAAGTCGAACCGCTTACCGACCGCGAACTTGACGTACTCCGTTTGGCGGCTAGGGGATTTACAAACAAAGCCATTGGCATTCAATTGAATATCAGTGATCGCACGGTACAGGGACATCTCGCGCACATCTTTGCCAAGTTGCAGGCAAACAGCCGGACGGAGGCCGTGATGCGAGCTGTTTCACTCGGGTGGGTTTCACAGGACGCTGGGAACTTGTTGACCGAGTAAATTACCCACAAAGGAAAAATAATTTATGTGCAGACCTTTCTGGCGCAGTCTGACCTTGCGAATGTTTGCGATGGTTATCCTGCCGCTGACGTTGCTTTCAATGATTGTCGCGGTCGGGAGCATTGCCATTCACCAACAAGCCATGCGCGCCCAACTGCCTGAATCCGCGTGGCAGACCGCCACTGATCCTGCGCTGGAACTCACCCTCGTGGCGCCGCTTGTTCTGATCCCGCCGCTGTTATTTGCAGTTGCAGGTTTGTGGTTTGCGACCAAACAAATCATCCAACCCCTACAGCGGCTGGAAGCCAAAGCCGCCGCGCTTGCCTGGGGAGATTTCGACGCCATTAAGGATTCAGTTGGCGGGATTTCTGAAGTGCAACACCTTCAATTGGAACTGGCTGAAATGTCTCGTAAGGTGCAGGCCGCACAGGATGGATTGCGTGATTATATTGGCGCGATTACATCCGCGCAGGAGGAAGAACGTCTGCGGCTGGCGCGCGAATTGCATGACGACACGATTCAATCGGTCATTGCCTTGAAACAACGTGTGCAACTTGCACAGCGATCCGTGAAAGATCAGACTTCACTGCGCACTTTGAGGGAACTCGAGACATTGTCAGAGCAGACCATCGAGAATCTGCGCCGTATGACGCGCGCGTTGCGTCCCATTTACCTCGAAGACCTGGGTCTTGCTACCGCGTTGGAAATGCTGGCGAGAGAAAACAGCCAAAACATCGGATTGAAGATTGATTTTCAAAGATTAGGCGAAGAGCAACGTCTCCCGCGCGACGTGGAACTGGCTTTATATCGCATAGCACAGGAAGCGCTGAATAATGTCATCCGTCATTCGAAAGCCAAGCATGCAGATTTGTGCATTACGTTTACGGGCAAGGCAATTCTTCTGGAAATCAGCGACGACGGCATCGGTTTTGAAATGCCGAAGAGTCCCACTGATTTCGCGCCCAAGGGACATTTCGGCTTGCTGGGGATGCGCGAACGCGCTGAACTGATTGGCGCGCGGCTGGACGTTGAGTCGGCTCCGGGAAAGGGGACAAGACTCAATGTCCGGGTATAAAGCAATAAACGTCATGAGCCATATTGCCTACTTATCATCCCGCCATCCTGCTCTCATGCAGGGGCGGGATTTTGTTTATTATCTCGAAAATAAGAGTCAAAAATGAAGAGACTATCTGCCCTTTGTCTTGTACTGATTAATTTTTTATTGACGGCCTGTCAGCCAAGGCCTGTGACGGGTGAAACTGTCAATGTGCCGGGCGGTTCGTACAAAAATGCTTCTGCAAATGAATTGGCAGTGATGTTGAAAAACAAAGATTTTATATTGGTCAACGTTCACATTCCGTTTGTAGGCGACATCGCTGGAACCGATCTTTCTATCCCATACGATGAGATCGAGCAGAATCTATCTCAATTACCTGTGGATAAAAACGCCAAGATTGTTTTGTATTGCCGCAGTGGACGCATGAGCCAGATCGCCGCCGAAAAACTTGTATCGCTTGGTTACGCCAACGTTTGGAATCTCGAGGACGGCATGGCGGGGTGGGAGCAGACCGGGTTTGACATAAAGAAATAGGAGCGCTGAATTGGACAAAGATCTCGTATGCGGCATGACAGTTGGCCCGAAGACCGCTACGATCCGCGTTCAGTATAAAGGAAAGACATACCGCTTCTGCTCAAAAATGTGCAAGACGATGTTCGCGCGTGAGCCTGAGAAATATGCGAAGGTTGAGGAAGGCAAATCGGTTTGACACGGCAAACCCGCTTGCGGGTCATTTGATGATACGATAAACGTCATAAGCCATTTGGCCTATACGTCTTTGCGCTATCCTGCGCTATAGTCAGTTGAGTTGTCAGACTACCATTGGGCTGTCCGATTTTATGGAGGCCCAATGTTTTTTGGAATGCGCAAATTTCTATTTCTGGTGCTGACTGTGGCGTTGTTGAGTACGGCCATTTCCGCCTGCTCCACAAATAATTCATCTACCAGCCTGCACATGATGCCGCTCGACCAAATGCCGGCAGAAGTTCAGAGCGCTCCGCTTGTTGTTCAACAAGCCTATCAATTCGCGGCAGCCAATCCCGATGTGATGAAACAGATTCCATGCTACTGCAGTTGCGGGAATATCGGGCACACCTCAAATTATTCATGTTACGTTTCCCGTGCGGATGAAAAAGGCGATGTCGCTTTCGACAGTCATGCTCTCGGCTGTTCGATCTGTGTGGACATCACTCAAGATGTGATGCGCTTGTTGCGCGAAGGAAAAAGTCCGCAGGAGGCGAGGGCATATATAGACGCGACATATTCCAAATACGGGCCATCCAATATTCCGTGATGATACGCTTCATTTCGCTTGTGGTTCTCTTCGCGGCTGGGCTGGCCGTGGCGTTTGCGCCATTACCCGCTCCGTCCATTGCGCCTCAAGCGCGGACCCTTCGGATCGACGCGCGCCAATTTGCTTATTCACCCTCGGAACTTAAGGTCAACCTCGGTGACACTGTGACCGTCCAACTCGTCAGCACGGATGTGGTTCATGGCCTCTACGTTGATGGTTACGATGTTTCCGTTGAAGCCGATCCCGGTCAAACCGCAACATTGACATTCGTTGCCGACAGGTCAGGCTCCTTTCGCTTTCGGTGCAACGTTACCTGCGGAGCGATGCACCCGTTCATGATCGGGAAAATAACAGTTGAAAAAAATGATCTACTCTTTCGTTCAGTTGGTCTTGCAACTCTTGCCGTGATCGGAGTCTTTCCTCTTTCATCTTTACTTGTTGAAAGAAAAGATCGGGCTTTGGCAAAATGAATCGCATCGAACTTACCCGTAACCTGTTCATAAAGAGCGCGCTGAAAAATCGCCATCCTCAACTCGCGGTCTTTATCGTTATGTTGGCAGGATACGTTTTTGCCATCCTCGCAGGACTGATTGGCACGCCGGTTGGAAGTCATAATTTCAGCATCGTCTTCGTATGGATTGCCTGGTGGGCGATTCTGATTCTCGTGGCCGTTCCGTTCTTCGGACGCGGTTGGTGTGCGGTTTGTCCCATCCCATTGCCGGGTGAATGGCTTCAACGCGGCGCCGTCCTGCATCCTTTGGATAAAAAACCAAAATGGCTGAACCTTCGCTGGCCCAGGGCGTTGCGCAATATTTGGTTGCAAAACATTGCATTTCTCCTGCTTGCCCTCTTCAGCAGTGTTCTGCTCACGACTCCCACCATCACCGCAATCGTTTTAGCGGCCATGCTATTCACTGCCATTGGGTTGAGCATGGTGTTCGAGCGCCGTGCCTTCTGCCGTTATCTGTGCCCCGTCGGTGGATTTATTGGTTTGTACTCTCAAACTGCACCGCTTGAACTGCGGATCAAAGACAAACAAACCTGCGTCACCTGTGACGGCAAGCCTTGCTACAACGGCGCTTCGACTTCGCTCAGCGCAAATTCCGGTTATGGCTGTCCGTGGGATGTCTTCCCCGGCGGGCTGACGAGGAACACATATTGCGGTCTGTGCATGGAATGTCTTCGCACCTGCCCGCACGATAACATTGCCGTCAATCTTCGTCCGTTCTCTGCCGACCTTGCAAAACCGTCTGCCAGACTCGATGAAGCCTTCAAAGCTTTCATCATGCTTGGCTCGGCCATGATTTATGCAGGCGTTTTACTTGGGCCATGGGGAGCGCTTAAAGACGCGGCTTTCTATGTTGGGACAAGTGCGTGGATTATTTACGCCGCTGTTTTTCTTGGAATCATCTTTATTATTCTGCCCGGACTGTTCTCTCTCGCGCTTTTCCTTGCCCATCGCCCCTCTCTCAAAGCTTGTCTTGGGCGAAGTCGAGGGGTCGGTAGAGGAACTGGGTTGAGGACTTTTGCCATGTTTTCCGCATCGCTTATCCCTCTCGGCTTGATGTTCTGGGTCGCGTTCAGTTTGTCGTTCGTGCTGACCAACGCGGCCTATATTCTTGTTTCACTCTCTGATCCGCTCGGGCTTGGCTGGAATCTATTTGGCACAGCGGATGTTGCGTGGCGACCAATCTTCACGTCCCTCCTCGCCCCCGCACAGACTCTTGCGCTTGTGGGCGGGTTGATTTGGTCCGCGCGGATGGCGCAAAAGGCCGCGGACGAATCAAAAATTTCTGCTATTCCTGTCATGGCGTATTGCTTCGCCGCGACAGTGGTGATGCTTTGGTTGTTGCTATGAAACGCTCGGAACTCGTCTCACGCATTTTGATAACGGTGGCCGTGATCGGGGCGGTCGGAGCGCCGCTATTCTTTTGGTCGCAATCATCCCTCATGCACGCCCGCGTCGCGGAGAGCGGCGGTTGGAATCCGAATATCATTCGTGCAGATGTCGGCGCGCCGCTTCATTTGCGACTCACGTCGGATGATGTTGTTCACGGCTTTGCGGTCGGTCAAATGAACATGGATGGTGTAGATGTACTGCCCGGAAAAGTGACCGATTTAACTTTGACTTTTGATAAGCCCGGGACTTATACTTTTTACTGCACGCGTTGGTGCGGACTCAATCATTGGCGGATGCGCGGAACGATTGAAGTTGGTGGTTCAAACACGGACGCCGAGCCTGCGCCAGCGCCGCTTTACGTTTCCCTCGGCCTTGACATCGACGCGCCACATGAGGCTCCGGCCATTCCATCACAAATGCCTTCGGCCTTTCGCGGCGAGTCGCTCATCCGTGGTTTGGCGATCTCTCAATTTATCAATTCCGATTTCTATCGCGTTCACTCACCGTATGAAACGTTTGAAAACTTAGATCAATATCCACTTGGCGAATCTCAACGATGGGATGTTGTTGCATATATTTGGCAATCCAATACCACGCTCGAATCTCTTGCAAATGGGAAAAAGCTTTACGCCCAAAACTGCGCGGCCTGCCACGGCGAGAACGGCGCGGGCAATGGCGTCTTTGCGGATGACCTTCTTCCCTCTCCCAATAGCGGAGGGGGCGGGGACGAGGTCCGTTCGATGATACAGACTCCGGCTAATTTTACCGACCCGAAGCGAATCTTGGGCGCAAGTCCCGCGCTTTTGCAGGGCAAAATTCTGCGCGGTGGAATGGGAACGGGCATGCCCATGTGGGGCTCGATTTTCACGGAAGGACAAATTTGGGATTTGATCGCGTTCATCTATTCTTTTCAGTTTGAATATCAAAACTAAGGAGACTCAATGAGTAGAAGACATAGAAGGCAAAGCCAAAACAAAGGTTTTCCGTGGGTGATGATTGCATTTGGCGGGATTCTGATTTTCGCGGCCATTGCATTGTTCGCTAGTCGAAGCAGTGACGCAAGCGGCGCGCCCGCTATCGCAGTTGACCAGCCCAAAATTGACTATGGCTATGTCAAATTTGGCGAGAACAAAACCTTTGCCATCACGGTCACGAATATCGGCACGGGCACATTGCGCTTCACAGAGAAACCATACATTGAAGTTTTGGAGGGGTGCTGACCTCCCGAACTGACCATCGGTTCGATGGCTCTCAAACCCGGTGAAAGCACAGTCGTTCAATCCAGCGTCTTCATGATGCACCCCGGCATGGATGGTCCGCATGATTTTGCGGTGCATCTCAAGACCAATGATTCCCAGAATCCAGATTTGGTTGTGCGCGTCCTATCTGATTGGGGACCATAAGAAAATCTGACTCTATTGAAGAGATAAGCCTCCAAACTGGAGGCTTATCTCTTTCATTGAAAAGTCGAAACGAATTGTACGGCTTCGGGGTTTTTGCTATCGAGCCATCCTCGGAGGCAAATCCATGACGCAAACCGGTTTCAAAATCTATGGCTATCGCTGGGTCGTCCTGCTGACCTTCATGGCTGTCATTGCCGTCAATCAGCTTTTGTGGATCACCTTCGCGGCGGTCACGACGCAGGCCATGCAGTTTTACAACGTTTCTGATTTGGGCATCGGCCTGCTTTCGCTGAGTTTTATGATCGTGTACATCTTTGTCTCGTTTCCCGCTTCGTGGGTGATTGACACGTACGGGATTCGCGCTGGCGTGGGAATTGGTGCGGCTCTTACCGGGACCTTTGGCCTGGTGCGCGGCTTAGTGGCTTCCGATTACACCTGGGTCTTGATCGCGCAAATCGCCATCGCAATCGGACAGCCGTTCATCCTCAACGCGGTAACAACGGTTGCGGCGCGCTGGTTCCCGGCGGAAGAACGCGCCACCGCCAGCGGACTCGGCTCATTGGCAATCTATCTCGGCATTCTAATTGGCCTGGCGCTGACTCCATACCTTGCGCTTCAATCAGGAATGCAAAGCATGTTGATGGTCTACGGCATTATCTCTGCGATTGCGATGATTGTGTTTTTCCTGTTTGTGCGCGAGCGCCCGCCCTCGCCTCCATGCCCGCCGGAACAGGAAGCGCGTTCATTGGTGGTCGAAGGTTTGAACAAAATGATTCGCCAACGCGATTTTATTTTGCTGATGGCGATTTTCTTCGTCGGCCTCGGCGCGTTCAACGCCGTTACGACCTGGATTGACCAAATCCTGACGCCGCACGGCTTTTCGGCCATTCAAATCGGTAACGCAGGCGGCTTGATGATTTTCGGCGGGATTCTCGGCGCGTTAATCCTCCCGATCCTTTCCGATAGAAATCGAAAGCGCGTCCCATTTTTAGTGCTGGCCGTTATCGGCGCGGCAATCGGCCTGGTGGGAATCACTTACGTCACGAGTTACGCGCTTTTACTGATCTCCTCTTTTGTGTTTGGGTTCTTCCTCTTGAGCGCCGGCCCGATTGGGTTCCAGTATGGTGCGGAGATCACGAATCCCGCGCCCGAGGGCACATCCAATGGCCTGCTTTTGTTGATGGGGCAAATTTCCGGTATTGCCTTCATCCTCGGCATGGACGCGTTCAAGTCACCCCACACCGGCTCGATGACTGTGCCGCTGCTCGTTTTGATTGGCTTGCTGGCGATTTGCCTTGCGTTTGGGATTCAACTTCGAGAAGCATCGGTCTTGAAAAAATCATAAGCAGGATTTATCCTGATTGCCATGCCGCATTACTTTACTTTAGAAGAAGCCAACCAGGTTTTAGAAATCATCAAGCCGTTGATGGAAGAGGTTCAGCGCATCCGTCGGGATATTCTGGCGCGTCAGCCCGAAATGTGGGAGGCCATCAGACGGTCCGCGGGGAACGGTGGCAATCCGACTTTGAGCAAGATGGTCAAGACCTTTGACCGATTGGACGACCTTTTGCATCGTATTCTCGCAACGGGCGTGCAGGTCAAAGATATCAACACGGGGCTGTTGGATTTTTCCGCCTTGAAAGATGGCCGCGAAGTGTATCTGTGCTGGAAGTACGGCGAAGAGGAAATCGAATACTGGCACGAGGTCGAGGCGGGCTTTGCGGGACGCCAACCCATAGATTCGTTTTAATATCCCTCTCCCGATGGCAGTGGGTTATGGCGAGGGAGTTAAACTCTCGTGTATACTTGCTCCATTCCAAAGGAGACTTCACCTTCATGAAAAAAGGCATTTTGTACGGCGTCGCCGCGTATGCGTTGTGGGGATTCTTTCCGATCTATTGGAAACTTCTGCATCAAGTCCCTGCTCTGCAATTGCTTGGTCATCGTATTGGCTGGTCTTTCCTTTTGTTGATGGCGGTTGTTTTGCTGACAAAGCAGTGGCAATCCTTTCGCGCCGCGCTGACGCCGCGCACATCAGGCGTTTATTTTATCGCCGCCATCCTGATCGGCGTGAACTGGCTGACGTATGTTTGGGCAGTCAACGCGAATTTCGTCGTCGAGACCAGCCTCGGTTATTTCATCAATCCCTTGTTGAGCGTGTTGATGGGCGTCATCATTTTACGCGAACGACTGCGGCCCATACAATGGCTTCCCATCGGTCTGGCCGCGACAGGCGTCATTTATCTCACGGTTGTTTATGGTTCCCTGCCATGGATCGCGCTGACCCTGGCTTTCTCTTTCGGTTTCTATGGCCTTGTCAAAAAGACAGCGCCGCTCTCGTCGCTGTTTGGCCTGACGCTTGAGACAGGCATTCTTTTCCTGCCCGCCGTAATTTATCTTTTCGCTTCCGAGTTCAACGGTACAGGCGCGTTTACACACACCGGCCCGACCGCTGACCTGCTGATGATCGGCGCGGGGGTAGTCACGACCGTCCCTCTGCTCATGTTCGCCTCAGCCGCGCAGAAAATTCCGCTGACGCTCGTGGGCCTTCTGCAATACATCGCGCCGACGCTTCAATTTCTGCTGGGTGTGTTTGTTTATAAAGAGCCTTTCGATCATACTCACCTGATTGGCTTTAGCATTGTGTGGCTTGCCCTCGCCATCTTCTGGATAGAGAATTACTGGTCTCGTCGCACAGCGATGGTCACGGCGATTCCAGAACTGGGAGAGGATTGAGTATAATGACCAAAATCCATCAAGGAGCAATCATATGAACTTTGCAATGTGGCGGAAAGCATTGAATGTGATTCCTGAAGTGTCGAAAGAAGAATGGGACCAACTGGACGTGATTTCCAAATGGCTGATTTCGACCCGCGCCGCGGTTCTCATCATGACCTTTATCTCGGCGGCTCTCGCGGGACTTTTTGCTTTGCGCGATGGCGAATTTCATTTTCTTCCCTGGCTGGCTTTGACCCTTGGCCTCATCCTCGCTCATGCGTCCAACAACATCTTCAATGATTTCACCGATTATGTCCGCGGTGTGGATAAAGACAACTACTTCCGCACGGTCTATGGCGCTCAGCCTGTCGCCAGCGGGCTTATGACTAAGCGCCAGCATCTGACGTATTTCGCGGTCACTGGTTTGTTGGCCCTTGTTATGGGGCTATATCTTGTTTTTGTCAATGCAAACGATCTCCTGATCTGGTTGCTCATTGCCGCGGGCGCGTTCTTCGTTCTCTTCTATACCTGGCCGTTGAAATACATTGCCCTCGGCGAACTGGCAGTGTTGATCGTCTGGGGTCCATTAATGATCGGAGGCGGCTACTATGTCCTTGTTCATGCGTGGAGCTGGAATGTCGTCATCGCCAGCCTGCCCTATGTCCTCGGCGTGACCACTGTCATCTTTGGCAAACACATTGACAAGGTCAAACTTGATAAAGAGAAGAAGATATTTACCCTGCCGGTTGTGATTGGCGAAAAGGCTTCCAGATATGCTGTCTTGACGATGATGGTGCTTCCGTATCTCTTCACCTTTTACCTCATTGCCACGAAGTTCTTTACCCCTGTGATGCTAATTGTCCTGTTTGCGCTTCCCACGCTCAAACAAATTTATCCCGTTTTCCTCAAACCAAAACCAGAGACGCGCCCCGAGGGATTCCCCGAAGGGGAAGGCGGCTGGCCCCTGTACTTTGTGGGGTTTGCCTTCATAAACAATCGCAGGTTCGGCACCCTCTTCATGTTTGGCCTGCTCCTTGACGTTATTTTGCGCGTACTGCCTTTCACTCAAAACTTCTGGCGGTAGCGTCTTGTCGCAAATCTCTGCTGACGTTTGTAGCGCAAGACCCGGTCTTGCGCTACAACTTTAGGGGTGTGCAATCTGAAGCCTTTCAAAACGGTTTTATAATTTCGATACATTCGAATCGGAGGAACACATGCGCATTGATTTCGCCATGTGGCGCAAGGCCATCTGGCAACTCATCAAAATGGACGACAAGAAAGAATGGGACGCACTGGATGTCGTTTCCAAGTGGCTGATTGCTACTCGTTCAGCCGTTACGTTGGTCACGGTTTATTCCTGCGTCATCGCGGGACTGCTTGCCTGGCGGGATGGATATTTTTCATGGTTGCCATTCATTATTCTCACCATCGGTCTGTTCATTGCGCATGGCACGAACAACCTGCTCAACGACTACACTGATTTCAATCGCGGCGTGGACAAGGATAATTATTTCCGCACACAGTATGGCGTCCACCCGCTGGTGCAGGGCTTCTGGACGAAGAGCCAGCAAATCCAGTGGTTTCTCATCAGCGGCGTGATTGCCGCGCTGGCCGGTGTATATGCCTTGTTCTACACCAGTTTCAATCCGATGGTAGCAGGTTTATTCGCCTTCGGCGCGCTCGTCCTGCTTTTCTACACCTGGCCGTTCAAATACTGGGGACTGGGCGAATTGGCGATCTTCCTCATTTGGGGTCCGATCATGATCGCAGGAGTGTACTTTGTATTGGCACGCGGCTGGACGCCAAATATCTGGAACGTTGCGCTGGCCGGCGTCCCGTTTGGGCTGAGCGTGGCAAGCATCAATGTTGGCAAACATATTGACAAGCGCGAGGACGATAAGGCCAAAGGCGTGGGCACGTTCCCTGTTCGCGTCGGCGAAAAAGCGGCGCGTCTTGTGGATCAGGTCGTACTTATCTTGATTTACGCAGTGATAGTCTATCTTGTTTTTGTGCCGCGTTACTTCACGCCGATCATGCTGATCGTCTTCTTCGCGTTCAAGCACACGCTCAATGCCATCCAAGTATTGAGCAAACCGCGTCCCGCCGCGCCGCCCGAAGGCTTTCCTGCCTGGCCAACGTGGTTCTCTGCCGTCACGTTCTTCCACAATCGCCAATTCGGCGGCCTATTCATCCTCGGTTTGATTCTCGATACGGTCTTACGCGTGATCCCCTTCACGGCGGAATTCATTGCGCGTTTCTGGCCGCCGATGTGATTTTGTAGGGGCGCAGCATCGCTGTGCCTCTACACGTTCAATTGGAGATCATCCACCTCCAGCCATTCGCTCTGCGAATGCGCCTCCAGTCCCCATCTCAATTTTCCCTGCGGCGTGAAGGCCGCGTATTGATTATCAATCCAGATGACGATTCCCAACGGCGGACGCGGACTCACAGGCGACTCCAGCACTGAAGCCCCATCCACCCAAAACGCAGACCGGTTCGGACTCCACTCGAGGCGGTAGCGATGCCATTGAGTTACGTCCACGCTGATGGTGGCTGAGTCTTCGTCAATCACGCGGCTCAACAATTGCCGCGTCTTCTTCCTTGAGAAGGGGAGCGCGAGACCTGCGGCGATCAACGATACATCAAAGCGCGGACTGCGAAAGACCTGCGCGAGAAAGCCCTGAGCAGGTCTATCATTTCTAAATGACAAGTAATTTTGCGGCGACGCATAGAAGAACCACAGCGCGTTTGGGAGGGTGGGTAACTTGAAAAAATTATCTTGAGGGCCAAACGAAAACCCGAACGGATCGTTCCAAAGGCCGAAGCCCCATGTGCCGGGCATGACTGCAGATGAGACTCTGGCTTTCAGTTCTAGTGATAAGGGCGGACTGTATGGATATTTTTGACGCGCGATGTGAGCGTGGTTATCAAGCTGGGATAAACGGTAGCCGCTCGCGGGTCCGGGTGGAATCGTTAATCGCCAGCCGCGGGGAATCTCCGCGATGGTCGCGTGGCGGGAGAGACGAGGTTTCAGATTCATCGCATCCATGAAATAAAGTATACATCGGTTGCTTGTTAAAATATTCCGCCGCTCGATTCGCTCGAACGGCGGACGATTAACGTGAAGTCGTTTGAGACCTCACGGGGTGGGCATGGCTGTTGGAACTTCTGTAGCGGTCGCGGTGGGAGGCATGCTTCCCGCGCCTGAACCCTCGGGGTGAACCACAATGCCAATCGCTGTCCAGCCGACGGCGGAAGGATCGCGCGGGGCGATGATGGTCACACGCGAGCCGACGGTTACTTCGCTGCTGCCGGGCAGAATCTTCGTATCGGCGGTCAATGTAAAGGTGTAGTCGTTGCCATCCGACGCTTGAATGGTGATGCTCACACCCGGCGTATACTGAGTAACCCATCCCACGCGATGTACGCGAACTGGCTGGCCGGGAATTGCCATGACTGCGCGGGCGACCAGGTTTCCGCTTCCGTCATCTCTGGCTTGTACCATGGCCTGCATACCGACTTGCAGACTCGCGCTTGATCCAGTGCGGCCCGGAATCTTGATGCGAGTATCGGAGGTCAGCACAAAGGGCACAGATGAGCCGTCTCTCAAGGTCAGCGTGAGGCTGGATGTATCCACTGCGGCGATTGTCCCGCGGAAGTTTTGCGGTTTGCCTTTTCCGTGCTCGCCGGCATTTTCAGTGGCTTGCGCGCCGGGCGTCTTTTGCGGACCGGGCGTGAGCGGCGGGCCGGGAGTCTTCTTCGGGCCTGCTGTGGCAGAGCCGGCAAAGGCCTGTGAAGTGACAAAGAACAGGCTGAGAGCCAGTGTGAGTACAAGCAAGAGCGGGGTCTTTTTTCATGATTCGATCTCCTTTCACTTACGGTTCGTACGTTACGGTTATTTCAACCGAGGTTTCATTGCCTGTGTCATTGCTGGCAATGATCTCGATCAGGTTTGGGCCTTCATCCAGCGCGAGGATGGTTTTGAATTGACCATCGGCGCCGACCAGCAAAATATTGTCGTTCACAGTCACGACCGCGCCCGCAGAAGCCATTCCGCTCACTTCGATCTGCGGGGTGTTGACCACCGCGCCATCCAGCGGCGAAAGAACTTCCAGCGAAACCGGTCCGCTGTTGGATGGTTGACCGGTTGAGGGTCCAGCGGGAGCGGTTGCGGGATTCGCGGGTTGCGCGCCGGGCACAGAAGCATCTGTTGGTGCGCTGGCAGGGGGGAGAGTCGCGGGGGGAATCGGGGTGAGAGTCGGCGAACAGGCTGTGACGCTCAACAGCATGACGGTCAGGAAGGCCAAAACATGCGGGGTATTTTTCATGACATCACCGTATCCTGAGTATAGGATTTTGACCGGTCGAATTGGATAGTTCCAATCAACGTGCCGCGTTAAAATTCGGCTCGATGGCCGGAAATCCTGGAGTATTTAACGATGCGACGATTGCATTGTTATGGTCAGAACAGTCGCTATGCTGTTTTCTTTTTTTCAGACACGCGAGGCACGCGATTGACCAGATAAATTCCAGCGATGATGATCGCGCCGCCAAGCAAAACAAGCAAGGTGATCGCCTCGTTCAACAACAGCGCGGCCAGCAGAGTTGTGACCAACGGCTCGATGTTGAGAAACACGCCGAGTTGCGAGGCGGGCAGGGCCTGTAACGCGTCATACCATGCGATGTACGCCAGGCCGGAACCGAAAATGCCCAACACCAAAATCGCGCCCCAGCCTTTGGCTGTGATGTTGTGAATCTCGCGTAGACCGGGACCGAAGCCAAAAATCCAAATGTTGGTGAACAGCCAGCCGAGGAGCATCACATAAAACATCATGCGCGCCGCGGGGTGACGCGCCAACTCGCGCCGCGAAAGGACCGTGTAAATTGCCCAATTCGGCGCGCTGATCAGGACTAACAAATCGCCAATCGTGCCTTCCTTGCCGGTGAAAAGCGCGGAGAGACTCCCTTTGCTGACAATCAACAAAACGCCAAAAGCGGCCAGTAAAATTCCGCCCACGCGCACCCAGCCGAGTTTTTCCTTCAGCATCAGCCAGCCGAGCAAAGCGATGAAGACTGGCGTGGTAGCGACGATCCAGGCCGTCGTTGTGGCCTGCGCGGTCTTGAGACCGTTGGCTTGAAGCCACTGGTGAAAGGTCACGCCGATGAAACCCAGCAAAGCAAAATAAAGCCATTCACTTCTTTCAGGAATGGCAAATTGCTTTCTCAACAAGACTGCCGCGCCCAGGATGACCACACCCATCGCGAATCTCAACCATACAATTGTGGCAGGCGAGACTTCCTGAAGCGCAATCTTGGTGGCGATGAACGTCGCGCCCCATACGACGACGGTAAACACGGCTTCGAGATAGGCAACGGTTTTTGGCATGTGTTCATCCTTTGGCAAGATAATCAATTATAATATCTCCCTCGGAGGCTTCTTCATGGAAATTACCTGGTACGGACATTCATGTTTCCGTCTCGCCGAGCGCAGTATGGCAACGGTGGTGACGGATCCGTTCGACAGCAAATCAATCGGCTATTCGCCGCTCAAACTCAAAGCGGATATTGTCACAGTCAGTCACGACGCGCCGGGACACAACAACACGGATGCGGTCAAAGGCGCGGAGCATATCATTGACGGCCCTGGCGAGTTCGAGATTGGCGGTGTGTTTATCACGGGTGTGCAAACCGACAGCGGCGGTTCAAATAAGAAAGCCAGGGATCAAGTCCGCAATACGTTATATGTGTTTGATTACGATGGCATCACGGTCGCGCATTTGGGCGATCTTAAGCAGGCCCCGTCTCAGGCTGAGATAGACGCTCTGGGTAACGTGAACGTGGCCTTGGTCCCGGTGGGAGGCGGCGGCGGACTCAACGCCGCGAAAGCCGCCGAGGTGATCAGTCTGCTTGAGCCAAATATTGTCATCCCGATGCACTACTCCACACCGGCTGTCAAAGTGACGCTTGATTCGCTCAACAAATTTTTGAAAGAGATGGGGTTGAGCAAGCAAGAATCCCAGCCTTCTCTTAAGGTCACGCGCTCGGGCCTGCCGGAAGAAACGCACGTCGTCGTTTTGGATTATCAACGCGAGTAAAGCCGTGTCTGTCAAAGTCATCATGACCTGGGACATCGCCTCCGAGCACGAACAGGAATATTTCGAGTTCGTCATCGGGGAATGGGTGCCGGGTGTTCAACGCCTTGGCCTTCAGCCGGTGGATGCGTGGGCCACGGTCTTCGGATCGTATCCGCAGATTCAGGTTGGTTTGCTGGCAGACGACGCCGCGTCAGCGCGCAAGATCATGGCATCCAAAGATTGGGGCGCGCTCGAAGATCGCCTGCTGACTTTCGTTCAAAACTTTTCATATAAAGTCGTGCCGGCCCGCAACGGTTTTCAATTCTAGTTGTCATTGCGGGCCGCGAGCGTAACGAATGGCGTGGCAATCCATGAAACCCACACAAACTCATTGGCGCTGGTTCTTTCTCTTGGCGGCTCTCTCTGCGGGAGCCGCCTTCGTTGCATTGATCTTTGTGCCGCGCGAAGGGAATGGTTTTTCGCTTTCGCGTCTGGCTTTGCTCTCTATTCTCTTTTCATTTTGCATTTTATGGATTTATTTTGCGGTCCGCCTGCCAGGTGGACTTGATCGCTTTGCGCGTCCATCTGTCATATTGATTACCTCGCTTCTTTCCTTGACCTTAGCCGGCTCGCTGTTCTTTTTACGCTACCTCTCCCCGGAGCGTTCCCTGCCTTACTTCCAACGCCTCAGCCCACTTCTGTTCCATCTGCTGACTGTGTGCCTTCTCACTTCTTTCTTCTTTCTTTTCGTTCATTTTGGGATTCATCGGGAAAATCTTTTGCAACGCAAGACGATCTTGCAACCTGCTATCACTGCTTTCAGCCTCCTGCTTTCTGTATTTATCTTTATCTCCCTCACTCGCCTCGGCCTGACTCCTGACACAGCCTACTGGGGCGAACCCGGAGTCCCGGTCATGGGCTGGCAACTGGGGCTGGCTCTCCTCGGCGGCATTATTGTTTTGTGTGTTTCACTCTATCTCCTCTCTTTCTCTCCGCCTGTGTTCGCAGAAAACGGGGGGAGACGGAGGGGGGCCGGGGATGAGGGCAAACACCTCGACTTTATTTTGCCGGTGTTCATCTGGCTTTTAGCGATCATCATCTGGCTAAATGTCCCAATCAATGTAATGCAAAACAGTTTCTACGCGCCGATGAACGCACCGACCTTTCAGCCCTTTCCAAATTCCGACGCGGGCTATTACGACTCGATGGCTCACAGCCTGCTTATCGGTTACCCCTATCAGGGCGACATTCCCACTCGTCCGCTTTACATTGTTTTGTTGGCGGTCTTGCACTTGATTGTTGGCGAACGCTATGACTTGATCATTGCCGGCCAGACTCTTGTACTCGCTTTGATTCCGGTCGTTTTGTATTTTCTCGGAAAGAAAATACACAGTCGCCCCGCGGGCGTGATTGTTGCCATGTTTGCCATCTTCCGTGAGTGGACGACTTTGCTTATTTCATCCAACACCCGCGTCTCGGATACCAAGACTCTGCTCGTGGATTTGCCGACTCTCTTGCTGATTCTGCTGGCTTGTCTGTTCGCTCTGCGCTGGCTCGAACGCAGAAACTGGACGAGCGCGCTGGCGGCTGGCGGCATGTTCGGGTTGTTATTGCTTCTGCGGACGCAATCGTTATTGATTCTGCCCTTCGCCCTCCTCATCGCTTTCCTCGCCCTCGGCTGGAAAAGCAGGAATAACTTCTTACTTCTCACTCCTTCCTTTTTTCTTGGCGTCCTCGTTTCGGTCGCGCCCTGGTTGATTCACAACTACCTCGTCAGCGGCCACATTACGTTCGATGCGCCGTTTCAATATCAGGTGATTGCCAGCCAGTATCAATACACCGGCAACCTCGATCTGGGAAGCATCGAATTGCAGGGGAAGAGCGTCTTTGGTATTTTGCTGACCTTTACCCTCAAAGATCCCAAGTTTGTGTTTGGTTTTATTGCAACTCATTTCTTCGCCACACAGATCAATGGCCTGTTGGCCCTGCCGTTGATCGAAAAATATAATGGTATCTCCGCTCCCATCGATCTTTACTGGATGACGTGGGACGGCCATCTCGAGTGGTACAACCTTTTGTTGATAGTTTTTTATCTCGCCGTCATTGCCATCGGCCTCGGCGCGGCATGGAAACGTTTGCGCTGGCTTGGCCTGATGCCCTTGGCTTTCTCTCTCGGTTACTCGCTTGCGAACGGTATCGGTCGTTTCTCCGGCTGGCGCTATGATCTGCCTGCCGACTGGATCGCCTATTTTTATTTTGGCATCGGTGCGGCAGAAATCTTTGCAACTGTCGCTTTGCTGTTTGGCGCGGCAGGCGAGAAAATCTTTACTCAAGTTCAAGTCAGGGAAGCGCCCGCTCCAAAATGGACTCAAGGTCTCTTGCTGGCTGGTATCTTCGCCCTCATCAGTGCATTGCCGTGGATGGCCGAAGGAATCGCCTCGCCTCGCTATGTGAACCAAACTTCGCGGGCGATGATCGCGGAGCTTTCCAGTTCACGCGTTGTTCAGGAACTCGGTGTGAATCAGGCTCAAATCGAATCGTTTATTACACAGCCGCAATCCGTTCTGCAGATCGGACGTGTTTTGTATCCGCGTTTCTTTACTCGCAACACCGGCATCTCATCGTCTCATCCATGGCCTGCGTATGCGCCGCGCGATTTTCCGCGCATGGGTTTCTTGCTCCTCAATCAAAACAGCTCTAATGCTCTTTTCTCATCGAAGCAAATTCCCGATCCATTTCCCCAGGCCGCAGATGCCATTGTTATCGGATGTCAACGCGATGGATACCTCGAAGCCCGCTTGATCCTTTTTCCTGACTCTGACATTGCTTACCTCAGCGCGCCTCTCACGGAACCATGTCCCTAAACACTGTCCACTGTATACTGATTACTGATTACTGAATCAATGTCCCGCCTCGCCCCTCGACTATTAAACTGGTACCGTCAAAACAAGCGGACTCTTCCCTGGCGCGATCACCCCAATCCGTACGCGGTGTGGGTCTCGGAGATCATGCTCCAGCAAACGCGCGTCGAGACGGTCATCCCATACTTTGAGCGTTGGATGAAGCAGTTTCCAACGATCAAAGATTTGGCCGCGGCTTCCGAGCAAGATGTTTTGAATGTATGGGAGGGACTTGGCTATTATTCTCGCGCACGCAATTTGCACAAAGCCGCAAAGATCATCACCGAACAATATGGTGGTCAACTGCCGCGTGATTTGGACTCGCTTCGCCAACTTCCCGGCATTGGGCGTTACTCGGTTGGCGCGATTGCCTCGATGGCTTTCGGCCTCGACGAGCCGACTCTGGACGGCAATGTCCGCCGCGTGCTTACGCGTCTTTTTGATGTGAGCGAGCCTGCAGACTCTTCTGCAGGCGAAAGGATTTTATGGAATCTCGCGGCTGTGCATTTGCCCAAAGGCCAAGCAGGCGATTACAACCAGGCGTTGATGGATTTAGGCGCGACGATTTGTTTGCCGAAGAATCCGCGTTGCCTGATTTGTCCGTTGATGGAAACGTGTAAAGCGCGCCAACTTGGGATTCAAGAAAAACGTCCGGTGATGAAGCCGAAGAAAGAAACGCCTCATTATGTCCATGTGGCCGCCGTCATCGTTCGGCGCGGACGAGTCTTGCTGGCAAAGCGTCCGCCGAAGGGGCTGCTCGGAGGGATGTGGGAGTTCCCGAATGCGCGCGTGAACGGCGATCCGGCCAGGGAGTTGGTCAAGGCTATTGAAACGGCGACCCGTTTAAAGGTCAGGAGAAAAGATGCGTTTGGCTTGGTGGATCATGCATATTCGCATTTCAGCCTCACGGTCCACGCCTTTCGCGCGGATTTGGTTTCGATGTCCAAAAATGAAAATCTGAAGTGGGTGAGGGTGGCGGAGTTGGAAGATTATCCGATGGGTAGAATTGACAGGCAAATTGCGCGACAATTGGGGTGATGAAAGAACCGGCGGCAAAGTCGTTTGACTTTGCATTAGAACGCCATCTGATGGTCGAAGAGCAGATCGCGCGGCGCGGGCTGCATAACCCGCGTCTGCTGGCCGCGTTCGAAAGCGTGCCGCGTCATTTGTTCGTTCCCGAGGAACTGCGCTACGCGGCGTATGATGATTCTGCTCTACCGATTGGTTTTGGACAAACGATTTCCCAGCCTTATATTGTGGCTTTGATGACCAGCCTTTTGGAATTGCAGGGCGATGAGCGCGTGCTGGAAGTGGGCACGGGTTCGGGTTATCAGGCGGCGATCCTCGCGCATTTGGCGCGCGAGGTCTTCACGATTGAATTTGACAACAGACTGGCATCGCGGGCGGAGGAAGTTTTGCGGACGCTTGGCCTCGCCAATGTGCATGTGTTTACAGGTGATGGCTCACTGGGCTGGCCGGTGGCCGCGCCATTCATGGGCATTGTGGTCTCGGCGGCCGCCCCGCAAGTGCCCAAGCCGCTGATGGAACAACTGGCTGACGGCGGTCGGCTGATCCTGCCGGTCAACACGTTGCGGCATCAATTGCTGGAATTATGGATTCGTCATGGCGAGCATTTCTCGCGTCAGGTGATTACGAGCGTGAAGTTTGTGCCTCTGCGCGGGGAATATGGAAGAAAAAAGTAAGCCCCCGCCCGTCCACCCGCAAACTGCGGCGGCAAGCGGGACGCCCTCCCCATTTTTGACCTTTGGTCAAAAATGGGGAGGGATGGGGTAGGGCTATGCTTTGCTCAACGTGACGAAGATCATCGGCCTGCGTTTGGTCTCTTCGTGCAGATAATTCTTGACCGCAGTGACGATCTCCTTCTCGCTATCCAGCCCGCCGCCGTTGATGGCTTCCATCACGCGCTTGCGGACATCGGGGATGAGCGTCTCGGCATCTTCCGGAGAGACGAAGCCGCGCGTGATGATTTCCGGCTCGTGAAGCACGCGCCCGGAATACTTGTCAATGCTGATGTCAATAAGCAAAATGCCGTTGCGCGCCAGCATCTCGCGTTCGCGCATCACACCGTGATCAATGTCGCCGATGGACTCGCCATCCACAAAGACGTAGCCGCCGGGGATGCGTTCGCCGAGTTTGATCTTGTTGCCGACCAGTTCGACAACTTGACCGTTCTCAACAACAATGATGTTTTCTTTGGGAATGCCAACCTGCTCGGCCAGCGCGGCGTGACGCGTCAGTTGCCGCAGTTCGCCGTGAATGGGCAGGAAGTGTTTAGGCTTGACGAGATTGAACAGGAATTTCTGTTCTTCCTGGCTGGCGTGTCCCGAAACATGCACCGAAGCAATGCCGTCGTAGATCACATTCGCGCCGCGTCGAATCAGGCGGTTGATGGTCTTGCTGATACTCTCCTCGTTGCCGGGAATCGGATGCGATGAAAGCACAATCGTGTCGCCGGGTTTCAGGTCGAACTGGCGATTGGTTCCGGTGGACAGTCGCCCCACCACAGACGAGGGTTCACCCTGCGAGCCGGTGCACATGATGGCCACCTTATGGTCCTGCATGTTCAAGGCCTGGTCAATCGGAACGAGCAGGTCATCGGGGATATCGAGATAGCCCAATTTGCGAGCGATCTTGACGTTGTCCAACATGCTCGGACCGGCCAGCGCCATCTTGCGTCCGTGCCGCTCGGCGGCCTGAGCCACCTGCTGAATGCGCGAGATCAGCGAAGCGAATGTTGCAACAATAACGCGCCCTTTCGCCTCGGAGAACACTTTATCGAAAGCCGGGCCGATCACCATCTCGGAGGGTGTCCAGCCGGGACGCTCCGCATTGGTCGAGTCCGAAAGCAAAAGGTCCACGCCGCGTTGCGAAAATTCTGCCAGCTTGGCGTAATCGGTCGGCCAGCCGTCCACAGGGGTGTGATCGAATTTGAAGTCGCTCATGTGGACGACAAGACCGGCGGGTGTGGTGATTCCCAATCCAACTGCATCCGGGATCGAATGACAAATGTGGAAGAACTCGACTTTGAATGGACCGAGTTCAATGGACTTGCCCGCTTCCACGGTGTGTAATTGCGCCCTGGCAGAAGCATTGTTGCGCGCCAGCTTGACCTCGATCAAGCCGCGCGTCAGCGGCGTAGCGTAGACCGGCGCGGGGATGTCATTGAGAACATGATGGATCGCGCCGATGTGGTCTTCGTGCCCGTGCGTGATGACGATGCCGACGACTTTATCGGCCCGCACGCGCAAATATTCATAATCGGGAATGATGTAATCAATCCCAAGCATGTCGTTTTCGGGGAACATGATACCCGCATCCACGACGAGGATCTGATGATCGAACTCGTAGGCGGTCATGTTCTTCCCAACTTCCCCAAGTCCACCCAGGGGAATGATTTTCAATTTTCCGTGCTTACTCATACAATTTTGTTTATTTCCTTTTTTGTTAAAAAGATAATTATCCGCCAGTGGCGGTTAAGGTCACTTTCGATATGTACAAAAATGCCCGAGGGAAGTCAGACTCCCGCGGGGCTTTTCATGCCACACCTGCAAATACCTTCTTGTACTTGGTGCTCTTCCAAGTATGTCTTGCAAAATAGCGCCTCAGCGCCATGAAAGTCAATTCCAACGTCCGTGAGTATAGCAGGGGATGAGGGATTTGTCAAAGCCAGGCCCTACCCCATCCCTCCCCATTTTCCGAAGGAAAATGGGGAGGGTGTCCCGAAGGGACGGGTGGGGCAGGCTTATTTCTTTTTGTGATTCCTCTCCATCATCAGATTGAACTCGATTTGCTTTTTCCCGATCTCTTTGCGGATTTCGAACCGCTTCTTTTCCTCCCTCAAAGCGGACTCGACCTGTTTGAGTTCGGCAATCTCTTTGAGCAGTTCCACTTCACGCGGCACCATTCCGGCATTCTTCAAGATCGAATGCGCCGCGCGGACCTCCTCGGGCGTGTTGAAATAATCGGTCAGGTCGAGCGGCTTGCCTTTGCCCGGCAGATCATCGAACTCGCCGCGTTGCATGGCTTCCCGGATGATGGCTTCAACGGCTTTCTCAAATGACATGGCATGATTTTACACGGAAACATCGGTGTTACAATCCGACGGGAGGAACATCAGGCCTTCATCGCACCTACGCGCTCGCTATCGTTACATCATGTGGAGCCATTATGTCTAAAAATCGCTTGACGCCTTCAGTGTTCGTTGTTTTTCTATTGCTCACTGCCTGCACAATCTTCTCGCCCAGCTCAACGCCGCCTCCTACATTCACACCGGTCAGCCTGACGGCTTCTCCCACACCCTCCGGTCCCAACGAATACATCACCATCGCCCAGTTGAATCTTTGGTTTCATGGCCCCGGTTGTTACGGCGGGTTTGAATCATTCAATTGCAACGGGAAAAGAAACACTGGTCTGACCCCGCTTTTGGGCGCAACCTACGACAGCGCCTCCGCCGATGTGATCCGCCAACAGATTGATTGGGCTGTGTCATATGGCGTGGATGCGTTTTCCATCGAATGGACCACGCCGCGCGAAGTTTCCGGCTCCATCGAGAATATCCTTGACGATAACTTCCTCAAATCGCCGGAGCTCAAGAAAATGCGCTGGTGTATTTTCTACGATCTGGTGTTGAGGCTTCAGCAGACCCCCGGCTTGAAGGTGGATTTGAGCCGCGGCATGGACTTCAACAACCCCGATGTCTACAATACCTTCGTGGCGGATTTCGATCACTTCGCCCAAAAATATTTTAGTCAGCCGCAGTATTTGAAGATTGATGGGCGGCCAGTCGTCTATGTTTGGGGGACATGGAACGCCGTTGGAAATTATTGGGACGCATTCCGGGAGGCGCGCCAGAAGGCCGCCGCCCGCGGATACGATGTCTATATCGTCGGCGACATCATCCGCACCGATCATTTTTACCCGAAGCTGGCCTCGGCCTACGACGCGAATACGAACTTCGTGTTTTTCATGCCAGGCACACCTGCCACCTCCAAGGATGTGGGCGAGGCGGCTGTGAAATTGGATGGCGCCCTCACGGACTGGGAAGGCAAAATCTCTACATTGAAAGTGGATGGGCGAGAGGAGAATGTGCTGCTCCAACCTGGCTTCACGCCTCAATTCGATAATCGCTTGTTCCAGCAAGTGAATGGATGGAAGGATGTCATCTACGTGCCCGCCTCGAGCAAGGACCAGGTGATCGCCATGGCGGAGGTTGTCAGGAAACATGCCCATCCGGTTGGCAGTCAGGGATGGAAATTGATTTGGTTGAACACCTGGAATAACTGGCCTGAAACCACCACCTTTGAACCGACAGCCGCGCAGGGACCGAAGTATCCGGCGGGCAATTATCAATTCGATTTCCTGGAGGTGATTCGCGATGTATTTGGGCCGGAGGTTTTTCCGCCATCGGAATGAGACGTGATTTGTATGTCGAGATAGTATCTCGGCGTACACAGTTCTGCACGAGCGTATTGTCAATCTGCGCCAGAGCAATCTGGCGCAGGCTGACGTCTATTAAGTGGGGAGTGTCTAATATCGAGGATACATGTCATTCTGAGGGAGCAAAGCGACCGAAGAATCCCGCCGCGAAGCGGCGGAGACCCTTCGCTCCGCTCACCGTTCGTGCCGCGAACACCGACGGCACGTCGGTGCGAGACGGCAGGGCGACACCCCGTGATATGTTTGAATTTAAGCACTCCATTAGGATTGACTGCAATGGCTCTGAATGTTCCAGTGTTAGAATTCAATTGGAGGAATGACATGCAGTCATCACGTTTGCGCGCTCGCTATCGTTACATCATGTGGTTCTTTGCCCGCACCGCCGCGAGCGTGGTCTTCTGGGATTTACTTCTGCCGCGCCTGGGTCTGCGCGTGCTCACGCGCCGGACTCGCTCCCGGCGTTATAAAACCATTGCTGCGAATTTCCGCGCCATGGCGCTTCGCATGGGCGGTGTGATGATTAAAGTGGGGCAGTTCCTCTCGGCGCGCTTGGATGTCTTGCCTGCTGAGATCACGGAAGAACTATCCGGCTTGCAGGATGAAGTTCCTGCGGAAGATTTCGAGGCGATCCGCAAATTGGCCGAGGCCGAATTCGGGATGCCGCTCGAGGAAAAGTTCGAACGCTTCGAACCGGACCCGCTGGCGGCCGCCTCACTGGGACAGGTCCACCGCGCCCGGTTACGGGTCAATGCGCCCGAAGCGGAAGAGTTTCGCGAGGTAGTGGTCAAAATCCAGCGGCCGTTCATTGATCAATTGATCGAAGTGGACTTCTCCGCGCTCCGTCGTTTGGGCGGATGGCTTCATCGCTACGAGCCGATTCGCAAACGTGTGAATGTCCCCGCGCTGATTGATGAACTGGCGGTGACCGTCCAGCATGAAATTGATTATCTGGCTGAGGGCAAGAACGCCGAGGCGTTCGCGGAAAATTTCAAAGACAGAAAACGCGTGCACGTGCCGCGCGTGGCTTGGAGTCACACCACGAAGCGGGCGTTGACTCTTGAAAATGTGTATGCCATCAAGATCACAGATTACGATGCGATCACCGCCGCGGGCATTGACCGCGCTGAGGTCGCCAGTGTTTTGCTTGATACATATCTCAAACAAATCTTTGAAGATGGCTTTTTCCACGCCGATCCTCATCCCGGAAATTTGTTTGTCACGCCTATGGCGGCGACCGAAACGAAAAAGACAAATTGGCGCCTCACGTTTGTTGATTTTGGCATGGTCGGGACCGTGCCGGAGAATCTGCGCGACGGTTTGCGCGAATTACTGATCGGCATTGGCACGCGTGACTCGGACCGCGTGGTGAAGTCGTATCAAATGATGGGCGTGTTACTGCCAAACGCGGATGTCAAATTGCTGGAACAGGCCGAGGCACAATTGTTCGACCGCTTCTGGGGCAAGTCCATGAGTGAATTGCGTAAAATCAATCGCGCTGAGATGGCACAGTTCGCCATCCAGTTTCGCGAGTTGATGTATCAGATGCCTTTTCAATTGCCGCATAATTTGCTTTTGCTCGGGCGGACGGTTGCGATTCTTTCGGGCATGTGTACCGGCCTTGACTCGGACTTCAATATCTGGGAAGAACTTTCGCCGTACGCGCAAAAATTAGTTGCTGATGAAGTCGGCTCAAACTGGGAAGTCTGGCTGGATGAGATCGGGGAATTGGTTAAGCAGTTGGCGGCTCTGCCCGTGCAGACAGGCCGTGTGTTGACGCGGCTCGAGCGCGGCGAGTTGAGCGTCAACGCGCCGCAGGTCAACCGGCAAATCTATCATCTCGAAAGCGCGGTCAATCGCCTGACGGGAAGCGTAATCTTCGCCGCGTTTCTATTCGGCGGCGTGCTGCTCTATCGCGCCGGAGATGTTCTGCTCGGCTATATTTTCTGGTCACTTTCCGGACTTACTTTGTTATGGATGGCGTTTCTTTCGCGCGGACATTCCCCATGGCGGTAAAATATTTTTAAACACAAAGGACACGAAGAACACCAAGGGGAAAATCAATCTTCCCCTTTTCCTTCGTGTACTTAGCGCCCTTCGTGGTTAAAGTTTTTTTATTCTTTTTCATCCATCCGCTTCAACGCGGAATCGATCAGACTGCGGAAGGCCAGCAACATTTCCTTGCGCGCCTTGCGGCGATGCTCCACAAATTCCGGCGGGAGCAAGCCTTTGACGCTCTCACGTATTTCTTGGCGCGCGGCTTTGAAATGTTCGCGTACATCCTCGGGGATTTTGTCTTCAAATGGTTTGCGGTGGGTTGTCTTTTCAGCCATGCGGACCTCACTTTCTCTGTGATGATTATAAGCCTTAATGCTATGCTTCACTCACGCCGCGTCGGCGGCGCAGGGAAACAAAAGCGGGCACAGTTCATGCAGGCGCTGGCTGATTTCCTTGAAAATCCTGTCAGAAAGTTGATGTAAATGAGCAGGTCACGCTTCAAGTGTGACCTGCTCATTTTATCCGTACAATTCTCTTCTAAAAAACTCCGGCAGGGCAAAGGCCGCCTTGTGAATATCGGGATTCAAATAATGATTCGTGCCGGGCGGATACGGTCTGTTTAATCCATCCGTCCAGGGCGTATCGGAGACGTACATGAAGCCGATCCCGCCGCCGGGATAGGTGGGGATGTTGGCGTAATAATACGCGGGATTCCTGGTTAGCGCTTTGGCGGATTTATAAATCTGTTTGATCAAATCCGTGTCGAAGAAGGGTTGTTCGCATTGCGTGGAGGCGGCTCCGCCGGGCGCGAGGGCGCGCACCATTAGTTTGTAGAATTCATCGGAGAATAATCGCTCGGCCATACCGATCGGATCGGTCGTGTCGGAGATGATGACGTCGAACTGTCCCGGGTTTTCTTCGAGAAAGCCAAAGGCGTCGCGCACGATCAATTTGGCGCGCGCGTCCGCCCATGGGTCCCCGAAGGAAGCGGAAAAATATTGCCGTGACAGGTCCACAACGCGCTGATCCAGTTCACAGATCACCGCTTCTTTCACCGACGGATAGCGGAGGACTTGTTGCAACGCGCCCCCATCGCCGCCGCCAACGATCAGCACGCGCTGTGGCTCTCCCATCGCCAGCATCGGCACATGCACGATCATCTCGTGATAGCCCATGTTGTCGCGTTCGGTTAGTTGGATGATTCCATCCAGAATCATCGCATTGCCGAAGAATTCAGTCTCCACGAACTGAATATGTTGATATTGAGTTTGTTCGTCTGCCAGAATTTTTTTGACGCGAATGCCCTTGCGATAGTAGGGGTGTAATTCCTCCGTGAACCAAATGCTCATAAGCGCAGCAATCCTGTGGATAAAATTCTCTACGCCGCGGCTTGAAGAACGGGAGTTTCGATTTCCGCATCGCGGTCGAATTTGCGAAGCGAAAAATTATCCGCTCCCAGAGCGGACTTAAGATGTTTAATCAGCGGCAGGAGGTCTTTGCCGAGGGAACACGTGAACAGGTCAATCGCACAGTAGCCGTATTCAGGCCAGGCATGCAGACTTGCATGCGACTCTGCGAGAAGCAAAAAGCAAGTAAAGCCGTGCGGGCTGAACTTGTAAAAGCCCTCATCCACAACCGTCAGACCGCTTTCACGGACGGCCTTGGAAAACAACGAATAGACTTTCTCGCTGTCCATTAATAGTTTTCGGTTGCAGTTGGAGAGATCACAGATGTAATGCTCTCCAAGTTTCAAAGTCGCGTTCACTCGCACCTCCACGATTAAAAGATAAAGAACCCATCCGTGAACACCACCTTTTCATTTCAGCCCGATCCGCAAGATGTTGGCCCTGCGTAACGAACGAAACGGTTCCCGGATAGACTCTGTTGGGGCATTTATACTATGATGTGCCAGAATGTCAATCTTTTGGAATGGGGGATTTTCAGCCGGCTTTCATTGCCCACCGATGACTTCGATCTCCTTCCACGCCACCCACGAGGGACTCCGGGTTGTCACGATGCGAATGAACTGGACGTCCGTCAATGGCGGATGCGGCTCGAAGGTCAGAATCTGATTGTCTGATGTATTGCCTTTGAATTCATAGATCATCTTGAGACTCTCGTTTGGGCCGCGCGCCCAGATTTGGTGAACAGTTTGACCGTTGGGGTATTGGGAAATCGTCAGGCTGATGGCTGTGATGGTAGACGGTTTGCCGAGGTCAATCTCGATCCATTGTTGTGGATGCGCCCCCGCGCCCCATTGCGCGCCGGTCCCGTCCACCGCGTTGGAGGACGGTTGATCAGGCAGAGACCGCGAAGCGGTCACTTTCTTGCCAAGGGCGATGTTGTTTTGAAAACTGATATTGCCTGTTTGCGAACAGGGATTGGGACGGTTGATGGGAGCTAGGGCTTTATCAATTTGCCCGCTTCCACTTTGCGCATTGTAGAAATCATACTGCTCCGATGTATCCCACGTCCACATCAGCCAGCCGTCGAAGCCGTATTTACAGGATTCAACCTGCCAATTCATCAATGCCTTTGCCGCGGCATCCACGGATGGATAGGAGTTAACATTCGCACCAAACTCGCCGAGAATAATTGGCCTTTCCTGCACATCCTTCACGCCAAAGTTTTCGACATGTTGTTTTAGATTCAGTTCGAATCCCGGATACGCGTGCAGGTCAATGAAATCCGCCTGGGATTGCCAGATAGCCGGAGCGCTGACCACCAGGCGTGTGTCCCCAATGCGCGCCGGGTTTGGTTCTTGCGGGACGAAAAAGCCGATGCTGACCAACGCGGTCGGGTCTGCTTTGAGAATGGCGGCGCGCACATTGTCAATGAAATACGGCAAGTTCTCTTCGAGCATTTTCTGTTTGTCGGTTTTGATTGACATGTCATAAGTCTTTCCATTGGCCGCCGTGACCATTCCGGATTTCAACGAGAGGGGTGGGTAGTTTGTGTCGTAGAAGAATTCGTTTCGCAGTTCATATGAGAAGATGTACTCTGTTGGAGCACCGAGGTTAATCAGGTCATTGATAAAGTCTGTGTAATAGACTTGATAAGCGCGTACTGCCGCACCCGGTAGATTCTGTGCATTGTTGAAATTAAAAAGTTCACAGCATTCCTGGCTGATGATCGCTCCGTACTTTCCACCGGGAAGCCAATCCTGCGTGAACATGGTGAAGATTTCATTCTGTTTTGCCAGCTTAAGAAAATCAGCCACGTTTTGCATGTAGGCTTGTGAAAGTCCATCACTTGCAGTTCCAATCGTGTTTTGGCTGACAAACACGCGCACAACGTTGTAGCCTTCTGTGTGCATCTTTGCGAACTGCGCTGAGACTTCGGCAGGGTTGTACTGGCCGGGATCGAAAACGGAATGGTAGATTGGCCTGCTTCCATCCGGAGCCGTTTGAGGGGCGAGGCGAACGTAGTTGTTGCCGCGTGGAATGAATTTTTGCCCTGTGATGCGATCATAGAATTCACCGGTCCCGTTGACAACGCGGATGCTGATGCGATGCTCCTGAACAGAGGGCGGAGACGTAGGACCGGGCCGCGCTGTTGAGATCTGAGTCGGCATCGGCACGGTGGGGAAGTTGCAGGACGTGAGCAAGAGGAGGAGAAATGGAACGATAAAGCGGGATGCCTTCATTTTCTCTCCTTTCCGTTGATATCAATATAGCACGCGCCTCGAAAAAAGCAATCCCTCAGTGGGTATTTGTGGTTAAATTGCCTCATGATTTTCCTTTTGATCGAATTCATTGATGAACTGGTTTTTGGCCTCCAGGACGCGGCCTGGCCGCTCATCCGCGACGATTTGCATCTCACTTATGTCCAAATTGGGATCATCCTTTCCGTGCCGGGGTTGATTGCCAATTTCATCGAACCATTCCTTTTTATTTTGGGCGACGTGTGGAAGCGCCGCGCCATCATCCTCACCGGCGGGATTTTCTTCACGCTATCTTTGGTTTTCACAGCCATCAGCCATTCGTTTCTCTTTCTTCTGTCCGCCATCATTCTTTTTAATCCATCTTCGGGCGCGTTCGTGAGTCTTTCCCAAGCCGCGTTGATGGATACGGATGGATCGCGTCACGAACAGAACATGGCGCGTTGGACCTTCGCGGGATCGCTGGGGGTCTTCCTCGGCCCGCTTTTGCTGGGCGGATTGATCGCCCTCGGCTTTGGCTGGCGGACGGGCTTCTGGGTGCTCGCTTCTTTCTCGATCCTGATCCTGCTGACCGCCTTCAAATTTTTACCTGCCTCTGGAAGCTCTCACGCCGAATTCCCCTCCGTGCATGCTTTTTTTGAAAGTCTGCGTTTTGCGTTTTCATCCTTGAAAGATAAGTCTGTTCTGCGCTGGCTCGTCCTGCTCGAATTCTCCGATTTGATGCTGGATGTTCTTTATGGTTTTCTCGCTTTATATTTTGTAGATGTCGCCGGAGTCTCGCCTGGCTCCGCCGCGCTGGCCGTTGCGATCTGGACGGGCGTCGGTCTGCTTGGTGATTTTTTACTCATCCCGCTTGTTGAGCGCGTGAAAGGATTGGATTATTTGCACGTCAGTGTGATTCTCGAACTCGTGCTTTTCCCGCTCTTTTTGCTCACATCCATCTTTTGGCTGAAATTGATTTTGCTCGGCCTGCTTGGATTTTTCAACAGCGGCTGGTATGCGATTCTAAAAGCCAATCTTTTTTCCGCTCTTCCCGGCAAAAGCGGAACCGTCCAGGCGCTGGACAATGTCTCTGGCATGTTTGGTAAACTCATCCCGTTCGGCATCGGCCTGGCCGCGCAGGCCTTCGGTCTCGCCGCGGCGATGTGGGTACTTCTCGCCGGTCCCATTGTGTTGTTTATCGGCTTGCCGCGAAAGCGAATTTCAAGTTCGCCATGAATTACTCTCTTTATTTGCACATTCCCTTTTGCGCTCATCGTTGCGCGTACTGCGACTTCAACACGTACGCGGGCCAGGAAGATTCCATTCCAGATTATGTAAACGCGTTACGCAAGGAAATTGAGTTTGTCGGGAAGCCCCTCTCGCCCACTCGCTTCGCTCGGGGCACTTCCCCGATTTTCGGAGAAAATGGGGGAAGACGGAAGGGGGCGCACACTATCTTTTTCGGCGGCGGGACGCCCTCGCTTCTTTCCGCCCCTCAGTTTGCCTCCATCATGGACACCTTGCGCGCCTCCTTTGCCTTGACCGCGGACGCGGAGATCACCATCGAGGCCAATCCGGGGACGGTCTCTCTGGAAAAGCTACAAGCATTGCGAAAACTTGGAATCAATCGCATCAGTTTCGGCGTTCAGTCTGCGAATGCTGAAGAGTTGAAAATGTTGGAGCGCACGCACAATTTCTTCGATGTAATCGAAGCAGTCTCATCCGCACGCAAAGCGGGATTCGACAATCTAAATCTCGACTTGATTTATGGCCTGCCCGAACAGACTCTTCGAACGTGGCAGACCACCGTCAAACGGATTCTCGATCTGCATCCCGAACATATCTCTGCTTACGCGCTGACGCTGGAACATGGCACGCCCTTTGGCCGTTGGTCCGCGCGCGGGCTATTGCCTCTGCCCGATCCCGATTTGGCCGCGGACATGTATGAGTGGGCGAGTGCAACACTTGAAGCCAATAGATATGTTCAATATGAAATTTCCAATTGGGCGTTGGACCAAAGGCGGTGGGCTGTGGACTGTAATGCATCGTCAACGGCCGATATTCAACGGTCAACGGTTTATGTCCCGCCGTCTTTTGCCTGCCGCCACAACCTGCAATATTGGCGCGGGCTTCCCTATCTCGGCTTCGGCGCAGGCGCGCATGGGTACGCGGATGGCTATCGCTATTCCAATGTGCTGAGAATTAAAACCTACATTGAGCGAATGAACACTGATCACTGGTCACTGAACACTGGCTTCCCGCTTTCTTCCGCAACCGTCAATCACCACCGTCAATCTGCGAGCGACGAGATGTCCGAGTTCATGATGACCGGGCTGAGATTAACGCGCGAGGGAATCGCCGCGCCCGCCTTTCGTCAGAGGTTTGGACGCGGGTTGATGGATATTTATCCAAACGAAATCAATGAGTTGATTAGTCTTGGTCTGCTTGAATGGACAAAAAGGACTTCCGAAGCGGGGGAGGCTTCGAAAGTCCTTCGGCTTACATCGCGCGGACGGTTACTGGGGAATCAGGTATTTATGCGATTTGTCGGTTAGTGAATCTTGTTGAAAGCCAAAGATAACTACGGAGCCGTACAATGGGGAATCTCACAACCCATTCCGCCAGTCGCGTATGTGCACCAGCGACAGCCCGCAGCGATGCAACCTGCTTGATCAACGTAATATTGTTGAGGGTCCTGACAACTTGTCTTAGTGCCCGGTTTTGGTTCTTCTCTCGGACATAGTTTGGGTTCATAACCGGTTGCTTTGAATCCAAAGGCTTCCCAGCAAGTGTTATCCACAGCAAACAACGCCTTCAACGGATAATATTTTTCGTTTCGTTCCGGCGAGCCGGCCTGTTCTTCCGTGAAGCGATCATTGTAGTCGAATTTGGTCGCATCTTTGAGGCCGGCGTCTGCCCACACGCCCATCATAAAAGATGAACCAGGCAGTAATTTTTTGATCGCGAATTGCACCGTCGCGTATTGGCCCACGCCGATACGCACCCATGCCAGATCGGGATCGTCTCCCTGGCCGCCATCGAAGATGATTTTGTCGTAGCCATTGCCGTTGAATGGCGCATCCGATTGTTCGCCTGAAAGACCGCCGGTATCGTGGTTGGTATCCTTGAACACCTTGACGTTGGAGGCATCCCATGCGCTGGTGTATGGTGGATGCGCCCAGACCAGATAATCTCCAAACCCATCGTGATTGAGATCAATTTCGACGCCGTAATCTATGTCGTGTGAGTCGTTCGGGTTTGTTCCGCTTAATTGGATCGAAATGTAGTACCAGTTAGTGTCCTTGTTCAAGTTGAAGGTTACAATGTCCAAATCGGGTACGTAGGTCATATTCTGTTCGAAGGGGCGTTCCAGCCGATTGATCTTGTACGAATCGCCGTAAGGCGCGCGACCTTCCGGCCCGGTTCCGGTTGTGTCAACGTCGTACACAAATGATCCCTGAATTGGCGCCGTGTCGGAGGGCCTCATTAAATGCGCAACGGCAACCGTTGGCGTAGACGCAGTAGGCGTATCTGCGGATGTAGTCGGTACGGTCACCAATGCGGGCGGTACATCTGGCGCTTGCGAAGGTGGAGAGGTGATGAAGGGCAGGTTACATGCCAGAACGGCCATCATTAGAGCGAGCAAGAAGCGGCTTATTGACAAAGGTGATTTGTTTCTCATGGCAGTCTCCTCTTTTACCTAAGAGTACATCACGGATACGTACAGTAATAAACAACCGCTATAACATTGCTTCCGTTTGGTCTCCATGCGCATCCCGCCGCTTCACAACTGGACTTGTCTGTATGTGAACTCGGATTGGTGCATCCAGTCTCCGGCTTCGGAGTCTCTGGCGCAACGATTGGCGGGCAGATGAGGGGCTCATAGCCGGTTGGCTTGAACCCAAAGGCGGCGCGGCAGGTGCTGTCTGTTGCGTAAAGCGCTTTGAGCGGATAATAGGCATTGTCTTTTTCCGATGAGCCCGCCTCGGCCTCTGTGAAGCGATCGTTGTAGCTGAATTTCGACGGGTCTTTCAGTTCCCCGTCCGCCCAAACGCTCCACATGAAGGATTTGCCCGGCAGTGATTGCTTGAATGCAAATTCGATTACGTTCTGATGTTGAGGGTCAATGCGAACCCATGCCAGATCGGGGTCCTGCCCCCGGCCTTGATCGAATATCACCGTATCATATCCGTTCCCGTTGAACGGCGCATCCGATTTTGTGGCAGATAAACCGCCTGTATCGTGATTGCTGTCGGAATACACAGAAACGTTTTCAGTCGCCCACTGAGTCGTATAGGGTGGATGCACCCAAAGGAGAATGTCGCCGAAGCCGTCGCGGTCTTTGTCAATTTCAACACCGTAATCAATGTTGAGCGAATCGTTGGGATTGTTGCCTATAAGTTCAATAAAAATATAATACCAATTCCCATCCGCTTCGAGGCGAAACCGCGTGATGTCCACATTTGGTAAATAATTCATATCGCCCTGGGTGAATGGCCGCTCAAGACGATTGAACTCGTACACGTCGCCATAAGGCGCGCGGTGCTGAGGGGCATTGCCAGAGGAATCAACATCATAGTTTATGTTTCCCGTCAGTGAAACATTGCTGGGAGTGGTCAGATGACTGACCGGCGGTGCGCTGGAATTTGGATTTGCGGCTGTGGAGGCTGAAAGAGGCGTTTGCGTGGGAGCCGCTCCCGACGACAAATTACATGCCAGCATTGCAAGCAAAAGAACGATGATGAATGAGGAATAACCCTTTGTCACTGCCATATGACTCTCCTGTGTTTGCCTCTATTATGTAACTTTTTTCAACCCCATGCAAGTAGACTTTATGGTGATATGACTCTCAAAATGCTCTTATGGATGCCCGCCAAATCGCTCAAGCCGGACCCGAAAGCGGCGCGGGCCTCCGAAGAGCCGATCAATAGTCCCGGCACTTTGGCGTCCGTGTGCCGCCGCGTGGACAGATCTTCCAGATTGCCATGATCGGACGTGATTAGGATCAAGCCTTCGTCATCGTTCCAGTGTTCGACCAGGCCTGTAATCACGCCATCGAACACTTCAAGTTGATTCAAAGCCCATTCCATATCCTGTTTGTGACCCGCGTAGTCACTGGCCCAATATTCAAACATGGAAAAATCGTATTGGCCCGCAAGCTCGGCGAGTTTCTTTCCAGCCGCATGGGGACTGAGCTGCGGCGCATCGGGAAAGCCCAACATGCCGCGCCAGCCCGCGCCTGTGAAATCTGCGGAGAGCGCTCTGCCCGCGTACAAATCATCTTTGGTAAAGAGGGGGAGTCCCGCCGAGGTAACCGCCAACGGAATGGCCGAATAGAGTCGCTTGCCCGAGTCCACGCCGTGAAAATAGCGCGGCGGATAGGCGTTGAGTAAAGCGGCTTTTTTATTTGATTTGGTCAATTCTGAAAAGATGTTGCCTTTGAGCAAATACCCTGCCACCGCTGGGTTTGGCTTTGGCCCATAATGCTCGCCAATCTTCTTAGGGATATTGATTCCGGTCAGCAAAACAGCCTGGCCTGTGGCTGATTGCGGGAGGCCGGCCACTCCTAATGAGGCATCAAGGGGCAGCAATGCCGCGCGCTCGCCGACAAACGGCGCGACGCTTGCCAGCAATTTATGTCCGCCGAGCAGAGATTCCAGAGTCGGCATCTTTGCGCGCGCAAAGGGATTGATTTCGGGGTTGTCGGCGCCGAGGCCGACGCCATCGAGGAAGATGAAGAAAACACGCATGTTTACCGATAATTCGAGTAGGGCGTTGTGCCCCTACAATTTTTGAAATATGAACCACGCCGACGGACGTTCGCGTTTGTCCCAGCCGTCTTTGCGGGAGAGCAAGCGAAAGCCGCGGGCTTGAATCAAATCCAAGTCGGGCGCGGCCAGGCCGGGTCCGGAGAGATGCGGATCCGATTTGAAGAATCCATACATCAACCAGAATCCACCCGGAGCCAGGACGCGATCCAGTTGAGTCAAATAATCTGCTTTCTTTTCGATGCCGTGAAAACATCCCAAATCCAGCGCGAGATCAAACGGACCGTTGATACCTTTGAGGGTGGTCGCTTCGTTGACTTGCAAGTCAACCTTTACATGTTTCGTCTTGCGTTTTGCGATTTGAATGGCGCGCGGCGCAAAGTCAATACCCGTGACCTGCCAGCCGTTTTGGGCGAGAGTCAGCACATTTGTGCCTGTGCCGCAACCGATGTCAATGGCGCGGCCCGCTGGATGCGATGCAATGAATTCGAATAATTCCGGAGGAGAAACGCCGCTGTCCCATGGTGGGCGGCCAAAGTACATGAGATTGAAATGGAGGCGGCGAAGCAGACTCATGCCCGCTATTGATTTACTGAATCGCGCACGCGCTGTGGGTCAATCTCGCCGATGGTACGCCAGACCTCATGACCTTGCGCGTCGAAGAAAATGTACGTGGGAGTGTATTCGAAATCATAAACCGGCGCGAGTTCGCGCCCAACCTGTTCCTGAATGTTAATGTGAATGATTTCCAGTTTGTCGCCAAGTTCCTGCTCCAGCCCATCCACGATGGGTTTCTCTGCGGTGCAGGTAATTCAGTATGGCGATTGAAATTCGAGCAGGACCGGTTTGCCCGCGCCGATCATGGCTTGCACGGCTTTGGCGTCTCCCATCAGCGGCGTTTGGCGCGGATGCAGGACGAGCCAGGCAGACGCCAAACCGACCGCGATGACACCGAAAGCAATGTATTCTCTGACTCCCGGCTTATTGGTCAGCAAAACCAGCGCCGCAACGATGATTACGCCGAGGGAAATCCACAGAAACGAATAATAGTTGTAAATCTCTTCCATGTCATTTCAAGGTGGTGACATTCTTACTTTGACAATTCAACCCTCTTCTTTTACAATCATGCGCACAATCTGGCTGGCATCATTCCACTTTTGAGGAAGGGTTGTCATGAAGGAGTATACCACTGAGTTTCTCCGTAACATCGCGTTGGTCTCGCATGGAAGTGCGGGCAAGACCATGCTGACCGACGCGTTTCTGCATGTAACGGGGGCCACCACACGGCTTGGCAAGATTGAAGACGGCACAACAATTTCAGATTACGACGATGAAGAAATTCGCCGCAAGATTTCCATTTACACCAGCGTCGTTCCGGTTGAATATCGAGACCATAAGATCAATGTACTGGATGCTCCGGGCTTCACCGATTTTGTCGGCGAGGTGATTTCCGCGTTGAGTGTGGCCGACGCCGCGCTTGTCCTGGTGGATGCAGTGGCCGGGCTTGAAGTTGGCACGGAAATCTCCTGGCGTCATGTGGACGAATTCAAACTGCCGCGCTTTGTGGTGATCAACAAGCTCGATCGCGAGAATGCCAATTTTGCCAAGGCCTATGCGTCGGTTGAGGAATTCGCCCATGCCGGCGGTCAGCGTCTGATCAAAGTTCAATTACCCATCGGCGAGAAGCACAATTTTAAAGGTGTAATTGATTTGATCTCGATGAAGGCTTATATGGGCGATGGAAAGACCGTGACGGATGTTCCAGCAGACATGCAAGAGGCCGCCAAGGAGGCGCACTTCGCGCTTGTGGAGGCCGCCG
>JAJPIZ010000048.1 GCA_021324435.1 Anaerolineae bacterium
CATTCTGAGCGACCAACGGGAGCGAAGAATCTCGTTTTTTTTCGTTCAAAATTTGAGATTCTTCGTCGCTTCGCTCCTCAGAATGACACATGAAATTGATTTTGCATCACACTCTAGCAAAAAACTTCGGAAGTCTCGATAACTTCCGAAGGCATTTTCTATCTGATTTTGAACATCTGCATCAATTTCATCGCCAGGTTCAGATCTCCACCTAGTTTGATCTTGCCCTGCATGAAGGCTTGCATTCCATCCAGTTCGCCGGTGAAGATTTTGATGTAATCCGCAGAGTCGGCAGTAAGGGTCATCTTCGGCGATGACACCTCGCCTTGCGCGACAGAACATTTGCCATCTTTGATCGTGGCGTTCCAATTCCCTGCCTCCGCGCCGGTGAACTTGAATTGGATCACCGCGTCCACGCCCGCGGCTTTTTCGGGGATGAACGCGCCAGGCATCTTGCTCATCAGTTCAGAAATTGTAAGAGGCATTTCGATTCTCCTTTGTGTTTTTGTAGGGACGCAATATATTGCACTACACGTTATTGTAGATTCTCGAAGATCGCCGCGGCGCCCATCCCGCCGCCGATGCACATTGTCACCATGCCGTATTTGGATTTGCGGCGACCCATTTCATAAATCAACTGTGTGGTGAGTTTCGCGCCTGTGCATCCAAGCGGATGACCCAGGGCAATCGCCCCGCCGTTGACATTGACCCTGCTCTCGTCAATTTCGAGCGTCCGCAACACTGCCAGCGATTGCGCGGCAAAGGCTTCGTTCAATTCTATCAAGTCAATGTCATTCAGCGTAAGGCCTGCGATTTTCAACGCTTTGGGGATGGCAACGATCGGACCGATGCCCATCAACTCCGGTGGGACACCTCCGACCGCGAACGCAACAAACCGGACCAATGGCTTGAGCCCCAGTTTCGCGGCTTTCTCCGCCGACATCACCACCACGCCCGCCGCGCCATCCGACATTTGCGACGAATTGCCCGCGGTCACTACGCCGCCTTCCTTGAAGGCGGGTTTGAGTTTTGAAAGCGCATCCATCGTTGTATCCGCGCGCGGACCTTCATCGCGCCTTACCGTGAATTTCTTTTTGACCGGCTTTTCATCTGCGCCAAGCTCGTTGATCTCAACATCCACGGGCGCAAGTTCAGGATCAAAGAGTCCGGACTCAACGGCCTTCGCGGCCTTTTGATGGCTCTTTAGCGAAAACTCATCCTGATCTTCACGGCTGACATTGTATTTCACCGAAACGTTTTCAGCAGTGAGACCCATGTTCGTGAAATAATGCGGCAAATCCTGTGCGAAGTGCGGATTGGGTGAAAACTTATATCCGGTCATCGGCACCATCGTCATGGATTCCGCTCCGCCCGCGATGGCAATTTCGATGTCCCCGGATTCGATCGCATACGCGGCATGAGCGATGGCCTGTACGCCGGACGAGCAGAAACGGTTGATCGTCTCGCCTGGAACCGATTCGGGCAAGCCCGCCCGCAAAGCGATCATGCGCGCCATGTTCATGCCCTGCTCGCCTTCGGGGAACGCGCAACCAATAACCACATCTTCGATCTCGGCGGGATCGAGATTCGGTGTCCGCTTGAGCAAGGCACGAATAACGGTAGCCGCCATTTCATCGGGGCGAACGGTTGCTAATCCGCCCTTTTTTGCTTTTCCAACGGGAGTCCGAACCGCACTGACAATAACTGCTTCTTTCATAGAATTCTCCTTCCGCCAATCCACGCTAATCTTCACGAATTGATTCACGTTTATTCACGAAGATTAGCGGATCAATTCCGTAATGGCTTGCCCGTCTGCAACAGCGACCACATGCGCGCCTGCGTTTTCTCTTCGCCGCATAGCGACAAAAATGCTTCGCGCTCGAGGTCGAGGATGTATTGCTCGCTTACCCACTGCGGACGCGTCAGTTCGCCGCCGCACATCACGTAAGCCAGTTTGTTGGCGATGTGATGATCGTATTCGCTGATGTATCTGCCTTCCTTGAACATCCACGCGCCGACGCGCAACGCGCCGAGCATATCGCGGCCCGCGGCGTAGATCATTTCCGGCGCGGGCGGATGATACCCCGTATCAACCATATGAAGCACTTCCTTCTTCGCTTCAACCAGCAAATGATCGCGATGCATCACGATGCGATCCTGCGGACCGAGAATTTTCATGTCGCGCGCTTCTTCCGCGCTCGTAGCAACTTTGGCCTGACCGATTTGCAAAAAGGCGCGCTGTAAATGCGAAAGCACTTCGGCGTTTTCAGTTTTCATCGGCGGATTGACAATGCGCCGCAAAATTTCTTTCGTCCCCCCGCCAGCCGGGATCACCCCCGCGCCGAGTTCAACGAGCCCGATATAGGTCTCAGAAAAGGCAACCACGCGTGAGGCGTGCATTGTAATCTCGCATCCGCCGCCAAGCGCGAGTCCCATCGGCGCGACCACAATCGGCTTCGGCGAATATCGCATGCGCATGTTCATTGTTTGCAGTTTGCAAACCGCCTGGTTGAGGGTATCCCACATGCCCTGTTGCGCGGCAACCACCACCATGAAAAGATTCGCGCCCGCGCTGAAATTCTCCGCTTCGGTGCTGATCACCAATCCATCGAAATTCTTGTCAACGCGATCAAACGCCTCGTTGACAATATTGAAGATGTCATCATCGAGCGCGTTCATCTTGGTGTGAAAATCCACACACGCCACGCCATCACCCATGTCGTACAACGTCGCGCCCGCGTTCTCACTAATGACCTTCAATCCTTTCAAAGCGACCACGCCCTCGGGCTTTGCGATGCGGACATATTTCTCTTTGCCGACATCATAGACGCCAACCTTGACTCCGTTCTTGTATTGATAGAACGCATCATTCCCCGACTTGAGCATGGTCTCCACCCATTTGGGCGCGGGATAGCCTGCGGCTTTCATCCGTTTCACCGTGTCTTTGACCCCCAGCATGTCCCACGTCTCAAACGGGCCGGCTTCATGGCCAAAGCCCCAGCGAACGGCATCGTCAATCGGCTTGGGCGTGTCCGCCACTTCGGGCAGTAGCGACGCGGCGTACTGGAATCCCTGATACGTCAGCGCTTGAACGAGACGCGCGGCTTTGTCGTCCGCATCCAGAAAGACCTTGAGTCGTCCGCCAAGGTCCGTGATGTCTTTGGCTTTGCCAACTGAATCGAAGCGCGGCTTGGTCGGCGCGACGTGTTCCAGCGTCTTTAAATCGAGCGACCAGAATTCCCTGCTTCCGTCTTCTTTACGGACTTCTTTATAAAAACCAATTTTCGTCTTGTTGCCCAACCACTTGCGCTCGATCAGCGTTTCGATCAATTTGTTCGGCGCTTCGGCCTTGAGATATCCCTGCGCGAGTTTGTCGTACGGAATCAATGGCGCAAGATTCTTGCCGACATGATCCCACACGTCAATACCCACCAAATCAATCAGGCGAAACGTAGCAGTCTTCGGCCTGCCCATCAGCGGACCGGTGATGGAATCCACTTCATCCACGGTGTAATCATTTTTGAGAATGAAATCCATGGCAAACGCGCCGGTTCCAAACGCCACGCGGTTGCCGATGAAGTTGGGCGTATCCTTGCAAAGCACAATGCCTTTGCCAAGTTTGTATTCTCCAAACCACGCCATGAACCTGACGGCTTCTTTATCTGTATCAGCAGTCGGAATAATTTCCAAGAGTTTCAAATAACGCGGCGGGTTGAAGAAATGAGTGCCGAGAAAATGCTTCTTGAATTCCTTCGAGCGGCCTTCCGCAATCGCTTTGACGGGGATGCCCGATGTGTTCGTCGTGACAATCGCGCTTGGCTTGCGGACTTCATCAATGCGCGCCATCAGCGATTGCTTTATCTTCAAGTCTTCGATGATCGCTTCGCAAATCCAATCCGCCTCGGCAACAACGCCAAAGTCGTCTTCGAGATTACCGAGTTTTACCAGCGTCTTCAGCTCGGCAGACATCAAGTTGGCAGGTTTGGCTTTGATACAACGTTCCCAACCCTCGTTGACGATTTTGTTACGCGCTTCTTTATTTCCTGCAGGTGCGTCTTTGGGAACAATATCCAGCAGTGTGACGGGCACACCCGCGTTCGCCAAATGCGCCGCGATGGCCGCGCCCATGGTCCCTGAGCCGATTACGACGGCTTTGTATATTTGATATGCCATGTTTCCTCCAGAGCCGACATTCGACATTCGTTCATCGAGATTCGATTATCGAATCATCGAGCAGCTACTATCGAATATCGTTTATCTCAGTTCGCTTCCGCTGTAACCTAAAATCTGCCGCGCCACAACGAGACGATTGATCTGTCCCGTGCCTTCGTAGATGTCGGTGATCTTCGCGTCGCGCATCCACTTCTCGGCCAGGAATTCGCGGCTGTATCCGAGCGGACCCAAAATCTCGACCGCCTTCTGCGTAATCTTTGTAGTTACATCACCGGCCTTGACCTTGCTCATCGAAGACTCAAGCGCGTTCGGCTTTTTATTATCCGCCATCCAAACGGCCTTCATCACCATCAGCCACGCAGACTTGAGCATGATTTCCATGTCAATCACTTCGCGCTCGATGTTGGTCAACTTCTGACGCGGCAGACCATATCGGATTCCGATTCCATTCTCTTTGAGTTTTTCCTTCAGGAATTCAAGAGCGGCTCGCGCCACCCCCAAACCGGACGCGGCCACGAGTGGCCGGGTCGCGTCGAAGGTAGCCATCGCCCCTTTAAAACCAGTGGTGGTTTTCTCAACCGTTGGGCTTCCCAAAATGTGATCGAACGGCACACGTACATCCACCAGCGAGATTGCAGCAGTATCGCTGACACGGATGCCCATCTTGTGTTCGAGTTTCGTCACCTTCACGCCGGGCGTCCCCGCTTCCACGACAAAGGCGCGCATCCCTGCGCGGCCGGCAGACGGATCAATCGAGGCCCACACAACGATGAAGCCTTTGCCAAGTTTTTCATATTCAGTGATGGATTTATCACCCGCGGTGACAAAAATCTTTTCACCGTTGATGACCCACTCTTTGGTTTTCTCATCCAACACGGCACGCGTGCGAATGGAAGCAGTGTCCGAGCCTGCGCCCGCCTCGGTCATGCACATCGCGGCGAAGGTTGGTTTCTCGCCGCCGAAACGCGCCAAAAATTTTGCTTTCTGCTCAGAACTAGCCGCGGCCTGGACAGCCGCCGCCCCAAGTCCGCCGCCGGGTGTGACGAGATACATGCCTACATCGCCCCAGGCGAGCGTTTCGATCTGAGTCGCCAGCAGTTGATATCCAATCGGCGGATGCTTTCCATTTCCTCCCTCACCCTTATCTCCTCTCCCCTCGGGAGAGGCGCTCTCTTTTGGCGCGAGGCTTCCCCCTCCCATCGCTTTCATCGCCGTGTGCATGAATTCAATATAGTCCCAGGGTATTTCATGCTCGTGTTCGTCAAAGTAACGCGACTTCGACCGCATCATTTCTTCGGCAACAGTCTTCAGCACATACTGAGCCTGCACAATTGGTTTGGGTGATTCAAATTCAATGGACATTTCTTTCTCCTTCTCACACAATTGCCAGCCCTGTGAGCATCGCAAAGCCGCGCCCGTTGCGCATCCACATTTCAACCGGATGCTCACGGATGTATCCGTGCCCGCCGAGGATTTGAACGGCGCGATCCGTGACCATCATTACCATGTCGGCCGCGCCGGTGGACGCAAGGTATGCCTCGGTGCAGGCATCTTCTTTGTTTTGATCCAACTTCCACGCGGCTTCCCATGCGAGCAGACGACTGGCTTCGATCTCGGTGCACATTTCGGCCAGCATGAACGCGACGGCTTGCTTTTGCGCGATCTTCACACCGAAGGCTTCGCGCTCTTTGGCATAATCGCGGGAATATTCGAAAGCGGCTCGCGCCACCCCCAAAGCGGTCGCGGCGGAGGCAAGCCTCATCGAAGCGAGAATCCGTTCAAAGTCATGGCCTGACGCGCCGCCCAACCGATTTGACGCGGAAACTTTTACATTGTCCAACTTAACTCGATACAACGGCAGCGCGTTCAGTCCCATCAGCATTTCGCGCTCGGAGTTGATGGTCAATCCTTCCGCGTTTTTTAGAACGATGAAGCCCTGGGTCTTGCCATCCAAATTGGCATAAACAATCATCGCTTCGGCATCTTTAGCAAACGGCACATACGCCTTCTCGCCATTGAGAACATAACCATCTCCAACTTTTCTGGCAATTGTGCGAAGATCATTGGGATCGAAATCAAAGGCATACTCGATCAACGCCGCGGTATACGGGCGCCATTGGCCCTCGATGATCTTGGGAAGATATTCCTTCTTTTGTTCCTCGCTACCCGCAAGCAGGATCGGCGTCGCAAAAAGAGCCGGGGTCATGATCGCGAATGCACCTGCCAGATCGCCGAAGGCCAATTCCTCCGCGGCCAACACACCGGTGACCGCGCTGTGTTCACCAAAGCCGCCATACGCCTCGGGAATGGATGCCTGTAGAACACCAAGCTCCCAACCTTTGGCGACGACCTTCTGCGGCAATTCGCGGCTTTCCTCCGCTTCATGCGCGACGGGACGCAAATCTGCAATCGCATACTTCCCCACCGCTTCCATCAACATTTGCTGTTCTTCGTTTGGTTCAAACGAATACATGCCTCCTCCTTTACTTTTTCAGCAGACCATAGAAAAACAGGTCGGCGTATTGATCGGCAATTTTTTCGATGGGCATCGGGCCATCGAGCCGATACCAGGTCAATGTCCAATTCATTATCCCCATCAAGCCGCGGACGGCCAGCCCGACATCGGGACAAGCAAAGATCTTTGCGCTTACGCCCTGATTAACAACATCCCGCCACAAACGCTCGAACCGATCACGATTCGGAATGTGGCGGGTATGAGATTTTTTATCTAATGAACGATGCTCGAAGAGCAACACGGAAGACAGGTCTGGATTCTCAGCCAGTGATTGCAAATAGACTTTGATCATTTGACGAAGTTTTTGATCTGCGGGAGCATCCTGGTTGGCGACTGCGCCGATGCGCTCGGTTAGCAGACCGAGAGCGCGGTCGAGAAGCGCCAGCAGAATTTCCTGTTTGGATGAAACGTGATGATACAGACTCGCCTTCTGTAAATTCACAGCCGCGGCGATGTCGGACATAGATGAGCCATGAAAGCCCTTCTGTCGAAAAACCTGCGCGGCGGCGTCAAGAATATCGTCTCTGGTCATACTGGCGCTCCCTACCGAACGGTCGGTAGAGCAAAGAATACTACCAACCGTCAGTCGAGTCAAGGCCAATCAATGTGCAAATCCGGCGTCAGCGAAGTGACTCGTTAGACTCGTCGAGGCAACGATGCTATAATAATTTCATGGCAACCCCTTTACCTGCACAACAAAATACACCACCCGCTCCTCCGCCGCTGACGCCTGAACAGATCGCCGCCAAGGAAGCGCAGGAACGACGGATAAGGGCCATCATCGCCGCCAGCGTCGCAGGCATCTTGCTCCTGCTTGCATTATTAATTACAGCCATTTATTTTCTCATGCGGCCCGAGACCTCGGCAGACTTTGTTGGCCGCATCCGCGATGTCTTCATCATTGTCGTCGCGTTGGAGACTCTGCTCATCGGCGTTGCATTGGTCGTGCTGCTGATTCAACTCGCCAGCCTGATCAATCTCCTGCAAAACGAAGTCCGCCCGATCATTCAAGCCACGAGCGAAACCATCAACACATTGCGCGGCACCGCAGAGTTCCTGGGTGAAAGTGTTGTGGAGCCGGTAATCAAACTCAATAGCTATCTGGCCAGTTTGCAACGTGTGTTAGAATTGATGGGACTAAAACGTAAATAGCAGGTATTTTGAAAGGAGAAAATCCTATGTCGTCCGATCGCGATGAATTTGGGGCCTTTCTTGTCGGCTTTATTGTCGGCGGCCTGACCGGCGCCGTTGTATCGCTTCTGTTCGCCCCACAGAGCGGAGAAGAAACCCGCGCACTGATTCGAGATAAGAGCATCGAATTGCGCGACAAAGCAACGGAGACTGCAGAAGAAGCACTCGCTCGCGCAGAGGCCGCAGCCGCAGAAGCGCGCACCCGAGCCGAAGAATTGGCAAAGGTCGCACGCACGCGTGCCGAAGAGCTGGCAAAAGAAGTCCGCACACGCGGCGAAGAAATTGCGCACGAAGTTCGAACGCGCGGCGAAAGCGCCCTCGAAGCAGTCCGCAAACCCACCGCCAAGAAGTCCGGCGATACACCCACAACATCCTCTTAAACAGTGACCGAAAAAGCAACAAGGGTTTGACCTCGTATTGGTCAAACCCTTGTTTTATTTGACGCCATGAAACTCATCGCACGCTTCATGCGCTTTTTCTTTCATCACTTTTATCATACTTTTGCGTGGACGTATGATTTTGTGTCCGCCTTTGTTTCCATTGGACGCTGGCAGGATTGGATCAAGACCGTCATCCCGTTCATTCAAGGGACGCGGATTCTTGAGATCGGTTTCGGCCCGGGACATCTTCAACGCATCTTGCTGGACCGAAAACTTTTCACCGTTGGATTGGATGAATCGCGTCAAATGGCTTATCTCGCCAAAGGCCGCCTCGACAGTCTTGCCAACCTGACGCGCGGAGTAGCGCAATCACTTCCCTTCCCCGCGCAATCATTTGACACAATCGTTTCGACATTTCCAGCCGAATACATTTTCGACCCGCGCACATTGTCAGACGCGTACCGGGTCCTGCGCAACGGAGGCCGCTTTATCGTCCTGCCTTTTGCGTGGATTGTCGGCAAAAACACATTGGATTACTTTGCGGCCTGGCTATTCCGCGTTACGGGCGAAACGCCGCAAAATGTTATGGACGTCGTCGGCCAGCGCGCAGTTCATCCGCTTGAGGAGGCGGGTTTCAACGTGGAAGTCCGGCAAGTCGAAGTAAAATCAAGCATAGCGCTGATTGTGATAGCGCAAAAGAGTTGACTCTATAATCCAGGGTTATCGCGGAGGCACCATGGACGCCGACAAAATAAAAACCATCCTGCTATTTCCAATCAAAGACGCATATGCGCGCCAACAATTTCTCGTGGCGTGCCTTCTCACACTAGCGGGCATGGCTGTCCCCATCGTCCCATTGCTGATCCTGATGGGATACGGTGCGCGCATTGCCCGTCAAATTGTGATTGAAAAGAAAGAGCCTGCCATGACGGAATGGGATAACTGGAACGAATTTCTGATGGACGGCGCGAGGCTGTTTGGAATTCGATTGCTTTTCATCCTGCCTGTTTTTTTCCTTGCGATCCTTGGTCAAGCATCCATTATGATTTCCTTGTTTTTCGTCGAGGGGAATTCCTCGCAACAACCCTCGCCGTTTGGCGGAGTTATGGCGGTAATTGGAATCGCGATCTTCGTGCTGGCTTTTCTGTTAGCTATCGTTGTTGGATTCTGTTTGATGGCCGCAGAGACACATGTAATAGCCAAAAGCTCTTTCTCTGCCGGCCTGCAATTCAAGGAATGGTGGCCAATCCTGAAAAACGGGATCGGAGCCTTTCTAACTGCATATTTAATTATGCTGTTGGTATCCTTTGCTTTTTCTTTCATCATCGGCTTTGCAATAATCACTATTGTGCTAATTTGTATCCTGCCGTTTATCCTCGTTCCGTATTCGGCATACCTCGCTCTCGTGGCACACGCGCTTTACGCACAGGCGTATGCTTCGAGTCGGGCATATCTTTCATCCACCATGGATCGGCCATGAGACCTCTCGAATCAACAGGCGCGCTTTTCATTGTTTTTTACATTCTATGGGCATTGCTTGGCCGCCAACAAACAACGATCACAAGAACATTGCCTGTCGCCGCGAGTGTTTTCCTGCTTTTGCATTTGATCGTTGAGAAATACCGCTGGCAGATGATTCCGCTTTATATTTTGGCATTGCTTTTCGGGTTGCTTGTCATTCTCAATCGTCCCTTCGACCCGCCGCGCTGGCTGGCAATCACTGCGACGATCGCGTTGATTCCTGCAGTTGCTTTACCGATCCTGCTTCCGGTCCCGAATGTGCCGAGGGCAAGCGGCGCTTACCAAGTGGGAACGACAATCTACACCCTTACAGACGAATCGCGCGCAGAAATCTATTCGGGCCAAGACGAGGCGCGTCGATTCAAAATCCAGATTTGGTATCCGTCAAAGCCGAGGCCAAGCGACAAACCCGCTCCCTGGATTGCCCGCGCAGACATTTTCAGCCCTGCCATTTCCGACCTTTTGAAGCTACCGCCGTTTTTCCTTGACCATCTGGCTTTGGTTCAGACTCCCGCGTTGCAAGACGCGCCGATAGCACCCTCAAGCACACAATACCCTCTGATTGTTTTCTCCCATGGATGGAAAGGTTTCGCCGCACAAAACACAGTTCAGGCTATTCAACTTGCGAGTCATGGATACGTGGTCGTCGCCCTTCAACATACTTACGGGGCAGTCACTACTGTCTTTGATGATGGCACAATCGCGCCCAATAATCCCGATGCTTTACCCGACGGTGAACCGGATGAAATTTACGATACAGCCGCGCGCAAGCTGGCAAATCAATGGGCAGGCGATATTTCATACGCGTTGGATTTTCTGGCAGGGGAAGACCAAGATACAAATAGTCCATTTCATAAGGCGCTTGATCTTACTCGTATTGGTGTCTACGGCCACTCAACAGGAGGCGGCGCGGCGATCCAATTCTGCGGAACAGATTCGCGGTGCAAAGCCCTGCTTGGCATGGATCCGTTCATGAGACCAGTGTCATTGGAAGTCTTGGCAAGCGGAACGCCTCAACCATCTTTCTTTATGTTCAGTCAGGGCTGGATAGCTGATATGGGCAACAGCAAAAGCAACAACCTCTTTCACAAGTTTCTTATCCATGATGCCAACAACATGGGGGTGTTGACCATTGAAGGGGCAAAACATTACGACTTCTCCGACCTGCCCATGCTCTCGCCCATCGCGTCCCAGCTCGGGCTTAAAGGTCCCATCAACGGCCAGCGAGTGACAACTATTGTCAATGATTATCTGCTCTCGTTCTTTGACCTGACTCTGAGAGGCCAAGAAACTACGCTTTTTAATGGCCCGTCGCCAAAATATCCGGAGACTCAATTTTCACATTAGAAATTAGCCTGCAGACTAAACTGCAGGCTAATTTCTATCGCGTCTTCGAACTTCGCATTTTCTGGCGGATTAAGGCGGAACGAAAGATCAGATCAAAAAAACCTTTGTAACCATCCTTATCATATAAGATCATGTAATCGGTGGGACCGTACTCTTCCGGCTTGAACATGATCCCGGGATTGGGATTGATCTCCAGAATAAACAATTCGCCTTTTTCGTTCATACGAATATCACAACGACCGTAACCCACTCCGCCGATAGCTCGATACATCCGGATAGCGATGTCATGCAAGCGCGACAACATCTGAGGTTCGATCACTTGTTTGAAATCAAAGGGAACCTCATAGTTCCACTTCACATCTGTATGCCAGAATTCCTCGCCGGGCGGGAAGACCAATTCTGCAGGCGGATACGCGATCGGCTTGTTAAAATCATCGGGGTTGTCCACTACCAGCACATTGAACTCCGTGCCGACAATAAATTCCTCCATGCGCGCCGCGCCAAACTCAGAGCAAATCCGCTTCACTTGTTTCCGCAATTGCTCCGGCGTATCCACGCGCGACTCTCGAAACATGCCGGTGGACCCAAAGCTTTTCGGATGTTTGACCATGATGGGATAACGCAGATTCTTTACTAACCGCTCAGCCTCCTCGATGTTTTTCACTTGATACCCTTTGGCAAAGCCAATCCCGTTGGCATCCGCGACGGCTTGCATTTCTTCACGGGTGGGATCAAAAAATTTCGAGTCCGCGCCAGTGAAAGGCAGGTTAAGGGCTTCCAGGCATCGAACAACCTCCATGCCCTCGTAACCCGGCTGATCGTCATCGCCCTCATACCCTTCACATACATTCAAGTACACGTCGAACGCGTTCCGCGCTACAAGCGATTGCAAAAGATCCATAACCGGCGCGGCGACAGTGACCATCTCCCAGTCAAAATCCTTTATATAAGGAGATGGATCGAAATCTGTAATTTTCTCATCGGATAGAATGCAGACGCGCATATTAACCTCTCATTTGAAATAATTATCTATTATCGCATAAACAGCGATAATTTCAACACCAATTAAACATTGGGGGTGCCTAAGATAGCGGACATAAGAGGTCAATCAAGTGAAAGGAATATTTTGGGAAGAGCCGTTTTGCTAATTGTCTGTGGCTGTAACAATACGCGATGAATGTTCGTATGTTGGCGGACGCTGGTTGCCAGGGCTTGGCAGAACTCCACAAAAACTGCCAGACGCCTTTCAAGAAATCCAAATACCATCCGCTGACGCAAAGGCAAAAACAGAGAAATCGAAGTTTGCTCGCAAACGCATTTTGATTGAGCATATTTTTCGCAGGTTGAAGGTGTTCCGTATTCTGGGCGAGAGGTATCGTAATCGCAGAAAGAGATTTGCCGTGCGCTTCAATTTGATCCCTCCATTTACAACCTTGAACTCGACCCGAACTGACTTTTGCAAGAGGTCTAATATTGTTTGGCTTGTGGAGCGCGCTCTAAACAGGCCTGTAACGCTTCCGAGGTTCTTTCCAACACCACATCCCAACTCGAGACACAATGGGTATCTCGATCTACCACCGTCAGGACATAGATTCCGTTTTTTTTCTTGCCAACAAAGGTATACAGTTCATCCAACTCGGCTTTTTTGATCTTGTGTGGCATAGGCGCTTGGGTCAGCCGCTAACGCACACCGTTAGCCAAAAATCAACGTCCTCAGACATCACAGCCTGCGGACGTTTCCTATTCAGTATTCACTACTCACTATTTCTTATTTCTCAAAAATCCATTTATCCACTTCACGCTTCCAATCCACCAATTCCTCTTTCTTGAACCACAACGCGACTTCCTTCTCGCCGTTGACAGGTTCGTGGGAGGCATAGGTCAGGCTGCGCCCCACCTCATCGTCAATAGATGAAATCACATTACGCGGTTTGTAGAGGGCGATGTAAGTCAGCTTTTCCGGCGCGGCCAACGGTTTGCCATCCAGCGTGATC
>JAJPIZ010000028.1 GCA_021324435.1 Anaerolineae bacterium
ACACGGTATAATGATTTCCGGCGCGAGCGTATTTTCTTGTTTAGGTTAGGCATAACCCGAGATTATACGTCTCGCGCCACTCCTTACCCTTTCATGCACCAAAGCCACATTTGGGTGTAAAAAGCGCCTGTCACTTTGAAAGTGACAGGCGCTTGCGTCTTACGCATTGGCCGGCTGTTTGGCTTTCTTGACAGCCTGCGCGGTGTGGAATTTGATTTTATTATTTTTCTCATCCACATCCACCAAAACAGTCGCGCCATCTTTATATTTTCCGCCGAGCAATTCCACCGAAAGCGGACTCTCAACATATTTTTGGATGGCTCTGCGCAGAGGCCGCGCGCCGAAGGCAGGATCATAACCTTCCTTGGCGAGCCACTTGCGCGCCGCGTCAGTCAACTCGACCTTGATCTGGTACTCGCTTAATCGGTCTTGCACTTCCTTCATCTGCAGGTCAACGATCTGCGCCATCTCTTCGATGGAGAGCGGAGAGAACATGATGATCTCGTCAATGCGATTGAGGAACTCCGGACGGAAGGTGCCTTTGAGCGCCTTTTCGATCTTATCGTGCGAGTCGCGCTCCTCATCGTCCGTTTTTTGCTGGAGGAAGCCGAGGCTTCCACTCTTTCTCACATACTCGGTGCCCAGATTGGAGGTCATGATCAGAATCGTGTTGCGGAAATCCACCACGTTGCCCTGACCATCCGTCATACGGCCGTCGTCAAGGATTTGTAACAATGCATTCCAAACTTCGGGATGCGCCTTTTCGATTTCATCGAACAACACCACGCGATACGGGCGGCGGCGAACGGCCTCGGTGAGTTGACCGCCTTCCTCATAACCAACGTAGCCGGGAGGCGCACCGAACAGCCGCGAGACCGTATGCTGTTCGCGATATTCCGACATGTCCACGCGCACGAGGGCATCCTCGTCATCGAACATGAACCAGGCGAGAGCCTTGGCGAGTTCGGTCTTGCCCACGCCGGAAGGACCGATGAAGATGAACGACCCAATTGGGCGTGAGGGATCTTTGAGGCCGGAACGCGCACGGCGGATGGCATCCGAGATGGCATGGATGGCTTCGTCCTGACCGATAATGCGTTCGTGCAGGCGCTCTTCCATTTGCAGGAGTTTCTGCGATTCGCTTTCCATCATCTGACTGACGGGAATCCCCGTCCACTGATGAACGACTTCGGCAATGTCATTCACATCCACCACTTCATCGAGTTGATGCTCCGCTTCCCATTTGTCACGCTTGGCGTGATACTCTTCTTCTTTACGCAGACGTTCGACTTTGATCTCAGCCGCGCGTTGATAATCACGGGCGTTGGAAGCCGCGTCTTCCTCGGCCTGAAGTTTGTCAAGTTCGGCTTTCATATCCTTCAACTCAGGCGGCATGGAATACAAGGCCACGCGCAATTTCGCGGCGGCTTCATCCATCAAGTCAATGGCTTTATCGGGCAGGCGGCGGTCGGTGACGTAACGATCTGCCAGCCGAGCCGCGGCGACGAGCGCATCGTCCGAGAAGCGGACTTTGTGATGCGCTTCGTAGCGGTCGCGCAATCCCTGAAGCATCTTGATCGTGTCATCCACGGTCGGTTCTTCAACATAAATTGGCGCGAAGCGTCGTTCGAGCGCGGCATCTTTCTCGATGTATTTATGATATTCATCCAGCGTGGTCGCGCCGATGGTTTGCAATTCACCGCGCGCCAGTGCAGGTTTGAGCATGTTGCTCGCGTCCATCGCGCCCTGCGCGGCACCTGCGCCGACGACCGTGTGCAGTTCATCAATCATCATGATAATCTCGCCCTGCGCGCGCTGGACTTCTTCGATGACGGCTTTGAGTCTCTCCTCGAATTCGCCGCGGAAGCGCGAACCGGCGATCATCGCGCCGAGGTCAAGCGCGACGACGCGCTTGCCGGAGAGAATCTCAGGCACATCGTTCGAGGCAATCTTCTGCGCCAGGCCTTCGACGATGGCGGTCTTGCCGACGCCCGCCTCACCGATCAGCACCGGGTTGTTCTTGGTGCGGCGCGAAAGGATTTGGATCAGGCGCAGGATTTCATTATCTCTTCCGATAACGGGATCCAGTTTCCCCTCCCGCGCAAGCTGCGTTAAGTCGCGGGAATATTTTTCGAGCGTGCGGTAACGCGTCTCGGCTTGGGGGTCAGTGACGCGCTGTCCGCCGCGTAAATCCTGAATCGCATCGTAGACCCGGTCACGGCTCAAACCGGCGGATTCGAGAATACGCGCCGCGGGTGTGTTGCGCTCGGTCAAAATCGCGAGGAAGATATGCTCGGTCGAGATGTATTCATCCTTGAGGCGGTTGGCTTCCTCGTTGGCGAGGTCAATAATGCGCTTCACGCGCGGGGTAATGAAAATCTGTCCCGCCCCGCCGCCGAAGATATTGGCCTTCGGGCTGGCGCGCAACGTGGCATCGAGGCGCTCGACAAGCGCGTCGGAACTGACATTCATCTTTTCAAGGATTTGGGGAATCACACCGCCGGGCTGTTCGATCAACGCCAGCAGAATATGTTCGGTATCAATCTGGTTATGTCCGTAGCGCTGGATAATCTCCGCCGCACGTTGGGCGGCTTCCTGAGCGCGCTCGGTAAATCGGTCAAATCGCATCATAGAGGGTTCCTCCACATGAGGGAAGGGCAAAAAAATTCAAGGTATCGTCGGCAGGGCGGCGTTGGTAATGCAAGCGGCTGTCGGCGGTGACGGCATTATAACAAATTCAAACCGCCGGGTGGTTTGCGCGGAGTAAGAGTTCCATTAGATTCAGGGCTTGCGGCCAAAATACCCATTTAATGCCCAGAAAAAACAGGGAACGTAGCGGGCGACCATCTGCCTGACAGTCGCCCGCTTCAGAGTTATTCCTTCACTTCACCTTCAATCACATCGCCATCGGTTGAGCCTCCCGAAGGGCCCCCGCTCTGGCCCTGACCCTGAGGCTGGCCCTGGGCATAAAGTTGCTGGCTCAACGCATGGAAGGCATTCTGCGCGTCGTCGGTGGCTTTCTTAATCCGGTTGATGTCGTCCGTTTGCGCGGCCTGCTTGAGATCGTTGATCTTGGTTTCGATGTTCGAGCGCTCGTTCGACGGCACTTTATCGCCAAGCTCGCGGAGAGTCTTTTCCAATTGATAGGCGAGATTATCCGCGTTATTCTTGGCCTCGATCAACTCACGGCGCTTCTTGTCTTCGGCTTCATGCTGACGACTTTCCTGCACCATACGGTCAATATCGGCCTTGCTCAAGTTGGTCGAAGCAGTGATGGTCACCTTCTGCTCTTTGCCAGTAGCCTTGTCTTTGGCAGTCACGTGTAGAATCCCATTGGCATCAATATCAAACGTCACTTCCACTTGCGGGACGCCGCGCGGCGCAGGCGGGATTCCATCCAGTCGGAATCGTCCGAGCGACATGTTGTCCGCGGCCATCGGGCGTTCGCCCTGCAGAACGTGAATATCCACAGCGGTTTGATTGTCCGCCGCCGTCGAATAGATTTCGGTTTTGCGGACGGGAATGGTCGTGTTGCGTTCGATCATAGTGGTCATCACACCGCCCAGAGTCTCGACGCCCAGCGAAAGCGGGGTCACATCCAGCAACAAAATATCTTTGACTTCGCCGCCAAGCACGCCGCCTTGAATGGCCGCGCCGACCGCCACCACTTCATCGGGATTGACGCCCTTGTTCGGCTCTTTCCCGTTCGTCAACTTGCGCACCAATTCCTGGACCATCGGCATACGAGTCGCGCCGCCAACCAAAACCACTTCGTTCAAATCGGCGGGCGTCATCTTCGCGTCGCTGAGCGCAGACTCGAACGGCTTGCGGCAACGATTGAGCAAATCTTCAGTCATCTGCTCGAATTTGGCGCGGCTCAATTTCAATTGCAAATGCTTCGGGCCGGACGCGTCCGCGGTGATGTATGGCAGGTTGATCTCGGTCTCCATCACCGATGACAATTCGATCTTGGCTTTCTCTGCGGCCTCGCGCAAGCGCTGTAACGCCTGACGATCATTGCGAAGATCAATACCCTGATCCTTTTTGAACTCATCCGCGGCCCAATTGACGATTCGCTGATCCCAGTCATCGCCGCCGAGGTGAGTGTCACCGTTCGTGGCCTTGACCTCGATCACGCCCTCGCCCACTTGCAGAACCGACACATCGAACGTTCCGCCGCCGAGGTCGAAAACCAGTATCGTCTCATCCTTCTTTTTATCGAGGCCATATGCTAGCGCAGAAGCCGTCGGCTCGTTGATAATGCGCATCACTTCAAGACCGGCGATCTTGCCCGCGTCCTTCGTGGCCTGGCGCTGGCTGTCGTTGAAATACGCAGGGACAGTGATGACGGCTTGCGTCACCGGTCCGCCGAGATAGGCCTCGGCATCGGCTTTGAGTTTGGCCAAAATCATCGCGCTGATTTCCTGTGGGCTGTACTCGCGATTCGTGATCGGGATCTTCACTTTCACATCGTTTGCAGGACCCTTCACGACTTCATAAGGCACCATCTTGCGTTCGACCTCGGTCTCTTCGTAGTGACGACCGATGAAACGCTTGATGGAATAGATTGTATTTTCCGAGTTGACCACAGCCTGCCGCTTCGCGGTCTGACCGACGAGGCGCTCGCCGTTCTTGTTGAACGCCACCACCGAAGGACATAAACGTCCGCCCTCGGCAGTGGGAATGACCGTTGGCTGGCCGCCTTCCATGACGGCTACAACGCTGTTGGTGGTGCCCAGGTCAATCCCAATAATTTTTCCCATGGCAAATACTCCTTTGTCTCATTACGTCATTGCAAGTCTTCGAGAAGCAATGACACAGAGTAATTTCTGCATAGGATAACTGACGTGTGAAAGAAAAACGTTAACGCTGTGTAGAAATTGCGTTTGACCTCAGCCCCATCCCCTTCCGCCATTCGGGCACCCCAAAAATACGACGATGAAAATTTCAAATGCGCATTCAAAATCTAGATCGTCGCATTTGGGGGTTATGGCTCGCTTACTCGTACCCAATCGAACCCAATCAACAGCGGCGCGGACTCGAACGACGCGGCGGCAAGGCCGATCTTTCCGCTTTTTAAACCATAGCGCGTCTCCTGCCACTTGCGCAATTGCGCGCCGTTGATAAACGGCGTCAAAACGTCGCCTTCGCAAGATAGACCGATCTCGTTCGCGTCGCTTTTGATTTTGTCCGAGAAGCCGCGATACATGGGCTTGTAACGCGCCACACCCTGTGCCAGCCATTGACCAAATAACAAAGTGTACGTCCCGTCGGGATAAATATCGAACTCATACCAGCCACTCGCTTCGCTGTAACGACAGACAATTCCCGCCGCGCCGCCATCTCCCGAAAGATTATCGGCTTGCGCGTCGACTCGGACATCAACATATTCCTGCGCGTCATAAGTCGCATAGGCCCATTGATTCGTCGCGGATAAGTTGAAGACGAGGAATCCCGATCTAATTTCCCGACCCAAGGCCGGCTGGCCGTTATCCATTTGCTGAAAGGACCAGTTGAGCAGGGCTCCGTCAAATTCTTCGGTGAAGACGCGCGGCGCAGGGATGAGAGTCTCTGTCGGCGCGGCAGTTGGCGGAATCAGGGTTGGAGTGGAAGAAGGTTCAATCAACGACACGCCGGTTGAAGTCGGAGGAAGAGGTGTGGTTGTCGTCGCAGGTGAACAAGATATCAAAAGAAGAACTAGAATGAAAAGCGCGGTATGTTTTAGAGTCATAATATCCAATGATAACAAAACACACGGCCTTAAGGCCGTGTGTTGAGTGGAGATGGCGGGAATCGAACCCGCGTCCGAAAGATTCGACCCTCGGAAATCTACGAGCGTAGCCTGCCGATTTTCGTCACCGCAGGGATCTCGGCGGGCTAGTAACCCTGCGGCCATCCGCTCTTCTTAGGCGCATTCAGCGGAGTCGTGCGCGGCACTCCACCATTGTCTCGCCCGGTCCGTCACCGGGTGGAGCACGGGGACGGCGGATGCAGTCTCATCGAGGAGACTGTACCGTTATGATCTCACCTTAAGCGGCGAGGGGCATAGCGGCATAGGAAGTGTTGTTGGCACTTAAAGTTTTGCGCGGATTTTACGAGGTCGGCGCCGCTCGGCTCGCATTCCGGGACCAGCCTCTCCCGTCGAAGCCTGTCATCCCCAAAATGACGGGGCCTGCCCGTTGCGTTTTGGATTATAGCACAGGCGCATTAGAGAAATTGGCCGCAGAGACCCCAGTGCCCACTGCGTCCTTTTTTCTCAATACTCTTCGTGTTCCCTGCGGCAACATATTATTCACCTTTATCAACTTGCCTGAACATTCGCTTTATGCTAGACTTCATTCGAGAAGCAATGCGATGGCCGAAAAAATTCTGATCGTTGACGATGACGTGGACACTTTGCGGTTGGTGGGGCTGATGCTCCAGCGACAAGGCTATCAGATTAGCGCGGCCACCAACGGCGAACAAGGGCTGGCAAAAGCCTTCGAGGAAAAGCCCGACATCATTTTATTGGATGTGATGATGCCCGACATGGACGGCTATGAAGTCGCGCGCCGCCTTCGCAAGAATCCGGCCACGCAGACCACGCCGATTCTGATGTTCACTGCCAAGACTCAACTCGACGACAAGGTCACCGGCTTCGAGGCAGGCGCAGACGATTATTTGACCAAGCCGACTCATCCTGCAGAATTACAGGCGCACATCCGCGCTTTGCTTTCGCGTGTAAGTCCCAAAAAGACCGAGGAACTGGACACGGCCTCGCACGAACATCACGGTTGTGTGATTGGAATCCTGGCGGCGCGCGGCGGCCTGGGCGTCTCGACTCTGGCGGCCAACCTGGCAGGCGCATTGTTCAGCCGCACGCATGCAGATATCATTTTGGCAGAACTCACGCCGGGGCAAGGCACGCTCGGCATGGACCTCGGAGCCGGGAATCAAAAAGGATTGAACGACCTGCTTTCCGGCACATCCGCGGAGATCACGCGTGAGAAAGTGGAGTCCCTGCTCGTGCCGCATAGTTCGGGATTGAAACTACTTCTGGCATCTGAAAACCCGCGCGATATTCAACTGACAAGTCAGATCAATCATTATGAAGTCCTCGTCTCGCGCCTTGCAACGCTGGGGCGCTTCATCATTCTCGACCTCGGATCGGGGATGCCGCCCTTTGTGCAAAAAATCCTTCCGCTGTGCACCGAGCGGATCGTGGTCATCGAAGGCATGCCCAACACCATCGCGCACACCAAAATGCTGATTGATGAAATCGCCAATCTCGGCATTGATCGTTTGAGCATCAGCGTAGTGCTGAACAACCGCATCCGCACCGAGGCGCAGATGTCGTGGACGGATGTGCAAAAAGAACTCGGGCATTCGATCTCGACCACACTCACGCCTGCGCCGGAAATGTTTTTGGCGGCGACGCGCGTCCACACCCCCGCCATCTTTTCCCAGCCCACCAACGTCACTTCACAACAAATCCTCAAAATCGCCGACCAAATTCTCGAACGAGAAAAAGCGGCTGCAAAATGAGGTTCTTTCCGACTTCAGTGCAGGATGGCATCGAGTTCGCGGCGGAGTTGTTTCGCAGGGCAAAGCGGGCTGTCGTTCTCACCGGGGCGGGAATCTCCACGCCATCGGGCATCCCCGATTTCAGGTCGGAGGGAACCGGTTTATGGTCCCGCGATGAACCGATGGAGGTCGCGTCACTGACCACGTTCCGGACGAATCCCGAAAAGTTCTACGCGTGGTTCCGGCCGCTGGCGAGTCAAATCTTCGACGCAAAACCGAATCGGGCGCACTTTGCGCTGGCCCAACTCGAACAAGCCGGACACATCCGCTCCGTGGCAACGCAAAACATTGACATGCTTCATCAAAAGGCAGGCTCGAAAAAAGTGATCGAACTGCACGGCACATCAGCGACGCTTTCATGCACACAGTGTTTTCATCAATGGGAATCGTCTCCATATTTGAAGCCGTTCGTTGAAAAAGGCGAAATTCCTCATTGCCCAAATTGTGGCGCAGTGCTCAAGCCGGATGTGATTTTGTTCGGCGAGCAATTGCCGCAAAAGGCGTGGTTCGAAGCGCAACGTGATTCCCGCGCTTGTGATTTAATGGTGGTGGCCGGTTCGTCTTTGGAGGTTATGCCGGTGGCAGGCCTGCCGATGCAGGCGCTGGACCGAGGCGCGCACCTGGTCATCATCAACAACACACCGACGTATCTCGATGTACGCGCCGACAGCGTTCTTCGAGGCGACGTGGCAGAAATTATTCCCGCAATCGCGGAGCAGGTAACTCATGGCTGAAATAAAAACGGAACGTTTGGATGGGTATCGCAGGCTGATCGAGATCGCGCGCGATCTCGCCTCCACTCTCGACCTGGACATTTTGCTCGAACGAATCGTGCGCGCCGCGGCGGAAGTCAGCGGCTCGGAAGCGGCTTCGATTCTGCTCTACGACAACCTGACGCAACAACTTTATTTTCAAGTGGCGACCAACCTCGACGAGCCGACCATGCGCGGCGTAATCGTCCCGCTGGATGGAAGCATCGCAGGCTGGATCGTGCTGAACCGTAAATCAGTGCGCATCACCAATGCGCAGGATGACCCGCGCTTCTTTGGCATCGTGGATCAAATGTCGGGGCGCCCCACTCATTCATTGATCGGCGTACCATTGATCACGAAGAACAAAGTGGTCGGCGTGCTTGAAGCGTTGAACAAGGAACGCGGCAAGTTCACCGAGGGCGACGAGTCATTGCTCTCGGTATTGGGCGCGCAGGCCGCGGTCGCGATCGAGAACGCGCGCTTGTTCCAGCAATCGGACCTGATCTCGGAGTTCGTCCATGAATTGCGCACTCCGCTGGCCTCGCTCAGCACCGCCACCTATTTACTGCTGCGGCCGGAAATGGCGCGCGAACAACAGGAGCAGATCATCAACAATATTCACAGCGAGACTCTGCGATTGAACTCATTGGCCTCCTCCTTCCTCGATCTGGCCCGGCTCGAATCGGGACGTGTGCAATTCCGCAAGACCTTATTCAACGTCTCAGACCTGCTATTCGAATGCAAAGACATCATGAACTCGAAGGCTGAAGAGGAAAAAATCCAAATCAAAATCGAATCCGCGGATGACCTTCCGACCTTCGAAGCCGACCGCGACAAGATCAAGCAGGTGGTTTTGAACTTGTTGAGCAACGCCATCAAATACAATCGTCCCGGCGGGAGCGTAACGCTGAGCGCAGGCGCGAGCGAAAAAGAAGTTTGCATTTCGGTTCAAGACACAGGCGTTGGAATTCCCGAAGAAGCTGTGCCGCATCTTTTCGAGAAGTTCTACCGGGTGCGCGAGACGGAAGGCAAAGTCGCTGGCACCGGCCTCGGACTTTCCATCTGCAAGCAGATCGTGCAAGGTCACGGCGGGCGGATGGAGGTCAAGAGCAAATTGGGCGCGGGGACTTCGTTCTGTTTCTTCCTGCCAAGATCGGGAAAGACGATGCTAAGGCAGTAATCAAACCTCCCGCAGTACTGCGGGAGGTTTTTTGAAAGAGATTCTTAACGCGAAATCATCAAGGAGCAAAGTTTCTGTATTTTCTTTGCGAATTTGCGCCTTTGCGTCGTTTTCTTACCTCGCCCCTCTCCTCCCAAACTGACGTTCCAACATCTCCACTGACAAATGAATCATCGTCGGCCTGCCATGCGGACAGGTGCGCGGCGAATAGCAATTCTCCAAATCGGTGAGCAGGGCGCGCTGTTCCTCGGGCGAGAGAGTCTGCCCGCCCTTGACCGCCATACGCTTGCAGACGCGCGCCGCCAGTTTCTTTTCGACCTCATTCTGCAACGGCGCTTCGTCTTCTTCAAAGTCTTCCACCACAGCGCGCAACGCCGCGGACGGGTCACTGCCCGCGAACAAATTTGGCACGGCGCGGACCTGGAACGAGTTCGAGCCGAAGTCTTGCACCTCGAAGCCAAAGTGAGCAAGGACGGATAACTGTCCATTCAACAACTTCGCGCTGGATGGAGGCAATTGCACGACCACCGGCGTGAGCAAAGATTGAGAAGGAATTTTGTTCATGTCATGTTGCGCCATCAGTTTCTCGAACAAGACACGTTCATGCGCGGCGTGCTGGTCAATCAGATACAGTCCATCCGGGCCTTCAGCCACGAGATACGTCGCGCCGATCTGGCCGATGAGTCTGAGCAGAGGCACTCGGTTGGCAGCTGGAAGTTGGTGGTTGGTGGTCGGTGGCTGAACGTTGATCGCTGAACGCTCTTCACGGTCCACCGTCAACTGTCCACCGTCAACTGTATCATGAGCAATAGACCAATCCATCCCCACCTGCTGTGACGATTCCGCGCGATTCCCCCACAGCGCAGGCGCAACCGTCGGAACCGGCGCGTACGCTAAAAGTCCGCGGCGAACCGCACGCTGGACAAATCCAAATACGCGGTCCTGATTCCGGAATCGCACTTCGGCCTTGGCGGGATGCACGTTCACATCCACTTCCTCCGGCGCGACCTCGATGAAGACCGCGCCCATCGGGTAACGCCCCACCATCAACAGTGTGTGATACGCCTGAATGAACGCGGTGGTGAGCGGTGTATCCTGAATCCAGCGGCCATTGACGAAGAACGTGATGTCTTTACGATTCGAGCGCGTCAACGCCGTGGGGCTGATGTAGCCCGTCAACTTGATACCCTCTTCCTCTGTGTTCATTTCAAGCAATTGCTTCGCCACTTCCACGCCATACAACGCGGCGAGAATCGCACGGCGGTCTCCATCGCCCGCAGTTTGCAGAGTGACATTGCCCCCCTCGCTCAACTTGAATCGCACACTCGGATACGCCAACGCGTACCGCGTCAGCAGCGAATCGATCGCGCGGCGTTCAGTCACATCCGTCTTCAAAAATTTCAAACGCGCCGGGACGTTGAAAAACAAATCTTCGACGCGCACGACGGTTCCGGTTGGCGCGCCGATGGTTTCGACCTTTCCTTCGCGTCCGCCCTCGACCTTGATGCGCGCGCCCGCGTTCGATTTTGCGACCTTTGATGTGAGCGTCATGCGCGAGACCGATCCAAGTGAAGCCAGCGCTTCGCCGCGAAAGCCAAGCGTTGAAATGTGAAAAAGATCATCCGCTTTTGACAGTTTCGACGTGGCATGACGCGAAACAGCCAGCGCCAGTTCATCCGAGGCGATGCCGTTCCCATCGTCCGCAACTTCGATTAGTTTGCGTCCCGCCTCGGCAATCGAGACTGCAATCGTTTTCGCGCCCGCGTCCAGCGCATTCTCGATCAACTCTTTGACCACAGACGCAGGCCGCTCGATGACTTCCCCCGCCGCGATCTGCGAGGCAACCTCCGCTGACAAAAGACGAATAGGCATGGTTCGATTATAGCGGGAATAATGTCAGTGTGAGGAGCGTTCTCCCTGCACTTGCACGCAGGGCAAGTGTCTCCGGATGCAATCCCCAACTTTGCGCGGAGATTGCCACATCGGCCTGCGGCCTCCTCGCAATGACAAGACTCGAATCACGTATAATTGCGCAATGCGTTTTACCACCATCTTCTTCGACCTCGACGATACGCTCTACCCCGCCTCCAGCGGTTTGTGGCCGGTCCTCAAAGTCCGCATGAGTCAATACATGATCGAGCGCATGAACATCCCCGCCGACGATGTGCCGCGCCTGCGTGAAAAATATTTCCGTGAATACGGCACGACCCTGCGCGGACTGCAGGCCAACTATAAAATGGATGTGCAGGATTATCTGGCCTACGTCCACAACGTCAATCTTGCGGACTACATTCATCCCGATCCGATTCAACAACAAGTGCTCGCCTCGCTCCGGACCCGTAACCTGATCTTCACCAACGCGGACGTTGCCCACGCTCAACGTGTGCTCCGTCAACTGCAAATCGAACAATACTTTGCAGACATCATTGACGTCAACCGCATGGACCCGTTCTGCAAGCCGAAGCCCGAATCTTTTGCTTTAGCCATGAAGGTCGCGGGCGAAAGCGATCCATCGAAGTGCGTGATGATTGACGACTTGCCGCATACGACGCGCGCCGCGAAAGCCCTGGGGTTGTATTCGCTCCTTTACGGCGCGGCCGCCGAAGGGCCTGCCCTGAGCGAAGCCGAAGGGTCCGATGCAGATGCGGCTTTCAGTAATTGGCGTCAATTGCCCGCGCTGTTGAATGGAAATCGTCCGTGAATCCGTTATTGATCGGTCTGATCTTTTTGGCAGTGATCATCATCCCAAACGTCATCGCTGTTTTGTGGGCGAACGGCGCGAGGAACAATGATTCCAAATTCTGGACGGGACTTCAATCCTCCATGCGACAGCCCTTCAAAAAGGAAGACGACGCGCTGGATGAACTTCATCGCCGCGTGGATGAGATTGTAAAGAAGAAATAACTTTCATGTCGTTGCGAGTCTTCGAGAAGCAACCTTTTCGCCAAATTGAAGATGCTTCAGGCAGAACACCCCGCAACAATGTGACCCAGTGTATGTTTACACTCCTCATACACCCGTTTCATTGTCCTTTAATCCCATCGTGATATTCTCAAACTCGTTTACAGTAAGCCCAGGAGGCAGTTGTGAATAAAACTTTACAAATCATTCTGTTAGGCCTGATCGGGGTCGCATTATTGCTGGGCGGCTTCTCCGGCGGATTCGTGGTCGGGCACATGTTGCCGTATGGCGGTCTGCAACCTTCCGCAGAGTCTCCGACCATTTCCCCGGTTACCACTCCGTCCGGCGCGGAAGCCGCGACCCCACAGGACCTGCAAACGTTGTTCAAGCCTTTCTGGGAGGCGTGGGGCATCATCCACACGCAATACGTGAACCAGCCGGTGGACGATGTGAAGTTGATGGAAGGCGCCATCAACGGCATGATGGAGTCGCTGGGCGACAAGCACAGCACTTACATGGACCCGCAAACCTATAAAGATGCCAACTCACAATTGGCCGGTTCCTATGAAGGCATCGGCGCATACGTGGACACGAGCGGCGATTACCTCACCATCACCAGTCCGATGGTTGGCTCTCCGGCAGAGAAGGCCGGTCTGCAACCGGGCGACCAGATCGTCGCCGTGGATCACAAAGACATGACCGGCATCAACCCGGAGTTGGTGCGGCAAAAGGTCATCGGTCCCGCGGGAAGCGTGGTGCATCTCACCATCAAGCGCGCAGGAGAATCATCCTATTTGGAATTTGACATCACGCGCGCCAAGATCACCGTGCCAAGCGCCAGCGGAAAAATGCTGGATAATGGCATCGCGTATATTCAGGTCACAACCTTTGGCAACAATACCACTCAGGAATTGACCGACACTCTCAACACGTTGATGGCGCAACACCCGAAAGGTATCATCCTTGATCTGCGCAACAACGGCGGCGGTTATTTGCAGACCGCGGTGGAAGTCGTTTCACAATTCCAGGATACGGGCGTTGCGCTTTATGAGCAATACGGCGATGGAACGAAGAAATCCTACGACGTCATCCCCGGCGGTCTGGCAACGGACAAGAAAATTCCGATGGTCGTGCTGATCAACGAAGGCTCGGCCTCGGCCTCGGAGATCACCGCCGGCGCATTGCAGGATTATGGCCGCGCCAAACTGGTCGGCGTGGTGTCGTATGGAAAAGGCTCGGTCCAGAACTGGGTTCCGCTTTCGAACGAGCAGGGCGCAGTGCGCATCACGATTGCTCACTGGCTGACTCCGAACGGAAACCAGATTGACCAAAAGGGTCTGACGCCGGATGTCTATGTGCCGATGAGCATCGAAGATCGCAAAGCCGGCCGCGACCCGCAGTTGGATGCCGCCGTAGAAGTATTGAAGGCGATGATCAACGGGACGGCCATCCCCACGTCCGTTCCAACGCCGACGGCAACGCCTTCACCATAAATTAATCGCTGTGTCACACTGCCGTCTCGCACTGTGGCGCTCGCGGCACGAAAGGCGAGCGTAGCGAAGAGCCTCATTGACAAATGGAGATGCTTCGTCATGACGCCACTACATGCCACTCCTCAGTGCGACAGACATTTTCAGGAGGTCTGAATGTTTTTCTACGATCCAACTTATTTGTGCTTCATGGCGCCGGGCTTTCTGCTCGTCCTGCTGGCTTCGTGGTATGTCAACTCGGCATACAACAAGTGGAGTCAGGTTCGGGTGCGAAGCGGACTCACCGGAGCGCAAGCCGCTCAACGTCTGATCTCGAGCGGCGGCCTGAGCGGAGTCACCATTCAGGGCATCGGCGGAAATCTCACCGACAATTACGATCCGCGTACAAAGGTTCTGAATCTTTCGCAGGGCGTGGCCAATGTTCCATCGGTCGCGTCGGTAGCCATCGCCGCGCATGAACTGGGTCACGCCATGCAGGATAACGATGGCTACCTGCCGCTTCGATTCCGCGCCGCGCTCGTGCCCGCCGTCAACATCGGCTCGTGGCTCGGCTGGATCATGATATTCGCAGGTCTGCTTCTGCGCATGGCCAACCTGGCCTGGCTGGGCGTGCTGGTCTTCTCAGGCGGCGCGGTCTTCGCGCTGGCAACTTTGCCTGTTGAACTCAATGCGTCGGCGCGCGCCAAAGAACTTCTGGCGACAACCGGCATCGTTGCAGGCGAAGATGAACAAGCCGGAGTCAACAATGTGCTCAATGCCGCCGCGCTGACGTACGTCGCCGGATTGGCCGCCGCGCTTTTGCAACTGCTGTACTTTGTGAGCCTCGTCAGCGGTATGGGCGGACGACGGCGATAAACTTCCGCTTCTTTCCGGACCTCGCGCCGGATTCCCTCTCGCAGGCTTTTCTCTGCGAGAGGTTTTTTTCATTCACCACGGAGACCGAAGAGTTCACGGAGAAAAAATAAAGAATCTCTGTGTTCTCAGTGCATTCTGTGTTGAAAAATAGCCACACTTCGAGGAGACAAAATTGTTATAATCACCCTCGCATGAAAAAATTCATCGTGGTCCTCGTGCTCTTCCTGGGGGTTGTGCTTGTCATCCTGAGCTTCTCCGAACTCCAAAGCATCCTTCTGACTCTTCAACGCGCCAATCCGCGGTTCCTCGCACTGGCATTGGCCGTTCAAGCCGCGTGGTTTTTCGTCCTCGGCTGGATCTTCCAATCCGTTTATGGTTTGCTGGGGCTCAAAGAAAGCAGGCGGCATATCGCGCTGGTTGCGGCGGCAGGCAGTTTCGTCAACGTAGTCACGCCGAGCGCGGGCGTGGGCGGACTCGCCCTCTTCATCACCGACGGACGCAGTCGCAATCACCCGCCCGGCAAAGTGACGGTGGCCGGCGCGCTGTATTTGCTTCTCGATGAAGCCGCGTTTTTGTTCGTACTGGCGCTGGGCATGATCGTGCTCATCCGACGCAACAACCTCGGGCTGGGCGAGATTACCGCGTCTTTGATTCTGCTTGCCATTGCCTCCGTGCTGGCATTTCTGTTGTACCTCGGCTATCGTTCCGCAGACAGACTCGGAGACGTGCTGGCAAAAATGGCGCGCGTTGTCAATCGTATCGCGTGGCCGTTCATCCATCGAAAATATCTGAGCGAAGCGCGCGCCCATTCCTTTGCATCCGAGATCGGCGACGGACTCGGCTCTCTGCCCGAAAAGCCGCGCAGTCTGATTGTTCCATTTTTGCTTTCATTGGTGAACAAAACCTTACTGATGGTAATTCTGATCTGCGCCTTCATGGCGTTTGAAGTTCCGTTCTCCGCGGGAACCATCGTCGGCGGATTCGCCATCGCATATCTCTTTCTGATCGTCTCGCCCACCCCCTCCGGCATCGGCGTCGTCGAAGGCGTGATGGCGGTTGCGCTTGGCTCGCTGGGCGTAGACTTCAGCCAGGCCGTGGTCATCACATTGACCTATCGCGGCATTACCTTCTGGCTTCCGCTTGCGGTCGGGGCGCTTGCATTTCGCGCCTTGAATTTTCAAAAGACGGCCAACGTAGAAAAACAGGCGCAGTAAAATAACACAATGACCTATCTGCACAATTTGATCGCCAACAATCGTGAGGTCATCCTTTTTGTCTATGGCTTGGTCTTCTTTGTTTTGGGCTTTGCCATCGTCCTGCAATCGCGGCGCTCCTCGCGTCTCGAGCTGGCGCGCAGTCTGCGCTGGCTTGCGCTTTTTGGTTTTGCTCACGCCCTGCACGAATGGGGCGACCTTTTCATCCCCATTCAGTCCGCGTATCTTAGTCTCGCCGCTACTCGCTTTCTCTACGTGATCCAACTCATTCTGCTGGCCGCTTCATTTGCCTTTCTCTTTGAATTCGGCGTGACTCTGCTCAACCCGCCGGGGCGCGCCCGCTGGTTGCACGGTTTGACGGTCGGGTTGATGGCCGGCTGGATGTTCGTCATTTTCTTTGTTGTGCTTCCCTTCATCCCGGATTTCATCACATGGCATCACACTGCCAACGCGCTGGCTCGCTACTTCATTGGCTTTCCCGGCGGCCTGCTGGCCGCGTATAGCCTGCGCCATCAAACCTTCAAACGCATCGCGCCGCTCAATGCGCCGATCATCGTCAACACGCTGCGCATCGCAGGAATCTCTCTCTTCATCTATGGAATTCTGGGCGGTCTCATCCCGCCTCCGGTCGCGTTCTTTCCCGGCAACCTCGTCAACACGAACTCCTTTGAAAATATTTTCGGCGTTCCCCCGCTGATCTTTCGCTCCCTCATTGGGCTGATTCTGGCAGTGACAATTATCCGCGCGCTCGAAATCTTCGAACTCGAAACGGAACGCCGCATCGAGCATCTCGAACAACAACAAATTGTCAGCGCCGAACGCGAACGCATCGCGCGCGAGCTACACGACGGCGCCATCCAAAAAGTCTACACGGCAGGATTGTTAGTGGAATCAGCCGCGCGCCTCGCGCAGGGAGAGACCGAATTATCCTCAAGACTCGAACGGGCTAAGACGGTGCTCAACGATTCCATCTCGGACTTGAGGCGGAATCTGTCCGAACTGCATTCCCACCCCGACGCCGACGCGAAGCCGGCCAACGAAACGCTCTCGCAGGCTCTCCAACGTGTCACCGCGGACCCGCATTACAACTCACTGGTGCAGATCACGCTTAATATGAATATACCTGAGGAGATGTCGCTTTCTCCAATCCGACAAAATCATTTGTTCGCCATCATAAACGAAGCCCTGGCAAACATTGTGCGCCATGCACAGGCGAAACGTGTTCAGATCGAAGCCAATACAAAGGGCCAGCGTTTGTTTTTGACGATCAAAGATGACGGCATAGGCTATGATTCAAACGCGGAGGCCGGTTACGGGGTCCGCAACATGCGCGACCGCGCCCGTTTGCTGAACGGACAAATGAACATTGCAGGCGTTAAAGGCAAAGGAACAACGGTCACACTTGAAATCCCCTGGCTGGATGAATGAACATGGCAAAGACTCGCATCTTATTAGTGGACGATCATGAAGTTGTGCGGCTGGGGCTGATGACTCTGCTCAACGATCAACCGAACATGGAAGTGGTCGGTGAAGCCAGCACGGCGGGTGAGGCGGTCAAGGCCGTGGAGAAACTTGACCCCGATGTGGTGCTAATGGACATCCGTCTGCCGGGCGAAGGCGGCATCGAGGCCGCGCGGCAAGTCACGAAAAAGTTCCCGCGCACGAAGGTTATTATGCTCACATCGTTCGCAGATGATGAACTCATCATGCGCGCCATTAATGCGGGCGCGGTGGGATACGTGCTGAAACAGGTCGGGAACGAAGAATTGCTCCGGGCGATTGACGCGGCCGCTCGAGGCGAGGCCCTCCTCGATCCGGCAGTGACCGCCCGCCTTTTGTCGCGCGTACGCGAGAATGAACGCAGGGCCGAGGAGGACGCCTTCCGCGATCTATCGAATCGCGAAATGGATGTGCTTGCCCTCCTCGCACGCGGCAAAACCAACGCGGAGATTGGTCAGTCGCTGAACTTGAGTGAAAAGACGGTGGGAAATTACGTTAGCACGATGTTCGAGAAACTGCATCTCAACAATCGCATCGAACTGGCCGCGTATGCCTTTGAGCATCATCTTTTTGAGCGCATGGGAAATGAATAAAAAACTCCCGCAGTTGACTGAACTGCGGGAGTTTTTCTTGCTTAATTTACTAACCGCCAGCGAACAGGTGCCAAACGGGCGGGAACGTGCCGAGCAAACCGATGACAAGCAGAACGAACGAGATAGTAGCGATGCGATTGAACTCAGTTTCCTTGTCTTTGAAGATGAAATGCAGGACAGCCCACGCCACAAAGAAGGCGATGATCCCGAGGCCAGACTTGCCAGTGAGAGCACCCGCCGGTTTGTACCAGGCCAGGCTCTTTGCGAAAGCGGACTTGTCATTCAATTCATAAATCAGCGTGACGAGGCCGAGCACTGCCGAGCCGATGCCTCCAGCGAGGAGAGCGGCGGCCACAGGGCCATTGGGTTTTTCAGCAACAGTTTTGGTAGCCATGATAGTTTCTCCTTAATATTAGTTCCAATTAGCGGACCGGCGCGGCCTTGGTGATAAAAGCGCCGAACAAACCTGCCACGGCGGCTGTTGCAAAGGCAAAGATGAAGAAGACCATCACTGCGCGGCGCTCGCCGATTTTCTTGGCAAGCATGGGGCCGTAGTAGGAGGCAACGAAGGCCACAACAGTCGCGGCAATCGGAGCGAGGAAGGCGACGTGCTCTTTCCATTCCATGCCGAACTCATGCCATTGCGCGGTGTTCTCGTTCGCGAGCAGGAGGAATTTCGGGAAGGTGCTCAGGTCGGTCGCGCCTTGCGGAGGATTAGCGCGATACCACGGATACACAATGTATGTGCCCGTGAAAACCGCGGCCCAGACGGAGATCGCCAGGCCCCACAGGTAGATCTTGATATTGTTGACCGTCTTGCTGATGCCTTCAGCGGTCAACCATTCGGTCTTCATGCTGTACACGGCATACAGCGCGCCGCTAAAGCCGAGCAGGAAGATGAAGCCGAACACCATTCCGTGCACAACGGTCCAGATTTCACGCAAGTTCATTTCCATGATTTTTCTCCTTTGTTAATGGATTTGAACTTATTGTAGATATTGTGGGAGAAGTCGGTTAGATGCGTTCTCCCCTAATTTTCTAGGGGAGAACTTCACTGCTTTGATCAACTATCCGTACGCATCGAAAAGATGCGGTTCTGGCTGGACCCTAGGGCGCGCTCTTCGGACTCAGACGATACACTCCCCCGTCCTTGCTTTGATAAAGCGTATCTATCTCTGCAATGGAGGATAATTCGTCAACCGGGTAGTAGTGAGAGTAAATATTAGGCTCGATCCAAACGATATACACCCTCATACCGGAGGAGAATAATTCTGAAACATATTGCTCTGGCGGGATTTCGTCAGTGGAATAAGGACCGGCGTACCTTCGCGGCGACCCAAAGACTGAATGCCATGTGAAGAATGCAACACCGTCCGGATAATTGCTGAACAAAAGATAATCCTCTTTCGGCACATGCTTCAGCCAATACCGCATGGCGCGATTCTCATGCCAGCCTTGGGTGTTGAACGCGTTCTCTCCCGCCGCGCCGATGTCTCGCGATTCTAAAATGGTCGAAAGCGTCTGACCGGACAAAATGAAAATAATCAGGGTCAGTAAACCAATGATGCAAAAGCGTGCAACGCGCCGCCAGACTTGCGAAGAAATCTCACCGGCCAGCCGAAGCAGGACGTCCGCTGAGATAACCAGAAGTGTGATGAATGGAATATAAAGCGGTAGCAAAAATCGTCCGCCGAGTTTGTTGTAATACGCAATGGAGGCCGATCCGAACAAGGCCAGCCAATAGAATAATCCATATACAAAGACGGGCAGGCGGAACGAAGAGAAGGTTTGGTAGCGCGCCGAAAATTTGAACAACAAGAAAATCAAAGCGCCAACAATGAGCCAAAGACAAATTGTATAGATGGTCTGACTGGCTTCAACCGCATTTTCAGGAAGAAACCATTCAACGATGGATTTTGAGAACCAGAAAAAATTATCCAGAAAACTGTTCGGCGCGCGCCGCGCTACCAGCGGAGAAGTGACCCAAAGCCAGATCCCCGCCGGGAGCGCGGAGAGAGACATCAGCGCGCTTCGCAGAATCCGTTCGCGCCAATCTTCAGTGTAGAAGAAAACCAACGCGACGCCCGTCGCGATGGAGGCAACGCCAAGGTAACGGTCAAACATTGCCAGTGTCCCGATCATAGACATGGCAAGTAGCACGCGCGGACTTTTCGATTCGATGTAATATCCGGCCAGCAAAACGAAAAGTATCGCAAGAAAGAGATGGATGTAATCCGAGCCGACGGTGTCGAACGTCGTCAGCACCACAACACCGACATCGGAAAGAATATTCGCGGCGAGCGCCAGCGGGAAACTATCGGGGAAGATTTTTATGAATAGAACGCTGAGGCAGGCCGAAAGTCCAAGAAAAGAAGCGGCTTGCAAAAGGTTGGCCGCGGTGAAGACATCCGATCCAAAGATAAGATGAATCCCAGCCAACAGCATCGAATACAGCGGCGGCCACAGCGCGAGAAAACTTCCATCGAAAGAAAACAACCCGCGGCCATCGGCGAGGTTGAGTCCGCCAAACAACAGGTGGACGGAATCAGTGGAAATGCCAAGTCCATACTTTGATATACTCAATCGCAGACTCAGCCCCCATAACATATGCCAGGTTATAGAGATAGCGAGTTTATGTTGAAAAATCGATTCCATAAGCATGTCACTCAATTGCTTTGTGCAAACAAAAGTCTGGAAAAACTGTGACTTGTCAGTGGCGAAAGGAGAAGAAATTCAAATGAGTTCTCAAAAAATCATTTCAGCTGGTTATATCTTAATATTCTTTGTAGCCACAAGTCTTCGCCTTGCTCTAGCATTGACAAATCGAGAATCAAATGACAATCATATCTTTCCAGTGCGCTTTATCATGTTAACAAATAAATTACCATCTATTGACCAGCAGGGGGAATCATATCAACCAAAGTTATATTATTATATTATCGCCAGGGTCGCTAAGATTGAAAAGATAAATCCCGGCGATAAAAATGGATTGATTCTCATAGGGCAGATGGTGAACTGCATTGCCGGTATAGTTATTGTTTCTACGGTCTTTATGCTGATCAAGGACCTCCAGGCAATAAGAGGAGAATTCAAGTTGATCGCGTTTGCATTGGCGGCACTGAATCCCGATCTAATTGCCATCAACGGCCAAGCGACAAATGATACGTTCGTGATCCTATTTTGTAGCCTAGGCCTGTATTTTGCCTATATTTTTTTAAAAAATTCGGAAATTATCTATTTTATCTTGTCAATAATTTTTGTTTCTCTGGCAATAGCGACTAAAACAAACGCTTGGGTGACCGGGATAGCAATCTCATTGTCCGTTTTTATAAAGGCCTTTTCGAGTAAAAGGCACCGATATCTGGGATTCAGTTATGCGGCTATCTTTGCACTATCTTTGCCATTGCTAGCTTTCCTAAATCCTTTAACTCAGTATGCATACAATATCAGAAAATACGGACAACCGATCTTAACTACCATGGACAAAGGACCACTCCCCCCTATATGGGGCGAAAATTTTATACCTGAGGCAGGGATTGTCTCTATCCATGATGGTTTTTTCACTTTCAAGATAATCGATCTTTTGAAGGATCCTGTTATCAATCTTGATCCCGAAGTCTACCAATCCCATCGTACCTCTCTTTGGACGCAGTTGTATGGGCGAGCAAACTCTGCACATTTTCCTAATTGGCCACCTACATGGGCAAATACCAGTAAATACCTTTTGTGGTTGACACGCGTTATATTTTTATTAGCATTATTGCCAACGTTTCTTTTGCTGGTCGGTTTAACTGCTGAGAGCATGCAATTTGCAAAGTGTTTTCTGTCTCAATCAGAGATTTGTCTTCAAGATGTTGATTACGGTCTATTCACAATAACATTTGCCGGCTATTTGGCTTTTGCGGCTGTTTACGCGTATGAATATAGAATATTTTCGGTGATGAAATCCATCTTCGTCCTGCCATCTCTATTAGCTATTGTCTTGATATTTATTAAAGGAACGAAAACGCTCGTCACTATCTTCCACAAGAGAACCAATGAACTGACTTTTGTCTTTGCAGGAATAATCATTCTGTTACTAAGTCTTTATATTACAGACATTGCTATTTTAATAAACCAACTTGCACATACAACCACACCATTCTAATCTGATGCCGATAGAATCGGTTATTCGACTCTGGCGCACGGACCCCGATACCGCGCCCAACTTTTCCATCTGGCGGACGACTCCCGCGCGGCCCGCGCAAACGCGTCCCTTCCCGGACGATCTGCCGGACGCGCTTCGAGAGGCGTTATCCAAGCGTGGAATTGTTTCGCTCTACAGCCACCAGCTCGAAGCGTGGACTCACCTGCGCGCGGGAAAGAACCTTGTCCTTGCCACCGGCACCGCCAGCGGAAAAACATTGGCGTACAACTTGCCAATTATCGCGTCTTTGACGACCAACACCGGCGCCCGCGCGTTGTACCTTTTCCCAACCAAAGCATTGGCGCAAGATCAGTTGGCAGTTGTCAGCGGACAGTTGGTAGCGATCAACCGTCAACCGTCAACCGCCAACTTGAGCGTTGCGATCTACGACGGCGACACGCCTCAAGCCCAGCGCCCGGCCATCCGCAAGAACGCGCGGATTATTTTTTCAAACCCCGACATGCTTCATACCGGCATTCTGCCGCATCATACCAACTGGGCGGACTTCTTCCGCAATCTGCGATTTGTTGTCATTGACGAAATGCACACCTATCGCGGCGTGTTCGGCTCGCATGTGGCAAACGTGATTCGACGACTCAAGCGCGTTGCAAAATTCTATGGCGCAAGCCCGCAATTCATCCTCACATCGGCGACGATTGGCAATCCGAAAGAACTCGCCGAACGATTGATCGAATTGCCGGTTGAATTGATTGATAACGACGGTTCCTCGCGCGGCGAAAGACATTTTCTGCTTTACAACCCTCCCGTCATTGACGAAGCCATCGGCTTGCGAAAAAGTTCCCTGCTCGAAAGCGTGCGGCTGACAAACGACCTGCTCGCGAACAATGTTCAATCGGTTGTGTTTGCGCGTTCGCGCCGAAGCGTGGAAATTATTTTGACGTATCTTCAAGGCGAGAAGAAAGACGAAAAAAGAAAGAATAATGGCGATGAAGTCTTTCCTCTTTCTTCTTTCATTAGAGGCTACCGTTCTGGTTACTTGCCAAGTCAGCGCCGCGAGATCGAACAAGGCTTGCGCGACGGGAGCGTAAAAATTGTCGTCGCCACGAACGCCCTCGAATTGGGAATTGATATCGGCGGGCTGGGCGCGGCGGTGCTCGTCGGGTATCCCGGCTCCATCGCAAGCCTCGCCCAGCAATCGGGTCGGGCGGGACGCGGCGAAGCGCCCGCGCTGGCGATGATGATCGCGTCGCCGAATCCGCTCGACCAATTCCTCGCGCATCATCCAGAATATTTCATCGGCAAGCCGCCCGAACAGGCGCTCATCAATCCCGATCATTTGCTCATTTTGTTAAATCATTTGCGCTGCGCGATGTTCGAACTGCCATTTCAAAAAGGCGAAGGCTTCGGCTCTTTGCCCGCGCAAACAGTTGAAGAATATCTTGAGTTTCTCACGTCGAACAACGAAGCGCATTTCTCCAATGAAAAATATTACTGGATGCAGGATCAATATCCCGCCGCGAACATTTCATTGCGTTCGGCGTCGCCAGCGAATGTTGTTTTGCAAACTACGGACGACCCTTCGACGCCGCTCAGGGCAGGCCATCCGCAGACCCTCGGTGAAATTGATTTGGCAAGCGCGTACTGGATGGTTCATCCGAATGCAATTTATCTTCATGAAGGTCAGCAATATTTTGTGCATGATTTGAATCTCGAAAAGAACGTCGCCACGCTGACTGCAGTCGCGCTCGATTACTACACCGAAGCCCAGCGCGAAACGGAAATACAAATCTTGTCCACGCTTGCTCAAGCCGCCGTCCGCGGCGGCGAGAAGGAACACGGCGAAATTCAAGTCACCACGCAAGTGGTTGGCTTCAAAAAACTGCGCTGGTTCACGCAGGAAAATCTCGGCGAAGAGCCGCTCGATCTTCCGCCCGCCGATTTGCAAACGACCGGTTATTGGCTTTCACTTTCGGATGCGACAATCGAGACTCTGCGCGCCAGCGGAGCATGGACCAACGACCCAAACGATTACGGCCCCGATTGGCCGCGCATCCGCCTCGCCGTCCGGACCCGCGACGGATTCCGTTGCCAAATCTGCGGCGCGCCTGAAGCTGGACGCGAGCACGATGTCCATCATAAGATTCCATTTCGTGATTTTATGAAACGGAGCGCGGCGTCTCTTGACGTCGCAATGCAAAATCAGGAAATTTTGCGCTCCACACTCCAGCAAGCGAATCAACTTGACAATCTCATCACACTGTGTCCATCCTGCCACCGCAAAGCGGAACAGAACGTCCGCATTCGTTCGGGGCTGGCAGGATTATCGTATGTGCTGAGTCAACTTGCGCCATTATTCCTGATGTGCGACCCAAGCGACCTTGGAGTCCACACCGACCCGGCAGGCACGGTCCGCGGTCAACCGTCCATCGTCATTTACGATCAAGTTCCGGCGGGCATTGGCTTCAGCCAGAAGTTGTTTGAAATCCATGACGAATTGATGGCGCGTGCGCTTGAACTGGTCAGCCAATGTCAATGCAAGGACGGTTGCCCCTCCTGCGTTGGTCCCGGCGGAGAAAATGGCTACGGAGGCAAGCAGGAGACGATTGCAATCTTGAAGGAGATAAGATGAAACCAAACAAGTTTATTACCAGTCTCTTTGCTTCATTAATGGTTATAACAATAGGTTGCAATACAATACAGACGTCAACAATAGCAACACTCATCCCTTCAACACCAAGAATTGTCATCGGGACTACTCCGACAGAGATACAGTTGCCCTACAATCCGAATATCGGCGACACACAATATTGCGATTCGGCTAACATCGTTCTTCCAGAAAAAGACACTGCAAACTTCTCAGAAGATCAAATTGCAGGCAGGCTGGTCGAACTATGGTTGAATTATTTCAAAACAGAAAAAGCCCCAGACTACTGTCGGGTTGAAGATTACCATGTGGATAAGGTCTACTACGACCAGCGTACCCCTGCTCTTTCACTTGAACCCAAGGGAGATTTCATACGAGTAGTGCAATTCTCCATAAAGTTAATTCAGGTTCCAAATTATTGGATGAGTCTGGCCGGAGAAATTGATCAAAACAATTGGTTGCATACAGAGCGCTCCGTCGCCGTCTTCAAAACAGAAGACGGATATGTTATGAAGTTTGCCAATCCATGATCGAAAAGGAGATTCAATGTCCACTCGCTCGTTCCGAAACTTCCTGACGAATCTCGATCAGCCGATGCCGCTCCATGAAAAGCTCTACAAACTAACGCGCAATTTATGGAGACGTGTCATTCTCAAACAAAATTGTTGCGGTCACGACGGCGAACCTGGATGTTGAGTAGTTGAACATTCGTCCGGTTCGGGCGAACACTCACATACACATTTCCATTCACATCGCCATAAAAAGTAGGGAGCACGATATGTTGTGCCCCTACGCGATTCATTCTTCCCTCAGCCATCTCTTGACCGCGGCGTGTGGATGTTGATAAGCATTCATCGCGTCCAGCAATTTCTCGGGGTCTGAATCACAGCAGAGCACATCGCGATGTTCGCGGAAGATAAACCCCTCGTTCACCGCGTGGTCAATGGCCGCGAGGAGCGGCGCGTAATAATTTTTCACGTTCAATAAGCCGACCGGTTTTTGGTGCGCGCCGACCTGCCCCCACGTGATGGCTTCGAACAACTCATCGAAGGTGCCGAAGCCGCCGGGCAGGGCAAGGTAGCCCTCGGCCAACTCGTGCATGCGCGCTTTCCGCTCGTGCATTCCCGCGACAACATCCATGCGCGTCAAACCCGTATGCGCCAATGCAGACGTATTCATAGATGGAACAATTACACCGATGACCTCGCCGCCCGCTTCCAGCGCGCCGTCGGCAACGGCTCCCATTAAACCGGTCTTGCCTCCGCCGAAAATTAAGCGGAGTCGGCGCCCAGCCAGGACGCGCCCCATTTGACGCGCCGCCGCCAGATAGTCCGGTGAGACGCGGTCTGCTGATCCGCAAAAGACGCAAATGGATTTCATGGAAAGTTCATCTCGAGGTGCTATATTTCGTCAACGCGGGCAAAGGAAGCAATGACGCCTGTCAGCAAGTATAACTGAGGTTAGAATTCCATTAGATGACCTTTTGGGCGCTTGCCCGACGTTAATATCGGGCATAGAATTCAAAACTATGGAGTACAAGGATTACTACAAGATTCTGGGCCTGGAACGTTCGGCCAGCGCGGATGACGTTCGCAAGGCGTATCGCAAACTGGCGATGCAATATCATCCGGATCGCAACCCGGGTAACAAACAGGCCGAGGAAAAATTCAAAGACATCAACGAGGCGTATCAGGTATTGAGCGATCCGCAGAAGAAGGCGCGCTATGACCAATTGGGAAGCGCATATTCGAACTGGCAACAGCGCGGCGGCCGGCCCGGCGACTTCGATTGGAGTCAATGGTTCGGTGGAGGAGGACCGGGCGGCAATGTGCGCGTGGAATATGGCGACCTGAACGATTTGTTCGGCGAAGAGGGTATGTTCTCCGACTTCTTCCGATCCATCTTCGGCGGCACGGGCGGCGCGCAGACCGCGACGCGCACACGCCAGGCGCCGGCCTATCAACAGGCGGTCATGATTACGCTGGAGGAGGCTTATCGCGGCACGACCCGCGCGCTTCAAACCAACGGGCGGCGCATCGAGGTGCGAATCCCGGCGGGCGTGAAGACCGGTTCAAAAGTGCGCGTGGCCGGCGCGGGTCCGGAGGGACTCGATTTGTATCTGATCGTGGACGTGGCGGAGGATTCGCGCTTCCAACGCGAGGGCGATGACCTGCGAACCGCGGTCACAATTGATGTGTTCACTGCCATCCTCGGCGGAGAAGTGAAAGTCGAAACGTTGGAAGGAAAAGTCACATTAAAAATCCCGGCGGGCACACAACCCGACCAGGTCTTTCGTCTCGCGGGGCGCGGGATGCCGCGTTTGAAGAGCGCGCAAAAAGGAGACTTGTTTGTGCGCGTCAAGGTGAAGATTCCGAAAAACTTATCCTCCAAACAGAGGGCGTTATTGGAAGAAGCGGCGCGTCACAAGTCGGCGTGAGTCTTAATTCACCACAGATAAAGAAGATTTAGAAAGATGAAGGACTCGTTCATTGTGAAGCCACAATTCATCTGTGGTTAAAACATCTCAGGAGAAAAATGAAAACAAAACGAATCTTAGTTGTTTGTAGCGTGCTGGTGCTTGCCGCATTAGCCTGCCAAATCGGGACGACGCCCATCACAATCACTCAACCTCCAGTGACCGTCGCCACTCAACCGCCTGTTTCCGTGGCAGTTCCCAATTCCAACCCCGCGGCGCAACAGGACGCGCTGGTAAATTTATACCAACAGGTCAGCCCGGGCATTGTTGCCATCAAAAATATCAGCCAGGAATCACTGGGATCGGGCTTCGTGTATGACACCGATGGACACATCATTACCAATTATCATGTGGTGCAGGGCGCAGATAATAATAAAGTCGAAGTGGATTTCATGTCGGGCTATAAAGTGTACGGAACGGTGATCGGCACCGATCTGGACTCGGATCTGGCAATCATCAAAGTGGATGCGCCCGCCGCCGAACTCCATCCACTGCCGCTCGGTGATTCATCCCTGCTCAAAGTGGGGCAGACGGTGATCGCGATTGGCAACCCGTTTGGCTTGAATGGGACCATGACCGTTGGCATCATCTCCGCCCTTGGCCGTACCCTCGACTCGGAACATGCCACGCCCGGAGGTGGCCAGCCCTTCACAGCCGGCGACATCATCCAGACCGACGCGGCCATCAACCCCGGCAATTCAGGTGGCCCGTTATTCAACCTCAACGGCGAAGTGATCGGCATCAATCGCGCCATCCGCACAACCAATTACACAAACACCGGCGAACCGGTCAACTCCGGCATCGGCTTCGCGGTTTCGTCGAACATCGTCAAGCGCGTCACGCCCACACTGATCAAAGAAGGGAAATACGATTATCCCTACCTGGGCATGTCCTCGCTCAGCGACTTGAGCCTGGATCAAATTGAAGCCCTCGGCTTGACCACATACACCGGAGCATATGTCACCTCCGTGGTGCCGAACGGACCGGCGGATAAAGGCGGACTCAAGGCTGGCGACAAACCCACCAGCATTCAAGGACTCAACGCGGGCGGCGATTTAATTGTGGCCATTGATGGTCACGAGATTCATCAGTTCGACGAATTGCTGGCTTACCTCATCACCAACAAATCTCCCGGCGATACTGTGGTGCTGACTGTCATCCGCGACGGCCAGAAGCAGGACATTACAATCACATTGGGCAAGCGACCGTCGTAAAAACAAAAAATCGGTCGGGATAAAACCCGACCGATTCATTTAACCAAACCTTTCTTCCTTCCACACATCCGCGCGGTTGTGATAACCGGCCTGTTCCCAGAAGCCGGGTTTATCGCGCGGCATGAATTCCAGCGACCGCAACCACTTGGCGCCTTTCCAAAAATAAGGCGTCTCTTCCTCGTGGCCGGGAATGAATCCCACTACGCCGCGCAAAGGATAACCATGATCGGGCGTAATCGGCTCGCCATTCAAGTGAGTGGCCATCAGGAAGTTATCCTGCAAAACAACCTCGAGCGGCAGGTTGACTGTAAACCCATATTCCGCGTGTTGCATCACGTGTGTCGCGCTCGGCTTGATCTTGAAGAAGCCTTCGTTGACCAGAGTCTTGACCGAGACGCCTTCCCACTCTGTATCGAATTTGCTCCAACGCGTCACGCAGTGGATGTCCATTTTGATCTTGGTGCGCGGCAGTTTGTTGAACTCATCCCACGACCAGCGCCTCTCCTGCTCCACCTCGCCCCAGACGCGGAAATCCCACGTGGCCGGGTTGAAGTGCGGAACCGGCCCATAATGCAAAACGGGAAATTTCAACGTCAAGGACTGACCCGGGGGCAGACGCCCTTCGCTTCGTACGCGTTCCTCTTCCTTGCGGCGATCAAGGCCTTCAAAACCAAACATAATTTCGACTCCTGTCCATAATTATAAACGAATGCACAGCATAGACTCGCCGTCTGCGCGGCTTGTTACCCTGTGAACATAATAGAGCGATTAGAAATATCCCTCCATCTTCCCATTGGCATTCCACTGAAAAGAAATTTATAATTTGCCCAATTCAAAAGCGGAGGCCTTATGCCGTCATCCAAACCGACTTTGCGAGAACGTCTTAGTTATCAGTTCGACAATCTCATGTCCAAGGGGACATTCGCCCTTATCGCAGGGCTTTTCCTGACATCCATCACCATCATCCTGCTTGCCGCCGCCATCATTCGCCTTGGAGGGTTGATCACGGCTCCCGAAGGCAGTACCCAGCCGATGTCGTTTGGCGAGGCGGCCTGGGAGAGTCTGATGCGCACGCTGGATTCCGGGACGATGGGCGGCGACACAGGCATGGGCTTCCGTCTCATCATGTTGTTCGTCACCCTCGGCGGTGTCTTTGTGGTCAGCACGTTGATCGGTGTGCTGAGCAACGGCATCGAAGACCAAATGGACCGTCTGCGCAAGGGCCGCTCACGCGTTCTGGAAAGCGATCACACCGTGATTCTGGGATGGTCGCCACAGGTTTTTACCATCATCTCCGAATTGGTGGAGGCCAACAAGAATCGCAAAAGCGGCGCAGTAATCGCCATTCTCGCGGATGAAGACAAGGTCAAGATGGAGGATGAAATCCGCGAGCGCATCCCCGATATGCAGAACACAAAAGTGATCTGCCGTTCGGGCAGTCCCATTGACCCGACCGATATCGAAATCGTCAGCCCGCATACGGCGCGTTCCATCTTCGTTTTACCGCAAAGCAAAGACCCCGACGCGCATGTCATCAAATGTGTGCTGGCCCTGACCAACAATCCCAATCGGCGCGAAGAGGCGTATCACATCGTGACGCAGGTCCGCAACCCAAAAAATCTGGAAGTGCTCAAGATGGTCGGACAGAAGGATCGCGTCCAGCCGATCCTATCCAGCGACCTGATCGCCCGCATCGTGGCGCAAACCTCGCGTCAATCCGGACTTTCGGTCGTGTATACCGAACTGATGAATTTCGGCGGCGATGAAATTTACTTCGTGGACGCGCCTGCTTCACTGATCGGCAAAACGTACGGCGATTCTCTTTTGGCTTTTGAAAATTCTTCCGTGATCGGAATCGAACGCGCCGATGGAACCATCCTGATGAACCCACCAATGGAAACCGACATCCGCGCTGGAGACCGAATCTTTGCCATCTCGGAAGATGATGACACCGTTGTGCTCTCCGGCATGTCCACTATTCCAATTGACGAAAAAGCTATACGCTCCGCCGGCAAAGCGCGCAAACCCGGCCCGGAAAAATGTCTCATCCTCGGCTGGAATCGTTCGGGCACAACCATTGTCTGCGAATTGGACAACTATGTGCCCAAAGGTTCGCAGGTGACGGTTGTGTCCGATGTGTTCAATGTTGAGAAGCAAATCCGCGATCACTGCGGGCGGCTATCGAACCAAAAAGTGACCGTGATCGAAGATGATACGACCGACCGCACGTTGTTGGAAAAAATCAATGCCCCCGATTACGATCATGTCATTGTGCTGGCCTACAGCACCCTCGAGCCGCAGGAAGCAGATGCAAAGACTCTCGTTACGCTTCTTCACTTGCGCGATATCGCGGTGCGTGATGAAACGCCGTTCTCCATCGTCAGCGAGATGCTCGATCTGCGCAACCGTGAACTGGCAGAGGTCGCGGGCGTGGACGATTTCATCGTCAGCGAACACTTGATCAGCTTGATGATGACACAACTTTCGGAGAATGCCGATTTGTTTGCAGTCTTCAGCGACATCTTCGACCCGGAAGGCTCGGAGATTTATCTCAAGCCGGTCAGCGATTACGTGGCGACCGGTCAGGCCGTGAATTTTTATACGGTAACGGAGGCCGCTAAACGTCGAGGCGAGACCGCTATTGGTTATCGTCTCATGAGTCAATCAGATGACGCAGAAAAATTCTACGGCGTGCATACCAATCCAAAGAAATCAGAGACGGTCACGTTCGCGCCGGAGGATAAGATCATCGTCATTGCAGAGAACTAGACATCAAGACATGGCTGGACTTGTTTACTTCCGGCCATTCTTTTTGCAACCCTGAAATTTGGGGAAACGTATACCTACGCGGTAGAAGAAACGGAGGAAGAATGTTTGGTTTTTTGATTCTTGCAGGTACAGTGCTCGGTGTAATTTTGATACTGGTCGCACTTTCCGGTATCCGCGTGATACCCAACACACGGATCGCGATCGTCGAAAAGCGATTCAGTTTCAAAGGCTCGGTAAAAACCGGCTTCATCGCACTAAACGGCGAGGCTGGCTTCCAGCCGAATGTGTTGCGCGGCGGCCTGCATTACCTGATGCCAATCCAATATGTGGTACACATGGCTTCGCTGGTCACCATCCCGCAGGGCAAGATTGGTTATGTCTTCGCGCGTGATGGCAAACAACTGGAGGCAACCCAGGCTTTGGCCTCCAACGTTACAGCGGATGATTTTCAGGACGCGGCGGCGTTCTTAAAGAACGGCGGTCAACGCGGACCTCAACGCCGGATTCTGCGCGAAGGGACGTATGCCATCAACCTGGTGCAGTTCATCGTGTTGACCGATGAGCGCGTCTACTCTCTGCCTCTCAGCCGTGAAGATGCAGACATGATTCAGAAAATGGCCGCTGTCATTTCGGAGCGCGGCGGGTTCCGCCCGATCATCATCAAGGACACGGACGACAAGATCGGTATTGTGACCGTGCATGATGGCCCTTCACTGCGTCAAGGGGAGATCATCGCGCCGATCGTCGGCGATGACACGACCAGTGTCGAAACATATCACAACAACTTCCAGGACCCGGATCGCTTTCTCAAAGCGGGCGGTTTCCGCGGCCGCCAGTTGCAAGTGCTGGTCGAGGGCACGTATTACATCAACCGTCTGTTTGCGACCATCGAGATGATTCAGAAAACGATCATCGAAGTGGGTAATGTGGGCGTGGTCGTGTCTTATACAGGTGAGGCAGGCGAAGACCTTTCAGGCGTGGAATATCGCCATGGTGAATTGGTGGCGCGCGGCAAGCGCGGCGTCTGGGAAGAGGCGCTTTTGCCCGGCAAGTATCCATTCAACACCTACGCGGGCAAGGTCATCCCGGTGCCCACCACCAATTTCATCTTGAAGTGGATTCGCAACGAGACCGGCGCGCATCACTTCGATGAAAATCTGACTGAAGTCTCACTGATCACGAAGGACGCATTCGAACCGTCGCTACCGCTTTCGGTCGTCGTGCACATTGACTACAAAAAGGCACCGCTGGTGATTCAACGCTTCGGCGACATCAAGAAACTCGTCGAGCAAACTCTTGACCCGATGGTGGCGGCATACTTTAAGAACGTCGGCCAGACGCGGACATTGATCCAACTCTTGCAGGAACGAAGCGCAATCCAGCAAGTTGCCAGCCAGGAGATGAAGGAAAAGTTCGCGCACTACAACCTCGAACTGGAAGAAGTGTTGATCGGCACACCTTCCTCGCCCACGGAAGATCATCAGATCGAAACGATTTTGACTCAGTTGCGCTCGCGTCAGATCGCGACCGAACAAGTGGAGACCTATGCCCGCCAGCAAAATGCGGCGGTGCAGGAACGTCAACTACGCGAGGCCGAAGCCCGCGCTCAAATGCAGACCGGTATCACGCAATCTGAGTTGAACATTGACATTCAATCCAACCAGGGCAAAGCCGAATATCAACGCTCGATTCAACAGGCTTCGCAAATCCGCGCGCTGGCCGAGGCGGAGGCAGAACGAGTTGCCCGTGTAGGTATCGCTCAAGCCCTCGCGACCGAAGAACAGGTCCGCGCTTATGGCGGGCCGCAGTTCCAGGTCACGCAACAGGTGCTCAATCGGTTCGCCGAAGCCATTCAACAATCCGGCGTGGACGTCGTGCCGCGCGTGATCGTCGGCGGCGAGAAAGATGGGACGACCGGCAACATCATGGAAGCCCTGCTCGCCATGTTGCTCTCTGAACGATTCGGCGCGCTCGCCGAGAATGTGCAAGGTCAGCGCTCGCCGGAGGCTGAAAAACTTCGATCCGAAATTCGCCAGAAGATGATGGGCGAAGGCAAGCCGGACGATAAGACAAAAAAGAAATAACAGATGGGCGACCCAATTGGGTCGCCCAGATTTTTTAATTCCCGGTTGAAATCGAGCTCTGTTTCATCTATACTTGGATGAGACTCTCGACAAAGGAGCGCGCCATGGGAAAGAACCTCAGTTTGTTCCAAAAAAGAGAAGAACTCGTGCAACAAATGGAAGGTTATCGCGCACTGCCCGAGTACGTTTTGGATGGCGTTGGCGCAATTCTCCAGTTCCTGTTCGATCCTCGAAACGCGAGAGCGCGCAAAACATTCCTGCCTGCAGACGCTTCGACTCAGGAGATTAACAATTTTCCTTCGTATTGGCTGAACGGCATCGCAATCGCCTTGTTCACTTTCCTGATTGGCTGGGCCATCGCGGCATTCAACGGACGCTTCTTTTCTCCCGATGAATACAAGTTGACTCTGTGGGCCGTTGTCACCGGAGCGCTGGCGCTGATTGCCAACAAGGTCAATATCCGCGCCTTCCTCAACACATTTCGCATCTCCTGCGCGGACAAGATGCTACGCGTGGCCGATATTGATAATTTGGAAAACTGGCTGGCCGGGAATTTCAACGCATGGAAACCGCTTCTTTCCGGACTTTTGATCGGACCTCTGCTCGGACGGATCCTTTACACCAGTTGGCTTGCCAATCATCCACTGGCCGTCTTTCATGCGGGCCCGTTCGTGACCCTTGCTTTGTCCTGCATCCAGGCCGTTTGGGTCGGATATTATCTCTATCCTTTCTATGTTGCCTTTCCCTCGCGCTTGAATCGTTATCACTTTGATTTATACACGACCGATCCGAGCAGTTCCGAGGTGGTGGGTCGGCTTTCGCGATTGCTCACCTTCATCCTCTATGTGACCATGGGATATATCGTCTGGCTGACAATTGGCCTGACGTACGTGGATGTGCTCACTGCCGAAACGCCCACACCGGGCCTGATCTTCTCTGTCTTCGTCTGGGCGCCGACCGTGATCTTGTATGCGGCGGGCCAGTTTCATCTCTCGGATGTGATCACGCGCGCTAAATGGAAGATACTCAACGAAGTGCAGACCAAGGTCGAGGAGCTATACAAGGAAAAGAAAATTCCCGACAAGGAAACATTGGATCGTATCAACAAGCTGATGGATTACCACGACCGCATCAAAGGCACACCTAATTCAGCATTGAACTTTCGAGCCAGCCTGAACTTCCTCAATTCACTGTTATTGCCCATTCTGGCTTTTGTAATCGCCAATCTCAAAGAAGTGCTTGGATTCTTCAGACAATAAGTTGAATCTCCATCAAAAGGCGACCCGATTGGGTCGTCTTGATTTTTATATTGCGATTACCTCAATCCCGTTTTTTGCCAGAGCCTCTCGCACCGATTTTGCGTTTTGCGCGGCGTGGAGGTTGTCGCCATGCAAACATAACGTATCCACCTTCACGCGACGGCCTGAAAAATCAATTCCATTTTTGGCGAGATTAACCGCGTGCGCCGCGATTTCCTCCGGTGACTCGATGATGGCATTCGGCTGTTTGCCGTCTCGCACCGGCGTGCCGCCGTTGCTCGCGGCACGGACGGTGCGCGAGACCAGTGTTCCATCCGAATTGTAATTGCGGTCGGGGAAGCCTTCATTCGCCACGCGCAGACCCAACTCCACCCCCGCCTCAATCAGACTTGAACCGGCCAGCCCGACCAAAATCAAATCTGCACTGAAGGCTTTCACCGCGCGGGCGATGGCGCCAGCCAAAACTTTATCCTCCGCGGCTTGATTATAGAGCGCGCCATGCGGCTTGATATGTCGCAATTCCACGCCTTCGGCCTTCGCAAACGCGGCCAGCGCGCCGATTTGATACAACACAAGCGCTTCGACTTCCTCCGCGGAAAGATTCATCTCGCGCCGACCGAAGCCCTGCAAATCCGGCCAGCTCGGGTGCGCGCCAACTGCCACGCTATATTTTTTCGCAAGTCGTATCGTTTTTTGCATCACAAGCGGATCGCCCGCGTGGAATCCACAGGCGATGTTGACAGACGTGATGAACGGCATGACGGCTTCATCATCGCCAAGTTTGTATCGCCCAAAACTTTCACCCATGTCGCAGTTGAGATCAATTTTCATTTTCACCAAACTTCCCATATAGGATGCTGACGAGCGCGGATCTTTAAATTTTTTCGCGTTGATCTGCGTCCAAAAATCTTTAACGCAAAGCCGCCAAGACGCTAAGATTCCTTTTTTCTCTTTGCGACTCTATGTCTCTGCGTTAAATCTTTGAGTTATTCATCAAGTCTCATTTGATTCTACAACACCATTTTTTATCTTCCGCATCAACGCCCGATATTTCTCCTGCGCGGTTTCAACCGTTGTCTCGCGAAAGCGGACAGAATCTTTCCCGGGCGTGCATTGCGCCAGCAACGGCAAATCCGCGCTGACAACCGATGCAATCTTTGGATACCCGCCTGCCGTCGCGCAATCGGCCATCATCGCAATCGGCTGGCCATCCGCCGGGACCTGGATCGCGCCCATTGTCATGCCTTCGGAAGTCAAGTCCGCGCCGCCCATGGGACTCAAACGCGGTCCTTCGAGCCTGTATCCCATTCTATCGGATGAAAGACTGACTTTGTATGAACTCGATAAAAACGTCCGAATACTCTCCTCATCGAAACGATCTTTCTGCGGACCGAGAATCACATCCACAATTGGATTCTCACGATAAACAGGGCGAGCGTCTTGAATCAAAGTTCGCGCCGCCAGTTCGTCGAGTGAGCGTGAAGGCTTTCCGCCTCGCAGAACATCACCGACTTGCAATAATCGTCCGTCGAGTCCGCCAAAATTCCCGCGCAAATAAGTGGAGCGCGAATCAAGCACAGGCTCAACTTCGATCCCGCCCGCGACAGCGAGGTAGCCCCACATTCCAAATCCATTTCTTCGCAATCGAATTTTCCATCCAGCGCGCACAAAACAGGAATCCCAAAGCGGAAAATCCCAGATATAAACAGATAAAGAAAATCCCGCGCCCGCCGCGGCGATGACACAATCCTGAAGCGCGGTCAATTCAATTTCGCCCGCGCCGATTTCAATCGCGGCCGCGTTGGGCAGATTTCCAACCAATCGATTCGCGGCATGAAACGCAAACGAGTCCATCGGTCCCGAAGCAGGCACGCCGAACCGCCGCCAGCCTGTGCGGCCCACGTCCTGAATCGTCGCGAGTCCGCTTACATCCAAAACTTCAAGCATCCATCGCCTCGATCACAAAGCGCACGGCGTCGCCGGGAGCAAACAAAAAGGGCTGATCCGATTTCAGATCGAAGAGCCGCAGCGAGGTCCGGCCAATGATGCGCCAGCCGCCGGGAGAATCAATCGGATAAATTCCCGTCTGCGCGCCCGCGATCCCAACCGATCCCGCAGCAACACGCGTACGCGGCGTTTCAAGCCGCGGCGTCGCAATCGCATCGTCGAGTTTGCCCATGTACGCAAAGCCCGGCGTGAAGCCCATCATGTAGACCGCGTACTCGCGGCCTGCATGAATGTTGACGACTTCGCGTGCGCGGATGTGATGATGCGCCGCGACAAAATCCAAATCCTCGCCGCCGTATCGCACCGGGACCTCGATGCGGCGCGGCTTGCGGGTCGCGTTTGATTCGGCCCGATCCATTTCCGCGCCAACCCAATCCGACACCTGTGCGTACGTCAGCACGAGCGAATCATAATGAACAAGAAGTGTTGCATACGCCGGGACGGTCTCGATCACGCCCGCGATTTGTTTCGCGCGCAAAAGCGCGTCCAAAGCATGGACGCGCTGATTGATGCCGAGATCAATTTCATCGCCGAATTTTACAAGCAGGGCCGAATCGCCGAGGGGAAGGAGTTGTGGCTTCATGTCATTTGAACATAAAGGGCGCGGAGGAGGAAAATGTGATTGTTGTTTTTTCCCTTTGTGTACTTTATGCCTTTCGTGTTTAAGTCTTTTCAAAAATACTTATGCTCTCAATGTGATACGTTTGCGGAAACATATCGAACGGCGTGACTTCGAATAACTTGTAGCCATGCTGAATCAACCGCGCCGCATCGCGCGCCAGCGTGGACGGATCGCACGAGACGTACGCGATTATTTTCGGTTTCATTTTTACAACGGCGTCGAGCACTTCTTTTTCGACCCCTGCGCGCGGCGGGTCAACCAAGATAACATCGGGTTTGATTTCCAAAGTTGGCAGAACATTTTCGGCGGAATCCTCATACAACTCAACATTATCAAACGCATCGAGATTGAAAACAAAATCCTTGCAAGCAGAAGATGAAGATTCGATCCCGATCAACTGTTTGCATGTCGGGGCAAGAAATGCGCTAAATAACCCTGCGCCGCAATATACATCCAGGATAACCGATTGTGGAGTTGGCAATTTATCAAGAAGGTATTGAACCATTTTCTCGGCCACGAGAATATTGACCTGAAAAAACGACGACGCAGAGACGCGAAACTCGCGGCCTAAAATTTTCATCGTGATGTGGTCTTCGCCCGCAATGATCACTGCGTGTTCATCGAACACATGCGTAACCGAAATCCCAGCCTCGATGTCAATCTCCGGCGTTTCGGGTGAATTAGATTCGAGCACGAGCATTAACTCATCGTCCACACCCGCGCGGATGGAAACGCGTTCGACATTCGTACCCGCTTCAAATTCAAGTTGCGGCCATAGATTATTGATGGAAGATTCTGGCAGATGACATTCGGAGATGGCCAGCACACCCTCTCCCTTTTGCCCCTCTCCCATTCGCGCTGAGCGGAGCGCAAGCGAAGTTGAAGCGGAGAGAGTGGAAACGAATCCCAACTTCCCATTCTTCGCCAAATGAAATTGCACATGATTGCGGTAATTCCACCGACTCGGGCTTGCCACCGTCGCTTTGACCGGCGGGTTTTCGATCTTTCCGATTCTTTGCAACTGGTCACGCAGAATATCCGCCTTGACTCTCAACTGCATTTCGTAAGGCATGTGCTGATAATGACACCCCCCGCATTCGCCGAAGTGCCTGCAACGCGGCGTGATCCTTTCCGGCGAAATCTGCAAGACCTCCACAATCTGGCCGCGGGCGAAGCCGCGTTTTTCTTCCGTCAGCCGCACACGGACCTTTTCACCAGGCAATCCGAACGGGACGAAAACCGCGCGGGAGTCGGGAAGCCGTCCCATTGCTTCGCCGCCATACGTCAAGGTTGTGAGCGTGAGATCGTACGTCGAATGGTCCACATCATCCTTCTAAAAACAGTAATGCGTAATTCGTGATACGCGAGTTACGCATTACCAATTACGCACTATGCAGCGATTCTTGCGTTTCGAATGGTCGAATATCGCCTCTATTTCAAAAAGAACGAAAGTGCGACGAGAATGACTAAGAACGTCCCAGCCAAAATCCCGATGCGGCTGAGGTCGCGTTTGATGTAAGTATAATCGGGATTGAACTCCGTCATGCGCGGCGCAATGAAGGCCGCGGACTTGCTCACTTGTCGTCTGTTTTTTCTGGACATAATATCTCCTTGGATTCTGTCGTTGCGAGGAGCGTTCTCCCTGCACTTGCGCGCAGGGCAAGTGTCTCCGAAGCAATCTCCTCTTTATAATATTGAGATTGCCGCGTGGGGTTGACGCCCTCCTCGTAATGACGTTGTTAATTTTGCAACCGCGCAAAGACCACAATGCGCTGTTTATCAACCAGATATGGATAGCACGAGATCAACGTCACAGTCGGCGCGCCGGTGGACGCCATTACTTCCACCGCAGTTGGCTCGACGATCTCCGTGCGGTCAACGATGTAAACATACTGCCGCTGTTGCGTGTACAACACCACTTGATCGCCCGGTTGAAGTTTATCCAGATTGCGGAACAACTCCCCGTACACATCATTATGCGCCGAGAGCACAACGTTGCCCGAGTCGCCGGGATTCGCCGAGCCGATGTGTTGCGCCACGCCTTTCTTCAATTGTTCCCAGCCATCGCCTTGCACCACGGGCGCGTCGATCTTGATGGCCGGGATTTGAATCCGAATCGCCTGCTCGATGCTCGGCGTAGGCGCGGGCAGGTTCGCCAGCGACTGCATCATTGGACGCAGATGCTCCGGAATTTCCGCGTCGTTCGGCGCGGTGTTGCCCTGGGCATCCGGCGGCGTGTGGCCCGATGGCAAAACGACAGCCATGATCAGCGGAGTCGGAGTCGGTGTGACGGGATTGAGCGCCGCGGCCACCTCTTTATTTAAATCGCGCAACATGCCGAGACCGCTCAACAAGACGCCGACCAGCCCAACCACTGCGATGATTTCCACGACGAGCAGAAGTCTATCCATAACGCGGCGCCGCTTCGAGGTCTGGACTTGAAGCGGCTCGCCGCTATCATCCGGTGTATCCACCACCGGAGCGGATTCGAGTCCATTGCCCGCGTCCATTGGAACAGCAACGACGCGTCCTGTGCGGCGGAAATGATCCAGCCGTTCATTGCGCGCGACGCGCCGCTTTTCGATCAACAAACGGCGCAATTCTTCAACGGACAAATCTTCGGGGACTTTGCGTCTGGGCATCGCACAGCGATTATACCGCGCTTGTTTCATCAGTCTCACCACGGAGCACACAGGGTGCACAGAGAAAAACAAGGAAGAACTCAGTGGTCTCCGTGCTCTCTGTGGTGAAATGTTTTCGAAAGGTATAATCATCTCATGCCCGAATACAAATTCTTTCATCCCACTGAAGTCCGCTACGGCGACCTCGACCCGCAGGGACATGTCAACAACGCCAAGTATCTGACTTATTTCGAGCAGGCGCGCGTGTATTATCTAATCCATCTCGGTTTGTTCAGCAAAGACCAATCCTTCATGGACATCGGTCTCATCGTCGCGGACATTCACATTGCCTACCACGCGCCCACCCATTACGGCGACGAAATCAAAACCGGCGTGCGGACCAAAAAGATCGGCGGCAAATCCATCATCGTCGAGCAGGCGGTCGTGGATGTTGCAACCGGCAAAGAAATGGCAAAGGGTGAAGTGGTCATGGTCACGTACGATTACCGCGCGCAGAAGACCATCCCCGTGCCGGATAACTGGAGAGAAATCATCACAAAATTCGAAAATGGAGGATAGATCATGGCTTCATTGCCAAGCATTGATACCAACCATCTCACAAAATTTCTCGTTGATTTATTGAACATCCCCTCGCCCACTGGGTATAGCGAGCAGGCAATTGAATTTGTCGAGAAAGAACTTTCCACTTTCCGCTCCCTGCAACTTTCGCGCACGCGCAAAGGCGCGCTGATTGCAAAGTGGGAGGGAAAAAAGAACCACGCGCCTCGCGCCCTCACCGCACACGTGGACACGCTCGGCGCGATGGTCAAGGAGATCAAATCCAATGGGCGGCTGACGGTCACGCGCATCGGCGGGTTGATTCTGAACGCGGTCGAGACGGAGGGCTGTTGGGTGTTCACATCCAACGGCGAAAAGGTCCGCGGTTCATTGCTGATTGATGCCGCGTCGGGACATGTCTATGGCGCGAAAGCCACCGACACAAAACGCGATGAAGAGCACATGGAAATCCGCCTCGATGCGCGCACAACGTCCGAAGAAGAAACGCGCGCGTTGGGAATCAACGTCGGCGACTTCGTGGCTTTCGATCCGCGCGTCGAAGTGACGAACGGATTCATCCGCTCGCGCTTTCTCGACGACAAGGCCTGCGTGGCGGCTATCGCCGCCGCGATAAAATCTTTATCGGAGTCCGGCCAAAGTCCCGCGCAGAGCGTTTATTTCCACATCAGCAATTACGAGGAAGTCGGGCACGGCGCGTCGGCGGGCATTCCATCCGATGTACATGAACTCGTCACCGTGGACATGGCCGCGGTCGGCGCGGGTCAGGAGTCCGATGAATTTCACGCGACGATCTGTCTCAAAGACAGTGGCGGGCCGTATCATCATGGCTTGAGCAACAAACTGCGCGCCATTGCAGATGAAAACAAGATCGCATACAAGACGGATATTTATCCGTTCTACGGATCGGACGGCGAGGCGTTCTGGCGCGCGGGCGGCGATGTGGCTGTGGCGTTGATCGGCCCGGGCGTGGACGCCTCGCACAATTACGAACGCACGCACATTGACGCATTGATCGCAACGACACAATGGATCATGGCGTATTTGCTGGAGGAATAATCACCACAAAGGCACAGAGAACACAAAGTCTTCTATGTGCTCACAACGTTAAACTTGGTGTACTTTGTGTCTCTGTGGTGAAATTGAAAACATGAAATTCGACGCCGCACTGCCACCCATTGATTTGAAGGACGTGCCCGCACTTGCCAAAGCCGCACAGGAAATCGGTTTCGCATCTCTCTGGACCTCGGAGACTCAACACGATCCATTCCTTCCCTGCACGCTGATTGCGGAACACACCTCGCGTTTGGAATTCGGTACCGCCATCGCGGTTTCATTCGCGCGCTCACCCGCCACGATCGCTTACACCGCATGGGACCTGGCCGCGCAATCGGGCGGACGATTTATTCTGGGACTCGGCACGCAGGTCAAGGCGCACATCGAACGCAGATTCGGAATGCAATGGCCCGAGTCTGTGACCGGAAAACTGCGCGAACAGATCCTTGCCATCCGCGCCTTTTGGGACTCTTGGCAAAACGGAACGAAGTTAAATTTTCGCGGCGAGTATTACAAACTAACGTTGATGTCGCCGTTCTTTACGCCTTCACCCCTTCTCCCCTCCCCCAATATTGGGAGAGGGGTCGGGGGTGAGGGCTTGATTCCTATCTACATCGCGGGCGTCAACACGGGATTGGCAAAACTGGCCGGCGAACTGTGCGAGGGCTTTCACGCGCACCCGTTCAACAGTCCGCGTTATTTGCGCGAGGTGATGCTCCCGGCGATGGAAGAAGGTCTGCAAAAGTCAGGGAGAAAAAGAGAAGATATTTCGGTTTCGGTCACAGCCTTCACCGCCACCTCGCCCGAAGAAGAAAACTTCGCGCGCGCGCAACTATCGTTTTATGCTTCGACTCCCTCCTACCGCGCCGTGATGGACTTCCATGGCTGGGGCGCGACTGCGGAAAAATTATCTGCGCACGCCGCCAAAGGCGAATGGACCGAGATGCCCATGCTCATCACCGATGAAATGCTGAACGAGTTTTGTTTGGTCACGGATGAAAGTAATTTGGCATCGGCTTTAAAAGAAAGATACAACGGGATCGCAGACCGGTTGACGTTGTATATTCCCTTCGTGCCGGGCGAGAGAGACGAGTTCTGGAAAAAGTTGAACCAGGCATTTGTATGACAAGGTAACACAAAATATCTGCATTTATCTGCGATTGAAATTGGAGCAATCATGAACTTCACCGACTATCAAACCAAATCCCGTGCCACCGCCAAATATCCCGCCATTGGGCACGGCGTCATCTATCCCACGCTCGGGCTCGTCAACGAAGCAGGCGAAGTGGCGGGCAAAATCAAAAAAGTATTTCGCGATAAAGACGGTCACATCAGCGACGAGACGCGTGAAGCCCTCAAAGCCGAACTTGGCGATGTGCTCTGGTATTTATCCCAAACCGCGACCGAACTTAATTTATCCCTCGATGAGATTGCTGAACATAATCTCGCCAAACTGCTCGACCGTCAAGCCCGCGGCAAGATTCAAGGAGATGGAGATAATCGTTAGCAAGAGAGAGGCTAGAGAAAAAAACATTTCCTCCACCGCTCACTATTCATTCTTACTTGTTACTCCTCTCTACTTCCTATTCACTATTTTTCCTCCATTTGTGAACTTGCAAACATGTGAACCGCACGCAAAGAAACTCTAATCTTTTTCCTACACAGACTCGCCTTTCTTTTTGGTAGAATCTCCACTGACCTAATCCGATTATTTTAGGTCAAGGAGAGACAAGACACTATGGCTGGCATGGAACGCTTTACCCAGCGTGCGCGGCGGGTTCTCAGTTTAGCCCATCAGGAAGCTGAGCGCTCCCGCCAAAACAGTATCGGTACCGAACACCTGCTCCTCGGTCTTATGGAAGAAGAGGGTGGAGTCGCAGGTCGCGTTTTACGTGAATTAGGATTGGAATCGAATCGCGTGCGCGAAATTATCGAACGCGTGAGTGTGGAAAGCCGCCACGACGACGGCAAGATTGAACTCGCGCCGGATACGCAACAAGTCCTTGAATATGCAGTGGACGAGGCGCGCCGCCTCGGTCATCATTACATCGGAACCGAACACATCCTGCTCGGGCTGGTCCGCGTGGAAGGCACGGCCATGGAAGTGCTTCGCAGACTCGGCGTCACCGCGGACCAAATCCGCAGGCAGACTCGTCGCGTGCTGAACGAGACCGCTTCGGCCCCCGCTCCAGCCGGGTCGCCGCAACCCGCGCGGGCTCCCACTTCCGGGCCAAAGACCCCGCTTGTAGACCAACTCGCCGCGGACCTGACCACCATGGCCGAAGAAAAGAAACTCGACCCGGTCATTGGCCGCCAAATGGAAATCGAACGCGTCATTCAAATCTTGGCGCGCCGCACGAAAAACAATCCCGCTCTCATCGGCGAACCGGGCGTGGGCAAGACCGCCATCGTGGAAGGACTCGCTCAACGCATCGTCGAAGGCGATGTCCCCGCGCCGTTGATGAACAAGCGCGTCCTTCAACTCGATGTGGGTTCCCTCGTCGCTGGGACAATGTATCGCGGCCAGTTCGAGGAAAGACTCAAACGCGTGATTGATGAGTTGAAGCAATCGGGCGCGATTCTTTTCATTGACGAAGTCCACATGCTGGTCGGCGCGGGAGCCGCAGGTTCTTCCGTTGATGCGGCCAACATCCTCAAGCCCGCCTTGTCGCGCGGCGAATTGCAAGTCATCGGCGCCACCACACTGGATGAATACCGCAAACACATTGAATCGGATGCCGCGCTCGAACGCCGCTTCCAGCCCGTGCAAGTGGATGAGCCGACCGAAGAAGAAACAATCGAAATTCTCAAAGGCATCCGCTCCGCGTACGAGGAACATCATCATCTTGTGATTTCAGATGAAGCCCTCGAAGCGGCAGCCCATTTATCGTCGAGGTATGTGCCGGAACGCTTCCTCCCCGACAAAGCCATTGACCTGATTGACGAGTCGTCCTCGCGCGTGCGCATGTACAAAAGTCCAGCCGCCAAACAAGCCAAGGATTTATTTACGCAGCTTCGCGCTGCGCGCCAGAACCGTTCGCTCGCGCAGGAGGAAGGCAACACCGAAGACATCAAAGAGTGGGAGGAGCGCGAAACTGATTTGGGCGAACAGATCGAGCGCCTGCGCTCCGGCTGGGATCGCGCCAACAGTCCCGTCGTTTCAGCGGAAGACATCGCCGAAGTGGTTTCGATGTGGACCGGTGTGCCGCTGATGCAACTCGCGGAAGAAGAATCGCAACGTCTGTTGAAGATGGAAGATGAATTACGCAAGTCCATCATCGGGCAGGAAGATGCCATCCTTGCCATCTCGCGCGCCGTGCGCCGCGCCCGCGCCGGGTTGAAAGATCCGAAGCGACCGATTGGTTCATTTATTTTCCTCGGCCCCACCGGCGTTGGAAAAACAGAACTTACCAAAGCGCTTGCCAAATTTATGTTTGGCAGTGAAGACGCCGCCATTCAACTCGATATGTCCGAGTTCATGGAACGTCACACGGCTTCGCGTTTGGTCGGCGCGCCTCCCGGTTATGTCGGCTACGAAGATGCGGGTCAATTAACTGAAGCGTTGCGTCGCAGACCATACTCGATTGTCGTGTTCGATGAAATCGAAAAGGCGCATCCCGAAGTTCACAACATGCTTTTGCAGATCATGGAGGAAGGTCACCTCAGCGATGCCAAAGGCCGCAAGGTGGATTTCCGCAATGCCATCATCGTGATGACCTCCAACATCGGCGCGGACATGATCAAGAAACAGACGCTTGGCTTCCAGTTGAAACGCGATGAAGAAGTCGAAGAGAAAATTTCGTACGAAGACATGCGCAAGAAATTGAACGAATCCCTCAAGCGCGCCTTCCGACCGGAATTCATCAACCGGCTCGACAGCGTGATCATCTTCCGTTCGTTGAACAGGGAAGACATCGAGAAGATCGTTTCGCTCGAACTGGACAAGGTGGCAGAGCGCCTCAAGGACCATCAACTTACGCTGACGGCAACTCCCGCGGCGCTTTCGGCTTTGTCTGAACAGGGCTACGATCCTGAATTCGGCGCGCGTCCACTGCGTCGCGTCATCCAGCAGAAAGTGGAAGACCCCCTCTCCGATAAATTGCTCTCAGGTGAATTGATGGACGGCGACTTCGTCGAAGTGGACATTGACCCCGACGGCGATGTGATCCTGAAACGGGCCGAAGAAAAAACCTCGGCAGCGGCTACGGTGGCATGATTAGGTCAGAATCAAAAGAGCGCAGAGAATCGCTGCGCTCTTTATTTTTTTATGTACACTGAGGTTCAATGAGTCTGCCCGATCTTGATCACATACACATCCACGGGCTGGCTGATGCCTTTCAATTCAAGATGCCGGCTTTCAAGACTTTGCGTTTCAAGCTTCGCTGACTTGATCGAATCCTCGCTGACGAGTATTTCCCCGGTCGCCGCGGAGGATGACAGCCGCGCGCATAAATTCGCCGCGCTGCCCAACACAGCAATCTCATTGACTCCACTTCCGGAACCCACCGCACCGACATACGCCATGCCTGTGTGAATCCCCACGCCAACCGGCACCCACGGGCCGTTTGAGTCTTCATGACCGGTGACGCGCAAAAGTTCGCGGGCGGCATGGATGGCGACCTTGGCATGGTCCTTGCCAGCGAAGCGCGGGACGAACAGCGCGCTGACCTGATCTCCCATCAGCCGATTGACCATGGCGTTATGGTCTATCAAGATACTGCTGGTCGTTTTATAAAAACGTTGAATGATGTCCTTGAATTCGGAAGTTGGCTTCGATTCAGCCAGCGGCGTGGAACCGCGTACATCCGCAAACAACATGCTTAGTTCCACTTCCGCGCCGCTTTCCTGCTCGCGGGCCGCCTTTTCACAACTGCTACACAATTTCGAACTGAACGTGGATGGTTTGGAGCCCATAAAGCGGAGAAGAGTCCCCCCAATCCCCGCCATAGGAATCCCGCATTCCAAACAATGCGGGTCGCTGGGAATAGGCTTGTATATTCTTTGGGAAAGTTGCATGAAGCGCAGGAACTCAGCAGGAGGTTTACCGGGCCACTCACCGGTGAGGTACCAATACCAGACGTCGTTAAAGGGAATATCGGGCATAAGTCCGTCGTCTTATCCGTCTCGAAATTGCAACTGTCCAATTAAACCACGAAATTAGATTGTAATCTTCTCTTAATAATATTTATCCATGTCATGTCGTCTTGTACGGCGAACAGGACCGAAAATTTTAGAAAGAAGGAGAATTTATTATGAACAGCAATCTTCAAACTGCAACACTGGCCGGAGGATGCTTCTGGTGCCTGGAGGCCGTTTTCGATGAAGTAAAGGGCGTACAATCGGTAGAGTCCGGGTATGCGGGCGGGCACGTCGCCAATCCCTCCTACCGCGAGGTTTGCACGGGCGCGACGGGTCACGCGGAAGCGGTGCAGGTCACGTTTGACCCGCAGGTCGTTTCGTACAAAGATATCTTGAATGTTTTCTTCGCCATCCATGATCCAACCACGCTCAACCGCCAGGGCGCGGATGTGGGCACACAGTACCGCTCAGCCATCTTTTATCACAACGATGGGCAGAAGCAGATTGCTGAAAGCCTGATCAAAGAACTGAACGATCAGCACATTTGGGATCATCCCATCGTGACCGAAGTCTCGAAGAGCAATGCCTTTTACCGCGCCGAAGATTACCATCAGGAATACTTTGCCAAGAATCCATATCAGCCCTATTGCCAGGCCGTAGTCGCGCCGAAGGTGGCAAAGTTTCGCAAGTATCATCTGGAGATGCTAAAGAAGCAACCTGTGTAAATTGCTCGTAGACCCTTAAGATTTGCGAAATCTTAAGGGTCTTTTTTGCGCACATGGCGTTCTATTTCGATGCCCGGATGGTGACACCCAACGTGCCGAACTCGGCCGCATCGGAGTGTTGCGCCGCGCCGCTGAACACATCCTTGCCCCAAACCACCTCAATATCCTTGAAACCAGCCGCTGCGACCTTCTGCTCGAGTTGAACTTTGAGCAATCCACCGGCAATACAGCCTGTCCACAAAGTAATGTCGCTTTTGGCTCCTTCAGGCACCGGCTTCTGGAGGGCAATATCCGCTATCTGGATGTGGCCGCCCGATTTGAGAACGCGATACATTTCCAGTAGGGCCGCATCTTTATCTGGAACGAGGTTTAGAACGCCATTCGAAATGACCACGTCCGCCCAGGCATCAGGAACAGGCAATAATTCAAGATAACCCTCGCGGAATTCGACATTCGTGAGTCCGGCTTCTACAGCGTTATGCCTCGCTTTCGAAAGCATCTCCGGGGTCATGTCCACGCCAATGACACGTCCATTTGGAGCGACCATTCGGGCCGCAATCAGGCTATCTGTGCCCGAGCCACTTCCGCAATCCACAACGTACTCGCCAGGTTTGAGTTCTCCCAAGCTGAACGGATTGCCCGTCCCTGCCATTGACTCAATCGCGCTGGAGGGAAGTCTATTCAGCCATTCATCTTGATAACCTAGAATGCCTGCAAGTTTACGGCCCGTATGGAAGTGGAAGCCGCGCTCAGGGTCATTTGCCACGGCTGAGTATTCCTCACGAATGGATTTTCGCAGTTCTTCGATATCAATATTCAAGCCTGCTATGGTTGTATTAGTCATGATCTACTCTCCTAATGAATTTAGATTTGTTGACATGCGGGCTACGGTCCGCGCCAGTGGCCTCGCATCGCGATCGCGGTACGACCCGCAAAACTGTAACGCAGTCCATCTGCCTGCACTCGGAACGTCTTGCACGAAAAATGATCTTCGCGCTTGCTGATCATCCCGCTAGGCAATGCAATCGAAGCGTGATGCTCTTTGGCGGTTACAGGATTGCGTATCGGCTCGAACGTTACTTCCACGGCTTCTCCTGCTCGGAAAAGGCTATGCTTCCCGGCGAATTTAAATTCGATACGGGCAGTGTGTATTTCAAGTCCAGCATCAATGGTCGACATGAAAATTCCGATTGGCCCTCCTGCCTGACCTATGGCAATGGATTCCAATGCCGGGCGTTGTGCACCGGTTGCTCGTTGATCGAGGTATACAACCCCGCGTCCATTCTTCTCATGCAATGGCCCGGGCCAAGCCGCCGCGAGTATCCACTTCAGCCCTGCGAGTGAGGTGTTGCCGTAGTGACCTTTGACCACCCGATAAGCCTCCGCGGATTCGCATGTGCCATAGGTCGGTGGTGAGTTGAATGAGCAGGGGCAGCCCCAATTGCAATTGCACGCCATCAAGTGCTCGATCTCCAGTCGCCACTTAATTGGTTTATTCAATTCACATCTCCTCGACAACGGTATGCATAGAGATGATTCCCAATACAATCGCCGCGCCCGCAACAATCAGGCTTGCACCGATCCACCGAGCCAAACGTTCGCCGCCAGGCACAATCTTCTCTACAGAGATAACAAATCCGATCAATAGCATCCATACCGGATTCACCATGCCCAGCGCGATGAGTGCCAGCATGAGTCCCCAGCAGCAACCGACGCAATACATTCCATGCTGTGCACCCATCCGCAACGCGCCGGCCATTCCATCATGCCAATGCTCCGTGAAGAAATGCAGCAGCGACCGGCAATGACCCAGGCAGAATGACTTCCAACGCGTAAATTGATAAACGCCCGCGCCAATGAGTGCAGTGCCTGAGACCCATGAGCCTCCGGCGTGCGCGACTGGCTTGCCTACGAGATTGAATGCGGCAACGCCAAAACCCACGATTGCCCACGCGCCCAGATAACCCGCAACGAAAATCAGCGCGGGCGCCGGGCGAAATCCAAAGCGTATACGCGATTGTGCAATGGCGAGGAATAGCCAAACGGTTGGCAGCAGGGAAGGGAACATCATCGCCACCATCATGACTGTCCACAACGCAACAAATACCAACATGTTCGGTAGCGACTTCATCTGCATCAATACGTTGTCTGGCTGCCGCAGGCTCATCCACCAGGCTAATACCGAGCTCAGTAACAAACCCGCTCCAATCAGGAGCTTTGTGCGCTGCAAGCGACGATCAGGATGTAGAAGGTTTGGATCGTGAGTCATGGTGTCTTCTCTACTAAGAATCAGCGGTTGCTCCTTACCGCATTATTGCGACAATTTGAGAGCATTGTATGAGAGCACTGTGCCAATCAATAGGACTACAGCGTCCAGATAGATCAACCCCAAGTGTCCGAAGGTCCCGATCCCATATGAGAAATGCAGGGGCAGGGCAATCGCGACGCCGATCACAGGTGTGATGAAGGCTGTCCACATCGCCCATTTCTGGCCGTTGCGGATTCCAAACCAGGCCAACGCGATGACTGCTACGCCGAGCGCGATGATGAATGCAGAGACGGCAACCTGAAGGTGGCTAATATACTCGTACAGATCAACGCTGAATGCCCTGATCTGCTCTGGGGTTCCACCGACGTGCGCAGGGGTGAGGCCTAATTCGATGAACCCCGTAAAGTTGCGGATCAGGAACATGATTCCGTAGCCTACGAGCCCGACTCCGGCAAGCGCGACAACATTTGCTCCCAGGTTTGCAGAAGCAGTCCTTGTTTGGGATGAAACATTTGATTGAGTAGTCATGGGATTTTCTCCTCTAATTTATTCATTGATAGGATGCAGGGTTCTCAACGCTTAGTCCTTTAGCGAAACTGTCACTGGGACGGGGTTGCGAACGATGTCAAGCACGGGTGATGTCTTTTGAACGTAATCGCAGAGAGCTATGATTTTCTCGCGTGGGGCGTTGCTTTTTACCTGATAGGTCAGGCGGATGCCCTCATAACCGGGGCGTACTTTTTCGGACAGCCCCAGGAAGGCGCGCAAGTCCAAATCTCCTTCCATGTCGAATTTCAGGCTCTCGATTTCGATCCCCTGCGCGGCGGCATTGTAGATAAAGCCAACAGCCAGGCAGGAAGCCAGGGCATGGAGAACGGCTTCAACGGCATTCGGACCGGCATTGGCGCTGAGCAATACAGGAGGCTCATCTCCTTCCAGCACGAACGGTTTTGTGCGGGAGACATCTTCCTGACCGGCGCCGTAAAATCCCTGAATAAAGGTTCGGGAATGACCGCCTTCCAGCCATTCATTGTGGGCCCGAAATTGGAAACGAGCGAGATCGGGATTCTGCTTGATGGCATTGACCGTAGCCATGAGCTGGTCTACACTCACGCCATTGACAAGAGTTGCGGACTGGGTATTCATGGTTTGATTTCCTTTCTTTATAGAAAACGAATTTTCGATATGTTCCAAGCATAGACAAAAACAGGTTGAATGTCTCCACTCAAAAGGATGGAAAGGAGAATGGAAAAAGCCAACCAGGTATGGTAGGATGGCTCAAATGGACACCGTGTTTATGAGTCTTATTCTTTGAGAAAATTATTATGGAAGATAAAGAGCCGTTACTGACTCCAATCAACAAACGCGAGCAGGAGGTCCTAGAGCGATTGGCAACCGGCTTGTCGGATCAGCAGATCGCCGATGAGCTGTTCCTGAGCCTTCACACTGTCAAGTGGTACAACCGACAGATTTTTAACAAGCTGGGCGTCAACAGCCGGACACAAGCCATTACCAAAGCCAGAGCATTGGGCCTCATCGGCGCGAACGATCTCCCTGCACCCATGACCTCTCCGGCAAGTGATCAACCACTGCCCGTAAAGCGCCAGAAGGTGGAGCATCGCGTCTTGTTTACCACCAGCTTCGATGGGACTCGCATCGCTTTTGCGATTGCCGGAGAAGGCCCACCGTTGGTCAAGGTGGGCAATTACATGGGTCACGTCGAATATGATTGGGATAGCCCGGTGTGGGCACATTGGCTGGAGGAATTGACACGCAGTCATACCCTGATCTACTACGACGAACGCGGCTCAGGATTATCGGATTGGAATGCAGAGGACGTATCATTCGAGTCCTGGGTACGCGATCTTGAGGCAGTGGTGAACGCCGCCAGACTTCAGCGGTTTCCACTTTTTGCGATGTCACAGGCAGGCGCCGTTGCCGTAGCATATACTGCCCGCCATCCTGACAAGGTCAGCCGTTTGATTGTGCATGGCGCTTACGCACGGGGTTGGTTGAAGCGAGACTTAACCGAGGAGCAAATTGAAGAAGAGAAATTGATGATCAGCTTGATGCGGGTTGGATGGGGGCGAGAAAATCCCGCTTTTCGGCAGGTGTTTGCGATGCAGTTATTTCCCGATGCATCCCCAGAACATATACATGCTTTGGAAGAGCAGATGCGTCTTTCGGTTTCTCCGAAGAACGCGGTGCGGCTGGAGAGCGAAATGCATCGAATCGATGTGCGGGATCTCGCCTCTCAAATCACAGTCCCGGCGCTGGTGTTGCATTCACGTGAAGATCAAGCAGTTCCCTTCGAAGAAGGTCGCCTGCTGGCTTCCCTGATTCCCGGGGCGCAGTTCGTCGCGCTGGAGAGTAAGAATCACCTGTTGACTAAAGAGGAAGCCGCCTGGCCAAAATTCGTGGCAGCGATGCGCAGTTTTCTTAGCGAAGGTGATGAGTAATCGCAACATGGATTTCTTAGGGATGCAGGATTTTTGGAAAATGCCAGCAATGTTCCGCAAGCATCACTTGGAGATGCTGAAGAAACAGCCCGCATAATAAAGAGAGCGCAGAAATAATCTCTGCGCTCTTCATTTTCAAATGCAAGATCAACTTTGAGGCTGTTTCTTTTGTCTGAGCGCCACATAGATTCCGCCTCCGATAATCAAAAGCAGAATCAGGACTTCAACGACCACGATACTTGCGGGTTGGCTGATTTTGCTCTCGGCATGTAAATTACGAGCTCCGCTTAGAGGAGTAAGATGCCAGGTGAGCGTGTTGCCTTCGGCCTCGTCAGCGTTTTGGATGATGGGTTGATCTGGCAAAACGAGCACCCACGTCATAGATGTAAAGCCCGAAAAGCTGGAGTCTCTCGATGAAGTGTCAATGCTGATGTCGTAGTAAAACCTTCCGCCGCCGATCTCGAGGCGGTTGATTTGAATTCCCTTCCTCTGTAGATATAGCTGGCGGAGTTGATCCAGATTCTTGAACGAAGTGGTCGTGACGCACCAGGTCTCATCGCCGCGCTTTTCTTCAGTCACCGTGATATTTCCCGGATGGGACGCTTGAGCATTGCAGAAATCCTGCGCACTGCTCGGATTCTGCTTCTCCATGTTCGCCCTCTCCTCCGCAGAAAACCCGACCTCTGTCCGTAATTCGCCCGCCCCACCGGGTTTAATAGCCGTTGTAGACTGGAATTTACACCCCGCCAGGATCAATGCCGCAACGATCACAACCGCAAATGTTAATTTTCTATGTTTCATACTGCCTCCTCAGAATCAAACACTGCTTGCATAAATGCCATCGGGGTACTTCCAGGCCAAGCGTCAGAATGGGCAGACCAAGTATAATATTTCTCTCTAAAAATATGATGGACAAATTATCTCTCAAAACATCGCCGGCTTTTTATGTTCGCAATATTCCGATTCATGGAGATGCGATTCTGGCCCCCATGGATGGCTACTCGGACTGGCCATTCCGGTCGCTGTGCCGCGAACTTGGCTCGGCCATGAGTTACACGGAATTCGTGCAGGTCGAGAAGATTCTCAGCCGGTCTGACCGCCCCAGCGCGAAACTTTATTATGAAGAAAAAGAGCGACCGGTCGTATTTCAAATTTACGGCGATGATCCGGATTTGATTCTGAAAGCTGCGTTGAAAGTCCAGGAGTTGAAGCCGGACATCATTGACATCAACATGGGCTGTCCGGCAAAAAGCGTTTCGCATCGTGGCGCAGGCGTGGGGATGATGCTCACGCCCTTGAAAATCGCGCGCACATTCAGGAAGTTGACTGCTGCGCTCAAAGTGCCTGTTACCGGAAAGATGCGTTTAGGCTGGGAGAATTATCGCTCATACAAATTGATTGCCCGCATCGTGGAGGAGAACGGAGGCGCGCTGATCGCCATCCACGGACGGACGAAAGAGCAGGCTTACAGCGGCCACGCGGACTGGGACGCGATTGCCGAGGTCAAGGCCGCGGTGAAGATTCCGGTCATCGGAAGCGGGGATGTGAAAACGGTCCGCGATATTGAACGGATGAAGAGTCACACAAATTGTGACGCGGTTATGATCGGTCGCGCCGCGATTGCCAATCCATGGATCTTCTCCGGCCTCGATCGCGAACAAGTTCCATCCGAAGAAGTCCGCAAAGTGATGCGGGATCATCTCGAGCGAATATAAAGTTTTACGGCGAAGAAGATGGACAGCGGCTTTTCCGCAAACATGCCGTGCAGTATTTGTTGTTGAAGAGTCTTTCACGAGAAGAACGCAAAGATATTTTGCGGCAGAGGCCCTCGCACGAATTTGTCGCGCTTCTGGATCAAATCTACGTCTCCACGATTTAGAACATAAATTCTGTTATACTGTAGAGCGACTTAGTAAGTCGCTCTACTTTTACCGCGAGAGGCCTATGGCAAAAACACACACACGCTTTGTCTGCCAGGAATGCGGACGCGTATCCGCGTCCTACATGGGTAAATGCCCACAGTGCGGATCGTTCGACAGTATGGTCGAGGAAATAATTCACGATGAGCCTGTGACCAAAGGCCCCGCCTCGGTGCGCGGACTGACGGGCCGTTCGCAACCGCGACCGATTGGCGAAGTCAGCGGCGACGCCGAAGATCGCATTCCGCTCCCGATGGGAGAGTTCGCGCGCGTGCTCGGCGGCGGAATCGTGCCCGGCTCCATCGTGCTGGTGGGCGGCGACCCCGGCATCGGCAAGTCCACACTGATGTTGCAGATGGCAAGCGAGATGGCCGTCAAGAAGCGCGTGTTATACGTTTCAGGCGAGGAGTCCGAGCGACAGATCAAAATGCGCGCGGCGCGTCTCGGCGATGGGAAAAAAGATTTTCCCGCCAATCTTTTGCTCGTGACCGAGACCAACCTTGAAATCATTCTCAATCACGTCAGCGATGTGAAGCCCGAACTGTTGATCGTTGACTCGATTCAAACTGTTTATCTTTCCGAATTGGATTCATCGGCCGGCTCGGTCTCGCAAGTGCGCGAGTGTGCTTCGCAGTTGCGTGAACTTGCCAAGTCCAGCGGCATTTCCATTTTTATCATCGGCCATGTGACCAAAGAGGGCGCCATCGCCGGCCCGCGCGTGCTCGAACACATCGTGGATACGGTTCTGTATCTCGAAGGCGACCGCTTCCAGGCCTATCGTCTTCTGCGCTCGGTGAAGAATCGTTTCGGCGCGACCTCCGAGGTCGGCGTCTTTGAAATGCGCGAGCGCGGCCTGGCCGAAGTGACCAATCCCTCCGAAGCCTTTCTGGCGGAACGCATGATCAACGCGCCCGGTTCCTCCATTGCTGTGACGATGGAGGGCACGCGTCCCATCCTTGTGGAGATTCAGGGACTCACCTCCCCGACCCAATTCGGCAACGCCCGCCGCACGCCAAACGGCGTGGACTTCAACCGGCTGCTGCTCATCGCGGCGGTTCTTACCCGACGCATGGGACTCAAACTCAGCGAGCAGGATGTCTTTGTCAACGTGGTGGGCGGGATTCAAATTGATGAACCCGCCGCCGATCTTGCCATTGCCGCGGCGATTGCTTCCTCATGGAAGGATATTTCCGTCCGCGCCGATACGGTGTTGATCGGTGAGATCGGCCTCGCAGGCGAACTTCGCATGCCCGGCCAAATGCAGACGCGTCTGCGCGAGGCTGCCAAACTCGGTTTCAAAACCGCCATCGTGCCCAAAGCCATCCGCAAGGGTGAAGGCTGGCCGAAGGATATCGAGATCATCGAGGCGCGGTCGGTGGGTCAAGCCCTGGATGTGGCTTTAACTTCAGAAGCGAGAGAAACACCCAAGGGGCGGAAAGTTGCGTGAGTTCGAGGATGTGACGCGCCAGGCGGGGATTTCATTTACCTCCACCTAATCGGAGTAAAAGGTCATATTTCATCCATGACCTCTATCACTTGTTTTGTTCTGGGGGACACAATAAAATCGTGATTGCAGATTAGTATTATCTGTTTTCCGTGGGAAGAAGGACACCATGCAGATTACCCGTCAGGCAGATTACGCGGTACGTGCGGTTTTGTATCTTGCCCGGCTCGGAAACGCCGAGCGGGCCGCCACCAGCACAGTGGCGGAAGAACAACACATTCCACCCTCATTTCTGGCGAAGATCATTTCGCAGTTATCCATCGCCGGCTTGCTTCACACCTCGCGCGGGGCGCGCGGGGGCGTAACGCTGGCCCGTGAGCCAAAAGAGATCACGCTGCTGGAAGTCATCGAAGCCATTGATGGTCCGATCCAGTTGAATCAATGCGTCGGCGAGGACGGCGCTTGCGCTTTCGACAGCGATTGCCCGCTCAAGCCGGTCTGGTGCGAGGCGCAAGAGGAATTGGTGAACCGGCTGAAGGGAACCAACTTTGCGCAATTACTCGCGCAAAACTAGAAACACATCGAATTCAAGGTAAAATGACCTCCTGAGAACTTCAGGAGGTCATTTTCTTTTCAGTGAGGAAAACATGAACAAGGCCAATTTCATCGCTCTGTTGACTGCATTGATTGTCACAAGTCTTGCCTGCGCGATACCCGGTCTTTCCGCACCAATTGACTCAGGCCCATTGGATGCCAATTCGCTTTCGACGATTGTCGCGGGGACCGCCAACGCCGCCGCGACGCAAACCGCGCTGATCGCGACAAACACTCCGCCTCTCCCCCCGACCGAAACGGCGACCCCCACCGAGACAGCGACTCCAACCCCGCGCGTTTCCGCGGAAGGCACGACACTGACCAAACAAAGCGACGGGGCATATCTTTTCATGGATCAACAAGGCGGATACTCCGTCGTGGTGCCATCGGGCTGGCTGGTCGTTCGCATCAACGAGCAGGAATTTTTGGACGCGTGGGGATTGCCTGAAGCCTCCGATCCGAAACTTCAGAACTTCCTCACCCAATTCCAAAAAGCCGATCCGAAAGTGTATCGCCTGGTCGGAGCGGACATCACCCCCGAGCATTTCCAGAGAAGTTTTCTCACCAACTTTTTAATCAGCTGGGATCGAACCAGCGCGCTGACTCTTCAGCAGGAAATTGATCAAGCCAAGAAAGACCTTCCAAAAACGATTCTGCAGGGAGCCAAGATCGGATATGCGGACGTCGGTCTCACTTCCACTCGAATTCCTGTGGCGATTATGGAAATAAATTGGACGACAAAAGACATCTCCGGCGCAACGGTGAAGGTTTATCAAAAAATCATTGCCTTCAAGGTCAAGAGCGGCACATTGGCCTTTACTCTGACCACCACGACTGATTTAAAGGATGCACTCATCAATAGTTATGATTTCATGACCGATCAAATCAAGATGCTCCCATAAATCGGATGCATATTCCTCTCGGCGTATAATAGCCGGGAGGAATTTTTTTCAAAGGAGAATCCATGTCTGCCCCTCGCACCGTCCGCGCGCCGCGCGGCACCCAACTCACCTGCAAATCGTGGCTCACCGAAGCCGCCTATCGCATGATCCAAAACAACCTCGACCCTGAAGTCGCCGAGCGGCCACAAGACCTCGTCGTCTATGGCGGGCGCGGCCAGGCCGCGCGTTCATGGGAGGCCTTCGACGCAATTCTCGAATCGCTCAAGAATCTCGAAGACGATGAAACGCTTCTCGTTCAATCCGGCAAGCCGGTGGTCATATTCAGGACTCACAAGACGCGCCGAAAGTATTGATCGCCAACTCGAACCTCGTGCCGCATTGGGCCACATGGGAACACTTCGACGAACTCGCCAAAAAGGGACTCATCATGTACGGCCAGATGACCGCCGGCTCATGGATTTACATTGGCACGCAGGGAATTTTGCAGGGCACATACGAAACCTTCGGCGCGCTGGCAAAACTCAAAGGCTGGGATTCGCTCAAAGGCAAATTCGTGCTCACGGCCGGTCTCGGCGGGATGGGCGGCGCACAGCCGCTTGCCATCACCATGAACGAAGGCGTGGGCCTCATCGTCGAAGTGGACAAAGACCGCGCCGAACGCCGCCGCGCCATCGGCTATGTTGACACCGTGGTGGATGAACTCGAAGAAGCGATGACTCTTGTGGAAGACGCGGTCAAAGAGAAGAAGCCGCTCTCTGTTGGGTTGATCGGAAACGCGTCAGATGTGTACAACGAACTCTTTCAGCGTGGAGTCATTCCAGACGTGGTGACCGATCAAACGTCCGCGCATGAGGCGTTGATGTACGTTCCTTCCGGACTTTCAGTGGCCGCGGCGGACGAGTTACGAAAATCCGACCCTGACAAATACAAACAGATGGCGATGGCTTCGATGGCAAAGCACGTGCGGGCCATGTTGGAATTCCAGCGCGCCGGCGCGGAAGTTTTTGATTATGGAAATAACATCCGCCAGCAGGCGTACAACCATGGCGTGACCGACGCCTTCGAGTTCCCCGGCTTCGTGCCCGCGTATATTCGTCCGTTGTTTTGCGAGGGCAAAGGACCATTTCGCTGGGTTGCGCTTTCGGGCGACCCCGAAGATATTTATCGCACCGATGACGCGATCCGCGAATTGTTTCCCGATGACGCGCATCTGCATCGCTGGCTCAAGATGGCGCGCGAGAAAGTTCCGTTCCAGGGACTGCCGGCGCGCATCTGCTGGCTCGGTTACGGCGAACGCGTGAAAGCCGGACTCAAGTTCAATGAACTGGTCGCGAAGGGAATCGTCAAAGCGCCGATCGTGATCGGGCGCGATCATTTGGATTCGGGATCGGTCGCATCGCCGAACCGCGAAACGGAATCCATGAAAGACGGCTCGGACGCGATCTCGGACTGGGCCATCCTCAACGCGTTGATCAACGCGGTGGGCGGCGCGACCTGGGTCTCTTTCCATCATGGCGGCGGCGTGGGCATGGGATATTCGCAACACGCGGGACAAGTCATCGTGGCGGACGGAACGCCGGAGGCCGCTCGCAGATTGGAACGAGTCCTGACGACGGATCCCGGCATGGGCGTGGTGCGACACGCCGACGCGGGCTATGAAGAAGCCATCGCCGCCGCGAAACGTCACGGCATAAAAATGCCAATGTTGAAATAATCAACTCAAACGCCAATTGTGTAAATAAGCAAATTCGCGGCATTCGCGTTGAAAAAAATTTCAGGTTTAACAAGCGGCACGTCAGTTCTTTTATCCTATTGCCGCGCAAAGGATCAAGCCGCATAATCGTGAATGGAGGCAGAATGAAAACGCACAGACTGATTGCCATAATTTTTGCGGCCGTGTTGATCCTTGCATGTAATTTCCCGATGTTTGTGCCGTCCACGCAGGCGCCGGCAGGCAATGAAAATTCAAATGGAGGCCCCGCTCCCCTGGCTTCGGCGACTTCAACATTTACTCCGATCCCTGCTCTCTCGCCGACCGCGACCATCGTTCCAACGCCCGTCATTCCCGAAGTCACGCCGATTTCCGCCAATGTGAATTGCCGTTCGGGTCCAGATGTTGGATATAGCGCGGTCAGTTACATCAACTTGGGAGAGGTCGCGCAGATCGCAGGCCGCAACGACGACTCGAGCTGGTGGTATGTGAGGGACCCGCACAATTCCGGTCAGTTCTGCTGGGTCGCGGCCAGTGTTGTCACCACATCAGGAAATCTTGCCGGCCTTCCCGTTATTCCACCACCCGCGGCGGTTGTCATTAAAGTCACGGTGGGCGCTTCCGTTGCCAGCCCGGTATATTGCGGCGGGCCGAACGTGATCGAGTTCAGCGGCAAGATCACTACCAATGGCGCGACCAAAGTGACGTTCCAGTGGGAAATCACGGGAGATAAATCGAACACCACCTCGCCGGAAAGCATCACCTTCAAAGCCGCGGGCACAAAGAGCGCGCCCGACCCCGGCGCATACAAAGCCGATTGTGGAAATTACACCATCACCCTGCACGTGCTCAGCCCCAACGACATTTCCGCATCGCAGAATTTCAAAGTGAAGCCATAAAATAACGGGCGGACTCGAGTCCGCCCGTTTGTATTTGGAGAGTTCAACATGCCTTTGATCTATGCCTGCATCGCGCCTCATGCCGGGGATTTGATTGACGATCCAAACAAAGTCATGCTCACGCGTCGATCCCTGACGCAAATGGGCGCGGCCCTCCAAGCCTTATCTCCCGAAGTCATTGTCCTCATCAATCCGCACGGATTCCGCGTGCAGGGCGCGTTGAGTGTTTCCATCGCCGAGCGGGCCACCGCGGATTGGTCAGCGGATGTGAAATTGGATTTCGAAATGGACGCGGCGCTTGCCAGCGCGATTGCAGACGAAGCGACTCAGATGAATGTGCCGGTCGTGCGCTATATTTACGGCGCCAGCGCGGGACCCGATTGCTTTGTCCCGCTGGATTGGGGCGCGGTGGTGCCTTTATATTTTCTCGGCCATCGCTTCGAGCCGAAACCGAAACTCGTTCACATCAGCCCCATGCGGACTTTACCTTATCAACTCCATTATGACTTTGGCCGCGCCCTCGGACGCGTGATCAAGGCGTCAGACAAACGAATCGCCCTCATCGCCAGCGCCGACCAGGGTCATGCGCATGACGCGCACGGACCGTACGGTCTCAATCCCGCTTCCGCGAAATATGATGCCTGGATGCAGGACATCATCCGCTCGAATCGTCTCGATGAGCTCCTATCCGCTGATCCAAAACTTGTGGAAGATGGCAAGCCCGACAGCCTGTGGCCGACATTGATCCTTGCGGGTGCGCTGAAAGAAAACCCGATGCAGGCAAAATTACTTTCCTACGAAGTCAATGTCTATTTTGGAATCCTGTGCGCGGAGTTCACGCGCTAGAAAAAGAGAAGGCGATCTGACGAATCATATTTGGCGAGTCGAAATCATTTCCCTGATCCTCCTCACCACCGCGGATCGCGAAGCATCCCTTTCAACTTCATCGTTCCTAAAGCGGATCACCCTCAACCCCAGCGCGGATCGCGAAGCATCCCCGAAGCGAAGCGTAGGGGGCAACACCTTCTCCCGCCGTTCATCTTCCTCTTTCTGCAAGTCATGGATGTCGCCATCTACTTTCAATTGGTACTAAAATTGGGATGTTGACACCGCTCTACGCGGACCTTCTTTCAAGTATCATATGGATAAAGTCCAGCTAAGAGAAGCGCCGCGCTGACTGCCCGAAGGGCGCGTCGAAGCGGGCGGGGGGATAGGTCCCTCCCTGCGCCCTGTCCTGAGCGGAGGGTCGAATAGCCCGCGCTCGTCGGGCGTATCGAGACCCGCAGTCGAAGGGCTCTTCCCTCCTACGTTTGGACCTACGATTCCAATAGTGTTAGAGTTAGCCATCATCTAAATCTTCCTGAATCATATTTTCGATATCGTATCCTCTTTGACTTGCCTGTTCAAGCCTTTTATAAGAGTCGCTATCCTCCACACGCCACTCGGGTGTTCGCAATGTCTGTTTTTCACGCGGAGGAAGCCATACTCTCAATCCATAGGTTTTTTCAAGTGACCTATAAAATCTTGGGTGCATATCCAATGACATTATTAATGTCGATTGTTTTACTGGTCGTATCTCATTAACTCTGTGATATATGGCATCGGCAGATAAAGGCTTCTTCGAAGCTTTTAGAATTGAAGCAATAATATCTGGGTAAGTGTCTACTTGATTAAATCCCCACTCAATCAAGGCATAGGTTCCAGAATCCACACGAACAAATATCTGTGGATGACTCATCAACGCGTTATAAAGTGCTGTTGAATTAAACGAATCCCTGCGGTTCAAGTGATAGGCGCGATTTGCAATCTCCGACCAATGCAAAGGCTGCGCTTCGTTACGCAGAATCTGGTAAGCAATTTCTTTGTATGATAATTTTCTATTTCTCTCTTTTTCTTCTTCAACAGCTTCGGCGGCTTTGTAGTGCCTAGTCACAGGAGGATTAATTTTGCAAACAAAGTAACTGAATTGTGGCCAATGTTTTTCAACATAGCTGCTTTTGTTGAGTTCAGGATCTAAAAGAACCAATGCTCTGGTCAATAAAATAATTTTTTCTATGTCACTTTTGTCTGCAACGCAGTCATTTTTTATCAAAATACCAGTAGTGATAGATACAAGGTCTTCTCTGCTTTCACTTCCTTGCTTGAAATTTCGCTCCAATAAATCAAAAATCGGCGTAATTATTATCTTATGCTTGTTAAATTGATCCCATGCTCTTCTTTCGATTTGTCTAATTCGTTCACGGGTCACATTGAAGTGAATCCCGATTTCTTCTAAAGTCATCGATTTGTCAACTCGCATTTCCAAGACCTGCCAGAGTCTTGGGTCAAACCGAAGCATAGAATAAATCTGGGAAAGGGACTTAAAAATCACCATTGTTTGGCTTTATTCGTCTTGTTCTAACAGGCTTTCCACAAGGTCAATAGGTAATTCAGCTAAGAATCTATTTGAGATTTCATCGAGTTCATTTTCTATCCTATCCAAAGGAAGTTCTGCTTCCTCCTTTGAAGGATTCTTAATGCTTCTCTTTGAACCATGTCACGAAACATTGAAAGGTGATGGCTCTTAAAAGCTAAGCCCTTCGGTCCGCCCGCTTTTTTAAGAGCATTTGCGGCATAAGGATGAGTTGTGTTCAACCACCAAACATTAAACGTTCTATCAATATCGCCTTGGTATAAAGGAGGGTGACGGTCAGTTAAATCCTTGGTTTCTGCGTCATCTCGAGAAGGGTCTGGATCCCGCCCGCTCAATAACATTTGCGGGAATCGTGACCGCTGAACACGTTTTGCTTCGCCTGGAGTTTCCACATCTCCACCTTGCCCTTTTCCGCCACCTTTACCTTCATTTCTCTTCCCTTTTCCTCCAGAACCAGTGCGAACACCACCATCTCCCGATCCTCCACTACCTGCGCCTCCCCCAGAATCGTTGGATACGTAGTCAACCAAGATTTCGGTTTGAACCTGCTGTAGAAAACGTTGGGCGTGTTTATTCAAAGTTTCATTGAGTTTGGCAGCAAGATCCAAATCTTGCTTGATTTTGTTTTCGCGAGCAGTTTTTTCAATAATCTTAATTCGGTCCCAAATTTTCTCAGCAACAAATTCGAGAATCGCTTGGGTTGTAGGTGAATCAACAAGGCGCTCTCGATCATTGGTTACTATCTGTGAGATTTCTGGAAAATTCAGTTGAAGTTCTCCATGAATAAAACTAAGAAGCGGAGAATGTCCTGGGAACGATAATTCATGGATGGGATAAGACGCTATAGGATTGCCTTTACTATCAGATATAAACAATGAATTTAGGTCTTTCAATCTTCCAGTCAGTTGATTAGCAGATTTATAGACTGTAAACATACCTGCATCTAGCAATCCAGCCTTTAATGCTGTGACTACCGTTCCAGGAACTACATGAGTTTCACTTGGCCAATTTTCATCTTCTTCAATCGAATATGGCATTAAACGGTCAATTTTGACTTGCCCATTTACAAAAACCATAATATTCAATTCTCTGATTGGTCTTCTTGCTTGTTGTGCATCACAGATTTCATCTATCAATTGTTGGTGCTTCCATCGGCCGCCAACAACCACATCGTTTGATGACATGGTTTGAACTGCTCGGCGCCCAACAATCACAGAGAAGCCTCTTTTTTGAGTTTCAAGCTCGTTGAAAATATTGGTTAGATTGCTTTGAAGGTGTTCAATAATTTCATGAGTTCCACCAAGGTGCTCAGACGTAGGCAAAGCCAAGTTTAAGGCATCTTGCCAAGACATATTTTTATCTTCAACTTCAAAGTATCCTGTTTCTCCATTATCCGTTTTTTGGACAACTAAACTTGTAGCCTTTCCTTTTTTCCATGTTAAGAATCGTGCGCCATCGCGCCACATTTCACGCATGTAAAATTTTCCGCCATTTCCGTGTCCGCCTGTTAACGCAACATCTTTGATTGTTTTTCCATGCGTGGCGGCTGATGTATCTCCCCAATACAGGAAGAATTTTTCGATTTCATGATAGTTTGTACCCCCAAAATCAACAACAGCTAAGTTTGGGCCTTTTGATTGATTTGCGCCATCAATCAGATGAATAACCACTGGCCAATTACCTGTTAAAGATTCTTCTTTGCTTTTCAAAAGACGTAAGTATTGGTCAAGGGAATTTTTCAACCATTCAGCGATTCCCTTTCCGTGTTTAAACTTGAAAGATTTCCCTACTGTATCAAGAAAATCTGGATGAATTTTTGTTTGGATAGTTCGACCAGTATTGTTTGCCATAAATTAACTCTCCTCGAACAAAGATGGGAACTTCTTGATAAAAAACTGAAACAAATCATTCAAATTTACAGCTTCAGGTAGCTCTAGTGCAAGGGCTTTTTGAATGGCATCTTGTGCATTTTCAAGCTTTCTTTTTCTTTCCCTAATGGGAGTTCCTGTACTAAATTGAAAGAACAGTCTAGCATCGTAATCAATTAGATCCACTTTCTTATTTTGTTTCCAAGTTGCTAATGCTCGAGACTTAATTGCATGATTAAAAAACTCTTCTTCATCTCTAGTAAGGTTGTTAATTTTAATCTTCTCTTCTTTAACCGAACTACGGGATTCTAGTTCTCTTGCTATTTCTATGCCTTTATCTGTCAATCTGTATACTTGCTTTCGAAGAGACACAAGCCATCGTTCAGTAATAAGTGTTGTGTAAATTCTGTTATAGACTCGATAAGAATCAGGGTGTTCTGGATGATTACGTAAACTAAATTGATCTGGGTAGTCTTTCCATGCCTGAACCACCAAATCTTCAAATGGAATTCGGTTTCCAACCATTTGAGATACCCTGTATATCGCAAGCAAGACCATTTTTGCTTGACTAATATCATCAGACTCTTTCATGTGATTCACTCTTTCTCAAACCCAAGCAATCTTAATTTCACCGTCCAGCGACTTGAATTCCTTATCGCCAGTGACAAGTTCTGCCTTTTTTAACTTCGCCAGCGCCGCTGCAAAACAATCGGCATACGAAATATTCCCGCCAGATTTGAACATCGCGGCTTGACGGGTCAAATTCCAATCCGCCTCCACAATTTCAATTCCCATTCCCTTGATCTCGTGAACATACTGATCCGCAATCTCAGGGGAGTCGGCGCGGGCAATGGCATACCAGACCTCCCCCAAATTGACGACGGTCATCAGCAGGTTTGTGTCGCCTTCCACGGCTTTGTGAATCAGCCCCCTCACGAAGTCCGCGCCTGGCTCGTCTTCAAAGAAAGCCATCAACGCATACGAGTCAAGGACTTTGGTCGCCATGTTTATTTTTCCCTTTCCTTGTCTTTGCGCCGTTCCTCCATCAGCATTTTCAATCCACCCTTGCCTTTGAGCGAACCTTGCAGGCTTTTGAGATATTGTTCGGTCACAGGTTTCAAGACAATCGCATCGCCCATGTCAGTGACGATGATCTTTGTGCCGTTCTTAATCCCGTATTTCCGCCTCAGTGTCGCGGGAATGACAATTTGACCTTTTACGGTTGCGTAAGTTTCCATTTCAAATCTCTCCTTCGTTCGTATAAATACTACACTAATTTAATTTGTAAGTCAAGATCGAAAATGTAATACTTTTCACCCACAGGCAGACAACTTACATATCCTTCATCAAAAGGGCGCCCAACTTCCAATGCCCTTCGCGCTCTTTGCGTTCTTCGCGATTAAAGATTCATCATTCATCCTTCATCATTCATCCTTCCCCACTCTCTGATACAATACCCCCCAATCCCCAATTACCACTTACCAACACCCATGTCTAACGAAACCACACAAGTCATCTACTCCATGAACCGCGTGGGACGCATTGTCCCTCCCAACAAACAAATCCTGCGCGATATCTCCCTCGGCTTCTACTACGGCGCGAAAATCGGCGTGCTCGGTCTCAACGGCGCGGGCAAGTCCACGTTACTGCGCATCATGGCAGGCGTGGACAAAGACTACGTCGGCGAAATCTCCATGAGCAAGGGCTACACCGTCGGCTTGCTGGAGCAGGAGCCGAAACTCGACGAAAGCAAGACCGTCATCGAAGTGGTGCGCGAAGCGGTGCAGCCCATCGTGGATATGCTCGCGCGCTTCGATGAAGTCAACGCCAAGTTTGCCGAACCCGACGCCGACTTCGACGCGCTCGTCGCCGAGCAAGCCCGCTTGCAGGAAGAACTCGACAAGCACGACGCCTGGAATCTCGACAGCCGCCTCGAACTGGCGATGGACGCGCTGCGCTGTCCGCCCGCCGATACGCCCATCAAAATTTGTTCGGGCGGAGAAAAACGCCGCGTCGCGCTGACCCGCCTCTTGCTCACCGAACCCGACATTCTCCTGCTCGACGAGCCCACCAACCACCTCGACGCCGAATCGGTGGCGTGGCTTGAACATCATCTGCGCGAGTACAAAGGCACGGTCATCGCCGTCACGCACGACCGCTACTTCCTCGATAACGTCGCGGGCTGGATTCTCGAACTCGACCGCGGTTACGGCATCCCCTGGAAGGGCAACTACTCCTCGTGGCTCGAACAAAAGCGGGAGCGCATCCGCCTCGAAGAGAAATCCGAATCGAAACGCCAGAAGACGCTGGAGCGCGAACTCGAATGGATTCGCATGTCGCCCAAAGCGCGGCAGGCGAAGGGACAGGCGCGCGTCGCCGCCTACGAAAAACTGCTCTCGCAGGAGACCGAGAAACGCCGCGAAGACCTGGAGATTTACATCCCGCCTGGTCCGCGTCTCGGCGACGTGGTCATCGAATTCAAAGACGTGACCAAATCGTATGAAGACCGCCTCATTCTGGACCGTTTTACGGCGTCCGTTCCCCCAGGCGCCATCGTCGGGATAGTGGGTCCGAACGGCGCAGGCAAGACGACTCTGCTCAAGATGATCGTCGGCAAAGAGACGCCCGACAGCGGCACGATCAAAATCGGCGAGACGGTCAAACTCGCCTACGCCGACCAGAGCCGCACGCTCGACCCCGAAAAGACCGTCTATGAAGAAATCTCGCAGGGACAGGAGACGCTCGAACTCGGCAAGCGGAAAATCAACGCCCGCGCCTATTGCGCCTCGTTCAACTTCCTCGGCGCAGATCAGCAGAAGAAGGTCGGCGTTCTCTCAGGCGGCGAGCGCAACCGCGTCCACCTCGCCAAGACCCTGACCGAAGGTGCCAATGTGATTCTGCTCGACGAGCCGACCAACGACCTCGACGTGAACACCCTGCGCGCCCTCGAAGAAGCCCTCGAAGAATTTGCAGGCACCGCGCTCGTCGTCTCTCACGACCGCTGGTTCCTCGACCGCATCTGCACGCATCTCATCGTCTTTGAAGGCGACTCGGTGGCGAAGATGTACATCGGCAACTGGTCCGATTACGAAGCGATGATGAGGGAAAAGTTTGGGAAAGATTTGACCCCGCATCGGGTCAAATATCGAACATTGAAGCGATAAACAAACCGTCCCGAAGGCTCATCACCTTCGGGACGCTCTGTCTTACGTGGACGCCGCCGCTGGTATTCTCTGAAATAGAAACTCCCGCATGTCAGTGGACGCGCTGGCATGTTCAATCGTGATGCTGACGATATTGCCGCTGCTGTCCAAATCCAGATAGATGTTTTCGTTTAATTCGCGCGTCTCCACAGGCGGGTTGGTGGAAAGTTCAACCAGTGTGGTATCGGTATCTTCAAAGTATTTGATCCGCATGGCTTACTACGTGAAGTGTGGAATGACCCGCTCGATCCATTCGTCTCGAATCACGGCGCGGTCAGATCGCTGACGGGTGTATTGAAAGTATTGCGTGGTCTTCATTTTCTTTTGATTATACTTGAAGCGCAAAACCTCCGCCGCAACGATATACATCGGCAACTGGTCGGATTACGAAGCGATGATGGAAGAAAAATTCGGGAAAGACCCCACCCCGCATCGGGTCAAGTATCGGATGTTGAAACAGTGGCCGCGAGTGCGTCGCACTTGACTTAATAGGATTTGCTCTCGGGCGAGGTTGGTCTGATTAAGGAGATAATCCTACCCGTTTGGTGCGGCGCACTCCGCAAGACAACTGGGCTGATTACGAAGCGATGATGAGAGAAAAATTCGGCAAAGACCCCACCCCGCATCGGGTCAGGTATAGAACGCTAAAACAATGAATTTAGTGACAGTCACGTTGTGGGCGACTGTCACTTTTTCATATACCTCGTGTTCTATGTATCAAATTATCGGTAAAGGAGTGGAACATGTACAACTGGCTGGTCTTTCTGCATATCCTCTTCGCATTTCTCTTCATGCTCGCACATGGCGTCCACGCCGCAGCAATGTTGAAATTTCGCGGCGAACCCGACCCTGAAAAAGCGCTCACCTTTTTCAACATCGTGCCCGATGTAAAATATGTCCGCTATCTCACGCTGGCGATGGGGTTATTCGGTCTCGCCGCGGCTTATCTCGCCGGTTGGTTCAATAAAGTTTGGGTATGGGCTTCGCTGGTAGTGTTCCTCGCCATCTCGTGGGCGATGTACCAATATGGCGCGATGTATTACAAACGGATTTGGGATGCGATTCTCAATCTCATCGAAGCGAAGAGGACCAACACAAGTCTCCCCGCCGCGCAAAAAGAATTCGACGATGCGCGCAACGCTCCAAACGCCATGATCGTCTCCATTGTGGGGATTCTCGGTCTTGCCGTCATCCTCTGGCTCATGCGCTTCAAACCACTCTAGACGGCAAGTGCACTGTGCTCGTCCGGCAACTGAAAAGACGAAGGTCAATGGCCTTCGTCTTTTTTTCCTTCATGCTCTTCATGTCGCTTTCGACAGGGTCAGTGCAAGTCTTCGTAGTTACGAATCAACGACCGTCGCCTCCACCGAATAGATCGGTGGCAGGAAATCGGCCATCACTTCCCAATTCTCGCCGTTGTCGCGGCTATAAAACAACTGGCCCGTATCGGAGCCAACGTAAATCCCTGCATCCTCGAATGTGTCCGTCGCCATCGCTTCACGCAAGACGACCAGATGCGCTTTCTCCGGCAAGCCCTTCGACATCCTCTGCCATGACTCGCCCGCATCCTTACTGCGCCACACGGAGAACTTCCCGTCCACGCTCATGCGATACTCGTCGCTTTCTTCGAGCGCAATGTAAATTGTCTTTGGTTCGGTGGGATGAACCGCAATCGGAAAGCCGAAACGGGCCGGAAGTTTACCCTCACCAATGTCAATCCAGTCTTCACCCATATTGTCACTGCGATACACGCCGCAATGATTTTGCTGGAACAACACGTTCGAGTTGGATGGATGCATAGCCATTTTGTGCACGCATTGCCCAAACTCCGGGAATTTATCGGGCATAAAATCGGCGCGGACATTTTTATTATGCGGCTTCCATGTCACGCCGCCATCGTCGGTGCGATAACAGCCCGCCGCAGAAACAGCAATGTACATGCGATTCGGATTCGTTGGATCAAGCAAAATAGTGTGCAGGCACAACCCGCCCGCGCCCGGGTTCCACTGGCCGCGCTGGGGATGGTCGTAGAGATTCTCGTTGAGTGTCCACGTCTCGCCGCGATCTTTTGACACGAACAACGAAGCAGGTTGCGCGCCCGCATACAAGACATTCGGTTCGCTCTCGCGCCCAGGCTTGATGTTCCACACCTGAATCATTTTCTCGGGCTTGTTCTTGATGCTCTCCCCGCCTTCGGAGCGGAATGCCTCATCCATTGTGCTGGCCGGCCTGCCGGATTTGGAAGGCCGAGTCAGCGTTGGCACCTGTTTGGCTTGAATCCACGTTTTTCCAAAATCATCAGAGTAATGAGTTGTCGGCCCATACACAAAGTGACTGGTTGCCACATGCAGGCGCTGATCGCGCGGGTCCATTTGGATGTGCATCACATTCCAACTCTTGAAGTGAATGTCGCTGACTTGCCAATTCTTCCGTTTAGCATCACTGGAGAAAATAAAGCCGCCCTTCTTGGTCCCGACCAGGACCATCACCTTTTTGCTCATCGCAGTCTCCTTTCGCGAACCGTCAGAATATATGTTCTAAATTATACTACGATTGTCCGATTTCATCCCATTAAAAATTGCAGGGGCAGAGCAACGCTCCGCTCCTGCTGAAACATCCATTTTAGAATTATTCGCTCTTCGCGACTTTACGTCCGCGCTTGGGAGTTGAATCCGATTCGTTCATTGGCGCGGCCGGCTTCGGGCGTTGCCCTGAGCCCGGCGAAGGGTCCAGAGTGATGCGGGCGTTGCGTTTACCGAGCCAATAGGCAAAGTACAACGATCCCGCAAAGATGAACAATTCCACCAACCTGCCCAACAATCGGAAGCCGCCGAAGAACGGGAATCCAAATCCGCGATGATGCATGATCGGGCCATACCCGCTGGGAGCATTCGGCCTGAACGGAACATTTCGCGGCGCGAACGCAACGGCTGGATGAGTTCGCAACACGTAGATCACGCCGACCACCGCGGCGACAATCATCAATAGAATCACGATCCCAAGGATCCATTTCCAAACTTTACTCATTCCATATCTCCTTTGTTGTATGTATGATAATCCTGGAGCCATAAAATGTCATGAGAAAATTATGTATTTTTTGTGTGGGTTCAGGACAAATGTTTCAGATCATCCTTGATAGAATCTGTATATGTTGAAATCAAAACATTGGCCATTAATTGAATTTGTCATCGTTGTGATATTGATCGGCCTGCTCGCGCTTGCCGGGCCTGAAGAGGAGACGCTCGGATCAAACGTGCGGATTGTTTACCTGCATGGCGCGTGGGTGTTGACAGCGGAGCTTGTTTTCTTCGCGGCGGGTCTCGCGGGACTTCCGGCCTTGATTGCGCAAAAGGAATTTTTCCACGCCTGGTCTGCCGCGCTGGGCCGCACCGGAATCTTTTTCTGGATCACGTATATCCCCCTCTCGCTGTGGGCCATGGAAACCAACTGGAACGGACTCTTCCTCGCCGAGCCGCGCTTCCGCCTCGCATTGACTTTTGCCATCGTCGGTCTGCTTTTGCAAATCGGACTGTGGATCATCAATGTCAACTGGCTGACTTCCGCGGCTAATCTCGTCTTCATTATTGTTCTGCGCCTGGCATTCTCCGCCGCGACCTATGTGATGCACCCGCCTCCCTCTCCCATCTTCAACTCGGGCGATTGGCAGATCATTGGATTCTTTATCGCGCTGAATTTGCTCACGTGGCTGGCGGCATATTTTCTTACATTAGTCTTTAAATCATACAAGTCCAACAGGTCATGAACAAGGAGAATTATGCCAACCTTCAAACGCTTTGAAGATATGCACGTCTGGCAGTCTGCGCGAGAATTGGTTAAGTTGATTTATTCTGCTACTAACCTTCCGGATTTCAAACGCGATTTCGGTTTACGTGACCAAATCCGCCGCGCCGCCGTGTCGGTCATGAGCAATATCGCTGAGGGTTTTGGCGCGGGTTCTGACGCAGAGCTCATCCGATTTTTGAGTTTTTCATGGCGATCCATCTCGGAAGTTCAATCTCAACTTTATGCGGCACTCGATCAAAGTTATATCTCAGGTGATGAATTTCAAAAGATTTATTCCGCTGCAAATGAAATTGAACGTCAAGTTAACACCCTTTAATAACCAACAAGTCTGACAAAGCGCAAAACGACTTGTCAGACCTGTTGAACTTGTTAGACTTTTAGACTACTTCTCCACCAACGCGCCTTCACCTTCAAATAAATGTTCCGCTTCCGTGCCCGGCAGTGGTTTGGGTAATCTCATGGCGCGCACCACGAGATCGGTCAACGCCGTAATTCTCACATTCAAGTTGTAATGCTCATTCAGATCGCCGATTTGCAGACGGCAATTCTCGCAGGCCGCCACGACCACGCGCGCACCGGTCTTCTTGATTTGATCCGCCTTGGGTTTGCCCGCCGCGAGCCGCCGTTCGGTGTATTCGGCGAGAGCAACCAGTCCGCCACCGCCGCCACAACAAATTGCCTCGGCTTTATTGGGAGTCATCTCACGGAAGTCGGTGGTGATTTTGTTCAACACATAGCGCGGCTCTTCAATTAATCCGCCATTGCGCGCCAGGTTGCACGAGTCATGATACGTCACGCCTTCAGGGATGGCGGTTGGGTCCACTTTGATTTTGCCGTCCCGAATATATTCCGCCAGCACTTCGATCAACGAACGGACTTTGAAATCGAACTGGCCCGCGAACCAATTCGGCACATCCCATCTGTATGAAGCATATGCATGTCCGCATTCAGCGATGACGATTTCCTTCACACCCAAGCGGTTGGCTTCGTCCACGATGCGTTTTGCAACGGCTTTGGCGCGGTTTACATCCGCAAGAAATACGCCATAGTTCGCGGCTTCAAAAATCGAAAGAGTCCAATCTTCCTTTGCGGCGTTGAACACCACCGCGGGCGGCAGGATGGTATGAGCGCCTGCCAGCGGCACATACAAAATCTTCGTGCCCTGCTTTTCAACGGGAATGCTCGCGTTCGGATCACCGGTGATGTCGCGCAGTTGTTCTTCCATTTCCCTGATCTGCTCAAGGAACATATCTTTATAGAATGAGGGGTCTTTGCCTTTTTCAATCGCGGCGTCGGCCAGCATGACCAAAATTTCAGGAGCGTTGCCGGTCGCGGTTGCCATGGCGCGGATGGCGCGCATCATCAGCGGCGTATCCACGCCCAGCGGACAATTGACCGTGCATCGTCTGCACAATGTGCACTGGCTGTAGGCCATCTCGGAGAGATTCGCGAGCGTGACCTCGTCGAGTTTCTTCGCGCCGGTCCACGCCGGAAAGACGCGGCTCAGGAAATCATGCTCGTAGCGATAGACATTTCGCAACTGTTCCGAGCGATACGCGGGAATGTGTTCCACCTTCGGCTCGGCGCGATAGTAATGACAGGCCTCCGCGCACAGTCCACAGCGAGCACAGGCTTCCAATGCAGTTTCAAGCGGCTGATTGAGTTGCGCCTCGAGAGTCTTGAGAGCGAGTTCGATTGTTTCAGTCATGGCAGGCCTCTACTTTGCTGTTTCGGGATGCGGGAAAACCGCGCGGCGTCCGAAGAACTTTCCAAAGAATGTGCGCGAGAAAAAGAAATATAAACAGTGGCGGATTTTTCCAAGCGGCATGTAGGCCAGCGTGATCGCGGACAAAATATAGAACGCGACCAGGAACGCTTCATTCCAGACGGCCAGAGCGGATACCGCCATCCAAACCGTCACCAGCCAGACGGCAAAATGATCGTCGGGAATCGAGAGTCCGCGCAGGTTATGTTCGGTGAGTCGCATGACGCCGCCTGCCGCGCCGAGCAAGGATCCGATTCCAAGCACGACCGTCAGCGACAGATTCAAAACCGCGGGCAAGAAGCCCCAAAACGGGCTGACGATCAGCGCGCCGATGGCAGTGAAAATTCCAATGTGGAAGCCGATGCCGCGCAGATAGGCAATCATGTGAAGGCGAGTCGATTCTTTGGCCCATGGCATCATGCCAAGGGTGAACGCGTAGGTGACTCCATGTTGTGGATTGCCTTTGAGTGGAGATTTATCGGCGGGCAGGGCGCGGCGTTTGGTCTCAGCGTAGCGGCGGTAAATTCCGTAGACGCCCGCTAAAAGTCCCGCGAGAGCGAGGAACTGTGAGAACATGAGCATGTTCATATCTGCATATCCATATATTCAATCAATTTTTTATGCCCGTCATCCTGAAGACGACGGGCATATCACCGCGCCTACTTGGCGCGTTTGACGACGAAGCGAATGTCTTTCTCGCGCTTCTCGAGTTCGACCAGTTCATTGCCGCTGGTGCGCGCCCAGGCCGGGATGTCGGCCATCACACCCGGATCAGTGGCAACTGCTTCAACCGTTTGGCCGACCTTCACCTGCTTCATGGCCATGGCGATCTTGACCACCGGCATCGGGCACAGCAGGCCTTTGAAATCCAAAGAGAGAGCGGGTTTATCTGTCATTTTTGCTCCTTTGCGAATGAAAGACTAAATGAAATACTGAATGCTTGATTCGTTGGCATGTTCCAGCATGACTGCCACACCAACTGGCTCTTCGGCTTCCGGAATCAGATCGCTGCAACTGATCTCCATTACATCCATGCTCATCTGGCATGGAATGAGATGAACGCCCAGGGCAATGGCCGCCTCGCGCAGTTCATTCAACGGTGTGACGCCGTGCATCTTCATCATCAGTTTGAACATCCAGCGCCCCATCCCACCCATGTTCAAACGCGAGGGGCCGATCGCGTCCACGCCGCCGCGGTTCATCACGCCCAACATGCGCCCGAAGATACTCTTGCCCGTCAGGTTGCCCCTCTGGATGGCCTTGAGTCCCCAGAACGTGAAGAACATGATGACTTCCATCCCCGCCGCGGCCGCGCCGTTGGCGATGATGTAAGCGGCCATGACTTTGTCCATGTCGCCGCTCAGGACGACCAGCGTCATTTTGTTCTTTTTCTCGATCATTTCTGCCTCCGTCAAAAGGTATCGCGCCTGCGCGCGTTATGCAATTGCCTCGGCTAACTCAGCGCGCTTCGCCAGCATATCGCGCATGGCGGCGCGCAGTAAATCCAAAGCTTGAACCAATCGTTTATCGCCAAGGCTGTAAACGACCACCGTCCCATTCCGTTTGGTGGTGACCATGCCACGCTCGCGTAAAACTTTCAGGTGACGCGAGATCAGCGGCTGCGACATATCCAATTCGTTGCACAACTCGGTCACATTGCGCGGGCTTTGCGAGAGTGTATACAAAATCATGATGCGAGTCGGATCCGCCAGCCCGGCGCAAATCTCGGCATGCAATTGGTTCACTTCCGTTTCGAGCGTTTTGTTCATCGCGTTACCCTTTCAGAACTATATGCAAATAAGCATATATTTCAATTTGAAGCATACTCAGGTATGGTCTTTGCTCACAATGCGGAGTGTCATAGGAACGGGGGACTAAAAGTAATTATTGTGAAATAATTCACAACTTCACTTGTACAACCCGTACTTTTTTGTTGGACAAAGATGCGTCTGGGTTTCATGATATGCTTGCCCCCTATGCACCTTCGCACTCAACTTTTTATTGTCACGCTTTTACGAATCATCCTGAATACATTGCACAGGATGGTGTATCCGTTCCTGTCCATCTTCGCGCAAGGTCTCGGCGTGGATGTTCGCACGCTTTCTTTTGCGTTGACCGGACGCAACATGGCTGGGATCTTCAGCCCTGCCCTGGCTCCGATAGCCGATCAGCGCGGACGAAAATTCGCCATGCTGGCCGGCATTGCCACTTTCATCATCGGTGTTGGTTCAGTCGCAATTGCTCCGAATATTTTCACATTGTCCATCGCTTTGATCTTTGGTATTTTCAGCAAGTCCATGTTCGACCCGGGGATGCAGGCGTACTTTGGCGACCGCGTCGCGTACGAACAACGCGGCACCACGCTGGCGATTACAGAAATGGCATGGTCGCTGTCGTTCATCGTTGGAGTCCCACTGATGGGATTGCTGATCGCGCGCTTCGGCTGGTCCGCCCCTTTCCCCGTCCTCACCGGCCTCAGCCTCCTGATGTTTGCAATTATCTGGTGGATGATTCCAAAACAGGACACGCATCACGAACCGACAAACGCTTCGCGCCAAAACTGGCGGGCGGCGCTGACTTCCGTGCCGGTGTTGGCGGGCGCGTCCATCGCGTTCTGGTCGAGCGCGGCCAATGAACTGGTCAACATCATTTTTGGGGTGTGGCTTGAAGATTCGTTCGGCTTGAAGATCGCGGCTTTGGCCGGCGCGTCCGCCGTCATTGGGCTGGCCGAATTGAGCGGAGAGGGAGCCGTCGCGCTCAGCACAGATCGGATCGGGAAGCCGCGCGCCGTCGCGATTGGTTTGACGCTTTGCATCTTCGCATCCATTCTTTTGCCGTTCATTGGACGCACGGAAATCGGCGCGCTGGCCGGGCTTTTCTTTTTCTACATCGCTTTTGAATACATGGTGGTCAGTCAACTGCCGATGATGACCGAAATTATGCCAAAGGCGCGCGCCACGACTATTGCATTGAACCTGCTCGGTTTCAGCCTCGGACGTTCCCTCGGCGCGTTGATCTCGACTTTCATTTACGAACGCTCCGGTTTTTTGGCTGTCACTTTGGTTGCAACGCTCTTCAACGTCTGCGCGGTGCTGGCGCTCGCAGAGATGCAAAAGAAAATCGTGATCCTGCCGCGTCTGCTTGCCATTTTCAAACAGACTCCGCACGCGGACTGATATAATCGAAAAAATTTCACAGACGAAAGATTCATTCGATGACTTCGACTCCGACCAAACTCACGCGCGGCAAAGGTTTGCTTGAACCTATGCTCGCACAACTTCGCACAAAACGCGCCAACCGCCTCATTCCCGCGGACCTGCGAGCGGGCCGCATTCTCGACATCGGGTGCGGGTCCTTTCCTTATTTCCTCTCTCATACCTCCTTTCAGGAAAAATTCGCGGTGGACCAATTGCCCATGCCAAAAGAGACCGCCGCGCAAAACCGAATCGAGTTCTTCACGCTCGATCTCAACAAAGCGCCAAAGCTCCCTTTTGAAGATAACTTCTTTAGCATTGTCACCCTGCTGGCTGTCGTCGAACACCTGAATCCAGATAGCATGGCTTTGCTCTTTCGCGAGAGCCGGCGCGTGCTCAAGCCGGGTGGCATGACCATTCTCACCACGCCCGCCGCCTGGTCGGACGGACTGCTCAAGTTCATGGCGCGCATCAATTTGGTCAGTGCGGAGGAAATCCATGAACACGCTTTCGCTTATACTCTGCCTTTGCTCGGCTGGCACTTCGGTCAGGCCGGGTTTGAAATGACCAAAGTCAAGTTCGGTTATTTCGAGTTTATGCTCAACATGTGGGCCACAGCACAGAAATAATTCACAAACATCACACTCAAGAGCATTTTGTGGACGCGGACAAGCGCGGATGAACGCAGAGCAATAGAAAAATCCACGTTTTCCGCGTTCATCCGCGTCCAAATATGGGATGATGATCTTTACTCTTTCCACTTTTACAATCTTTTTACATTTAGGCCAAACGGAACTAACACCCGCATGGTTTCATTGGGGCAGAAAGGAAGGAAACCATGAACCCACAAAAGACTCGCTGGTATCACTATCTCACACTCATTGCAATCCTCGGGGTTGCACTCTTCTTCCGCGTCTACAACATCCAGGCAGTTGGGTATGGGAATTTATATTACGCCTCCACGGTTTTCTCAATGATGACGAGCGCGAAGAATTTCTTCTTCGCTTCGTTCGACCCCGCCGGTTTTGTCACTGTGGACAAGCCCCCGCTTGGATTTATGATCCAAGCCCTCAGCGCGTCCATTTTTGGATTTGAGGGCTGGGCACTTTTGCTTCCGGAAATCCTCGCGGGTGTGCTAGCCTGCCTCGTGTTGTATTGGCTTGTGCGCCACTATTATGGTCCGAACGCGGGACTGATCGCCGCGCTGATTCTGGCGGTCACGCCCATTGCGGTCGCGACGGATCGCAACAACACCGTAGACTCACTGCTGATGTTCACACTTTTATTGTCAGCAGTTGCGGTCGCGCTTGCCGCGGAAAAAGGCTCGCTCAAATGGCTTCTTGGCGGCGCAATCTTCATCGGCCTTGGCTTTAACATCAAGCAATTGCAAGCCTACATGATTCTGCCCGCATTTTATGGCCTGTATCTGCTCGCGGCGAAAACAACTTGGTTTAGAAAATTCTCACATCTCGCGCTGGCGACCCTCGTGATCGTCGTCATCTCTTTCGCGTGGGTGGCGGCAGTTGACTTGACTCCTGCCGATCAACGTCCATACATTGGATCGAGTCAGAACAACACGGTGACCGAACTCATCACCGGCCACAACGGACTCGAACGTATGGGGCAAATCGCGATTTGGCTTGGACTCAAGTCGCAAGCAGGCAAACCAGACGATGGATTCGCTTCGCAACCGCCCTCGAACCCGCCTCCGTCAAATCAGAATGGATTCGTCCCTCAAGGCCGTCCTCCGTTTCCCCCGCCAAATAGACTCGGCCCCAACGCGCAAATCCGGCCTCCGCTCAATGCGCCCAACCAGCCTGATGGACCAAACAACAATGGCCCAATGGGAAATGAGACTGGCGCCGCATCTGCGACGCGTCTCTTCAATCAACAACTCGTGGGGCAAGTCTCGTGGCTTCTGCCTTTGGCTTTGTTCATGATGCTGGCGCTCCTCTTGCGCAACAAATGGACCTGGCCGCTGAATCAAGATATGCAATTCGTTTTGTTCTGGGGTTTGTGGCTGATTCCCATGGCGATCTTCTTCAGCTATGCGGGCTTGTTCCATCGCTACTATCTTGAGATGCTGGCGCCTGCGGTCGCGGCATTGGCCGGCGCGGGACTCATGGCGCTGTGCGATGACTTCGTCGCGGGCCGCTGGCAGGGATGGCTTCTTCCAGCCGCGATCCTCGCCAGTGCGATCTTTGAATCGGCTGTGATCGCCGTGTACTTCGCGAGTTGGGCGGGATGGCTCGTGCCGTTGATTCTGTTTTTTGCAACGGTGGCCGCTCTCGGTCTCGCGCTGATGCGTTTGGTCCCGCCACTGATGAATGTAGGCGCGCATCAAGTGTTGATCGTCGCGCTGGTCGCGTTGCTGGCCGCGCCGGTCTTGTGGTCAACGACTCCGTTGAACAGCGGCGACGTCGCCCTGCCACATGCAGGCCCCGACATCATCCATCAATCGCGCCCTGATGCGAATTTTGCGAACTACACGGAATTGGTGAATTATTTGCAAACCAATTCGAGCGGCGAGACGTATCTGGCCGCGGCGCAGAACGCAAACACCGCCGCGCCGATCATTTTGCTGACAGGCAGGCCCGTGATGGCGATAGGCGGCTTCACCGGCTCTGACCCAATTTTGACCACGCAGGAATTTGCGGATTACGTCGCGCAAGGCAAACTGCGATTCGTTCTGCTCAACGATGACCGCCGCGGCGGACAGCAGATCGCGCAATGGGTGCAGACTTCATGCAATGTGGTTGACTCATCGTTGTGGCGCGGCTCGACGAACGCGCCAATGAAACCCGGGCCGGGAGGCCGATTGACTTTGTACGATTGCAAGTGAAGCGACAGCCGCTCCGCGAGGGGCAGTTTTATATTTTATGTCATTCCGTGATGTATAATTTCTCTACGGAGACAAAGATGCCAAAGCAAAAACGAGAAGAAATCAAAATTGAATTTAAGCAGGCATTGAGAGAATTCGTTGAGACTCTCAAGAGTCATGTCTCCACACCTGATGACCAATGGACAATTAAAGGCTTTATTGATGTTTTCCGCAACATTTACACAATTTCTGCTGATACAAAAATCGTTTCGAAAATTCTTGAGATCCATCTTTTTCCAAAATTGCTTGAATTCGCGAGCAAGAATAACTACCGCATTGTGCTGGCAGAACAACAAAACTATTATCCTGATCTATCCTTTGTAAAGGCCGATGATGAAAGCATTAAGTTCGCAGTTGACTTAAAAACGACCTACCGCCTTCCTGACAATCCTGAATTTTGCAATGGTTTCACCCTCGGTTCGCATGGAGAATATTTCATCAATCGTAACAGCAATAAGAATATCCAATTCCCATATAACGAATATCTCGGGCACTTCTGCCTCGGCATTATTTACTCGCGCTCCGGCCCTGAGAAAAGTTATGAAGCCGAAACCCATCGTCTTGAAGAATTACAATCAATCACATCAGTGATTAACAATTTTCAGTTCTTCGTCCATGAAAAATGGGAAATCGCGAGCGACTATCAAGGTAGCTCGAATACAGCAAACATAGGCAGTATCACAAAAATCAGTGACCTGCTAGAAGGCAATGGCGTTTTCAAGGAACTCGGCGAAAAATGGTTTGATGACTATTGGATGAACTATGGCAAAATTCAAACTACGAAACCAGACGGCAAAATAAAGAAAATTACATTGCTTAAAGAATTTTTGGTTTATCGCGGGAAAGACCTAAAACTTGCCAACCCAATGGCTAGAAAACCTGCACGCAAGAACAACAGACGAGCACAAAAATGACTGTAAATATCCCGCCGCTGAAATGTCAGGGCATCAAGACAAAATTGGTTGAATGGATCAAGGATCATGCCGTTCTTAAAAATGACGGCACATGGATTGAACCGTTCATGGGTTCAGGCGTGGTTGGATTCAACGTGCGCCACAGCCGCGCTATCTTTGCAGATGTAAATCCGCACATCATCAATTTCTACAATGCGATCAAGCAGGGAAAGATCACAGCAGGGATCGCTAAGGATTTTTTGGAAAAAGAAGGCGCACTGCTTCGAGCAAAGGGCGAAGATCATTACTATGAAGTGCGTGAGCGTTTCAACCAAGATGCCAGGCCGTTGGATTTGCTCTTTTTGAATCGCGCCTGCTTCAACGGCGTAATGCGTTTCAATAAAAAAGGAGCTTTCAACGTACCCTTTGGACACAAGCCTGAACGTTTTGCCAAAGCTTATATTACCAAGATTACAAACCAAATCAAATATGTAACTCGGGCAACCAGCCAATACGATTGGCAATTTGTTTGCGCTGATTTCAGGAAGACAATTTCTTCTGCATCGGAAAATGACTTGATCTATTGCGACCCGCCATACATTGGCAGGCACGTGGATTATTTCAATTCATGGTCTGAGCCTGATGAACAGGAACTCTATGATTTACTTAGCAGGACGCCGGCGAAATTCATCCTTTCCACCTGGCACAGCAACCAATACCGCTCGAACCCAGCCATCGAAAAATACGCATATCGCTTCACAATTATGACCCGCGAGCATTTTTATCATGTTGGCGCAAGCGAAAAGAATCGCAACCCAATGCTTGAAGCAATTGTCCTCAACTATAAGCCCGCGCCGCAAATAGAAATTCAGTCGGAAAAACAAATGGCTTTACTTGAAAAGCCGCGCACAAGTGGTTATATAATTTATTCCCCGAAAGGTTGAATTTCGAACACCAAAACTGGTCACTTGCATGTTTATCTACCTCGCCTCCAATATTTTAGTTTTCATCGTGGCTGTTCTTCACCTCGGTTTTTTAGTCTTGGAAATGTTTATTTGGACAAAGCCGTTCGGTCGTCGAACATTCAACTTAACTCCTGAGTTTGCTCAAGATTCGAAGACTCTTGCCGCTAATCAGGGACTCTACAATGGCTTCCTCGCGGCAGGGTTGATCTGGAGTCTTTTCCTTGGCGCAAACGGATTTGGAGTCAAAATCTTCTTTCTGCTTTGCGTCATCGTCGCAGGTATCTTCGGTGGATTCACTGCCAGCAAAAGAATTTTTTGGATACAAGCCTTGCCTGCTGTTATCGCGCTTGGATTTGTTTTGTTGAGTAAATAATTTATGCTCATCCACTCCTCCACCCAACTCCTGACCCTCAAAGGCGGCCCGCAACGCGGACGCGCCCTCGGCACGCTGGGCATCATCGAAAACGGCGCGGTGCTGATTCGCGATGAAAAAATCGTCGCGGTCGGGCCAACTGATGAATTGCGCGCATCATATAAAGATGAACCAACCCTCGACGCCAGCGGATGCGTGGTCATGCCCGGCTTTGTGGATCCGCACACGCATCTCATTTGGGCGGGAGATCGAGCGGGCGAATTCGAGATGAAGATGGCAGGCACGCCATATCTCGATATCCTCGCCGCGGGCGGCGGCATCATTTCAACCGTCAGGCAAACGCGCGCGGCTTCCATTGAGGCGCTCATCGCGCAAACTCGTCCGCGCCTGCTTCGCATGTTCGCGCACGGCACGACCACCGCCGAAGCCAAGACCGGTTATGGGCTTCAAACCGCCACCGAACTTCGTCTGCTCAAGGCTCTGCTCGCCCTGATGGATGAAAGTCCAGTGGACCTCGTCATCACTTTCCTCGGCGCGCACGCCATCGCGCCCGAATTCAAAGACGACCCGCAAGGTTACACCGACCTCGTCTGCGAAACGATGTTGCCGACCGTCCATGATTGGTGGCAGACTCACGCGCCGAATCTCCCCCTGCCTTTTGTGGACGTCTTCTGCGAAAATAAAGCCTTCACCCTCCAGCAATCGCGTCAGGTCTTGACCAAAGCCGCATCGCTCGGATTCCCGCTCAAGATCCACGCGGACGAGTTCGACAACCTCGGCGGCGCGTCGCTGGCCGTGGAATTGGGCGCGGCCTCGGCAGATCATCTCGTGAAGACTTCGGACGCAGACATCGCCGCGCTCGCCAAGTCAGATACCGTCGCGGTCTCCCTTCCATGCACACCGTTTGGACTCGCCGAACACGAATACACGCCGGCGCGCAAGATCATCGAAGCGGGCGGACTCTTCGCCCTCGCCACCGACTGCAACCCGGGCACCACCTGGAACGAGTCCATGCAATTTGTCATCGCGCTGGCCTGCCGCACGATGGGACTGACTCCCGCGCAAGCCATCGCCGCCGCGACGATCAATTCCGCGCACGCCGTTCGCAGGTCCGATGTAATCGGTTCGCTCGAGGAGGGCAAACAAGCCGATTTGTTGATTCTCAACGTGCCCGATTATCGTCACCTCGGTTATCGCTATGGAACGAATCTCGTCAAGCAGGTGATCAAGCGCGGCCGAGTCTATTCGGTGGATGTCGGTTATTATCGAACGGCATAAGTGCAGGAACAATGGACATCAACAATCTATTATCCAGTTCGGTTGTTCAATGGGGCATTCTCATTTTCGCATTGATCGTAATCTTCATCGTCCTGCGCTACTTTTTCCACATCGTCATGCACGTCGTGCGCTTCATCCTTCATTTCTTCTGGCATGGATGTTTCATGACAATCGCCATCCTGCTCCTGTTGTATATTCTGCATGCCTTCAAACTCATATAGAAAGAAGAGCCGCTTGCGAAGCGGCTCTTTTGATACAATAGCCGCCTGTGACCAACCGGAGGAAACATGCAAATTGATATTATCGGCATTCCCATTGATCTCGGCGCGGACCGCCGCGGCGTGGATATGGGTCCCAGCGCGATACGATACGCGCATTTGCAAAACAAACTCGAAGCCCTCGGCTACACAGTTGAAGATAAAGGCAACATCGAAGTGCCCATCGCTGAGATGTGCCGAATTGATGAACCGACTTTAAAGTACATTGATTGCATCGTACCGATGTCGCGGCGCGCGGCAGGCGCGGTGGCCACCTCGATTCAAGCGGGACATTTTCCGCTTGTGCTCGGCGGCGATCACAGCCTCTCGCTCGGTTCGATCCGCGGCGCGGCCAAACACAAAAAACTCGGCCTGCTGTGGATTGACGCCCATGCCGATTTCAACACGGAGAAAACGACTCCATCTGGAAACATTCACGGAATGCCGCTGGCCGCGCTGTGCGGACTCGGGGACGCGCGTCTGACTCAATTATGGGATGAGCCGCTTCCGGTCCTGGACCCGAAGCGGGTGGCCGTTATCGGCGCGCGTGACCTCGACCCGGGCGAAAAAGCCAACTTGCGCGAGGCCGGCGTGATGGTCATGGGCATGGAACAGATTGATCGCTTCGGCATGGTGACCGTCATGGAAAAGGCCATCGAGCGCGTCTCGCGCGACGCGGACGGAATCTATCTTTCGTTCGACATGGACGCCATGGACCCGCGTCACGCGCCCGGCGTCGGCACGCCCGTCCCCGCCGGTCTGACTCAGCGCGAAGGTCATCTGGCCTGCGAGATGATCGCGGAGACGGGCAAATTGATCGGCATGGACATCGTGGAAGTCAACGCGATTCTCGATATTCAAAATCAAACCGGAATGCTGGCGGTGGAATTTGTCTTGTCTGCCCTCGGCAAACGCATTTGGAACGGAGATTAGGTCTGTCCGTTAGCGGGCATCGGGACTAGAATAGCGGCATGGATAAGTCTCAGACCCTGCTGGTCGTTGAAGATACTCCTCACATTCTGGAAATGCTCGAACTGACTTTGCGCTTCAAGGGCTATGAAGTGATGACCGCGCGTAACGGTCAGGACGCGTTGGATATGTTGAAGGAAAAGCGGCCGGCGCTGATCATCACCGACATCCTGATGCCCAAGATGGATGGCTTCAGCCTGATGTACCATTTGCGCTCCAACCGCGAGACGCGCGATATCCCTGTTGTCTTTCTCTCGGCTACCTATGTTGCGCCCGAAGACAAGGCCTTTGCCAGGAGCCTCGGCGCGACGAAATTTATTGAGAAGCCCATAGACACGGAAGAACTGCTCAAGACCATTGCTCAATTGCTCAAGCAGGGTTCCGCCGCGCAGACCAAACCGCTGAAGGAACGCGAGTTCTTCGAGAAATATCAGGAGCGGCTGGAAACCAAATTGAGTCAGAAGAAGACTCAGATTGCGCGCATCGAGCGTCTGCTCGAAACAATCTCTGCCAGTGAAAAGCCGGGGTTCGAGGCGTCCCTCAAACAGGCCCTCAGCGACCGCCGCGACATCGAAGCGGAACTGGAACTGGTCCACACACATCTGCAAAGAGCCAAATCCCAAAAATGAAATCCCCAACATTATCTGAGCTTGAAGAACTGGCCCGCCGCGCCGGTTCCATTTTACGCGAGGGTTACAACAAGAAACATCAGGTTTCCTACAAAGGCGTGATAGATCTCGTCACCGAGGTGGATCGCGCTTCAGAGGAATTTTTGCTGAAAGAAATCAATAGACGCTGGCCGGGCGGTCACATCATGGCCGAGGAAAGCGGCGTGACCCAAGGCGACAACTCGCAGAGTTGGTACATTGACCCGCTGGATGGAACGGTCAACTACGCCCATCACATTCCCATCTTTTCAGTTTCCATCGGCTACGCCCATCAAGGCCGTATGCAAATCGGTGTGGTCTATGATCCGATGCGCGATGAAATGTTTTCCGCCGAACGCGGCCAGGGCGCGCATCTCAATGAGAGCGCGCTTCATGTCTCGAACGCGAGAGAACTGCAACAGAGTCTGCTGGTCACGGGCTTCCCATACGACGCGTGGAATACGCCCAACGACAACTTCGATAACTTCGTCCGCCTGGCAAAGATGAGTCAGGGCGTGCGCCGCCTCGGGTCCGCAGCGCTCGACGCGTGCTACGTCGCGGCGGGCCGCTTCGACGGCTTCTGGGAACTCTCCCTCAAACCGTGGGACGTGGCCGCGGCGGGTCTGATCGCGGAGGAGGCCGGGGCCATCGTCACAGACGTGAACGGCAAAGCGGATTATCTCTCCCCGCCGCAATCTATTATCGCGGCCGCGCCAGCCATTCATTCCAAAATTATGGACGCGCTCAAACAAACATAAATAGTTTCCCGGCTAAAACGCAGATTCGGTGACAAAACCATGTTTTCAAACTCACCTTAGCGTACAATAATAGGGGAAAATGGAAAGCGCAGGCATTCCGCTCAGCAGGACCAAGATTACCGTCCCGGCGCGGCGCGAGGGATTACTGACCCGTCCGCGTCTGCTGGAGGAATTGGTCGGGATGCTCGAGAAGAAACTGATCCTCGTCTCGGCTCCGGCGGGTTACGGTAAAACGTCTCTTCTCACGGATCTGGCCTCGCGCACCGATTTGAAAGTCTGCTGGCTCTCGCTTGACGATCTGGACCGCGACCTGCAACGTTTCACATCCTATCTCATCGCGGCCATCACCGCGGTCTTCCCAAACTTTGGAAAAGAATCTCAAAACGCGCTGGCCCGCCTCACGTCCAAGCAGGGCATCGAGAGTTTGGTCATCACGCTGACCAACGAAGTCTACGAACTTATTCACGAACACTTCATTTTCGTGATGGATGACTTTCATCTCGTTGAAGACGTCCCCTTGATTCAGGATTTGGTCGGACGTTTCATCCAACTCGCGGACGAAAACTGTCATCTCATCATCGCTTCACGCCGGACCGTGAAACTGCCACAACTACCGGTAATGATCGCGCGCCAGCAGGTGGACGGCCTCGACTATGCCGAACTCGCGTTCCAGGCGGAAGAAATTCAATCCCTGCTGGCTCATCGCTATCACATCAGCATTTCGACGGAACAAGCCCGTGAACTGGAGTCCGCCACGGAAGGCTGGGTAACCGGCTTGCAATTCATCGGCGCGGACATCCTCCCCGCACTGGCAGATAAAACGCGTCCTGCGCGCGTGGCCGGCGTGGACAAGTTCGACTTCCTCGGTCAGCAGGTACTCGATCAACAGCCTGCCGATCTGCAGGAGTTCCTCCTGCAAACCTCCTTCCTGGAGGAATTCAACGCCGAACTTTGTGAGAGAGTTCTTGCTCCGCTCACACCCGAAAAGCGTGATTGGAATCAGTTGATGAGCGAGGTTCTCGAACGGAATCTTTTTGTCCTGCCGGTTGGAGAGCATGGGAACTGGTTGCGCTATCATCACCTGTTTCGTGATTTTTTACAGGCGCGCCTGAAAGCCAAGTCACCCGAACAGGCAAGGCAGATTCGGGAACGGCTTGCGAAATTTTATGCAGAAGCAAAGGATTGGGAAAAGGCCTTTGCACTCTACCGAGACCTCGACGATCTGGAGAAATTGGCCGATATGATCGAGGAGGCCGGTTCGACGCTCCTCGTCAGCGCGTCCATCACGCTGGAAGGTATGTTGAACGCTCTTCCGCCCTCCATTGTTCAGGAGCATCCCTACCTGCTTTCGTTACAAGGCAGTATTCTGGCAAACAAGGGAGATGTGCGTCAGGGCGTGGAATTGTTGAATCAAGCGGAGGCCGCTTTACGGTCCCGGAACGATACGAAAAATTTATGCATCACACTTGTGCGACGCTCGGTCGCATATAAATATTTAGGCAATTACCCTGCCTCTCTGCTCGATGCAGAAGAGGCATTGCAATTCAGCAAAAATACGGATGAATTGCAGAATGTCCACGCAGAGGCTCTGCGAATGATCGGAGCCATTCTTCATCGTATGGGCCAGCCGCGCAAAGCCATTCTGAGTCTGGAGGAATCTCTTGCAATTTACAAACGCCTGAACGAAAAGATAAATATTGCTATTCTGTATATGGATACAGGCACAGTGTATCGCGCCTTGGGTGATTACGCCTCCGCAGAAAAAGCATATCAAAAGGCCCTCGAAATCTGGCGCGCGGAAGAAAATCTGAGCTGGCGGGCAAATTTATTGAACAACCTCGGCGTGCTCTATCACATGCAGGGGCAATATGAAAAGGCTGTTTTGACATATCATGAGGGACTCGCCTGCGCACAACGCAGTCACTATGCACGAGTAGAAGCCTTAATCCAAGCCGGCCTGGGCGACATCTTTGCAGAAATCGAGGAGTATGACGCCGCGATGCAAATGTACAGCGAGGCATCAAAGACCGGCCGCGAAATCAAAGACGGCTTCATTACCAATTATCTTGAAATCGCGCTCGCCAACCTGGCGCTCCTGCGCGGGGATATTCAAAGCGCCGACTTATTAATTGACAAAACTATTGTGGGTGTGGAACCCGCCGATTCAAAGTTCGAGCGCGGTTTACTAAATCTGGTGCGCGGGCGCGTCGCACTTGCACGCAAAGACGCAAGCGCGGCCATTTCCGCTTTACAGGAAGCGGAGACCTGTTTCGCAGAAGACGGCCTCGAACTCGAAACCAACTGGAGCCGCATCTGGCTGGCGGCGGCCCTGCTCGAAAACAAGCAGATCGGGGATGCCGCGGCTAAACTGCATCAGGCCTTATCAAAGAAAATCCAGGCTCCACATTCGCTTTACGTTCATCTTCGCCGCACCGGTCATCAACTTTCACCATTGCAACGCCACCCGCAGGTTGGGCAGTTTTTGAGTGCGGCCCTCAGGAAGGCGGAACAACTTGACTCAGTTCTATCTCGCGCTCGTAGACAACTTCGTATTCACACGAACGCGGCGGAAATGCCTGCTCCACATATTACGATCAAAGCGCTTGGCAAAGCGGAGATATTGGTCAATGGCAAACCCCTGCCTTCTTCCGAGTGGCAAAAACAGTCCATTCGATTGTTCTTTTACTTCTTTACTTTGCGTGCGCCGGTGACCAAAGAACAGGCTTTGGATGCACTCTGGCCCGGCGATGAAGACCCCAATACATTGAAGGTACGTTTCAAGAATTTCATCTACCGCCTGCGCCGCGGCATTGGTCAGGAAGTGATCGTCTTCGAGAACGACTTGTATCAATTCAATCCCGCCCTCGATTTCGAATATGATGTGGAAGCCTTCGATGCCAACCTGATCCGTGCAAACGCCGCCTCCGACCCCGACGAGAAACTGGCCGCCATTAAAAAAGCCGTGGACCTCGTCCGAGGCCTTTACCTCGACGACCTGGACGATTCCTGGTTGAGTGCAGAACGAGATCGACTCCAAAAGGCTTTTCTGGATGCACTACACACGATGGCTGAAATTTACCGACAAAAGGGACAATTCGATGAAGCCCTCCATGCCTGTCAACAGATGATCCGCTTCGACCGTTTCGATGAAAGTGCTTATCAACTGGCCATGCAAATCAGTGCGGCTCGAGGCGACCGGGCAGACATCACCCGTCAATATGAGGCCTGCCGGCTGGCGCTCGAGGAGATTGATCTCTCGCCATCGGAAGAAACAGTATCTTTATACCGTCAACTTAGCGCTCAACTTCAAAAACTCGGCTGATGATCAGCCGAGTTTTTTCAGCTTAGTAGCCTGTTTTGTAGCCCGGGGGATTTTATTCTTTTGACATCAACCTTTGAAAGGAAGGTGTCAAAATGAAAAATCCTAAACTCGCACAGTTCATTCTCCTGGCCCAGCAGGTTAGCCGCTATCTGCCGATCATCTTCGCTTTTACTACCCTCGTTGGGAGTTACATTGGCATTTTCTATCCGGATGACAGTGGAAGCGGTACGGGGATCAGATAATGGCTCTCGTTTCCTATTCTTCCAGAACCACCTATTCCTCGCGGGCAAAAGCCCCTCAAATGGAGAATCGCATGGGTTTATCTGCACTCTTTGCGGCAGCGGTGGTCAACCGGGAATTCCGGAACCTGCTCCTACGCGACCCGAAAACCGCGCTCAAAAACGGTTACCTCGGCGAGCAATTCTATCTAAGCAATGAAGAGCAAAGGCGGTTGACCTCCATTCGAGCCGAATCACTGGCCGATCTGGCGCAACAACTAATGGTCACGAAAACAGTCGGAGACTGATAAGGACACAGTCGAACTTATTGGCTAACGGAGAGACGCGGTGGGATCGGGGGCGCGGTGATAAGGGAATCACCGCGCTCCGCGTCCATTTCTCTGGAAGCAAAATGCAAATAGACCACTTACCAAATGCGGCGGGCCAACTGGACGCCATCTTTCAAGCCTTCTCCGACCTTCTTTTTGTCATAGATCAAGAAGGCCTGATCTTGGATTACAAAGTCGGGAACACTCAACTTTTATACACCACGCCTGAATACTTTCTTGGAAAACGAATGAAGGATGTTCTGCCCTTGGATGCGGGAGAGCGTTTTTCAAATGCACTAGAACAAGTCAAAAATGGAGCACTCACCTCCGCGTTGGAATACTCCCTATCCATCAACGGACAGACGCGCTGGTTCGAAACCAGGCTCATTCCTTCTCTGCAAAGTCAAATCATCGTCATGGTCCGGGACATCACACGCCACAAACTGGCAGAGGAGAGGAGCCAGCGCCACTTAAAACGACTGGCCGCCCTGCATTCCATTGACCTGGCAATCGCATCCAGCCTTGACTTGAACCTGGCCTTATCAGTTGTGCTTAATCAAGTAACGACCCAATTGAACGTGGATGCGGCAGACATTCTATTGTATTCTCCGCAGAAAAATATCCTCGAATTTACACAGGGCGTTGGCTTTCGCACGGACGCGCTCCGTCACACACGGCTTTCGATGGGGGCAGGATACGCGGGAATGGCCGCCCTGAAGCGCGAGCTGATCAGTATTCCAAATCTGGAATATGGGAAGACAGGCTTCGTCAAATCTCCAAAGTTCTCTGAGGAAGGTTTCTTCTCTTACTTTGGGATTCCACTGATCGCTAAAGGTCAAGTCCGCGGGGTGATGGAAGTCTTTCACCGAAGTGCGCTTTCCCCGGACATCGAGTGGCTGGATTTTATGCAAACACTGGCAGACCAAGCCGCGATTGCCGTTGAGAACGCCGTCCTATTCAGGGAGTTGCAACGAACCAACTTTGAATTAAACCTGGCATATAACACGACCATCGAAGGCTGGTCACGCGCGCTGGATTTACGCGACCGGGATACCAGCGGCCACACCCAGCGCGTGACCGATCTATCCCTTCGACTTGCCCGACGATTAGGATTGACCGAAAGCGAACTTGTACACATACAGCGCGGCGCGATTCTGCATGACATTGGAAAAATGGCTATCCCCGACAGGATTCTCCTAAAGCCCGGCCCGTTGACCGCCGACGAATGGGAAACCATTCGCCAGCATCCGCGTTTTGCCTTCGAACTGCTCACGCCTATATCACATCTTGGCGCGGCGCTCGACATCCCGCATTATCACCACGAAAAATGGGATGGCACCGGCTATCCTCACGGACTCAAGGAAAACCAAATTCCGTTGTACGCGCGCCTCTTCGCGGTGGTGGATGTATTTGACGCGCTTACTTCGGAGCGTCCATACCGCCCAGCATGGGCGAGAGGAGAAGCGATTACATACATCCGTGACCAGGCGGGAAAGCATTTCGATCCGGGCATTGCAATGGAATTTCTGGCAATGATAGAGGCGGGTCAAAGATAACGGCGCAACCAGCGATCTTCAGAATCAGTCTGCAAAACAAAAGCCGCCTGGCTGGCGGCTAACATTTTTATGAGCGCGGAGAGATTCGAACTCTCAACCAATGGCTTAAAAGGCCACTGCTCTGCCATTGAGCTACGCGCCCCAACAAAAGCGGACTGCATTCTAACATGCCAAAACAGCGCCGTCAACGTAATATAATAGAAGCAGACTGCGTCACTGTTAGCGTGGAGGCCAAATGACTGAAGTCCAATATGTAACCGAGAGCGACTTCCAAAACGAAGTCCTCAAATCAGAGAAACCCGTACTGGTAGATTTCACGGCGGCATGGTGTCAGCCGTGCAAAATGATTGATCCTATCGTCAAACAACTGGCGCAGGATTGGGACGGCAAGGTCAAAGTCGTCAAACTCGACGCTGACCAGAATCCCAACATCATGATGCAATACGGCGTGCTGGGCATTCCGACTCTGATGCTATTCAAGGGTGGGCAGATAACGGAACGCGTGACGGGTTACCAGCCAAAAGACAAGCTGGTGATGAAAATCAATCCGCATATCTAGGATACAAAAACGGGTCCCGCGGGACTCGTTTTTTGTATCCCGTTTAATGGAATTCTCTCAACCTTTTTTCAAAGTCCGCTAAATCCACTCTCGAGGTCATGTCCAGACTGATGGGCGTCACCGACACGAGGCGCTTTCGCCTCAACACATAGACATCGCTGTCTTGATCTTCACCGTCGAGAACTGCCGCTTCTTTATAAGAAGGAGCGCCAGGCACATCCCACGAGGTTCGATCCGGTTTTAGCGGCTCATAATAGCGTTGACGAGATACACGCGTTATTTGCCACGGCGTTTGTGATGTCGCATCCGATGGCACATCCACTTTCAGCAATTGCACATCGGGGGGCATTTTCTTTTCCAACAACATGCGGCCAAAAAATGAAGTGAAGTACGCCGCGGCGGAGAAATTGACTTCTTCGGAATACGAAAGGTGATAGCGCTTGTCGGCCTCCAATGAAATGGCTAGCGCAGGAAAGCCAAGCGAGGCGGCTTCCAACGCCGCGCCGACCGTGCCGGAAATGGTCACGCCGAGGCCAACATTCTCACCATAATTGATTCCAGAAACCACCAGATCGGGCTTCTGCGGCATGATCTCCAACACGCCGTGCAACACAGCCTGAGCTGGCGAACCGCCCACTGCATAGACCGTCCATTCCTGCCCGTTGACTTGAAGTTTCTCTTCGTGGATGATGCCGCTCGAGGTGCCTGGCAGGCTCCGCCCCATTCCCGAAGATTGCTCTTTCGGGGCCGCGACCGTTACCCGTCCGAGTGAGGCGAGGGCCGCGGCCGCGGCCCATAGTCCGGGTGAACGGATTCCGTCATCGTTGGTCAATAAAATTTGGCGTCGGTTCATATCGAGGCAAAAAAAGAAGCGGGCTGACCCGCTTCAATGGAGTGGCGCTCCTGGCGCGACTCGAACACGCGACCTTTTGGTCCGCAACCAAACGCTCTAATCCACTGAGCTACAGGAGCAAAGGCAAGCGAGGATTTTAATGCAGAAGCAAGGTATGGTCAAGATTGCTTGACCGAGCGTGTGCCTCACGGTAAAATCACGTCGCTTTGCGGGAGTCGCCAAGCGGTAAGGCGTCAGCCTTCCAAGCTGATATTCGCGGGTTCGAATCCCGTCTCCCGCTCTCGTTGGCGGTTAGCCCTTAGCGTTTAGCGCGTCGAGCAAATGAAACGCTGACTGCTAATCGCTAATTGCTTTTTGGGCCCGTGGCGCAGTGGTTAGCGCAGGCGACTCATAATCGCTTGGTCGCTGGTTCGAATCCAGCCGGGCCCACTAATCGGATAGTAGGGGGCAAAGTATCCGCAAATTCTGAGAAATCCGCCCGTTGCAAGAGAATTACCTCACAAAAATGTTGGGATTCCATGCAGGCAATCGAGTTACAATAATATTGAGGAGAAGACGACTTACAAGTACAGGGCCTGCCTGTATTTTTTGCGTTTCACGTTTTCTGGAGGAACAATGAATATCAAGTTCGTATATTTTGGCCGTCTTACGGCAATCGTGCTGATTACGATTGCGGCCTTATTCGCTACATTTTATGGGAATATTAGTAATGTCTCTGCCGCTCCGCTGAAGACGACTTGCCCGACCAACCCATCGGTTCCCAACGATGATTTTGACTGCGCGACCGATGTAACTACCCTTCCTGTTGTAAACAACGTCTATACAGATACAAGTATTGCTGACGCCACTCAAGCCACGCCTTACGGTTCCAATCCGGGTCCCGGAGACGATCCATCCGTCCCTGAGTGCAATTCTGACTCCGGCTTGGAAACTGTTTGGTATAAATATGACGCTCCGGGCAATGGTGAAATGCACGCTGATTCAGTCGGCACCGGGTATCTTGCTGTTCTTTCAGTTTGGAGAGGAACTCGCGGCAATCTAACTTTAATAGCTTGTGACCGTAAGGTTGATGGCGGTACAAGTACCAGTCTGGCCGATGTAAGATTCCCGGTTCAAGCGGGTACAACATATTATTTTGAAGTCGCACAATTCGCGGCGGTTCAGTTCACCTCTCTCTCTACACAGAGTGAGGTAACCACAACAAGTACCAATTCAGTGGTGTTCCATGTATCTTTCCGCGCAACTGCGACCACGAATTTGGCGCCCAGTGTCCCATCGCTATTAGCGCCAGCAAATGGCGCGATATTAACCACATATATGCCCACATTAGATTGGTCCACCACTGTATTGAAAAGCGGAACGTACTTTTACAAATACGAGCTTGAAGTTTCGACCACTTCTAATTTTAGCAGCCCTATTCAACTCTTAGCGCCTTATACGAATGCACAGACTGCCAGAATCTTCAATATCAATGACTCGTATTTCACCCCATTCTCAAATCTGGCTTCAAATACAACCTATTACTGGCATGTGCGAGCCTGTAACGCCAGCGGACCGGCTGGTCAATGCAGTGCGTGGTCGGCCACGCGTTACTTCCGCACTGCCATTCAGCCACCAGTCCTAATTTCTCCGTCAAATAATTTCCCCGAGCAAAGTTTACGCCCCGACTTTGATTGGCAGAATGTCACCGGCGCTGGGAGTTATAACCTTCAAATCTCCAAATATATCAATTTCTCTCCACTCGTTCTAAACACCAACGTTGTGGCTTCAGCCTTTACTCCAGCCGCTGACTTGCTGTCCGGCTCCACCCTATATTGGCGCGTACGCGCTAATCCCGCGCCAGGAAATTTTGGCCCAAGCGGCTGGTCTGAGGTACGCATCTTCACAACCCCCAAACCGCCTTCTGTTCCGATTCTGGTTTCCCCGGCCAATGGCGCACTCGTCACCAACCGCCAGCCTACGCTGGATTGGAATAACGTCGTCGTGCCCTCGGGAGGAGCCCCCTTCGATCACTATGAAATTCAGATCGCAGACAATCCCGGCTTCACAGGTTTCAACGTAATCATTGCCAGCACCACAACCGGAGACATCACGGCCTCCAATTACACGCCTACCAGCCCGCTCATCACAAACACAAAATATTATTGGAAAGTTCGTTCCTGGGACAACGCAGGGAATTTCAGTTCCTGGTCCGCAGTGTGGACTTTCCGCGAAGCAGTTGATCCTCCCGTCTTAAGTACTCCAACAAACGGTCTCGCCTTGAATACCCTACGTACGACCTTTGATTGGAATGATATAACTGGCGCTAGTTCATACACCATTCAAATCTCAAAAGCCAGTAATTTTTCCACGCTAATCTTAAGCGTCAACGTGATGGCTTCGACTTATACACCAACTGTTGATTTGCCCGCCAGCTCCACCCTCTATTGGCGGGTGCGCACGAACGGACTCAACGGCCCAAGCATCTGGTCATATCCCATGCCATCAACGTGGAAATTCACCACTCCAAATCCGCCCTCCATTCCAGCATTACTCTCACCCACCAACAATGCACTGTTGACGAATCGTCAGCCCACATTGGATTGGAAGGACGCCACTGCTCCTCTCGGAACCACTTTCGATCATTATCAAATTCAAATAGCGACTGATGCCACGTTTGCTTCCACGATAGTGGACGATGTGACACTAAGCGGCGATATCACTGCTTCAATCTACACACCCTCCAGTCCTTTAAGCACGAATACAAAATATTACTGGCGCGTCCGATCATGGGACAACACAGTTCCGGGCAATTACAGTTCCTGGTCCGCCGTCTGGTCCTTCCGCGAGGCGATTGACCCACCCACTTTGTTCGCTCCTGACGACCTCTCACATCAGACCAACCTGCGCCCCATCTTCGATTGGGATAATGTGACAGGAGCCAGCGGCTATAATATTCAAGTTTCCAAAGTCGATACTTTCGCCACCCTCGTTTTGAACGTCAGCATTTCAGGCGGTAGCAACTCAACATATACACCGACTGCTAACTTGCCAGGCGGCAGTCAACTATGGTGGAGGGTGCGCGCGACTGGCGCCAATGGCCCGAGCGACTGGTCCAGTGTATGGAGCATCAGCACCTCCAACGGACCTCCGCTTCTTTCCGCCCCGACCAATACTTCCGTTGTAACGACCACAACCCCCACCTTGAGCTGGGTCGTGCCCAGCTTGGCGCCCGGTACAACCTTCGATCATTATGAAGTGCAGGTTGCAACAGACTCGGCCTTTACCTCCCCATTTGTGGATGATATTTCCATCGTAAGCGCAAGCCCAGGCCAATTCACGAATTACGATTATGTCTCTCCCGGTGTTCCGGGTCCACTTACCCCTGACACACTGTATTATTGGCGTGTGAGTTTCTTCTATACATATACAGATGCGAGTTCAACAATAACAACGTATCAGACTGCCTGGTCTTCTACATGGTCATTCAAAGTATCCATCCCAGCGCCAACACTGAGCGCCCCTGCTAATGGAACTGCTCTGGACGACTTCACCACCACCTTCAAGTGGAACTCAGTTACCGGTGCGGGCAGTTATAACATCCAGATTTCGAAGGTTCCCAACTTCTCCTCGACTGTAGTGAATACCAATGTCAGCGGTGCCGGCCCCACAATTACCTACACATCACCCAATCTGCCGGGCGGCACGGTCTACTATTGGCGGGTGCGCGCCAACGCGGCTTCCGGTCATTACGGCCCAAGCGGTTGGTCCACGACTCGGAGTTTCTCAACCATCAACCTGCCTCCAACGCCGAAGACCCCCGCCAACAATTCAATCGTCACGGCCAATCCACCCACCCTAACATGGACTGTACCAACATTGACTGATGGCTCAACGCTCACTTATTTCAATGTTGAGATTGCAACAAGCCCAGCCTTTGGAGGCACAATTGTAGACAACACAACCGGGACACTAGGCACACCCAGTTACACACCAACCTCTCCCTTAGCTACCAACACAGTCTTTTACTGGCACGTCCAGTATGTATATAGCAATGGTGGCTCGCACACAACGGCTTGGTCAACTACCTGGTCATTCAAGACACCGATTGCAATGCCTGTACAGGTTTCTCCTCCTTCGCCTCCAGATGATCCAACACAGGCCACTCCAATATCCGATCTAACCCCCACCTTCGATTGGGACAACGGCTCCGGCGGCGACATCACCGGCGCGGCCAGTTACACGATCCAGGTATCCACCAGCCCCACCTTCACGACCACCGCGATCAACGTCACCGTCTCAGGTAATGCGAATTCGTCCTATACCCCCGCGACAAACCTGGCGGCTGGGACTCAGTACTACTGGCGTGTGCGCGCCAACGCCATGTCTGGCTACTTTGGCCCAAGCCCATGGTCAAGTACTTGGAGATTCACAACTGCCCCATAAGACTTACCTAATGTCAATACAAGAAGACATATATAAACAACAGACCTCCTGACCAATATCAGGAGGTCTGTCAAATTCAAAGTTAGAAACCTGATGAAAGTTCTCTATTTATTTGTCCTGAATCTTGTATGTAATTCAACACAAACAAAATTCCAGGAATAAAGACCACGGCCAGCGGCACGAGGAAGAGTCGCGTCTCGCCGACAATGCTGAGGACGAAATGAATCGCGAACCAGGCGGGAGCCATGATCAAAAAGAAATACCGCCACAGGCGCGGCCATTTGAAGATGAACAACAAACCGATGATTGGAACAAGTCCCAAAGTGTAATAAAGCTGATCCCAAGTGAATGGCCGGGTGACGTTATAAATCAACATCTGGTAGCCCGGTATTTGTTGGTAGGGAATATAAAGCGGACGGTTGAGATAGATAAGATGTAACCCTAAGAATACAACCGCAAAGACCCCGGCGGACAGGACAAACGGCAGGAAGTTCTTCCAGGAAGATGGCTCATGAATTAGAGCCGCGAGCAACAGAAAAGGAATCAAGCCGCTGGTTTCCCGATTGAGGGCGGCAAAGAATGTGACGAGGACAACCCAATCATATTTTCGATTCAAAATCAAGATCACAGCCAGCAGATAAAAAATCAAATCGAAATACGTGTTAAATGAAAGGTCGTTATCATAAAACGCGTTCTTCATACTGCCGGCAAGCAGAAGAAAGCCAGCCAGCGCAATCCATTTTGAAGTGGCAATCTTTCGATATAAAGCAAACGCCAGCAGAAAAATGGCGATGTTTTGCAAAACACGCAGGGAGATAAAACCAAAACCGATTGGGTCTTGAATTTTCAAAAATTGAAAAAAGCGAATAAATCCCTCTGCCACATATTCGGATAGAACCCGATATTGCCAGGGATTCGGTGCTTGACCCTGCAGGACGGCGTTATGCCTTGCCAATTGCACGCCGTGGATGTAACTTTCCGCGCCGCCGTCGAGGCTGTCGAGTTGAAGTTTGATGGTAACCGCCGCAAGAATGATTGCAAGCAGAATAATCCAAAGGCGGGAAGCTGCCGCCGTTTCAATCCATTGGATGAACTTGATTCTTTTACCGAACAAAATCACAAGCAAAAACAAGAACCATGTAATGAGAATATAAATGGATAAAAACAACAACGCGCCGACGCCAAACGGCGTTGTAAATTTTCTGTTCAAGAGAATTTGCTTCGGTGCATCTTGCGACAACTCAAAGACACTGCGGGATTGATCCCAATAAACCGTCACGGTTCCGCTGGCGGCTGGGGCTTGAAGCGTTAGGAGCATGGCGTCAGTTGCCGCGCCAACCCAATGAAGCGAGGCGCCCGTTCCCGGGTCGAGGCTGAACGTATCGCCGGTTGACTGCCACGTCCCGACCGCGCGAAAGGCGCGCGCGTCCAAAACGTCTTTGCCCATCTGCAGTCGAACATCGGATTTTGAAAAACTCAGCGGACGCGAATCCGCATTGACATCGTACTGCACCGCCACATCCGTCCACTGCCGCAGAAGCGGATGGATTGGATAGGCGGGCGGCGCATAAAACAACGGCAGAAACAAAAGCGGTAGAAGAAAGCAAAGACCGATTACCCGCCTGCTGAAAGTTATCAGTCTTGCTTTCCAATGAAAAACGAGAAGGTAATTTGCGATTGCAAAAACAATGAACAGCGCAAGTGCGATCGCCAGCCTGCTCAGACTGATGACGGGCGTTTGAAGAAACGAAATAAAAACGATGAACGCGAAACTGCATCCTGCAAGGACGCTCGAAACCACTGCAATGCGAAAGATGAATCTGCCCTCGGACTTTTGCATCAACCTTTGTCTTCCTCATTCTCCAAAATCATTACGCGATACGCCTCGGCATATTTCATCCCTTTTTCCTTTCCATCCTCTTCGCCCCACTTTTTGATCCAGTCATCCACCTTGTGCGTATCTTTCTGGCTGATGTGTTTCTTGAGCGCCTCGATTTTAATTTCGATGGTCTCACTGATGTCAACCCATGTATCGGGCTTTTCATTGCCGTGGATGTATAGCCGTTTGACGTTGTGCGGTTCGTACCCCGCCGCTAACAAGTCCGGGAAAATGAGCCGCGTCCCCGCCGACGGAAAGACCGCGTACGTCGCGGCCTCCGCCGCGGCGCGGTGATCGGGATGATTGATGTACTCATTTCCATAAAACCATCCGCTTGGATCGCCGGTAACGACCACCTCCGGTTGGTATTGACGAATGAGGCGCGTCAGGTCCTTGCGAAGTTTCAGATCAGCGACCAACTCACCATCGGGATAGCGCAGAAAAACTGTCTCTTTGATCCCAAGCACTTTATTGGCCGACCGCTGTTCATCCTCGCGGATGCGGGCCAGTTGCGGTTTGTAATCCGCATCGTGGTCAATGTTATTCGATCCCGAATCACCGCTGGTGATGATCACAGAAATAATCTCGCATCCGGCTTTGGCCCACTTGGCAAGCGTGCCTGCAACAGTAAAATCTTGATCGTCGGGATGGGCATGGATGCTCATCGCACTTTTTGGTAGATATACTTTTTTCTCAGACACCGGTGTTCGCTCCTGCTCTTAGAGTATGGCTGATTTTACTCGAAAGCAAAATCAACCGCACATCACAACTTGATTTTCCCACTCTGCTTTGAACTTTCCTTTAAATGACTTGCCCGTCTCCAACATGAAGTTGAATTCGCCTTCAATGGGATTCTCTGAATCGACGCGCCAAAAGATAACTTTACCGTTCAATTGCCTGTATGGGCCAAACAAAGGCTGATAGGTTGCATTGCCAAGTCTCGAAGACGGGTCGGGAAACGAAAACACAACTGGTAATTTCATGTCAGGCGATTTCCAAATAGAGATTTGAATGGAAGCCATATCGTATTGAATGGAGATAGTGAATGCCGCCCCGTCCCACGGAGCGCAATCTCGGTTGACAGTGGCGGGAAAGACTTTGAGATCCTCGCTTTTACCTGTGAAATACAACGACAAAAAGCCAGTGATGATTGCCAGCAAACCGGCCAGGATATAGAGCAGGGTCCGAAATTTCATCTTGCACGAGTGACGCTGGCGATTTCGAAATGTTCCCCGGAACAGATTTTCCTTTGGAGTACAATAACAAAAATTCCTTGTGGAGAATGTTTATGCCCATCGTCCTCGACGGTTCATCCCTCACGATTGAAAAACTGGTTGCGATTGCGCGCAACAACGAAAAAGTCGAATTGGCTCCCGCCGCGCTGGAGCGCATCAAAGTCTGCCGCGCCATGCTGGAGGAAAAACTGGCGGCAAAAGAAATCATGTACGGCACAAACACCGGCATCGGGGAATTTTCGGAAAAAGTTCTCAACGATGAGCAGGTCAAAGAATTTCAAAAATATTTGATCTACAATCATGCGGCTGGGATTGGCGAGCCATTGCCGATTGAATATGTGCGCGCGGCGCTGGCGGGACGAATCAACGTCCACGCGCACGGCAATTCGGGATGCAGACCGGAGATCACATTGACGCTGGTCGAGATGTTGAACAAAGGCGTGACGCCGGTTGTTTGCACGAAAGGATCAGTCGGCGCGAGCGGCGACCTCGCTCCGATGGCGCAAGCCGCGCTGTTGCTCATGGGCGAAGGCGAAGCCTTCTTAAACGGCGAGCGGTTGCCGGGTCAGGAAGCGATGCGGCGCGCCGGAATTGAAATCCCCGGCTTGCAGGCGCGCGACGGTCTGGCGACCATCAACGGATCGAACGTCCTGACCGCGATGTCCGCGCTTCACATTTATGACATGGAACGATTTTTGAAGCAAGCCGAGATCGCGGCGGCGATGTCCATTGAGGCGCTGCTTGGGAATCTCAAACCTTACAATACCAAACTTCACGAACTGCGCGGCTTCAAGGGCGCGATCGCGTCCGCAAAAAATATTATGAAGGTGATCGAAGGCTCGGATTTGACGACGGGCAAAATGAAAACCAAAGTGCAGGACGCCTATTCGATGCGTTCGACTCCGCAGGTGATCGGCGCGGCGCGCGACGCCATTGCGTATGCGCGCTCGCAAGTCGAAATCGAATTGAACGGCGTGGGCGATAATCCGATTTTTATTCCCGAAGATAAATTGACGTTGACGGGCGCGAACTTTCAAGGCACGCCGGTTGCCTTGCCGATGGACATGGCGGGCGCGGCCATTACGATGGTCTGCGTTTTAGCGGAACGGCGGCTCAACCGTTTAACCAATCCGGCTCTTTCCGCGGGACTTCCGGATTTTCTCGCGCATGAACCGGGCTTTTATTCCGGCCTGATGCTTTCGCAATACACCGCCGACCATTTGATCGTGGAGCAAAGAATTTTATCCGCGCCCGCGAGCATTCAATCCATCCCCGCCGCGGCGGATCAGGAAGACTTCGTTTCGATGGGCCTGAACACTGCTCTTAAGAATGGACAGATTCTCGATAACGCGTACGGCATTTTGGGAATCGAATTCATGGCGGCGGCACAAGCCTTGGACTTTCGTCAATTTACTCCGGGCAAGGGAACGCAAAAAGCGCGGGAAGTGATTCGCAAACACGTGGAGCATCTCGAAGTGGATCGTCCGCTGTATAACGATCACAACAAGATGAAAGCGCTGGTGAAATCGGGAGAGATTTTGGAGGAAGTGGAAAAGGTGGTGGGGAAATTGGGATGATGCCAGACAACGGACTATAGACCGTGGACGATGGAAGATGGCAAATGGTCGAGGATCAAATTATGAGACGCCTTGCTCTGACATTGCTCGTTTTGATTTTGCTTTCCGCATGTGCCCCGACCGAGAACGCCGCGCCTGCATCCAGCCCGGCGGTTATTGATACAACGACACCCACCGCGACACCAATTCCAGTCATTGAATTGCGCCACGGCGTGAACATGGGCAACATGCTCGAAGCGCCCAACGAAGGCGACTGGGGTCTGACCGTTCACGAAGAATATTTCGATTTGATCCAACAAGCGGGCTTTGACTTTGTCCGTCTGCCGGTGCGATGGAACGCGCACGCCGAAGAGTCCGCGCCGTACACGATTGACCCGGCATTCTTTCGTCGCATTGACGAAGTCGTGGGCTGGGCGCTGAAGCGCAATCTGACCATCATCATTGACTTTCATCATTACGAAGAGTTAATGTCCGACCCGTGGGATCACAAAGATAGATTCTTAGCCATCTGGAAACAGATTGCCGAGCATTACAAAGATCATCCGCCCACAGTTTTGTTCGAACTGCTCAACGAACCCAGCGACCAAATCGACGCGGCCATGTGGAATCAATATGCGAGCGAAGCATTGTCCATTGTTCGCGAGAGCAACCCAACTCGCGATGTGATCATCGGGCCGGTGCAATGGAATTCATTCAATTGGATCACCACGCTCGATGTTCCAAACGACTCCCGCCTGATATTTACTTTCCATTACTACGAACCGTTTCACTTTACGCATCAGGGCGCGGAATGGGTCGGCCCGGAAAGCCAGGGATGGCTCGGCACCACCTGGGATGCGACCGATGCAGAGAAGGCGGAGATCACTAGCAACTTTGACCTCGTCGCGGATTGGGCGAAGCGACATGGAAACGTCCGCATCCTGCTCGGAGAGTTCGGCGCATATTCGCAGGGAGATATGGCCTCCCGTGTGCGCTGGACGACTTACGTCCGAAGCGAGGCGGAACGTCACGGGTTCGCGTGGGCCTATTGGGAATTTGGATCCGGTTTCGGCGCGTATGATCCGGATGCGCATCAATGGCGCGGGAAACTGCTAAAGGCATTGATCCCATAAAACAGGGACACGGCGTCGCCGTGTCCCTGCTGGTTTCTACTTTGTTACCGACACCACACCGCCCAGCGCGTTCAACTTCAACGTCCATACACTGCCAACCTGGAATTGCCGGAACGTATCCAGATCGCCCGGCGAATATGTTTTTTGTCCCTTGGAGGTATCGAAAGTAATGGTGTAATCCACTGATTCATTTCCAATGCGCTGATCGTTTGAAATGTTCGGTTGAGAATACACCGGTGAGAAGTCATGGCCATCGAGGGTGTAGGTTTGAATCGTCTGCCATTCGTCCACTGTGTACGAGCAATAATCCTGGCTTTCGTCGTGACAGTCCTCCACTTTCTCTCCATAACCGTTGCCCTTGTCAATAATTTTTTCTTCACAGACCTGTTTGGTTTCAGTGTGACACGACACATCGTACGCGTTGGATGGCGGGCTGCCCGGCTCGTCGGAATAATTCACCGCGTGAAGTTCCTCCACGGGCACGGAGGTCTGCCAACGCACATCGGTTACGGTGGCTTGGACGGAGGAGGTTGGGAAAAAGAAAAGGGCTACAAGCGCGACACAGCAAATGAGCAACACCGCGCCGATGCCGCCGATCAAAAATGGATTGACTTTTTTCTTTGTGGATGCAGTTCCGGTTCGGACTCCGCCGGAAGCGGCTGAGGCCACCGAAGGAGCGGATACACGCGGCAAGGGCGCGCCGCATTTCAAACAATTTCGGTTGGTGGCGGGGTTGACCGTGCCGCAGTTGGTACAAGTCACATCAGGTTGAGCCGCGGGCGCACGCAATTCCGCGCCGGAAGCGCGGCGTTTGGCTTCGACCAGATCGCCGCCGCATTGTTTGCAGACTTTTGCATCGCCGCTGTTGCGCGTGTTGCAATATGGGCAGATGAAATCCGCGCCGGCCTGCGCGGCCCGGATAGCATCTTCGTCTGTGACCAAGTTCTGATTCGCCCCCACTTCAAATTGCACGTTCTCGGGTTGGGGCGCGCCGCAATTGACGCAGGTCTTCTGCGAACCCTTGTTGCGCGTCCCGCAGTTCGGACAAGTCCATTCCAGCTCGATGTAACCGACCGTTCTCCTCGCCATGTTCAATCTCCTTGAAGCCGCATTATAAAAGCGAAGAGCGATTTGTGAAGGCTACATTTTCCTTACAAGTTGCGATTAGAACCCGTGCCACTTGCAGACCTTTTCGATGATTTCACTTGCATCCGTCTCTTTGCGCGGAGAGGCATCGCCGGGGTCAACGAAGTCTTTGTCCATCAACGCGGCGAAGACCGCCGACGCGCCGTTGGCAACATTGACCGGGTCATAGCCGCCCTCGAGCACGAAGACAATTTTGCCGCCGCAATACTTTTCGGCCAGATTAACCAACTTCTTTGAAAGCATGAAAAAGCCCGCGCTGGAAAGTCCCAGCGTGGTGATGGGATCGTTCCAATGAGCGTCGAAGCCGGCAGAGACGAGAATCAACTCGGGTCGAAAGGATCGAATGAACGGCGCAAAGATTTCATCCGCGATTCGTTCGTACGTTTTATCGCCCGAACCGGCAGGTAGTGGCACGTTGACGATTCTCTTCCTGGCGTGTGGCGCTTCTTCATACCAGCCCGTGCCGGGATAGATTCCCCACTGATGCGTGGATAAATAAGCAACTTGCTCATCGTTGACAAACGCGGCTTGAGTCCCATTGCCGTGATGAGCGTCATAGTCCACGATGGCAACGCGTTTGATTCCATTTGCCAGCGCGTCGCGCGCCGCGACGGCAACATTGTTGAAGATGCAAAAACCCATCGAACGATCCGGTTCCGCGTGATGTCCCGGCGGGCGGACGAGGGCAAACGCGTTTCGGGCGGATCCGCTCAATACCGCGCGCGCACAGCTCAAGGTCCCGCCGGAGGCGAGCAGCGCGTCATTAAATGAAGTTCGGGTCACAAATGTTGGAGCATAATCAATGATGGCCTCGCCTTCTTTGCAAACCTGTTCCAACGTTTCAATCAATTTGAGAGAATGCACGCGCGCCACTTCGTCGCGCGACGCGGGTTTCACATCCAATTTTTGCGCGCCGAACGAATCAAGCCGCGGCGCCAACATATCAAAACGACTCGGGCGTTCGGGATGATCGGGATACACATGCGAAGGCGAAGGGACAAATGTATACGCCGTTGTCATGCAAACATTATACTTGTGCTTAAACGATTGTCAGGCGTGTCAATGACACGCCTGACAACCTTGAGGGGGAGGGACACCACCGTCAGTCAACATGGGGGGGACATGCGGACTGGTTGTCGGTGGTTGACACCTTATATACCAGTAAAAGGGAGGGCAGGTGTCTTGTGGCTAATATACATCCGATTTGTCCGGTTAACATTAATGCCGCATTAGAGAAACAAGACACAAACTGTCCGAATTATTCCTCCCTGCCAAATAACTTCAACCACTCATCTACTTCTTCAGAAGATACACCTTTCCCCTCTATTGACTTCGATGCCGAACCGCGCGCTTGCTTCAACAAACCGGCAAATGCATCGGATGAAGTCGCGCTGGCGCGCACAGCGCGTGCCGCGTCCTGCACTTGATGATCGGAACTGACCACCACCCAGTTGCGCGCCGCGCGTCCCATTTTGTGGAGGCGCGACTTGATGGCTAAGTCCGCCGTCGCACCTTGCCGGACAAAGTGGGCGGTCACCGCGCCAAATTTTTCGGTCCGCGCCTGACCGCTCGGCGCGCCGTCGAAATACACTTCCGCTTCACGTCGCGAGAGACGGGCAAATTCCTGCAGGATCGCCACCAGTTCCATTTCATCGTCCGGCGAATCCAAACGCAGACCGAGTTTGGGAATCAAGTTGTGGCCGTCAATCAGGTAAGGCATTTGCCCCATTGTACCTTGCTCGCAATGACGCAAATGACTAATTCATCGTGGTCGTGATCTCGAACTTCGGCGGATGTTCCAGATGTTTCTTGACCGCGCACAATTGCGCCGAGTTGATCACCGCCTCGCGATATTTCTCTGGGAAACCCTGGGGCAGTTGAATCTCCAGATCAATCTTCTCCACCATGCCGGTCATCGGATTGCTGAATACACGCTGGACGATCTTCATCCCATCGGTGGAAAGCCCCCGCTGACGACAGAATCCCAGCACATAAATCCCGGCGCAAGTTCCAATCGAGGAAAGAAACAATGCAAACGGCGTCGGCGCCGACGCTGACGGAGGCTGATCCGTTTGCACAGTGAACGGCCCAAAATGTGCGTCCACTCTTGACCCGCCCGGAAAATCAATGACCATTTCCATGTTGCCACTCCCAAAAAGATTTTTCGTACAACCTATTGATACATCAAAACTCAAAAATCTTCCGCGTGTATAATGTAACTAATTCCAGTATGACAGGAGTATGACATGGCTGATAAAAAAGATATCATGATCCCGCCGCAGGGTATGTGGCGCGGCTTGATCTTGCGCACCAAACTTATTCTGCGACTGCTGGGCGATAAGCGCGTCAGCCCGTGGGTCAAACTGATTCCCATCGGCGCGTTGGTATACGTCGTCTCACCCATTGACCTCATCATGGGCATCCCGGGTGTGGATGCGCTGGACGACGCGGCGATCCTGGGCCTCGGATCCTATCTTTTTATTGAAATGTGCCCGCCGGATGTCGTGAAGGAACACGTCAAAAAACTCACCAGCAACATGGATGTGGCCGACGGGCAGGACGATGTTGTGGACGCTGAGACCAAAGATATAACCGAAAAGAAATGACTCAAGATGAAACGCGCGCTTCCTTTACTGGTAACGATTTTTCTCCCGGCTTGTGGATTATTCGGGACTCCGCTTCCTCCCACGCCGGAACCGGCCACCGTTACACCGACTCTCACGTCCACCTTTACACCGGTCCCGCCTACCGCAACGCTGACGTTTACGCCAACCCCCCTTAGCACATTTCCCGATTCCACGGCTTATCAATGGATTCCAGTGGTCCCTGGCCTCAACTCGCCCGTGGACATTCAATTCCCCGACGACGGCTCAGGCCGCATGTTTATTGTGGAACAAGCCGGGCGCATTCGCGTCGCGGAAAACGGTCAATTAAACGAAACGCCCTTCCTGAACATCAACAATGAAGTCGGGAGTGCCGGCAACGAACAGGGATTGCTCGGCCTGGCTTTCCATCCGAATTTCAAAGACAATCCCTACTTCTACGTCAACTACACGGACAACAACGGCAACACCGTCATCGCGCGCTTTCAAGCCAATGGCAATACAGCAGATCCCAACAGCGAAAAGATTCTCCTGCAAGTGGATCAGCCATTCGCCAACCATAACGGCGGCGAAATAACTTTCGGCCCGGACGGCTATCTCTATATCGGGCTCGGAGACGGCGGTTCACAGGGCGATCCCAACGGCAACGGTCAGAACACGGATGTTTTGCTTGGGAAGATTCTGCGCCTCGACGTGGATCATGGCGAACCGTACACGATTCCCAACGATAATCCTTTCATCAATGGTGGAGGCAGGCCGGAGGTCTGGGCCTATGGATTCCGCAACCCGTGGAGATTCTCGTTTGACAAATTGAACAACGATCTTTACATCGCGGATGTTGGCCAGAACACCTGGGAAGAAATTGACCACGTCCCGGCTGGGCAAGGCGGCGGATTGAACTTCGGCTGGAATTACTACGAAGGTCTTCATCCATACGCGGGCGAGCCGCCCGCGGGCGTCAATATTACGATGCCGGTCGTCGAATACAGTCACGCTGAGGGCGGGTGCGCCGTCACCGGCGGATATGTTTATCGCGGCTCGATGTCCGAGTGGAATGGCATCTATCTCTATGGAGACTTTTGCACGGGGATCATTTGGGGGTTGATTAACTCAAATGGCGGCTGGCAACACCAGGTCCTGTTTGATTCGAGCGCCCTCATCACCACATTCGGGCAGGACCCATCCGGCGAAATCTATCTTGCCGACCGCCGCGGCACCATCTACCGTCTGGGCAAATAACACAAAAGACCAGGCACAATAAACCTGGTCTTTTTAGTCCTGAATTGGGGTCGTTTGTCATCGTCTTTCGTGACGCGCGTCACTGGCAGGCCTGTCTGACATCTCGTACACTTGGCTTGTAGTTGGAGGTAGCAATGGCCTTCCGAACCTGGCAAGTGAGCAAGATCAACTATTGCGAACATGTTGGGCACGAGATCGCGCTGGAGACCGAAGTGGTTTATCCCGCGGAGCATCTGCCCGAGCAACCTCCGAGAGTGATCGCGCACCGCTGTTCCAACGCGATGGTTTGTAATCAGTTCGATAAACCGGTCTGCGTGTGGTGCGGCACGAACCCCGATCACCAACCCATCTAAAACCAGCTAGGCTTCAAAAGCCTATTTGGCAGACTCTCTCTCCTCCCTCTGAGTTGGTCTTTGGCTGCCCCGCGAGCGATCGCGGGGTATGCCGTTAATTTGGTCTCGTGGTCGAATTGGTCTAACTGGTCAGTTCTTTCAAAAAAGATGCAACCGCCTCATCCGCCGGTTTGGCTTTGATCTGCCGCGCCGGGCCGATCTGCCGTAACACGCCTTTGACGATGACCGCGATGCGATGACTCAATCTGGCGGCCTCATTCAAATTATGTGTGACGAAGATCGCGGTGCGATGATCCTGTTTCAGCAATACAGATAAATCTTCAATCCGTGTTGCGCGCGTGGGAGGATCAAGCGACGAGAACGGCTCATCCAGTAAAAGCAGTTCAGGCTCCAACACAAAGGCTCTCGCCAGACTCACTCTCTGCGCCTCGCCGCCGGACATTTGGCCGGCTCGCCGTTTCGCCAGTGACTCTATGCCCAATTGTTTCAGCCACTTTCCCACCCGCGCATTGATCTCCTCTTTCGGCAACCCGCGGAACTTGAGTCCCAGCGCGACGTTCTCTTCAACGGACATATCCAGTAGTAGAGGGTCTTGAAAGACAAACGAAATCTTGCGGCGATATTCAAGTTCATCCAACCCCATGAGGGATTTCCCATCATAGATAATTTCGCCGCCCGCCGGTTTGATCAAGCGCGCCAACGCCAAAAGCAGTGTGCTTTTACCTGCGCCGTTCGGCCCCACGATAGCCAGTGTCTCGCCGCGCGGGATGCTAAGCGAAGCAATGTTCAACGTCTCGCGTCCGCCGCGCTGAACAACCAGATCACGTATTTCGATCAGAGTGCTCATCGCCGCCTGGCACTCCTCTGCTGAATCCACGTCAATGCCAAATTGATGAGATATGTCAGCACGAGCAGAAGCGTGCTCAAAGCCAGCGCAGTACTGAAATCGCCTTTGCTGGTTTCGAGCACGATGGCCGTCGTCAGCACGCGGGTTTGACCTTTGATATTGCCGCCTACCATCATGGACGCGCCGACTTCCGAGATGACCGAGCCGAAGCCCGCCATCAACGCGGCCAGCAGAGGCAGTCGCGCTTCGCGCCACAACAACCAAACCATCTGCGGACGGGACGCGCCGAGTCCGAGCAGTTGCTGTTGCAGACGCGGATCGAGCGCCTCGAGCGCGGCGGCTGTCAGACCGGTCACGACGGGCGCGGCGATCACGGTCTGGGCGATGACGATGGCCGCGGGCGTGTAAATCAGCTTCAAGTCCCCGAGCGGACCCGAGCGCCACAGCGCCATCGCGACGACAAGGCCCACCACCACGGGCGGAAGCGCCATCCCAGTGTTGATGATACTCAAAATAAACGATCTCCCGCGGAAACTTCCCAGCGCAAGCCATGTGCCGAAGGGCAGGCCAATGAATAGACTGATACTCGTTGCTATCGCGGAAACCTGAATTGAGAGGAGCGTGATATTGAAAATTTCGGTCATGGGATGAATTAAGCATACAGGTATGCAGGTGTACATGTGTTTACCTGCATACGTGTTCGCCAGTTCACTTTCTCACGACAATCCCAGCTCTGCATCTATCGTGTTCGCGATTATAAACCTAAACTCATGTTGCTCTTATTGACATCGCCCTGCGCCTATGATAAACTCCCGCCACAATTTGATATTGCTATACTCATCCAGAGAGGCTGAGGGACCGACCCGGTGAAGCCTCGGCAACCGAATTTAGTTCGATAGTTGGTTAGTTTGATAGTTGCGTAGTAAACAACTACGAAACCAGATAACTACAAAACTACACAACTAAGACAGGTGCCAATTTCGGCAGACGAAAGTCTGAGAGATGAGAGATGACCGTGTTGGATGTCGCCTCTCATTTTAGAGAGGCGATTTATTTTAGGAGTATCATTCTGAGCCGCATTCGCGCTGAGCGGAGGGCGAAGCCTGAAGTCGAAGCGAGCGGCGAAGAGTCTACTTTCAAAACGAGATTCTTCGCGCCTGCGGCGCTCAGAATGACATAAAAGACTATGGACATCGGCGAAACGCTCTACGTAACCACCCGCGAGGATTTCCGCAAATGGCTGATGAAGAATCATCAGGCCAAAAAGGAGATCTGGCTGGTGCAGTATAAAAAGGCGACCAAGAAGCCGTCCATCAACTATGTCGAGGCGGTGGAAGAAGCCATCTGTTTCGGCTGGATTGACGGGTTCGAAAAAGGCATGGACGCTGAACGCTATGCCACGCGCTTCACGCCGCGCCGACCAAAATCGAACTGGACCAACACCAACAAAGAGCGCGCCCGTAAAATGATCGCTGAAGGAAAGATGACCAAAGCCGGACGGGAGACCCTGCCGGCGGATGTTATGAGTTGAAGGATATAACATGGAAAAAGATATTCTGGAAATTCAAAAAGAGATCGCCCGCTTCGCCACCTCCTTTGACGTAAAGGATTGGGATGGACTACAAGCTTGCTTCACCGAATCTCTTTTCACAGATTACTCTGATCTGCGCGGCACTCCCCCACAAACTATCACTGCGGCTGAATATGTTCGTCAACGCCGCGAATCATTGGATCATTTGAAACTGCATCATCTGGTCGGCAATTACGAAGTGGGCTTCACCGACTCGAACTCCGCCACCTGCTGCGCTTCAATGGTCGTCTGGCGCAAATCGGACAAGGAAGAATTCACGTCGCACTGCGTCTATGTTTTTCAACTGACGAAACCGGATTCGGATTGGAAGATCACCGGCATCACGCAAAAAGTGTTATGGAACGAAGGGACTTCGTCCATTCATCAAGGCGCAAAGTAGAAAAGAAAAATCTGTACAGCCCGCATAATCTGCGGATGAAACTTTAGGAGAATTAACTTAATGACCAATCGCAACTACACCAACCGCCGCTACCTCGACGCCCTCGAAACGAAAGTCCTTGTCTTCGACGGCGCGATGGGCACCAGCCTGCAAAACCAACATCTCGCTGCTGAACACTTCGGCGGCGATCAATACAACGGATGCAACGACTACCTCGTCATCTCGTATCCCGAAGCCGTGGAAAAAGTCCATCGCTCGTTCCTCGAGGTCGGTGTGGACGTGATCGAGACGAACACCTTCCGCTCGAATCGAATCACGATGAAGGAATATGGCCTGCAAGACCGCGTGATCGAGATCAACGAGACCGCCGCGCGCCTCGCTCGTCGCTTGGCTGATGAATACTCGACCGTGGACAATAGACCGTTGACGGTAAACGGTCCACCGTCCACCGTCCACCGTCAACAGCGCTTCGTCGCTGGTTCCATCGGCCCTTCAGGCAAACTTCCCTCCGCGAATGACCCCGAACTTTCAAACGTCAGCTTCGATGAACTCGCCGATGTTTTTCGCGAGCAGGCTGTCGGTCTGATTCGCGGCGGCGTGGACGTTTTGCTCATCGAAACCTCGCAAGACATCCTCGAAGTCAAAGCCGCCATCACCGGCATTCACAAGGCTTTCGACGAGACTCAAATCTATCTGCCGATCCAGGCCCAGGTCACGCTCGATACGACGGGACGCATGTTGCTCGGCACCGACGTCAACGCCGCGCTCGCCATCCTCGAGGGCATGGGCATTGACGTCATCGGCCTCAACTGCTCCACCGGACCCGAACACATGCGCGAGCCAATCCGCATCCTCGGCGAAAATTCCACGCTTCCGGTTTCGTGCATCCCCAACGCGGGGCTTCCGTTGAACGTGGATGGGCAGGCCGTGTATCCGCTTGAACCCGAACCGTTCGCGAATGATCTGTATGAATTCGTAACCAAACATAACATCTCGATTGTCGGCGGATGCTGTGGGACGACGCCCGAACATCTAAAGTTATTGATCGAAAAATTAGGCACGCATCCACATCCCGCGCGCCCGCTTCACGCGGACCCGAAACTGGCCTCCGCCATGTCAGCCATTGCCATGCGACAGGATCCTCCGCCAACCCTGCTCGGCGAACGCTGCAACGCGCAAGGCTCGCGCAGGTTCAAGAAGATGCTGCTCGAAGAAGATTACGACGGCATTCTGGAGTTGGCGCGCGAACAAGTGGACGGCGGCGCGCACGCCCTCGACATCTCCTGCGCGGTGACTGAACGTCCCGACGAAGCCGAACTCATGCGCAAGGTCGTCAAGAAACTCGAAATGGGCGTGGACGTTCCGCTCGTGATTGACACCACCGAACTCGACGTGCTGGAGGTCGCCCTCAAGACCGCGCCCGGACGCTGTCTCATCAACTCCACGCATCTCGAAGCGGGACGCACCAAAGCCGACAAGGTTTTCAAACTCGCCAAAGAACATAACGCCGCTGTCATCGTCCTGACCATTGACGAAAACGGCATGGCCAAGACGCGTGAGAAAAAACTGGAAGTCGCCAAACGAATCTACGACATTGCCGTCAATGAACACGGACTCAAGCCCGAGGATTTGGTCTTCGACGCGCTGACTTTCACGCTGGCAACGGGCGACCCCGAATTCGCCAACTCCGCCATCGAAACCATCGAAGGCATTCGCCTGATCAAACAGAATTTGCCGGGCGTGATGGCCTCGCTTGGCGTCAGCAATTTGTCATTCGGACTTGCGCCGCAGGCCCGCCCGGTCTTGAACTCGGTCATGCTGTATCACTGCATGCAAGCCGGGCTTGACATGGCCATCGTCAACGCCGCCCACGTCAAGCCTTATGCCGAGATTGATGAAAAGGAACGCGAGCTGGCCGAAGACTTGATCTTCAACCGCCGTCCCGACGCGTTGCAGAGATACATCGAATACTTCGAGAAGGTTACTCCAACATCCGAATCATCCGCTGCCGATCCGACGGAAGGCATGACCCCCGAACAGCGCCTGCACTGGAAGATCGTGCATCGGAAGAAAGAGGGAGTGGAGGCGGATATTGATGAGATCATCACTCGCTCCCTCACCCCTAACCCCTCTCTCGAAGGGAGAGGGGGACTCCCTTCCCCCTTCGGGGGAAGGGTCGGGGATGAGGGCGGACTCCCTCTCCCACTGGGAGAGGGCAGGGGTGAGGGAATACCTCGCGAATACAACCCGCGCCTCCCCGACGAACTCAAAAAACGCATCCGTGAACTCCGCAAAAACGTCACCGACGCGGAAAAACTCTTGTGGAGAATCCTTCGCAATCGTGGATTTCACGACGCCAAGTTCCGCAGACAACATCCGAAAGAAGGTTTTATCCTAGACTTCTACTGCCATGAAGCAAAGCTTTGTGTTGAACTGGATGGAAGTCAACACAAGGAGGACGAGCAAGTCAAATATGATGAAGAACGCACAAAGATTTTGTTTGAAAGAAGAGGAATCAAAGTTATTCGATTCTGGAATAGCGATGTTCTAAACAAAACCGAAGAAGTATTAAATGTCCTTTGGGATTTATTAGACGAGAGGTTGCCCTCGAACTCCCTCACCCCTAGCCCCTCTCCCGTTGGAGAGGGGAACTCGCTCCCTTCTCCCTTCGGGAGAAGGGCTGGGGATGAGGGCAACTTCCTTCCCCTTTCGGGAGAAGGGTCGGAGATGAGGGAAGACCCCCTCTCCCCTCGGGAGAGGGCTGGGGTGAGGGCTAGCCAGCACGAAACCGCCGTCCACACCCTCAACACCGTCCTCCTCCCCGCCATGAAGGAAGTCGGCGACAAATTTGGCGCGGGCGAACTCATCCTGCCCTTCGTGCTGCAATCCGCTGAAGTGATGAAAAAAGCCGTCGCGCATCTCGAAAATTATCTTGAGAAGAAAGAAGGCACGAGCAAGGGGCTGGTCGTGCTGGCCACGGTTTACGGCGACGTGCATGACATCGGGAAGAATCTCGTCAAAACGATTCTCTCCAACAACGGCTATGATGTGATTGACCTCGGCAAGCAGGTACCTGCCGAAACCATTATTTCCAAAGCCGTTGAAGTCAACGCCACCGCGATTGGACTTTCGGCGTTGCTTGTATCAACATCAAAACAAATGCCGCTCATCGTCAACGAACTTCACCGCCGCAATTTGAAATTCCCGGTGCTGGTGGGCGGCGCGGCCATTAATCGCCGCTTCGGGCGTCGCATCCTGTTCGCTGAAGATGGCAACGCTCACGAACCCGGCGTCTTCTACTGTAAGGACGCATTTGAGGGTTTGGAGACGATGGATCAACTCATCGTCCCCGAGAAACGCGAAGAGTTGCTGGCGCAAATCCGCCGCGAAGCGGACCTCGAAATGGGTCGCGCTTCACAGGTGCCTGAGCATCGTAAAACAGCGACCCGCTCACAGGTCCAGCCTGAGCCGATCAATCATCCCCTCAAATGGGGTGCGCGCGTGGTCAAGGACATGCCGCTCGAGATCGTGTTGAAGCATCTCAGCCTCAATGAGTTATATCGTTTGTCGTGGGGAGCGAAGAACGCCCACGGCGCGGAATGGGACAAATTGAAAAAGGAATTCGATGCGCGTCTGCAAAAGATGACCAGGGACGCATTGCGATTCAAATGGCTTAAACCGCAGGGCGTGTATGGACTCTTCCCATGCCAATCGGACGGCGATGAATTGATTATCTATGATCCTGAAACAATCAACTCTGCCTCGCCGGATGAACTGACGCGCTTCTCGTTCCCGCGCCAACCCTACGACGATCATCTGGCGCTGTCTGATTATTTTGCTTCAGTGAATTCAGGAAAAATTGATGTCGTTGCATTCCAAGTCGTGACTGTCGGACAGGAAGCCACAGAAAAATTTGACGCGCTTCAGGCTAAGGGCGATTACTCCGAGGCGTACTTCACGCACGGGCTGGCCGTCCAGACCGCGGAGGCGACGGCGGCCTATTTGCACAATCACATCCGCCGCGAGCTGGGCATTGCGGAGGATCAGGGCAAACGCTATTCGTGGGGCTATCCCGCCATCCCCGAGCTCGAGGACCACAAGAAGGTCTTTGAGTTATTGCCCGCCGAAAAAGAACTCGGCATGACTCTCTCCGCCGCATACCAATTGATTCCCGAACAATCCACCGCCGCGATCATCGTCCACCACAAGGACGCCAAGTATTACAGCGTGGGCGAAAGCCGCGTGGAGCAGTTGATGAAGTGATGCGCGAATTTACGCTAATCTTCGCGAAAGGATCTGTGTAAATTCGCGAAGATTAGCGGAGTAAGTGATGACTTTTTTGAAAAAGCAATCTCCTTTAATCATCTTCATAATTGCTGTCATTCCTGGCTTATTCATCACGCACCAGTACGGCGAATCGTGGGACGAACTGCAATTCTACAAATATGCCGACCGTGCCCTCGCTGCCTATTCGTCGTGGCCGCGCACAGGGCAGATCGAACTGACCGGCAACACCTACGACAACTACGGCCCGGCCTTCGTGATGGCCGTCCAACTCGGCGCGAAAATCCTCCAGCCCATTTTCCGCTGGAGCGTCTCCGACCTGCGCCATCTGCTTTACTTCATCACCTATCTCGTCGGCATCTGGGCTTTTTACGCGCTCGCAAAAAGATGGCTGAGTCAAACCTCGGCGGTCGGCGCGACCCTGCTGTTCGCGACCCAACCGCTCTTCTGGGGTCACGCCTTCATCAGCCCGAAAGACATTCCGTTCCTCACCTTCCTTTTGCTGACTCTCGAATTCGGATTCAGAATGGTTGACTCATTGCCTGAATGGTCTTCACCCAATCGGACTCTGCTCGCTCTGACCGCCCTGTGGCTGGCTTCCGTGTTCGGACTCTTCCTCGCCACCCCGGGCATCCACGCGTGGATCGAATCCCTCGTGCGCGCCGCGGCCGCCGGACAGACAAATATAATTTCTTCTATCGCGTCCGACATTCACACAGCGAAGCCTGAAATCTACATTCAAAAGTATTTCGTCTACTTCCTCTGGGCGCGCGCCATCTTCTTTCTTCTTTCCACTTTCCTTCTCGCACTTCTCTATCGCAAATATCATCCTTCATCCTTCATCCTTCTGGCTTCCATTGCCCCCGCGGCCATCCTGCTGGGAGTCACCACCTCCATCCGCGTGCTTGGACCGTTCGCCGCGTTCTTCGTCACGCTTTACGCATTACGCAATAAAGGAAAGAAGACCCTCCCCGCGTTGGCCGTCTATGCCATCATCTCGTTGGTCGTCACGTATTTGACCTGGCCGTATTTATGGCTAAATCCCATCGGACACTTTGTCGAGAGTGTGCGCGTGATGTCGGAATATCCCTGGCAGGGACGGGTGCTGTTCAACGGCGCGGACTATCCGTCCACCGGGTTGCCTGCTTCGTATCTGCCCGTCCTGTTGGGGATTCAATTAACGGAACCGGTTTGGGTTTTGTTTGCAGTTGGTTTGGCGGTGACCGTCTACGGGTCCGTGAAGAAGCGGATGGAGAGTCTCACATTGCTCGCGTTGACTGTTATCTGGTTCATCCTCCCGCTGATCGGATTCATCGTCACGCGTTCGCCGTTGTACGATAACTTCCGCCAGATCTTTTTCATCCTTCCGCCGATCTTTCTTGTGGCGGGAGTCGTGTTTGAAAAAATCAAACGCCCCGCGCTGCAAATCGCTTTGATTGCGTTATGTGTTCTGCCGGGTGTCATTGACGGCGCGCGCTTGCATCCATACGAATACATTTATTACAACCGCTTCATCGGCGGCGAGGCAGGCGCGTTCCGCAGATTCGAATTGGATTACTGGGGCACGTCGTATCGCGAGGCCGCGGGCTGGCTGAATGTCAACGCGCCTGCCAACGCGACCATTTGGGCCGAAGGCCCGGCGCATTTGCTCGGCTTGTATCTGCGCCCCGATTTGAAACTTTATTCATCCTACGAAGCCCAGCGCGCCGACCGTTATGATTACGTGGTGGCGCTCACACGCTACAATTTGGATTTGCAGTCCTACCCCGATGCACCGGTCGTCCACACGATTGAACGCAACGGATCACTTTTAGCGGTGATCAAGAAACCCTGATGGAGAAACCATGAGCAATCTACTTGAACGTCTTAATTCGGAAGTGATCCTGGCCGATGGCGCAATGGGAACCATGCTCCACAGCCGCGGCGTGAGTTTCGACAAATGTTTCGATGAATTGAATCTCACCAACCCCGCGGCGGTCGCCGATGTGCATCGTGAATACATCGAAGCGGGCGCACAGTTGGTGTTGACCAACACCTTCGGCGCGAATCGATTCAAACTGGGCAAACATGGACTCGAGAAAAAAGTTACAGAGATCAACAAAGCCGGCGTGGAATTGGCAAAGCGCACGGTGGCCGCGTCGTTCAAAGACGTGTTGGTGGCAGGCGACATCGGGCCGCTGGGCGTGCGCATCGCCCCATTCGGACGAGTCCAGCCCGAGGCGGCGCGTGAAGCGTTTGCCGAGCAGATCAACGCGTTGTGCGAGGCTGGCGCGGACTTGATCGTCATCGAGACCATGACCGATCTGCATGAAATCCGCGAGGCCATCAAAGCTGAGAAGGAAAATTGCACATTGCCCGTCGTTGCCTCGGTCACCTTCACGCGCGATGACCGCACCGTGCTCGGCGATGATCCGATGAAAGTGGCGCGCACACTGCATGAAGCAGGCGCAGACATCATCGGCGTCAATTGCTCCGGCGGCCCCGCGCAACTGCTCCGCATTTTGAAACAGATGCGCCATGCCGTGCCGGATGGAAAGTTCTGGGTCAAACCGAACGCGGGCTGGCCCGAACAAGTCGGTGGCCGCATCATGTATCCCGCAGACCCTGATTACTTCGGCGATTATGCGCTGTCCTTTCGCGAGGCGGGCGCCTGTATCGTCGGCGGATGTTGCGGAACCACGCCTCAACACATCGCGGCGATGCGCAAAGCGCTTGACACCGCGCCGGAAATCAACCCGATGCACATCACCATGTTACCCGCCGAGGAAATCATCGAAACCGCGCAGGAACAGCCCACACAGTTCGCGCAAAAACTGGCGGCGGGCAAATTCACCATCTCGGTCGAGATGGATCCGCCGCGCGGTCTATCCACCCATAAACTTTTGGCGGGCGCGTCCCTTTTGACCGAGGCCGGCGCGGACGTGATCAATGTGGCCGACTCGCCGATGGCGCGCATGAGAATGTCCGCCTGGGCAGTGTGCGACGTGGTGCAACGCAAAGTCAATGTGGAGACCACGCTTCATTTCCCGACCCGCGGCCGGAATCTGCTGCGAGTGCAAGGCGACCTGCTCGCGGCGCACGCGCTCGGCATCCGCAATGTGTTCGTGGTGATGGGCGACCCGACTGCCATCGGCGATTATCCCGAAGCGACCGATAATTATGATCTCGTTCCCTCCGGCTTGATCAAACTTATCAAGCAGGGATTCAACGCGGGCGTGGATCATTCCGGGACGAGCATCGGGCAACCGACCAACTTCTTCGTCGGCGCGGCGCTGAATCTTTGTCCGCCGGATGCAGATCACGAGATCAAGAATCTGCATCGCAAGGTCAAAGCCGGGACCGATTTCTTCATCACCCAGCCCATCTATCAAGCCAAAGACGGTGAAGGATTCTTGGCGAAGAATGAATTGAAGCATGGCGCGTTGAACAAGCCGGTGCTGGTCGGCGTCCTGCCGCTGGTTAGCTTGAAACACGCCAACTTTCTCAATCACGAAGTGCCCGGCATTTCGATTCCTGATGAAATCATCGCGCGCATGGAAAAAGCGGGCGACCATGCCGCAGAAGAGGGCGTGAAGATCGCGGTAGAATTGATCGAACAGATCAAGCCGTGGGCGCAGGGCGTTTACATCATGCCGCAGTTCAGCCGCTTCGATTTGATCGCAGACATCATAGACAAAGTAAAAGAGCCAGAGAGAGCCGCATGATCATCAAGTGGTTGCAGAGACTTTTTATTGCATTGATCGTAGTGATGAGTCTCTATGCAAGCATTCAGACATTGATCTCCACAAAAGATTTGGGAAGCACCAGCGATGACCCGGTCGCAGATTGGGAAACCCGCTTCGAGCCGCTGAAGAAGCGGCTTCCGTTTGAACGCGGGGTCGTTGGCTATATTTCTGACTCAAGCGTGCCCGGCGCAGAATTCGATCCCGCCGATGAGGAGGGTGAATATGTTCTCGTGCAGTATGTGATGTCGCCCATCATCATCGTCAAAGGCACAGAGCAAGAATGGAATATTGCCAACCTGAGTCCAAAAGCCTATAAAATCTGGAGCAAGTCGAACACGGGACAGTTTGATATCATCCCGTTCAAGGGCAACATCTATCTTCTCCATCGGGTGAGTAAATGATGATACGCAGTTTCACGTCGTTGCGAGGCGGTGCTTTTCCGCCGAAGCAATCTCCGCTGATGCCACGCGAGGGAATTGCTTCGGGCTTCGCCCTCGCAACGACATCAAAAAGAAAGGTGGGGCAATGATCCTGCTCATTGTCATCTTTCTTGTGCCCATTCTCATCGGCGGGCTGGTCGTTCATCTTCTCTGGCCTGAGAGAGATTTCAAGATTCTGATTTTCAAAGCCTTCCTGGGAATTGGGATTGGCCTCGGACTTTCATCCCTGCTCTATTTTCTTTATCTGCTCCCGTTTGCAGGCCAACACTGGTTCATCTTCGTTCAACTGACGATCTTCCTGACGCTTTTGGCCCTCACGATTTGGAAAGAAAGAAAGCAGGCCTGGCCTCCCCTCCCGCGCTGGAATTTGACGCGCACACAAACGATTCTTTCCGCGCTTGCCCTGATCGTCTTTTCGATTTCTCTCGCCAGCACCGCCAGTTATCTCCTGCGCCGCAAGCAGGGAGATTGGGACGCGTGGATGATGTTCAACCGCGCCGCGCGCTTCGTCTATCGCGACCAGGCTCACTGGCTCGAATCCTTTTCGCGCCAAATGGACCCGATCTTCCACGCCGATTATCCTCTGCTCCTGGCGATGAATACCGCCTCCGGCTGGGATGCACTCGGCATGGAGACGCCCCGCGTGCCGATGATTCAGAGCGCGTTGTTCGCAATTGCGTGTCTAGGATTGGCGGTCAGCGCGCTGGCCTCGATCAAATCCACCTCGCAGGCCGCGCTGGGACTGATCATTTTGTGGGGCACCCCCGCGCTGGTGGACGAAGGTTCACGCGAATTGGCAGATGTCCCGCTGGCGTTTTATATTTTGGCAACCGGAATTTTGATTTATCTTTTTGTGATTCACAGAAAACCGGCCTTGATTGCATTGGCGGGTCTCACCGCGGGCCTCGCCGCGTGGACAAAGAACGAAGGCAGTCTGTTCGTGATCGCGGTTGGCATCGCGCTTGCTGTCGCTTTCTTCAAGCAAAAGCCTTTCCGCATCCTTTCGCTTTACGGGCTGGGTCTCGCCTTCCCCTTTACCATCGTGCTTTATTTCAAACTTTTCCTCGCCCCGCCCAGCGATGTGTTGAGCAACGGCGCGACGCGTTCGCTTCAACAAATCCTGAACCCCGCACGCCATCTGGAAGTGCTGAAATTCTTCTGGGATCAATTCATCCACTTCGGCAACTGGACGGGTGTGTCACTGGTCATCGGTATCATCCCAATCCTGTTGGTCTATTTCCTGCTTTTTCGTGCTCCGATCAACAAAGAACGTCTCCCGTTCTACTACGCAGGGATTACAATTCTCGTCATTCAGGCGTTTGGCGATTATGCGGTCTATCTCATCACCCCTTATGATCTAACCTGGCATCTGACCTACTCCGCAACCCGCATCGTCCTGCAGGTCTTTCCGTTGATCACGTTTTTGATTTTGTCCGCCAGCCAAACACCGGAGACAGTTTTCAGCAACGAACGGCTCGTGAAGCAATCTGCTTAATCCGTGAAATCTGTGGATGGAACCATGCTACTCACCGTTGATATCGGAAACACCAATTTAACCCTCGGCCTGTATGAGGGCGATAAACTCAATCCGCACTGGCGGCTCGCCACCGACCATAATCGGATGCCGGATGAATACGGCCTGCAATTGCTCGGCCTGCTTCAACACGCGGGCAAATCGGTCAAGGATTTGACCGGCATCTGCCTCGCCTCGGTCGTGCCGCCATTGACCAACCGCGTTGTGCAGGCTTGCCGCGAATATTTGAAACAAGAGCCACTGGTCGTGGACACGGGAGTCAAGACCGGAATCCGCATCCGTTACGAGGACCCGAAAGCGGTCGGCGCGGACCGTGTAGCGGACGCGGTCGCGACGATGCACCTCTACGGCGGCCCGGCCTGCATCGTGGACTTCGGCACCGCCACCACTTTCAACGCCCTCACCAAAGAAGGCGATTACCTCGGCGGCGCGATCACCGCCGGCATCAACCTCGCCGCGGACGCGCTCTTCACACACGCGGCCAAACTTCAGCGCATTGATCTGCAACGCCCTCCCTCCGTCATTGGCCGCAACACCGTCCATGCCATGCAATCGGGACTGCTCTTCGGATATGTGAGCATGGTCGAGGGCATGGTGGCCCGCTTTCGGTCCGAGTTGGGAAGCGACATGAAAGTCATCGCCACGGGCGGCCTCGCGGAAACCGTCGCGCAGGAAACCAAAGTCATCAACATCCTCGCGCCGTGGCTTACACTGGACGGTCTGCGCATCATTTGGGAACTCAATCGTTAAAGTTGCATAAGCATTCGAAAATAAAACGCGGACGGGTGTACAATCCACCGTCCGCGTTTTTTCAAGGAAGGAATATGAACTCTCGTTTCGCCCTCGTTTTGATCACCACATTATTATTGACCGGATGCAACGGAACCGTGTTCGCCGCCGATCCCACCGCGACGGAAACAACCACGCCTCTTCCTCCGACGGAAACGGCCACCGTTACATTGACTGCTTCGCGAACCATCACCCCAACGTTTACTCCCTCACCCACCGCAACGCCAACCTGGGTGGTGCAAGGCCCGGACGCGGTCCAAGTGCCGATCCTGATGTATCACCACATTGCGGTCTCGCCCGTGGACAGCCGCTACTACGTTCCGCCCGATAGATTCGAAGACGAGATTCGCCTGCTTCACAATTGGGAATACACGCCCATCACAACCACCATGCTGGTGGACGCGATTCAAAACGGAGCCTCGCTTCCGCCGCGTCCGATCATCATTACCTTCGATGACGCCAACGAGGATAACTACACCAACGCGTTTCCGATCATGAAGAAATATGGCATGACCGGCGTTCTCTATCTTCCTTATGACTACATCGGCGGCACAGGCTATTTGACAGTGGACGAAATCAAAGAGATGGCCGCCGCGGGCTGGGAAGTGGGAAGCCACAGCCTCGATCATCCCAACCTGACCATTCTGGATCAACCGCGTCTGCGCGCCGAGATCGTAGATTCACGCAAGAAACTACAGGAATTGCTTGGAGTTCCCATTTTGACCTTTGCCTATCCATTCGGCGATGTGGGAAGCGCCGAAGTGGATTACGTGAAGTTCGCGGGCTACATCGCCGCCATGGGCGCGACGGGGTACACCGCCGATCAGGGAAAGAATAACTTATACGTCTTGCAACGCTCCGAGATCAAAAGCTCAGACGATGCGAAATCTTTTATCCGTTTTCTGCCCTGGGCCGGAGACCCGTCATTCATTCCCACGGATACGCCCACACCCACGCCGACGGCTTCGCGCACACCAATCCCAACATATACACAATACCCAACGAAGACGCCAACTCCGTGAAAAATCTGTAGCCGCTGGAGGATGCCATGCCAGACTTTCCGGTCATTCGGGCTTTTCGAGAAAGCAAGACGCCGATCCGTCCGTTACTGCGTCGCTTTGGCGTGGTGAAAACAACCATCGCGGTTACGCTTATCGCCATCGTCTTCTCGGTGATCATCACCGCGGCCATTGACTTTGTAATAGACGGTTATATCTCCCAGACGGCCATCATCCTATCCATTGCCGCGCCAGCCATTATTGCGCCTCTCTTTGAGTATCGTTCTCTTTCCCTGCTCGATCAATTGGACAAGACCGAACAGCAGTTGAGAATTCTGTCCGTCACCGACGACCTGACCGGGGCTTACAACCGCCGTCATTTCTTTGAACTGGCAAACAACGAGATCGCACGCATCCAGCGTTACGGCGGGACCTGCTCCATCGCCATTTTGGATTTCGACAATTTTAAAATGGTCAACGACACCTACGGTCACATTGCAGGCGACCAGGCGCTTGTACAGGTCAGCAAAGCCTGCATGGAAAACATCCGCGGGAACGATGTGTTTGCAAGATACGGCGGCGATGAGTTTGTCTTTTTGTTCCCTCAAACAAGCGATGCGCAGGCCAAGGAATGCCTGGATCGAGTGATGAAGAAGATTGCCGAGATCACCATCCACGCGGAGGTTGACATTCATCCTAAAGTCAGCATCGGCTTGTACACCTTCAGCCCGAAAATCAACACCCTCGACAGCCTCCTGCAAAACGCAGACATCGCGTTATACAAAGCCAAACAAAGCGGCGGAAATCGAGTCGCTTAACCCGCACTTGACAGTCCCTTGTTTTTGCAGATAATAAAGGCCAACAGGCGAGCCTAATAAAGGCAATGAAAGAGGAAAGTAGATCGGCGGATGCCGTCAGAGAGGCGCAAGAGCAAAGTTGGAACTTACGCCCGGCACAAACCAGTCGAAGTTCCCTCTTGAGCCGCTCGAGTGAAGCGTGCCATGGTCGCTTCAAGTGTCACGTGTGTAGTCCGAGCCGCAGTCCCAGCGTTAAGCGGGAGGCCGATAATTGTCGGCGCAAAGTGGATTCATAGAATCAACGTGGGTGGTACCGCGGGAAGTCTCCCTCCCGTCCCATTGTGTGGACGGGAGGTTTTGTTTTAGACCATAGACGATGGTCAATCGTCCACGGTCCATCGTCATTTTGGAGGCATGAATGCTCGATAAATTAAGCGAGATCGAAAAAAACGCGTTGGATGCTTTGCAATCTGTGCAAGACGCATCTTCCCTCGACGCGTGGCGGGTCGCCCAACTGGGACGTAGTTCGCCGCTGATGAAGGTCTTTGCAGAGTTGGGCAAACTCTCAAAGGAAGAGAAACCCGTTGTCGGGGCGGCCGCGAACCGAGTTAAAGTCGCGTTGGAGGCCGCGCTCGAGGAACGGGCAAAGGCCGTCAAGTCCGCGGCATTGGCAAAGTCGCTCGAAGAAGAAGCGCTGGATGTGACTCTGCCGGGCCGCACGATCCACCATGGACGCCTGCATCCGTCCACGCAACAACTGCGGCGCGTGCTTGCCATTCTGGCTGAGATGGGATTCCAGGTTTACACATCGCGCGAAGTCGAAACCGATGAAATGAATTTCCAACTGCTGAACTTCCCGCCGCATCATCCTGCGCGCGACATGCAGGATTCATTTTACGTGGAGGCAGGCCAGCGTGGCGACAACCCGATTTTGTTACGCACCCATACTTCGCCGGGACAAATTCATGCCATGCGGCAGTTCGCGGCAATGAATCCGAAAGACCCGCCCCCCATCCGCATCGCGTTGCCCGGCATGTGTTTTCGCTATGAACAGATCACGGCGCGTTCCGAGATTCAATTCAATCAAGTGGAGGGACTGGCCGTCGGCAAAGGCATCACATTCAGCGATCTGAAAGGCACGCTGATTGACTTTGCGCATCGCATGTTCGGGCAGAACGCGCGCACGCGTTTCCGCGCTTCGTATTTCCCGTTCACAGAGCCATCCGCAGAAATGGATGTGGAATGTTTCGTGTGCGGCGGCAAAGGCTGTCAGGTCTGCAAGAATTCGGGCTGGCTCGAAATTCTCGGCTGCGGCATGGTGCATCCGGTCGTTCTACAAAATGGCGGATACGATCCGAAAATCTATTCGGGCTACGCCTGGGGCATGGGGCCGGAACGTCAATTGATGTTACGCTACAGAATCGAAGACATCCGGTATTTCTGGGGAAATGATGTTCGATTCCTGGAACAATTCTAGATTTGCAAATGGTGAATCGGATAAATGGATATTCGATAATTTGATACTCGATATTCGAAAGGGAACAGTATGAGCATCAGCGGATTGGAAAAGTTGGATGTTTGGTGCAAGGCGAGGGACTTCGCAGTGCGTATCAACAAGGAAGTTCTACCTTTGCTCCCAGTTGAAGAGAAATGGTCGCTCGATCAACAACTCCGCCGCTCCTCCCAGAGTATTTCTGCGAACATTGCCGAGGGCCATGGGCGTTTTTACTTTCAAGACAACGTTCGTTTCTGCTATATTGCTCGTGGTTCATTGGAAGAAACTTTGAGTTACATCGTCTACGCAAACCAAGTCGGATATATTTCCGAGGCCCTTTACAAAAGTCTGGCATTAGATGGAGAGAATCTGAACCGGCTTATCAATGGCTACATTGGCTTTCTCAAAAAGAGCAAACAAGGAGCCAACGGACCTGGCGCAAATTACACTATCCGCGAGACTCTGTCAGATTACATCGTCGAAGATAATTTGGCATTGCCAACAGACTCGAATATCGAATAACGAATATCGAACTCCGAAGGAGTATTTATGAAGATACCTCTATCATGGTTGAAAGATTTCATTGACCTCGACGGCCTGTCCGTGGAAGACATTGCCCGCAAATTGACGCTTGCCGGTTTGGAAGTGGATGAGATTCAATATGTTGGCCTGCCCATGCCGACTTACAAAGACGGCGAAAAGCATGAATTCAAAACCAGCGGCATCGCATGGGACCGCGAGAAGATCGTCGTGGCGGAAATTCGCGAGGTCATGCCGCATCCCAACGCGGACCGACTGACTCTGCTCGATCTATTCGACGGACAGCAGGCCCAAACCGTGCTCACCGGCGCGCCAAATATTTTTCACTTGAAAGGACAGGGCAAACTCGCTAAACCAATCAAGGTCGCGTATGCCAAAGAGGGCGCGACGCTGTATGACGGTCACGCCGAAGGCTTGCAATTGACGACTCTCAAGCGCGCCAAGATTCGCGGCGTAGATTCGTATTCGATGGTCTGCTCGGAAAAGGAATTGGGCATCACCGAAGAACACGAGGGCATCATCCTGCTGGATGACGACGCGCGGGTCGGAATGCCGCTTGCAGATTATATGGGCGATGCGGTGCTGGACATTTCCATTTTGCCCAACATGGCGCGCAACGCGAATGTGATCGGCGTGGCGCGCGAACTCGCCGCGCTGACCGGACGCAAACTTAAAAAACCAACCGTGGACAATAGACCGAAGACCGTCCACGGTCCACGGTCTAAGGTCGAAAATATCAGCGATCTCGTCTCCATCGAAATCACGAATCCTGAATTGAATCCCCGTTTCGTGCTGGGATTGATTCGAGACGTTGAGATCAAGCCCAGCCCGTATCAAATCCAGCGGCGGCTCAAGCTGGCGGGCATGCGCCCGATCAACAGCATTGTAGACGCGACCAACTACGCCATGCTCGAGCTCGGTGAACCGCTTCACGCCTTCGATTACGATGTGCTCAAAGGACGCGCGGGAAAGAAAAAGATCAAGATCATCACGCGCAGCGCAAAAGACGGCGAGAGACTCACAACACTCGACAACGTTGAACGCACACTCACTTCCATGAACGTGCTGGTCTGTGATGAAAAAGGTCCGCTTTCGATGGCAGGCGTGATGGGCGGCGCAGAGTCCGAGGTCACAGAAAAGACGCGCAATGTTCTGCTCGAAGGCGCGGCGTGGAACTTCATCAACATCCGCCGCACCGCGAAACAACACAACCTCCCATCCGAGGCTTCGTTCCGATTCTCGCGCGGCGTGCATCCTGCGCTGGCCGAAACCGGCGTGAAGCGCGGACTGCAACTCATGGCTGAATGGTCCGGTGGAAACGCCGCGCCGGGCCTGGTGGACGAATATCCGCTCAAACCGAACGACCCGACCATCACCGTCACGCCAAAAGATGTCAAACGCTTGCTGGGCATCGAGTTGAGCGCAAAAGAAATTGTGAAACTGCTCGAAAGACTTGAGTTCAAATGCAAGATCAAAGAGCCGACACTCGATACTCGAAAGTCGAAAACAAAAAGATCGAAGGTCGAATCATCGGGTATCGAAACTCGGATCGCGGTCACTGCCCCGCCTCATCGTCTCGACATTGGCGAGGGCGTGGTTGGCCTCGCGGACGTGCTCGAGGAAGTGGCGCGCGTGTACGGTTATGATCGTATTCCCGCCACGCGCATGGCCGATGCGCTCCCGCCGCAGGTTGGCAACCCAGTCCATGAATGGGAAGAGCGCCTGCGCGACATTCTCGTCGCGCTTGGTCTGCAGGAAGTCGTCACATATCGCATGACCTCGGTCGAGAGCGAGAGCCGCGTGATCGCACATAACGAATATGTTCGCATCGCAAATCCCATCGCGCCGGAAAAAAGTGTTCTGCGCCGAAGCCTGATCGCCTCGATGCTCGAGGTGGTGGAGAAAAATATCCGCCTCGGCGAGACGCTGGCGTTCTTCGAGATCGGGCCTGTGTTCGAGCCTGTTAAAAATGACTTGCCGCGCGAGCCGCGCAAACTTGTGATCGCCATGACCGGCCTGCGCGACGCGACGGCGTGGGACGTGAAAGATTCGCCCGCGCTGGATTTCTTCGACATGAAGGGCCGCCTCGAACTCCTTTTGAGCGGACTCGGTTTCGCGGATGTTATCTACACTGCAACCGATTCCGTTAACTATTTGCATCCGGGCAAGGCCGCGGAGATCAAGGTCAATGGACAAACTGCTGGTACGTTTGGCGAACTGCATCCGCTGGTCAAGGAAAAATATAATCTCGGCGATCGGCCGGTCCTCGTCGCGGAATTCGGTCTGGAGACTCTGCGCACGTTGAAGCCGACCTACAGCATCATACCTGTCCCCGAATTCCCGCCGGTGTTGGAAGACATCGCCGTCATCGTGGATGAATCAGTGGCCGCGTCACGCGTCGAAGCATTGATCCGCCAAACGGGTGGAAAGAGCGTGACCAACGTCCGCTTATTCGATCTCTATCGCGGCGATCAGATCGGAGCCGGGAAAAAGAGTCTGGCATACAGTCTCACGTATCAGGCTCCCGATAAAACGATGACCGATGCCGAGGCCGCCGCGATCCGCAACAAAATCGTGAAGCGGCTTGAACAGGAAGTCGGCGCGAAGTTGCGAAGCTAGCAGAAACGGTCTGCAAGATTTCCTTGCAGGCCGTTTTCTTTGATCGTATACTGAGTGAAATTCTAAAGAGGAGAAATCATGGATCAGAAAACCAAAGCTATCCTTGCAACAGTTGCGTCCGTTCTTTTGTGTGGATGCCCGGGCCTGTTCCTGTGCTTGTTCGGCGCGCTGACCGCGGCCGGCCAGGGAACTTTCAATGATCAGAGCCTGTCACCCACTGTTGGATTCGTACTTGTTTGCTTGTCTTTGATCTTCATTGTCATCCCGGTCGGTGTCGGCTTCTTCATGTTCCGCAAGAAACCCGAAGCGACGCCCGCCAGCAACGAACCGCTTCCGCCTGCTTCGTAAATCCTATTTTTCAGCATGCCATGCTGAGCATAGCGAAGCATCTCATACAGTGCAAGCGACACTCTTAGATTGCGAAAGATGCGCTCCCCTCAGGGTGACAAATTCTGCTTTTGAATAAGAACGAGCCACGTGATAAAAGCGTGGCTCATTCTTATTTCTCTTCCGGCAAATAGCGCGCTGTCAAAATGGGACAATGCGCGCTTTCGACAACTTCATCCGTCACGCTTGGCGAATACATCTGACGCAATCCGTGCCCGCTGTACGGCGAGCCCATGCAGACCAGATCATAATTGCCATCCTTGATCTCCGTCAAAATTTCCTCGATCACATTTCCCTGCCGCGCTTTGACCGTCGCATTCAGACCCGCGGCCTGCGCGGTCTCCAGAGCCTGCCGCAAATTGCGCCCCGGCAAAGTATCGGTATTGACCAAATCCTGCCAATGTTCGCGCACTGCACGCGCAGTGGGATAGTCCAGGTCCACCTGCGGCACGACGTTGAGCAATGTAACATCCGCTTTGCTCTTGATGGCTACGCGGATCGCAAGATGCTCGGCAGTGACTTCGTACCCAAGTCCGCCAAGGCAGATGAGCATCTTCTTTAACGGCAGACGCGCTTGAGGGACGTATAGAATCGGCGTGGAAATTTGCGCCATCAAATGATGGATGGAACGTCTCACGAGGAAGCGCCGCAGAGGCGGGCGGCCCAACGGGCCCACAACCGTGACACAATCGTGTTTCTTCGCCTCGCGCGGGATGATCTCCTCTGCATCGCCGTTTTGAATCTCGAGCGAGTATTGGATTTCTTTTTGCCGGAACAATTCCACCGCGCGGGCAAAGATGTCTTCCAACGGATACTTGTCGTCAATCGGTGCGCTGGGCAAATGCTCGGCAACGCCCAATAAAATCACCGGCGCGTGGATCGAAGCCGCGGCCCATGCGCCATATTCGATGGAAGGCCACGTCCCTTCAAAGCCATTGGTTGCGATCAAGAATTCAGTTTTCATAGCGACCTACCGAAATAAAATCACGCCTAGCACGCCAGCGCCCAATAACACCAGCGGCGTTGGCGCGCCAAGCAACAGAGCAATCAAACTCAATGCCGCGATCAACAACGGACGCCGGCGAATCTTTTTACTGCCGCGAAACAACTTCCAGGCCGCCACCGTGATCAACATGGCGACCGCCGGAACCATGCCGTGCACAAATCCATTCATCCACGGCTCGTCTTCAAAGTGTTGAACGGCCAGGGTAACGATCAACATGCTCACGGTCGGCGGAAGAATCGAACCAAGCAACGCGGCCAACGTTCCGGCGAATCCGCCCGCCGCGAATCCAACGAACATCGCCAGTTTCAACGCTTCACTGCCGGGTAAAACATTGGAGAAACCAACCGCTTCCACAAATTGCGCTTCGGTCATAATGTGCCCCACCGCGTCTTTGTATAACAATCCCACCGATGCGGGGCCGGAGGAGGTCAGTAGATTGATTTTGAGAAACATCCAAAACAATTTCAGCCAGACCAGGAAACGGGATGGCAGAATGGTGACACGCGGTTTAACGACGATGCGCGGCTTTTTCATCTGAACAAAAAGATTCCCACTATTCCCGCAGCCAGCAGGACGAGAGGCGGGGCCGCGTCAAAAAGAAATGCGGCAAAACTGACGGCGGCCACGACCAGCATCTGCCAGTTGACCATTCCGTCGTTCCCCTTCATCAGCAATTTGTACGCGACGTAAATCATCAGCACTGCCACCGCAGGAGTCAATCCCTCCACGAAGCGGCTGACCCACGCCTCGCGCCGCAAACGATGCAAGACAGCGACCACGCCGAGCATCAAAAGAGTCGGAGGAAGAATCGAACCGAGCAACGCGGCCAGCGCGCCGGGCAACCCCGCCACACGGAAGCCGATGAACATTGCCAGCTGTAACGCGTCACTGCCGGGCAGAACGCTGGAAAATGAAACTGCTTGAACGAATTGCTCTTCCGTGACGATTTTCCCGACTGCCTCCTGATGCAAAAGTCCCACCGAGGCGATGCCCGAGGTGCTGAGTAGATTCACTTTAAGAAACAGCCAAAAAAGAGCGAGTAACGTTTGCAAGTTTCCCTCACCCTTGGCCCCTCTCCCCCGGGGAGAGGGGCTGGGACGAGGGAGAAATATTTTTCACCAAATACAACTCGCCGCGTTCAAAACCGCGATCCAAATAATATTGCCGTGTACCAACAGCGGATATGACTGCCATCCTGCTAAATCCATTTGCTTTCGCGATTTGATCGGCCTGTTCGAGCAGACGCGTTCCAAGTCCTGCATGTTGCGCCGCGCCTTTTTTCTCCGCACCGACCGGAAGCGATTGTCCGTACACATGCACTTCACGGATCAAGGCCGCGCCATCCAGGTCAGCGAGTCCTGTTTGCAACGCGTCTTTAGTGGGCAGAGACAAACGGACAAAGCCCGCTAATTTATCATCAGGTGTCACATAAGAAATGAAATGCTCTTCAGCATGATCCGCCTGGTAAACGAGATCGTCCAATTTCAGCAAAGCAGGGTCAACCTGTTTTCCGCGCACCTCGCGACAGCGGACACATTCGCAATGCGTGCCGCGCCGCTTCATTTCGTCGTGAACGTCCTGCCGCAGGCTCGTGCGGCGGTTGCCCTCCACCACATTCGTGGATGGGATATCGCGAATCACACGGTTGATGCGGCAATAACGCGGCACGCTGGGTTTGATGTCTGCGATCAGGTCAATCAATTGCTTGGTAGTGTACGGATGAAATTCACCGCGCTGCCAGTATTCGTAAAGCTCGGCGTTTGCTAATAATTGATTCGGATAGATTTTTATTTCGTCAGGACAAAAGCCCTGCCACAAACGCGCAAAATCCTCGCGGTCCGATTCGGGAGTCGCGCCGTGCAAATTGGGCATCCAATGCAAAACGATCTTGAACCCCGCGGCGCGAAGCAATGCGGTTGCCTTGCGCGTGCATTCAACGTCATGCCCGCGCTTGTTCATTTCAAGGATGCGATCATCCAAACTCTGCGCGCCCATCTGCACTTTGGTCACGCCGAGATGACGCAACCAACGAAGTTCATCGGGCGTGATCTCATCGGGCCGCGTTTCTATCACAAGTCCCACGTTGCGATGCGGCGCAGTTTCGTTCAACGCCTGCGCTTCAGCCAAATTCACCACGGAGTTCACAGAGTACGCAGAGTTTTCTTTTTGTTTTTCTCTGTGGTCTTCGTGCTCTCTGTGGTGAGAAAATTCATTCATGGCGTCAAAGCATCGCTTCACAAACCATTCCTGATAATCGCGGCGATACGAACTCCACGTGCCGCCCAAAATCAACAATTCAATCTTGTCGGTTGGATGACCGAGCGCTTCCAGTGCTTTAATCCGTGATTTGACCTGCATGTACGGATCGAAGTCATGCTCGAGGCCGCGCATCGCGCCCGGCTCATCGGGAAGGTACGATTTAGGCATCCGCACATCGGTCGGGCAGAAGATACATTTGCCCGGGCAGGGATATGGCTTGGTGAGCACTGTGACCGTCGTCACACCCGAAAGCGTGCGGACGGGTTTCATGCGCAGACGTTCGAGCAGACGCACGTCCGCGCGCAGTTCGCCCGCGTTGACCATTTGATGATACGCGGCGACCAACACATATTTACCGAGATAACCGCCATCTTCGAGCGGATGTTTGCGCAGAGCATCCATCACCGGCCTGCCTTCACGGACTTCGTCCATGACCCGGCGCGCCAGGATCATCCATTCGGGCCGGATGGTATGAGTCGCAACCCATTCTTCCTGTTTCGGCGATCTCATTTCATATCCTCAGGTTTCATCACGAATTGGTCCTTCACTTCGGCCAACTCTTTATGCTTGAACATGTCGGTATGCAAACCGCATTCGATTTTGTGCCGCCCAACCCAGCGACCGGCGCGGTCATTGTCGCCGGCTCCCACCGGAACTGTGCATGGCGCGCATCCAATGCTTCGATAGCCGCGCTCGTAAAGCGGATGCGCCGGCAGATTATGATCCGCGATGTAGGTCTGCACGTCGCTCTTCGTCCAGTTAAGAAGCGGGTTTACTTTCAAGAGTCCGTCATCCTGCAATTCCAAAATCTGCGCGTGCGCGCGTTCGGGAGTCTGGTCGCGTCGAATGCCGCTGATCCACGCTTTCAATCCACTCAACGCCTTTTGCATCGGCTGGACTTTATGGATGTAGCAACACAGGTTCGGGTCCTGGAGCGGAAGCGTGCGTGTATTTTGCCGCGCAAAAATGTCCCAGCGCGAGTCACGATAAAGATCAACGACATTGAGATTCCATTCGTGCTGAATCTGTTCGCGGAAGATCAACGTATCCCAAAAATGATAGCCGGTATCGAGGAAGAAAATTTTGATGTCTGGCTGGATACGCGTGACCATGTGCAGGAGCGCCATGCTGTGCGTTTGAAACGAGGTGCTCACGGCGATCTCAGGCGCGAATTCATCCACCGCCCATTGAATGATCTCCTGTGGAGTCTTCGTTTCGAATTGCGCTGAAAGCGCGCTGGCTTCTTCTTTGGTAAACATTGCCGAAAATTATACCCGTTATAATCACAGCGTGGACTCTGCGACCGCTCAACGACTACTCGCGCTGAACCGCCAGTTTTACACGGAACACGGCGCGGATTTCTCCGCGACGCGCGAGCGACTGCAACCGGGCGTCCTGCGCGTGCTGGGCACCTTGCGCGGCGACGAATCGATTCTCGATCTTGGATGCGGCAATGGCGAACTGGCGCGGACTCTCTCGCGGCGCGGCCATCGCGGCTCGTATCTGGGCCTGGACTTCAGCCTGCCGCTCCTCCACGAGGCGGAACGCGAAGCGTTTGCTTTTCCCGTTCAATTCATGCAAACGGATTTGGTTTCTTTGGATGGGGAGAAAGTAAGAAGTGAGACAAAAGGAGAAAGAGATTTTTCACTCCCCACTTCCCACTTTGATCTCGCGTTTGCGTTCGCTGTTCTTCATCACATTCCCACCATCGAATTGCGATTGAACATCTTGAAAAAAATAAATGAACTATTGAGAGAACATGGCCTCTTCATCCATTCCAACTGGCAATTCCTGAACAGCGAAAAGTTGAAGGCAAGAATCCAAGCATGGGATACAATCGGGTTGAGCGCGCGGGACGTGGAGGCGAACGATTACCTGCTCGATTGGAAGCGCGGCAGGAAGGGTCTGCGCTACGTCCATCACTTTGACGAGGCCGAGTTGACCGAATTAGCCAGCGCCAGCGGATTTGAAATCCTCGAAACCTTTTATTCGGATGGAGAGAATAAGAAATTGGGCCTGTATCAGGTTTGGAGAAAAACGTAGGGGCCTCGCCCCTACAAAGTTGAGGAGAATATGCCCATTGCCATCACGCGCGAAGTCAGCCCGTCCATCAATCAGTGTGAATTGACCTTTCACGAGCGCGAGCCGATCAACTACGAGCGCGCCTGCGAACAACACCGCCAATATGTTGCCGCGCTTCGTTCATTGGGATTGCAAGTTCAAGTTCTGCCCGCTGAACCTGAACTGCCCGATTCGGTCTTCGTCGAAGACACCGCTCTCGTGCTGGACGAGTGCGCGGTGATACTGCGCCCCGGCGCAGACTCGCGCAAGCCTGAAACAGAATCAATTGCAAAGGCGCTTGCACCATATCGCAAATTGTTTTTCATCGAACCTCCCGCCCGCGTGGACGGCGGCGACATTTTACGGGTTGGGAAAAAGATTTATGTCGGCCTGTCCACGCGCAGTGATACCAATGCAATCGAGCAAATGCAAAATTATCTGCGGCCTTTCGGCTACGAAATCAGGGGCGTGACAGTGACAGGCTGTTTGCATCTCAAGTCCGCGGTGACGCAGGTCGCGGAAAATATTTTGCTCATCAATCCCAAATGGGTGGATAAAACCCGTTTCGACGGGATGAATTTCATCGAGACTGATCCATCCGAGCCGTACGCGGCAAATGCAGTTTTGATCGAAGACACGATTATCTATCCAATCGCTTTTCCAAAAACGCAGGAGCGGCTGAAAGCCGCCGGCATCCAAATCGTCAATGTAGACGCGGACGAACTCGCCAAGGCTGAGGGCGCGGTCACATGCTGTTCGTTAATATTTAAAGATTGATAATTTGAAAAAAATAACTGTGTGGGGCACTTCCTTCAAGAAAGTGGCTGACGAGGCGCAACTGCTTTCGCATTACAAGATCATCAAAACTTTTCGCCCTGATGCGGAGGTCACCTTCATCTCACAGCCTCATCACGAGATTCGCAATCACTTCCCTGAAATTCACATCGTGCCGTTCGCCCGTTTGGTACAGGCTTTGTCGAAACTTTTTCAGAGCAATTTACTGGTGATCGGCGGCGGTCCGTTCTTTGAAGATGTTGTGCAAATGGCAAAGTGTGCGCTATTGATCTTCAGCGCGCGTCTCCTTCACATTCCGGTCTTGATTTACGGCGTGACGGTTTTCCCGATCAAATTGTGGTGGGCCAAACTCGGCTATCGCTGGATTTTGAATCAGGCAAGCGCCATCCATGTGCGGGATCAGGTCGCGGCCAAGTCATTAAGCGACATCGGACTGAATCCGCCCAAAGTCCACGCGGGAGGCGACCCCCGCCTCATTTTGGACCCTGATGCGGATGGCCATATCCAATCCATTCTTGCGTCGGAGGGCATTCATCCGCCATTTATCGCGCTGACGACACGTTACATTCATCGCGGCGTTCCGGGCTGGGTCAAACGTACTCACGATTTTGACCCGGCCAGTATTGAGGAATCAAATCGAGTCATGGCGCGTGTGGTGAGCCATTTGAGTGAACTCGGCCAGGTGGTGTTGATCCCAATGCACCCCGACACGGAAGAAGATTTGGAAACAGCGCATCGCATCCGCCAGGAAATGCGAGACCCTGAAAAGCTGAAGATTCTCAGCCGCCGCTACCTGTCTTCCGAAGTGTTGGGAATATTGCGCGCGGCAGATTTACTTTTGTCAGGCCGTCTTGGCTCGGCTTTGTTCTGCTCGATGGTGGGGACGCCCGTGATGGCCGTCGCGTACGAAGACCGCATGAACGAAGTTATGAACGAGCTTGGGCTGGGGAATTATGTCTCAGATTGGCGTATGCTGGATTTTGAAAAGATGATCGCACAGTCTCAACAATTGCGCGCCTCACACGCTGAGATTTCGAAATCCTTGGTCGCTAAATCCGATGATCTGCGCCGAAAGGCCTGGCGAGACGCCGAGCTTTATCGAAAATTCCTGATGTAACATTTCCCCCGATGACTTGGTCAGAAGGTTGCAGAAATCCAAACTTGCAATCAGATTGAAAACATGCTAAAATAGAACACTTGTTCTTTGAAGGAAAGTCGAGGAGATATGCCAACCCAAGTAGGCCAACGCGTTGAAAAAGGCCTGATCGAAAAACGTGAGAACTTATACCACTGGCTGGAAAGCGCCTCCACCGAGGAGAAGCAGGTTTGTCTCTGTGAGGACAACGCCTGTGTAGATCAACATCTGGGTGTGATCGAGTCTTCGCTGAAAAAAGCGGAGGATGGAACACTGGGAATCTGCAAGATATGTCACGGATACGTGGACGAGAATCTTCTGGAGATGGACTACACCAGCAATGTATGCCTGGATCATTTTTCGCCGGAAGAGCGCCGACGTCTTGAAGCCGAACTGGAACTATCGCAAATTATCCAGCGCGCCCTCCTGCCCCAGAGAATCCCCACCGTTCGGGGTCTTGACCTGGCTGTCTTCAACCGCCCCTCTGATATCCTCGGCGGCGATTACTTTGATTTCATCCAATTCAAAGACGGCGCGTTTGGCATGGCGATTGCAGATGTGGTTGGACACGGCGTCTCAGCCAGTATCATCATGTCCAGTCTGCAGACTGCCCTGCGCACTCTTGTGCCTCAGCACGATTCTCCAGCCGACGTTCTGGGACAAATCAATCATTTCTACATTCACAACATCAATCTGACTACGTTCATCACGGCCTTCCTTGCCCGCTTTGAAATCACGACACAGACTCTGACTTATTCCAATGCCGGGCAAACGCCTCCCTTGATCATCAAGGGACAGGGCGGTCAATCCGCCTGGCTGAAGCCAACCAGCGCGGCCATCGGGTTGATCGAAACCTACAACCCGCAACGTGCGTCCGTGAAGCTTTCCCAAGGCGATATCGTTTTCTTTTACACGGACGGCGTGACGGAGGCAAGCAATCCGCAGGGTGAACAGTTTGGCATGAAGCAACTGGAAATATTGCTGGCGGCCAACGCTGACCTTTCCGCACAGGAGATCGTAGCGCTTGTCCGCGAAGAAATCAAAGAATTTTCGGCCGGTCAGGCTTTGGCTGACGATATGACGATGATTGCAATGAAGGTCGCCTAGAGTGTGTATGCAAAATCAATTTCATGTGTCATTCTGAGGAGCGAAGCGACGAAGAATCTCAAATTTTGAACGAAAAAAAACGAGATTCTTCGCTCCCGTTGGTCGCTCAGAATG
>JAJPIZ010000020.1 GCA_021324435.1 Anaerolineae bacterium
CTGGCCGGCCAGAATATCCATTAAGTTTTCGTCATTTGCACTAAAAGCATTGGCTTCTCTGCTCTCGGCATTGATCACTCCAAGAATGTGCTCTTTGGCCTTGAGCGGCACACAAAGTTCGGATCGTGTGCGGGAATCCACGTTCAAGTATTTCTCGATCTGGTTCACATCGCCGATGCGCCGAGTACGCCCATCTTGCGCAACCTGTCCGGTGACGCCCTCTCCCAGCGGGACTGTGATTTGATGAGGATCATTATCGTTCGTCGCGTAGACGCGATACGAACGATGCGGAACGAGGATATTGTTGGTTTCATCTAATAGAAGAACCCCGAAGTTATCCGGAAAGAGATTTCGACCGATGATCTCGGTGGCCCGATCCAGAAGTTGATCCACGCTTTCAACCTGAGCAGGCGCCATGGCGATTTCATGCAAGACGGCCAATTCTTTTACCCGCCGTTCAGAATCTTCGAAGGATTGAATTCTGGTCAACGCCAGGGCAATCTGGCGGGATGCCAATTCGGCGTGTTCGATTTCCTGCTCGCTGAATGATCGAGGCTGACGATAACTCAGGAAAATCGCGCCCAGCTTACGCCCATGAGCGATGAGCGGCAAGCCGAGCAAAGACTGGGTTCCGAATAATGCCGCGATCCTGGGGTTGATCTTGTCGCGGTATGGTGAGTTGGCAAGGTCGGGAACTGCAAGGAGTTTCCCCGAGAAAAGGACAAGGGAGGCGAGTTGAGTTTCCCTGGGCGCAAAGCGAATGGCCGGGAACGTTTCGCTGGCATATCCATACGCGGTTTTCGGGATCGGGGACTGCGTCGCTTCATCCCATAAATTGAATGTGCAGGTATCTGCATTGAAAAGTTCTCCGGTCCTCTTCACCAGGGTTTCGATGAGCGATTCCAGGTCAGTGGTTTCGAGCGCCGCCAGAGTGATGTCGTTTAGCAGGGATAGAAAATGCACGTGGCTTTCGCGATCATTTTCCAGATTCTGAAGCTGTATTGATGTGGCGCGATGTCTCCGGACCAAGGCGCTGAGATTTCCTGTCACTCCACCGATAAAGATCAGTGTCAGGTTTGCAATCCAAGCCCCCACATCGAGAACAATAATTGAAACAGGATGGTGATCTTGAAAGAACAGGAATATATAATTCGCAGTGATGGAAAGCCCGGCAATGGCAACCCCAAAGCGAGGGCCAAAATACCAGCCCGCGGTAAAGATCGGGAAAACGGCCAGCGCCACAAGGTCCGGGCCGACGCGGCCATGAAACAAGCCGAAAACCAACAAATAAGAAACCCACAAGCCTGCTACCAGCAGGCGCGGGAAGGTCTTCGAACGAGGATAAGCAAGCGCCTCAAACATGGACCTGGGACCTGATCATCCCAATTCTATTATCCAATCCTCAGTGTTGTATTACAAATGACGTGCATAAGCCTGCCGCTTGCATTTTCGTAAACCGAAAACACTACCCTGAGCGCTTCCGGGGGGTACGCTGGCTATTCTCAGACGGTCACGTTGTTGGGATTGGCGACATACTGCCACCAGTTATTATGGACGCCATTTTTGCGCCCGGCGACTTTGGGAAGATGCCTAAACCACCACAGATGATGAGCGCGAATCTCGCCACCGCCCCATTCCGCGGCAGTGACCGTGCGCACGTCGCCTTTGAAGTTCGGGAAGTTCAGCCAGTCATAGCATTCGGATTGGACCGGAGCCGGATTGCCCCACTCGTAATCCTTGGTGCTGTTAGGAGCGTGATGAATTGTGCCGAGCGCAGACTTGCCCGGCGCGATCTGGTCAAAGCACAGGAAGCGTTGAAACGGATTCAACGCGCCGTTCACCGTGGCGGGATTACGCCTGGGTTTATACGCCCATGTGATGAAATCCTGGCAATTGAACACTTTGCCGAGGATACTCTCCGTTCTATGACCATAAGACTCAAGCATCTCACCCATGCCGCGCTCAAAGGAAAATCCCATAACTATAAAACGCCGTTTGCAGGAAGAAGTGTTGGTCAAGGGCGGCGCATTGCACCAAAACGCGCCCGCGCCCGCCATCGTGGATTCATAGAATCCGGCGAACGGGAAGGCCATGACCCACACTTCATCAATCTCTTTGTCCTCCACACGCTGGAGGATGTTGAATTGCTCGAGCACCGCTTTGTAATCCACGCCGGGTGGATTGTGCGCGGGCGTCTTGCCGCTCAATGTTTCCAGGAATGTTTTCGGCGTGTACCGGAAGCCATCTGCCAGCGCCGGAAATTCGTTGACCTCGACGCGTTGCGCGATCTGATAGCGCACCATCCCGCCGCTGACGTTGAGAATGTCTTTGATGAAACCATTGACCAGGTCGTCGGGCCGTGACCAGTTGAGGGCTTCCGATATTTTTTTGCCGCTGTCCGCGTTCAGGATTGGGTTGTAAATGATGAGCAGGACCCTGGCGTTGATGATCTGCGCCGGTTCGTTGGGGCTGTCAGGAAGTTTGGATTGCCCCGACACGCCCACAGGTCCGGTTTGACCCGGTTGTTGAGGATTGCGTCCCAACAGGGAATTCAAATAATCCGAAAGAGATGGCATCTCTCTGCTCCGCGTTTTAGGGTGAGTCTACAGCGAAATAGATTTTGTCCTGCACGGCAAAGTAGAGCACATGATTCGGGCTGACGGTCATCGCGCCGATCGAGCCTTGCGGCAATGGATTTTGGCGCCCGGCCAACGCTCGGAACTGACTCTGCAGTTCCATGGAAAGCGGCGTGAAACGAAAAACGCTTTGACTGTCTGCATCCAAAATCAGCAAAGCAGAATCGGGCGGAGGCGCAAACATCATCTGGGTGAAATGCGCCTGACCAAAAAGGTCCACATCGCGATAAGCGGGGAAGGGATTGACCAACGCGACCGGGTCGGCGCAATGCGTGGGCGAGGTCTCGATGCGGCTGTAGGAACATTTGGATAAATGTCCATCGGCGTGCAGGATGAGAAGGTCATCGCCGCTGACGGCAAGATCAATTGCGTCTTCCAATGCAGGGATTTGTCCGCCGAAGAAGAAATAAGGCCGATCAATGAACATGCCGTCTTTGCCAACATACACCCACACCGCGCGCGAGGGAGCATCCAGCACATAAAGGTTTCCGGCATCCAGTGTTATCGCGGTGACGCGGCCCCAGTTGGTATCGGGTGGAGGCAATGGAATCGCCTGCGCCACCTGACCCGGCGCGCAATACAAAAGATTGCCCGCCGCATCCACGCCGATCACAGTCGCGCTGATGTTGACCACCGGCATGGCGAGAATATCCACCAAGGGGCCGACGGTGTATGTGCCATACACACCCGGCACGCAGTTGAATGCGTTATCCGTTTGGAAGCCGCCGCTGGTCAACGCGATGTGCATCACACTGCCGCGTTGCGCGTCGAGCAGATACAAATCATTTTCGCTGGCGGCCAGGCGGCTGATCTGCGCGCCGAGGCCTGCGCTCAACACGGGTTGGAATTGCAAACGCGCGATGCCCAGCAGTTTATCCAAACTGGTTTGGGCTTCCTGACGCAGCGTGCGCGTCTCAGTTGTTTGCGTGGTGGACTCGGCTTTATCCAAATAGAAAAGTTCACGTTGCCAGGCTTCGCGCTGCGCAGCCGGGTCAGTGAGACTCAACGCCTGCGCGCGCGCATCGCGGGCCTGAACCAAATATTGTTCAAATTGAACACTGCGGCCATAACGAAAATAAACGACGCTGGCAATGGTCACAACAATAATTGGAATCAACAATGAAATAAAGACCATTGCCGAAGACGGAACAGCGAGGGATTTATCTTCCGCGCCGGGCAGGAGACGCGGTAGGAATTTCTTCATACCCTCGCCCATCCGTTCGTTGCCTCGACGTAAAGCCTGCAAACCGTTTGCGATTGTCTTCGCCGCCTGACGCGTCCGCTCGGAGGGCTGGCGCGGCGCGGAGGGTTCCATTTCCAGACTCTCCTCTGGCCCTTCCTCGCCCCCCTCTTTCTCTCCCCCCATTTTCTGCAAAAATGGGGGGAGACGGAGGGGGGCTTTCGCGCGTGGCAGAGACGCAAATAAATTCGTCGGCGCGGGAGATTCCTCAGGAAGCGGAATCTCCTCTTTTGGCTCCGGCGGAATCGCATACGCGGATGGCTGAAGCATGTGCGCTTCTTGCGCGGCTGGCTGATCGTCCTCAGGCGCGGGCGCGGCCTCTTCAGCGGCGGCAGGAATCGGAATCACTTTTTCATCCGCGCGCGGTTCCATTTGCGGACGCAGGACAGTCAACACACCCGGCCCCGGCGTCGCGTACAACAACGCCGCGTTCAAATCCTCGGTGGTGAGGGTCATCAAACGGCGGCGCGTCGCGTCCAGTGAGGCCGGGCTTGGGTCGCGCAAAGTGGATTCCCACGCAGAGGGAACCTTACCGCAGAAGAGGATGCGATCATTGGGTTGAAGCGTGACCTGGGAAAAATAATACGGCGAACTTTGACTCAGTCCGAGGCCTTTGCCGGAAAGCGTGTCGAAAATATCGTGCGCGCCGCTCGCGCTGAGCACGAAGGCGTGGATCGGGCCGCTCAGCAGAAGCGTGACTTGCGCCTCGCGGATCGCGGCCAGGGCCAGTAACCCAATCGCGTATTGCCCGCGCCCGCTGGTGGACATGTTACGATCCAGCAAAGGTTTGTTGATGGATTCGGCCGCGTTGCGTAAGGCGGAGGTCAGCGCGCCGGGCGTTTCGTAAAAAGTCACCGCGGCGCGGCTGGCTAGCTGCATGTATTCGCCCGTGGAAAAAGCGGCGTTGCCTGCCAGCAAAAGATAAACGATGAGCCGATCCTGATCGCGGCCCCGCGCCGACTTGTGCGGCGGCACGGTAGCCATCAGCCCCGGCAGAGAGGATTGATCCTGTCCGTTGATGCGATAGATCGGCGTGAGGGTCAGATCGAGCGGCATAGTAAGAAAGGAAAAAATCCACCATCATTATACTGGTAAAATCTGGGCGCAACATCTCTCATTGGACAAACATGGAATTCATCCTTCACAAAGATTTCTCCGCAATTTCCGAAACCGAATGGAACACATTAGTCACAACCGGCATCGCCGATACCCCTTTTTCCCGCTATGAATATTTGAGTCAGTGGTGGCAGACCCTCGGCGGCGGCGAATGGAAACAAGCCGAACTTGTTCTGATCTCTGCAAGTGAAAATGGAAAACTCATCGGCCTCGCGCCGCTCTTCAAAGCCGATTATGATGGACGCTCCGCGCTTCTGCTGATCGGAAGCATCGAGATTTCAGACTATTTGGATTTGATCGTCCGCGCTGATGATTTGCCGCGCTTTCTGGCGGGACTCCTCGACTTTCTCGCTTCAGACTCCACCCTGGCTGGGCTGCCCCTCGATTGGTACAACCTCCCCGATTCCTCCCCTACGCTCGCGGCGCTGAAAGTGGAATCTGAAAAACGCGGCTGGGCATATCGCGAGGAAATCTATCGTCCCACGCCGCGCATCGCATTGAATTGCTCTTTTGACGAATATTTGGCGCGCATCGAAAAGAAACAGCGGCACGAAATCCGCCGCAAACTGCGCCGCGCCGCCGAATTTGAAATACCGGTGCGGTTTTACATTGCCGAAGACCCGGCAACAATCAACTCAGAGATAGAATCTTTCCTCCATCTGATGACCCAAGACCCGAACAAGGCGAACTTCCTGAAAGCTACGATGCGCGACCAAATGACCGCCGCGCTCAAGTCCGCGTTTCAGCATGGATACTTGTGGCTGGCCTTCCTCGAAGTAGGCGGAGTCAAAGCCGCGGCCGCCGCCAATTTCGATTACAAAAACAAACTGTGGGGTTACAACTCCGGCGTGGGCCGCGACTTCATGGAACTTTCCCCCGGCTGGGTTCTGCTCGCCCATCAAATCCAATGGGCGTGCGAACATGGCCGCTATGAATTTGACTTTATGCGCGGAGACGAGGAATATAAGTATCGGTTCGGCGGAGTCAATCAATATGTGATGCGAGCAATAGCAATTCCAAAATAAGAAAATAGACAGCCCCTTTATAGTGGCTGTCCATCTTTTTAGCGCGCAAGCGGCAATGTGTTGTAATAGTTGAGTAACTCACCATTTCCATTGAGCCCCACCTGAATGAACGGATAACTTCTTCCATCATCAAGCAGGGGTTTCGTCCGGTCTTCCCAACGGAAGAAATAGGTGCCTTCTTTTGCGCCGGGCAATGGCGTCAAGCTATCAAGATTCACGTCAGGCGCAAACTTTGCAATCATCTCTCTGGCTGTTTTCTCCAGATCGAAAACAGATGAAGCAATAGCCGCTTCAGGGGTTTGTTTGGGAAGAATTTCAATAATTTGGTGGGTTGGAGAATACATATTGTAAATTGTTGTGCTGGTCTCATAGGTTGTCAGGTTGACGTCTGAGCGATAGTAGGGAAATGCGCCTATGTCTATTAAAGTAACATTCCCAGGCTCGATTTTTTGAATTTGTTGAATATCAAGTCGCTCTAATTCTTCAGAAATATCGTTCAAACTTAACCTGAGAGCGTTGATTTCGTCTGATTTTTCTTGATCCTTTGCATATGACTCGCCTATCAATCTGGGCGTATACTTGATCAAATCGTATATAGTTATAGTTGTTCCATTCTTTATTTCATTTTTAAGCCAAGACCCGTACTCTGCTGTCAATATAGAAAAGCGAGCTTTTTGGTCTTCCTTGCTCGATGGAGTCATTGTAGGCACCGCCCCTCTTTCCTCCTTATAGATTTGATAATACTCGTTATTCAAGCCTTCAATCTTTTGCACAACTTGGAGGTACTCATTGACGACTTTAGGATACGAGTCGGCATAGAAAGTGAAGCCAGTAGCCCCATTAGGCAAGGGTACAATCTGAATGTTTCCAGTTTTCTTTTCATTTTCTATGAACTGGTTATAGTCTGATGCAATTTGTTTAATTTCCGCGACAATCTCTGCCTTTCTATCCGGGGTCGGGGAAGGGATATTGATCGGCGAGTTTTGCTGTTGTGTCGGATTCGTGGCTGTGGGCGCAGGTTGCAATGCGGGGCTGCTTTGACAGGCGGAAAGAGTTAGAAATAGGGAGCCAACAAAAAGCAAAATCAGGTTTCTGTATTTCATTTCAATTGCTCCATTGAGAATATCTACCAATTTTTTCAACGTAAAACAACTACAGCCCGTTTGAGAACTGTAGTTGTTCACAATCGGTATTATAAAGATATGCTCTGCTATGGATTGTACACCCAGATCTCATCCCAAGCTACGAGCTTTGAAGTTGTTCCATAATTATTCAAGTTGACTCCACTGATTCCACTCGTAACTGTGCTTGATGTCAACAATACCCACGCGTCATAGTAGGCATTTTGATCAACTTGTCGGGTGCGGGTTGATCCGTCATTTACGTACACATAGTAGGTCACAACGGCAGTTGCATTATAGTAGGGAATAAATGCGGCGGCTCTTGTATTCGTATTAGACCTCTTGCATAAGTGTGCCATAATAGGCGCATGCGTTACGAAACGATCCAACACCTAAAAGATACGGACGTCAAACGGCTGACAGGTGTACGGCGAGGA
>JAJPIZ010000042.1 GCA_021324435.1 Anaerolineae bacterium
AGGAGCGAAGCGACGAAGAATCTCAAATTTTGAACGAAAAAAACGAGATTCTTCGCTCCCGTTGGTCGCTCAGAATGACATGAGACGAATTTGCATACAGACCCTAGTGTCTCTTTATGTTGTCCGCCATCCATGGTCAGCATCTCCATCTCAATGGTAACAGATTCTTTTTGAAATCAGAGGCGAAAATAGTGAAGCCGCTGGGCCTGGGAACAATTCGCTCAGCGGCAGGTTTGTTTTACTGAATGAGTTGTGATCTTACGGGATCAACAATATTTTTCCCTTGGATTGCCGCCCTTCGAGATAGCGATGAGCCTCTGCGACATCCGCCAGCCGAAAAGTCTTATCAATGCGCACCTTCAATTTGCCATCGGCAATCCATTGGAAGAGATCATTGGCCCGGCTCAATATTTCCGCGCGATCCACCGTATAGTGTTGCAGGAACGGACGCGTCAAAAAGAGCGATCCTTTGGCATTCAGCGTTTGCGGATCAACCGGCGAAACAGAACCAGACGATTGACCGAAGAGCACCATGTACCCACGCCGTCGAATGCAATTCAGGCTTTTGTCGAACGTATCTTTGCCAACGGAGTCATACACAACATCCACGCCTTTATTGTTGGTCAATCGCTTGACCTCAGATTCAAAATCCGACTGAACATAATTGATCACTTCATCAGCGCCAGCTTCACGCGCAAGAGCCGCCTTCTCTTCTGTAGAAACTGTCCCAATGACACGCGCGCCGCGTTGTTTCGCAATTTGCACGAGCAATTGACCCGTCCCTCCGCCTGCCGCGTGGATCAATGCCGTTTCACCCTGCTTGAGCGGGTAGGTGCTGTGAGTCAGATAATGCGCGGTCATGCCCTGGAGCATCACAGCCGCGGCCTGTTGCGAATCTACGCCCGATGGGATCGAAACGAGTCGCCATACTGGAACGAGTGCATATTCGGCATATGATCCCTGCACACTCGCATACGCCACGCGGTCGCCAACTTTTAGGTCAGTAACTTTTGGTCCAACTGCATCCACTACACCTGCCGCCTCCTGCCCAAGGGTGAGCGGAAGGGCTCCCTGGTAACGTCCAATGCGGTGATAAATGTCAATGAAATTGACCCCAATGGCTTCAATCTTCACTCGCGCCTCGCCCTCGCCCGGTTCAGGGACGGGAGCGTCCTCATATTTCAATGTATCCAATCCACCAAATTGATACACGCGCACAGTTTTCATTGTGTGGCTCCGTTAGAAAATCGCGTCCATCAGATCGCGTTCACGCAACAGGCGGCGCTTCCAGTTGTTGATGAGCGGAACGACGAAAGGTAAAAGTCGCAGGCTGTAATATGGCGGCAGGATGGGCACACCGAGCAGGTCACCGAAGCTGATCAATACGAAGAGGTGCTCCAGACTGCCCCGTTGACGCGCCAAGGTTCGCACCTGGTCGTGGATGGCCAGGCCGTAGAGAATTTCCTTGAGGGTGAGGGCGGGACTCGGAGAAGTGTTTGTCACATCGTCATTTTACACAAATAAACTGTTTGCCATGCGCGAGAGCATATCCACGCCGCGCACCTCGTTCTCGTAAAGCGGAATGATCGAACGCACATTCCCGTTGAATTTCTCCCATACATCATCCATGTAACGCGCCTGCATTTCGACGCGGTTGCGGACGAACTCCGGCGATTTTTCATTGACCTGACTTTTGTCAATCAGCATGTTGACAATCACGCCGCCGACCGGGATTCCGAAATCATGGAACCAGCCGATGAAGCGCGTGATCACCGCGATGGGAAGAGCCTCGGCCAGGGTCACGAAGAAGAACGCTGTCAGCGAAGGATCGGTCAAAAGTTTTTGGGCCTTGCCCATTCGGTCCCGGAAAGAGACGAGGTAATCCATCAGCGGATCGGCTTCTTTTTTCTTCGTGAACGAAAGCAATTCGCGAAGCGAGCGCGCTTCTTCGCGGCTCTTTAACATTTTGTTGACCCACAGCGAATAGACTTTCGACATGCCCAGCAAGCGACGCGCGTTGGCGGTCGGGGCGGTGTCGAAAACATACATGTCGTATTCGTCGCGGAGCATCAGGTCAATCATGTTCTCGAACATCGCCGATTCTTCAAAGGCCGGATTCATCGTGGCCGACTCGACGAACTCATCGGCTTTCGTTGAAATATCTGCGAACTTCAGGAACCATTGGATTTTGTCGCGGATTTCCTGCTTGGAGCGTTCGATGGTGTCTTTCGTGTCAATTTCATACGCCCACAGATTCGGAACGCCCTCGACTGCCGTCGGCTTGCCAAAAACATTTTGATCCAGCAGCCCGCTCAAACTGTGAACCGGATTCGTGGAGGCCAGCATCACGCGTCGCCCCTGCCGCGCCAGCCAGGTGGCCGTCGCGCCAGCCATCACGGTCTTGCCGACGCCGCCTTTGCCGCCGAAGAAAATGTAGCGCAGACGCTGACGATCTGCGACGAAGGCTTTCATGGAGGTTTCAATATTCTTTGCCATGTCTGCTCCTACTTTCCATACATCATCTCGGACAAACGCTGGATCATGTCCAGCCCGGTCACGTCGCGCTCGAGTTCGGGCACATGCGCGGAAACCTGCGCGCCAAAGAATTCATTGATCTGGCCGAGATATTTATCCTGCATCTCGATGCGATTCTTCAAATAGGGTGGAATGTTTTGTTGAAGTAGATCACGCGGAATCACGCGATTGACGACATAGCCGGAGATCGGCACATTGAATTTGGAAAAAAGGTCGGCGGCTTTGCGCGTGTCAATCAAGATCATCTCTTCGGGAATGACCACGAAGAAGAAGGCGGTCTTGTCTTTGTCGGTCAGGATCTGCGACGAAGCATTGATTCGTCCTCGAATGTATTGCAGTTCCTTGAGAATCTGGTCTTCCTCCGTCTCTTTCTCACGCTTCAAACGCGAGACCATTTCCTCGTATTCGCGCATCTCCTCGCGCAGCTTCGTGATCTTGTTGATCCACTCGTCATAGACTTTCGCCATGCTCAGATAATACAAAGCATGGCCGAGCGGGACGAGATCGTAAATGTAGTAATCGTAATTTCCCTCCACGACGATGTCCACCACCGCATCGAAGATGGCGCTCTCTTCCATGGCCGGTTCGGCGGAGGCCGCCTGGATGTATTGCTCGATCTCCTCGGGCACTTCATCGAAGCCGTACATGTCCATAATCTTTTTGCGGATTTCTCCCTGATAGGCTTTGATGTGCTGATCGGCGTCAATCTCCTGCGCCCAGAGATTATCCATGATCTTGACCGGGCCTTTACCGAAAATGTCTTTCTGAAAAATATCGGAGAGGCTGGCTTGCGGGTCAACAGAAAAGACCAGCACCTTCTTGCCCTGTTTGGCGAGCCAGTACGCGGTCGCGGCGGAGAAGGTAGTCTTGCCCAATCCGCCCTTACCCCCGAACATAATGTAACGCCGTTCGGGATGTTCTTCGAAGATTTGTTTGAGCGACATTGTAGACTCCTAGAACATGGCGTCAGATACGTCTTTTTCGCGGAGCAGACGCCGCTTCCAGGTCGAGATTTGAGGCACGACATAGGGAAGCAGGCGCAGGCTATAGTATGGCGGCAGAATCGGGATGCCGATCATGTCGCCCATCGTGATCAAAATGAAAAGGTGCTCCATGCTGGCGCGAGTCCGCAGGGCATAGCGGCTCATATCGTGTGAGGCCATGCCATACAAAATCTCCTGCATGTTCTTGAAGAAACCTTTCTTTTCCGATTTTTCCGGGTCGTCCTGACTCATCGTTGATTCCTTTCCGAAGTTATTTCAACAGATTTTGAACACGAAGGACACTACGTACACAAAGGTTTAACGATCAAAATCCCTTCGTGTCCCTTTGTGGCCTTTGTGTTTGAATTGATTCTCATCGCGCGATCTACAAACCTTCCAGATGATAATCATGTTCGTCGCTGAACTCGCGCTGACGGAGCACGCGGCGCTTCCATGTGGAAATCTGCGGAACCAAATAAGGCAATAAGCGCAAACTGTAATAGGGCGGCAGGACCGGCACGCCGAGCATATCCCCCACGGTTCCAAGCATGAACAGGCTTTCAAGGCTGGCGCGCATTTCCAGCGCGTGCTCGGCAAATTCCATGCCAAACATGCCAAACAGAAAATCCCTGATTTTCCGTCCGATCCCGGTTTGATTTTCTGATGCGGCCATGTTGTTTTTCATATTATACTCATGTCAATCTTCCGGGTGATCTCTGAGGTGCGCCATGGACTCACAGTATCTTTTCATCGTCGCAGTCATTATTGTAATGGGCTGGTTTGCCTTCGGCGTCGTTTACAACCTGCGCCGCGGCGATGCTGTGTTGAAGTGGATGCAGGCCGGTCTGCCTCGCATCGGCGAACGCACAACGTTCCGCTGGCTGGGCACCTCGGTCGCTGAACTGGTGATTGCAAAAGCCAGACCGCCGTTCCGACGGTTGGATACCTTGCTGGTGCTCAAACCGCGCGACGTCTTCTGGATGACGATCATGGCCTCGTTTCAGGGACGGAACGACATCGTCATCTTCCGCGCGGATCTCGGTTCGGCTCCTCTTCTGGACCTCGAACTGGCGGACCCAAAAACCTGGAGCGGTCGCGCCGCCCTGCGTCAAGTGGCTGAGCGCGGGTGGGAGAGCCGGCCCTATCGCGATATGCAACTCATGGCGCCGCGCGGCCTGCTGGATTTGGCGGCGTCCGCACTCGATCTGTTGAATGAGCCTATGCAAAAACTTTCATCACGCTATGCGCGATTGAGTTTGAGAAAGCAAACACCCAACCTTGAAATTCATCTTCCGTTCCCGGAATATTCCAGCGTTGAGTCTGTTGTTTACTTTGAAGCCCTGCGCGGATTGGCGCGGGCGATCAGCGAGCGTAGCGGATAATTTGACCAGCGCAAATCAGTTTCAAGAGGAGACGCGACTTGCGCGTCTCCTCTTGTGCTTTATGCTGAAGTTAATCAGCCGCCGCGGCGGCCTTTTTGGTCTTGGTGGTCGTGCCCTTGGTGTAACGCTGATAGGCCGTGTATCCATCCCAGCCGATCAGGATCGCCGATACAAACAGCAGGGCAGAGATCAAAATCATCGCCCACGCGCCAATGGACGCCGCGCCGCCCTGCGGCACGATGGTCACAAACAGGTTGCGGGCTGTGACGAGCGTGGCCGCCAGCGTTGTGATGTACATAAACACAGTAGGCCAGAGCGCGTAAGCCGGGTTCTTTTTCTGCTCCTTCAGCCAGACCGTCACGATCAGCAGGCTGAGCGCCGCCATCAATTGATTGGCCGCGCCGAACAACTGCCACAGATACACCCAGGTGCCGGTCAGGACCAGCAATACAGTCAACAGCATCGAGATGATGGTGGAGACGTGCATGTTCTTCAGTGCAGGCATGGCTTCGCCGGCCCATTCTGAAAGTGTGACGCGCATGACGCGGAAGACCAGTTGCGTCACGGTCAGCACGATGATCATGAAGGTGCCGAAGCCGAGGGCTGTGCCGAACAGTTTGAAGCCGTCGCCGAGGAGCACAGTCAGCAGACTGCCAATGCCTGCCGCGAAGCGGCCCGCGCCGCCTCCCGTTCCCGCGATGGAAACGGCAACGAGTGAGAGCAGGGCGAGTGTGTTTTCAGTGAACATCGCGCCGCCGCCCACGGGCAGGGCATCTGTCTCATATTCGAGTTGACGCGCCGTGCCGATGGAACCGATCAACGCGTGCCAGCCGGAGATCGCGCCGCAGGCAATCGTCACGAACAGCATCGGCCATAAGGGCTGCCACGCTTTGGCCGGATCATACTCGAAGCCAAGGGTCTTGACTGCGGGCAGCGCGAACGCGCCGACATCCGGTTTGATGAACGGAGCCAGGATCGCGCCGATGGCGCTCAGGCCAATGGCCAGCAACGTGATCCAGAACCCGATGTAGTTGACCGGTTGCGCGAATTGCCAGATCGGACGCGTAGCGGCCAGATACGAGAAGACCAACAGGAACAATGCCCACAGCAAATACGAAGGCATGGTTTTGATGGCCCCAGTGGTCGCGTCGTACAGGGCAGTGGAGGGCCGCTTCCCGTCCGCGCCTGGAGCCGGAATGCGTGGATCAGCGTTGGTCGGGTCGGTGACGGTCATGATCGCATTGCCGCCGCTCGTTGAATCTACACTTTTGTTCACATTGACGAAGAATGAACTGATCGGTCCCTGCGTGAAATCGAGTTTTCCTTCGGCATTGATCGCGCCGAAGGGACCGAAGATCATTGCCGCCAGAGTCACAATCACGACAATGGCCGTGACTAGAATCAAATCCATCTTCCATTTATAGAGCATGTAACCTGCCAGGAAGCCCATCACGCCCAGCGCGATGATGCCGAGCGGAACATCCGGGCGGGCAGCCATCAGCGCGGTCATGATGCCGAGGAACGCGCCGGCCACCAACAGCAAATAGAAGAAGATGAAGGTAAACAGAATGGAGCGGGTGCGCGGCGCGATCAGTTTGTGACTGATGGCGCTCAGGCTGTTGCCATCGTTGCGCACGGCGACCACAATGGCGCTATAGTCGCTCGCCCAGCCGATGAACGAGACGCCGATCATCAGCCACAACAGGGCGGGGAGCCAGCCCCACAGATTTGCGGCTGTGATCACGCCCACGATCGGCCCGGCCGCGGCGATGGACTTGAAGTGATAGCCATACAGCACGTTGCGGCTGGTGGGCATGAAGTCCACGCCGTCCATGTACATTTTGGCGGGCGTTGCCTTCTTGGCGTCGGTCTTGATCACATCGCGGTCAATCTTCTTGGCATAGAAGTTGTACGCCAAATAGATCACGACCGCCGCGATCAGTACGATCCAGAACGTATTCATACATCTCTCCTTTCATTGGCGAATGGATTACAAATTGCTTTTCCGTTGGAGATAATACGATGGAACAAGAAAATCTATCTACGGCCTCCTTCCATGAATCAATTTGTTACGTTTTGTCCAACGAGCAGATGATTGATCTCCTCGCCGGCGGATGGCAGGGAATCGCTCCCGATAAAACGGCCCGCGCCGTTCACGATCACAGCCGGGTAGCGATGGACGTTGTAACGCAGAGACTTGTAGACGCCCTCGACGGAAGCCGCGTCAATTACCTTGACCCGGAGCCGGTCGCCATGTGAACGGAAAATTTCTCTCACCCAGTCCGACACGGCCTGATAATCCCGTGTCAGGTCCTCGGGCAGACTGCTCTCCACTTGTTCATCGTGGATTCGGTTGCTGGCGCCCATCTCGCGCCAGGCCACCTCGCAGTGCGTGCAATGATAGAACGCGGTCGGCGCGTAGGCGATGATCTCTACTTCTAAAGGTTTCACCATATCACCTCCACAGGCAACAACAAAAATGCCAACGAGCAGGATTTGCTCATTGGCATACACTATATAAACCTGGCCAGGATGACCATCTGCCAGTCATGGGCTGTGATAAAGGTCGCTGTGTTGAGACAGGATGTTACGGTCGAAGCGTCCATTTTATTCAGACGGTTCTTGCGCCATACCTTTACGAGGAAAATTATATATGAAAGTGATTGAAATTGCAAACGGGGAAACTGCATCTCGCCACGGAGAGCACAGAGTTCACAGAGGAAAAAACAAGGCAAAACTCAGGGTTCTCAATGTTCCCAGCAGTGAAATATTCAGAAGCGCGTCAAGCCACCATCTAAATTAACTCTAAGTGCCGGTTCATAATCTGACCGTCGGGCCAATTGGACTCGACCCATTTCATAACTGTTTGCATGGACCGTTGCAACTGCGCCGCGTCGTTTCCCACCATCGCGCAGGCAATGACCGCCTCCTGCCAGTGATCGTTCAAATCCATTTCTGCGACAGAGACGTTGAACTCGCGGCGCAGGCGCGCGATGAGCGGCTTGATGCGCCCGCGCTTTTCTTTGAGCGAGGCGCAGACGGGGAGATGGAGGTGGATGGTGAGGGTGGCGAGCATTTATGATAATTCCTAGGGTCTGTATGCAAATTCGTCTCATGTCATTCTGAGCGACCAACGGGAGCGAAGAATCTCGTTTTTTTTTTCGTTCAAAATTTGAGATTCTTCGTCGCTTCGCTCCTCAGAATGACACATGAAATTGATTTTGCATACACACTCTAATCTTTCCATCTAAATTCATCGC
>JAJPIZ010000009.1 GCA_021324435.1 Anaerolineae bacterium
GGAGCGAAGCGACGAAGAATCTCAAATTTTGAACGAAAAAAAACGAGATTCTTCGCTCCCTTTGGTCGCTCAGAATGACATGAGACGAATTTGCATACAGACCCTAGTTTTTTCATCCAAACAGCGCGATCACCAATACCCCCGTGAAGATGACTGCCGCGCCGATTAACCGCGTCCCGCCGAGTTTCTCGCCAAGGAATTGCCAGCCTGCGAAGGCTCCCATCACCACACTGACTTCGCGGATCGCGCCCGAATAACTAAGCGGGGCAAAGGCGTACGCGAGCAACGCGATCAGGTAAGAAAACACACTCAATAGTCCGACGACCAAAAAACGGACTCGTTGCATGTTCCAGGCGTGCAGCACCTCGAGCCAATCATACTGGCGCAAAACAAAAGGTGTGACCATAACAGGAATCAAGGCAAACACAACAAAGGCATATTGCAAAGCGTGGCCTTGTTTGACGGCGGTCCCGTCAATGGCAGTGTAAATGGAAATGAACAGAGCGGTCATCAACCCCAAAGCGATTCCCTTGAGGTGAACACGTTTTGATTCGGCTTGCAGTAAAGTGCTGATTCCAATGATCAGCAAACCGCAGACAATCATTCCCAAACCAAGCAGGCCCGCCGAGGTAAGCCTCTCGCCGAGGAAAGACAAAGACCAGATCAAGAGAAAAGCGGGCGCGGTTCCGCGCGCCAGCGGATAGATCAATGAGAAATCGTGGTCTTGGTATGCGTAAGAAAGAGTCGTGAAATAAGCGGCTTCCACCAACACACTGAAAACGACAAACTTCCACACTTCGCGCGGGGGCAGGCCAATGAACAGGAGCGCGGCCAGCGAGACGACTCCTCCGATTACAACAGTCCACCACGCGGCGATGAATTTTTCCCCGGCCTGTTTGAGCAGTAAATTCCAAGTAGTGTGCAATGCGGCAGAAATGAAGAGCAGGAGGATGGCGAGGATGGGCATGATGCCTTCTATACAAGATCAACAAAATCAAAACCGCCAATCTTTCGACTGGCGGTTCATTGTATCAATAGAGTGGAAGTCGTGCGCCGTTCACTTTGCCCGCTTCCTCGGAGCAAAGGTAGAGCATCGAAGCCACAATCTCATTCGGTGTTGTCCCTTTGCCTTCGCCTTTGACATCAATCGCTTTGACTTGAATGATGTTCGCGGTGACATTCGACTCTTTGAGTTCCGCCGCAAGGTTCAGGACCAGATTTTCCTGTGCGGCTTTGGCGGCAGTGTACGCCGCGGCTTTGCCCGGCGGATTTGGGACGGTTGAGGCTGAGACGATCATCACGCGCCCCCATTTGTTCGCGGCGAGACGCGGACCAAGCGCGCGAAACAGATGGAAGGTTGTCCATGCGTGCTGGCCTAGCATGGATTCAAAGTCCGAGGCCGGAGTGTCTGCGAGAGTCTTGCCTCCGACCCAGCCGCCGACGAGATGGATGAGGCCATCCACGCGGCCAAATTTAACGGTCACCGCTTCGGCGGCGGAATGAACCGCCGCTCCATCGCGCAAATCAATGATTTTACTGAACAGTCTTTTCTCGGGGAGGTTCAAATCTTTGATCAAGGCATCCAATTTCACTTGATCGTTATCCAGCAAAGCCAGCGAAGCGCCGCGCGCGGAAAATTGGCGCGCCGCGGTTTGTCCGGTTGCGCCCGTCGCGCCGGTGATCACGAACACGCGGTCTTTCAGCGAAGTCATTTCCACGAATCCTCCTCGGTCTCGCGGATTTGTTCCTCGCTCATGCCGGTGATGATGGCGCGATCATCCTGTTCTTTGAGATGCTGCTTGCCGTGGAAATCAATCAGGTGGCCAGACTTGGTGGCCTTGGTCTGAAGATAGAAGAGATTATGTTCATTGGGCGGCATGATGTGCGGAATGCGATCTGTGACCTTGACGCCGTAATCAGTGAGTTGTTGAATCTTTTTGGGATTGTTGGTGATGAGCCGCACCGATTGGATCTTGAGCGATTGAAGCATGTGCGCCGCCACGGAATAATCGCGTTCGTCATCGCGGAAGCCGAGCGCAAGATTTGCCTCCACCGTGTCGAGGCCATCATCCTGTAAACTGTACGCCCGAATTTTGTTGACCAGCCCGATGCCGCGGCCTTCCTGGCGCAGATACAAGACCATCCCTTTATCCATTTGGCCGATCATTTTCAACGCGGCTTCCAGTTGATCGCGGCAATCGCATCGCAGGGAGCCGATCACATCGCCGGTCAAACATTCGGAATGCAAACGCACCGGCACATCCGACGCGCCGATCACATCGCCTTTTGTGATAGCCACATGCTCTTTGTGGTCTTCGTTGTTTTCAAAAGCCACGATGTGAAAATCGCCGAAGCGCGACGGCAATTCGGCCATTGCCACAATGCGGACGCAGGTTTTATTTTTGCCAAAGCCTCCGCAATGATGTTCTTTATTTTCATCCAGGAGAACCTGGAATTGTTCGTGCATGGTTGTCGTCATTTGACCTCTTTTCAAAATGATATTTCAAGAGCACCCCGCCATCGTCCCATGATTCGGATTCGATCAACTTCAACGGAAGCGCTCCGCTTCGCACCAGACCGGAACCGGCCGCCGTTGTCGGGGCATTTTTCCCGCCGAAGATCATCGGCGCAACATAGATCGTCAGTTCATCCACCAGCCCGAGGCGCATCAGCTCAAAGTTGAGCGTCGCGCCGCCCTCGACCATCAAACGGTTAATTCCATTTTCTTTCAAAACGCGCAAGGCCGCGGTCAAATCCACGCGCTCTTCGCCGAGCACATAAATTTCCGCGCGCAGCGCGCGCAGTTCTGCCAGTTTTGATTCTTCCGTCTGCGAGGTGGTGAATAAAAAGATTCGGGAGGAACCGGCGGTAAGGAAATTGCAATCCGGCTCGAGGTCCAGCCGCGAGGCGATGCCCACTTTGGCAGGATTCTCCGTCCGCCCGAGGGCGAGGCGTTCCTCGCGCAGTAATTTTGATTTAACCGTCAGTGTGGGATCTTCGTCGTGCAAAGTCCGCCCACCGACCATGACCGCGTCGGCCTCGGCGCGCAGTTGATCCACGCGCTCTCTATCGCGCGCCGACGAAATCGCCGCGCCTTTTCGTTCAAAGGTGTCTATCTTCCCGTCGGCGGTCGCGGCAACGTTGATATGAACATAGGGACGATTCATGTTTCAAAGTATCACATAGACTGTGTAAAAATGTAGTTTCATACCTTTCAATTAAGGTGAAGTTGCACTTATAACATCCCCGATTGTCAACACTTTGATATGCCCTAAACTTTGTTGTTCCGAAAGCCACGGAATGAACTGATTCATAACATCTGTTTTCACCGAGAAGAAATCACAACCGTCGCAAACGTGATGAAAAATCAAGATTAACCACCCTCCGCCACTTTTGCGAGTTTCAGCAACATATCTTCTCAGCTTTCCGAAGGTGGTGTCATTGACAATGTATGGAGTAGCACCTAATGCATATGGGTCAGGTGGCGGAATAAGGGCGGGGCCGCGAACCGTCCTAGCGCTAGAATATCCACACTCTCTCACCATTTGTTGTGCCTGTTGGTCATAATTCCCAAAAGGATAGGCAAAAGAGACCGGGATATACCCGTGCGCGATCAGGTTTTGCCGATCATCGCAAATCTCGTGTCTCAAGGATTCTAAATCCAACCCCTCTACCTTAATATGATTAAGAGTATGGCCGCCAATTTCATTACCATCAGCTTGGAGGATCTGTAACTGATCCCATCTCATATGTCCTTGGGTTCCCACCAATCCGCTTGGGATATAAAAAGTAGCATTGAGGCCATTGGCTTTGAGCAGAGGCTCAATATCGAAATTATCGGCATCGCCGTCGTCGAAGGTAAGTGAGACAATGGTCTCCCCTGAACTTTTTGATTGCGCGGGGGTCGCAGTAGACGAGAGGGATGGCCGGATGCCATTGCACCCAACCAAGATCAAAGCCAAAAGGAGGGAAAATGGAAATATAGACGAATTTCTTGTCATCCAAGACCTCTGTTCAATATTGAACTTGAAAATACGTTTTCATAATATCTGAAAGATCCTTGTCGGTGTGCAGACGAAGAATCGCGAAGAAATCATACCCTGTAGCGCGGCCATGTGAGAACCGCGTTGCATAATCCTGCAGAAAGTCGAAGAAGGCCTCGTCCCCGATGCGCGTTCGCAAATCGTCGAGGAAATTCGCGCCGTTCAAATAGACCGCGTTGGTGTACAGGCGGAACGTCCCTCCATTGTAGATGCTGGTGTCCACATAACCGGACGGCCCGAAATAATTGACACGAAAGTTCCACCACCAGTCGCCATATTTTGGATAATTGTATTCGTAAAAGATTCTTTCGCTGTAAACAGACATGGCTTCGTCCAGCCACGGCTCCACGGCCTGATCGTTTCCGACCAACCCGAACCACCATTGGTGCGCGATCTCATGCGTTCCGATTGTAAATAAATTGCTCTTGGCGGTTCCGTTATATTCCGAATAAAACTTCTCGGCAAGGAACACCAGCCCGTCAAATTCCTGACCGTCCGGCACTTCGGTTTCGACCACGTTCAGAACCGGATACGGATACGGCGCGAATTTGACTCCATACAGACCGAGCGATTGGGTTGCCATCCACAAGACGGCCTGACCTGCATCTTCGTCGCCCGCGAAATAGTATGAGCGTATCGCCGCGGACCCGACAGCGGACTCCGCTATCTTGAATTTATCACTGGCTGAGAGCGCAAACGTGCGCGCCCCGCTGACGGTGTAACGCGTCCAATCCTGTACCACTTCAGGCGCGCCGCTCGCCGCGATGATCACATTTGGGTCGCTGACTTTGACGTTGACTTCATAATCCGCCGGGTCGTAGACGAGATGCTCGCCAAATGACCATGGCTCGTGCAATACCCATCCGCCAGAGTATGGCACGATGAAGGGATACCAGTCCGTCAGGTTGATTTGATAGCCGAGATAGCCAAATGTATTTTCATATTGTTTCGCTGGAATCGCGATTCCATACCCAATGGTAAAGGTTGTGACAGCGCCGGCTTGGATGGGCTGAGGTGGATAAACAGTTAGTCTTTGTCCATCGAGACTGTAATTCGTGAGTGCAATTCCATCTTCTGTGATCGAGGTCAGGGTAAAGCAATTGCTCCACAGGTTTGGCTCGACGGCCATGACGATATTGTCCAGAGTTTGGCCTGTGGTGTTGAAATATTTGATCGTTTCATTCACTGCGACGGTTTTTGCCGCGTAATCCAGATTCGCATACATTGTGTATTGCGTGCGTGTTAAAACTGGAACTGGAGAGGCGGGGGGAATGGTCGGGGCAGGCGTGACCGTGTCGGTGGGAAGCGGCGTAGAGGTAATCGTCGAAGTTGGAGGAGGTGTGTTGGTTGGGATGGAAGTCGCGGACGGAATCAAAGTATCGGTCGCGGGCGCGGGCTGAAATGGAGTCGGAGTGGCGGTGGAGTTCGGGTCAACGGTGACCAGCACCGGGTCCGCGGGAGGAGGCGTTGAAGTCGCGGGCGCGCAAGAGGAGAGCATCCATACACAAAGGATACAAAGCACAGCCCTGAGCATGTCGAAGGGAGCGCGAAGGAATCGATTCATCAATATGCGTTTTGGAAATATTCGCGAACCAAATCGGAAAAGTCGGTCTGTGTGTGGGCGCGCAGGATACGGAAAAAATCAGCGGAGGTGGCGATCTTGCCGTTTTCCTGAGCGAGGTAATCCTTCAGGAAAGCGAAAAAAGCCTCATCGCCGATGCGGGCGCGCAGATCATCGAGGAAATGCGCGCCGCGGAAATAGACTGCGTTCGTGTAAGGGCGGAACCCGCCGCCATCATAGACAGCAATGTCAACCCATCCTTGAGGCCGATAATAGTCAATGCGATAGGCCCACCACCACGATACAAGACTCGGGTCCGTGCCCTCATAAAAAACATGCTCGCTGTATGTGGCAAGCGCTTCATCGAGCCAGGGTTGCGCGGCCTGATCATTGGCAACCTGCTCGAACCACCATTGATGTGCAGTCTCGTGCGCGGCCACAAAGATCAGGTAGTTCTTTGGAGTTCCATCATAAAGATTGTAGAAATCCTTGCTGAGATAAAAGAAGCCGGAGAACTCCATTCCGTCGTTGAAGTCTCCCATCACGACAGCCAGTGTCTGATGAGGATATGGTCCATACTTCTGGTTGAAAATTTGAAGCGCCTGCGCGGCGGCATTCATGGCCGCTTTGCCTCCGCCCTCGAAGAATTGAAAATAATAACTGGTCACCGCCACATTTCCAACCTGCGCGCTGGAGGTGAGAAATTCGGTGCTGGCTGAAAGCGCAAAGGCGCGGCCAGCAGTCAAAGTGTATGTTGTCCATTCGCCGTTTTGCGCGGGCGCGCCGCTGGACGCAATCACCGGCGTCACCGCGGGATCGGCAGATTTGACGTTGACCACGTAATCTGCTGCGTCATAGACAAGATGCTCGCCGTAATACCAGGGATTATGCAGAACCCATTCGCCCGCAACATTCGGGACGATGAACGGATACCAGTTCGTGAGGTTGACCTGCTTCAGGCTGTATCCAAAAATGCGCGGTCGCGAGAGATTCGGATTCGTCGGCTCGATCAATGGGAGGTTGAGAGTATATCGAATTTGAAGTGTGACTGTCGCCTCCGGTTGAAGGACAGCGGGCAAGGCGAATGAAAGTTTTTGTCCGTCGAGGGAATAATTTGCAACTGCAGAGCCATTGAGACTGAGTGCATTGAGTGTGAAGCAATTAGGCCAGAAGTTGGGTTCAACGGCCAGAACAAGATCATTCAACGGCTGGCCCGTGTGATTGGGATAGACGACGGTTTCATCCACACTTACGCTTTTTGCGTTGTAATCCAACACAACATTCATCGTGTATTGCGCGCGCGGCGGCGCAGGCGGAAGAGTCGCGGTGGCGGTTGGTTCAGGTGTAAATGTCGCGGCGGGCGTTTCGGTTGGAGGGAGATTTGTTTGAGTTGGCGTCGGGGTTGAAATATAGGTGGAACAAGAAGTCAGAACAGAGAAAAGCAAGAGGATAGCGAATAGCGAATAGGTTTTGGATCGGCGCATGGCCTGAATTGTAAACGAAAATCCTCCCGCTTGTCTGCGGGAGGATTTGAAGATCAACTATCCAATGGCTTTTTTTATTGCCGCCAGTGCTGTGTCAAGGCCGGCTTTGAGTTGAGGCACGACCATGCCTTCTGTGCCGGGCGTGACAACCGCGTCCATCGAAAGATGTAACTTTGTGCCACTGCCGTCTTTCTCGAGAGTGTACGTGTTGGTCACAGGCGAAGCGGGCGGCGCGGCCAGGGTCTTGACTCCGAACATCTTGTTCGGCTCGAGCGCCACGATCTCGTTCTCGGTGGAGAATTCACGGTTCCCATACTTGGACTTGATCGTGAACTTCGTACCGACACCGACTTTGCCGCTGAAGACGACGTCTGTGATGGTTGGGCTGAAGGCTTTCTGGTTTCCAAGATCGGTGAGAAATGCAAAAACTTTTTCAACCGGTTTGTTGATGCTGATGCTGGTTTCGATCTTTGCCATAATTCATCTCCTCTTTGATGGAAGAGATTGTAGCCGTTTCCATAAAAAGGCTAATAGGAAAAAGGTCGTGGCTGTCAACACGATAGCAGAGCCGGAGACGATATTGAGATAATAACTCAGATACAAACCGAAAATGGATGAAAGCGCGCCGAGCGTTGCCGAGAGAATCATCATTGGGGCGAGGCGGCGCGTGAGCAGATAGGCTGTCGCGGCGGGCGTGACCAGCATGGCGGCGGCCAGCCCCACGCCGACGGTTTGAAGAGAGACGACGACGGTCAGCGCGAGCAAAACGAGCATCAGGTTGCGAAGCAATTCGGTGGGCAGGCGCAGGGTCGCGGCGAGGACCGGGTCGAAGGAAATGATCAGGAACGGTTTGTAGAGCAGAAAAATTGTCAGCAGAATCAAAAGCCCTAGACCGGAGGTCAGCCACAAGTCGAGGGAAGAGACGCCGAGCACGTTTCCAAATAAGATGTGACTCAGGTCCACTGCATAAGTCTGCATCGTGCTGATCAGCGCCACGCCTAACGCGAGCGCCGCGGCAAATAAAATTCCGATGGCCGTGTCCTCCTTGACCGTCCCTTGTTTGGAAAACAGCCCAATGCTCAATGCAATGATGACCGCCGCAACGATCGCGCCGATCAGCAGGTTGCCATGCAAAAGATAAGCGATGGCAACGCCGGGCAAAATGGCGTGGGCGAGCGCGTCGCCGAGAAAGGCCATGCCGCGCAAAACCACATACGTCCCCATCACCGCGCAAAGAATCCCAACGATGACGGAGGCGAGCAGGCCGCGTTGCATGAACTCATATAAAAGAGGCCGGATTATCCAACTCATAGGTCTGACACTGCTGTTTTGACGGAAAACATTTTGATTTACGATTTCAAATTGACGATTTACGATTAAGCGCGAGACCTGAGGGTCTTAAGGGGCGCGACGGTGATGGCAAGCAGCTCATTTGCTTCTTTCAAAAGGGCGTCCATGTTTTGAGCGGGCACGGCATTAGATTCGCTCAGTAACTCAAGCCAATAAATAGACTCGTCCGCCTCCTCCTCGACAATCTTCAATTTATTAATCATATCTGCTGTGGATTTCGCACGGCAGGCCGCGCGATAGTTTGCACCAATAGATGTTGCAGAGCGTAATAATTGTCTACCGATAACCTCTGATACTTTTGTCTTTGGCAAAGATTCGACCAGGAGAATGGTATCCCACCCAAATTTCTTCGTTCTGTGCTTAAAGGTCTTCTCGTCCATCGACGGCCTCGTAAATCAAAAAATCGTAAATCGTCAATTGCTTTCGGGAGGACAACAGTTATCAACAACCACCGATCCGTCCAAAAGAACCGTCAAATGAGAACCAAAGGCATTAGCGAGGTTGACTTGTTTCATCACCTCGTCGGGTTTTCCGAACGCGATCAGACGATGATTCAAGAGGAGCATCAGATCGAACTTGCTGGAGGCAAGATTCAAATCATGCGTCGAGATCATGGCTGTGACCTGCGCGGCGCGCAAATCATCGAGCAGATTCAACGTGGCTTCCTGTGTGGTCACATCCACACCAGTGAAGGGTTCGTCCATCAGCAGGATGTGCGGTTCCTGTGCAAGCGCGCGAGCGAGGAAGACGCGTTGCTGTTGCCCGCCGGAGAGATCGCTGATGGAACGCCGCGATAAATCTGCAACGCCCATTTGAGACAAACTTCGTTCGACAATCAGTTTGTCGTTACGCGATGGACGCTTGAACCAGCCTTGGTGGTCGAAGCGTCCCATCATTACCACGTCATTGACTGTGACCGGGAAACGCCAGTCTACCTCTTCGCGTTGAGGGATGTACGCCACGCAATCCTTGTGCGCGTTGAGCGGCAGGCCGTGAATGAGGATGCGGCCCTTTTGCACAGGCAAAAGTCCGACCAGCGCTTTGAACAACGTGGATTTGCCCGCGCCGTTCGGTCCCACCACGGCAACGCGCGCGCCGTGCGGCACATGGAAGGTCAGATCGTGCAAAACGGTCTTGTCGCCGTAACCAATGTCGGCGTTTTGAACTTCGAGGCGATGCGGAGTGTGAGACATTCGATTTACGATTTCAAATTGACGACCTGCGATTATTTCAAGGCATCCGCAATGACTGCGGCATCGTGTTTAATCAGGTCTATGTATGTGGGGGCAGGACCATCGGGAGCGGAAATGCTTTCGACGTAAAGATCGGTGATGACTTTTGCGCCGCTCTCGGATGCGATCTGTTGCGCGAGTTTTTGGTTTTCGCCGACGTTCAAAAAGATGGCCGGCGCGTTGCTGCTTTTGATTGTATCAATCAACGCCGCGAGTTGCTGAGCAGATGGCGAAGCCTCGGTCGTCACGCTCGGAATCACTGCGCCGACGATTTTGAAATGATAAGCCTGCGCAAAATATCCAAGCGCATCATGGTTCGTGACCAGCAGTCGCTTTTCGGGCGGGACTTGCGCGACTTCGTTCTTGACCCATAGATCCAAATCTTTGAGTTTGGAAATATAAGCATCGGCATTTGCGGCATAAACATCTTTGCCAGCCGGATCAATCTCTGACAAACCATCGCGAATATTCTCCACATAGTGAATGACATTCAGCGGATTCATCCACATATGCGGATCGCCGTCCGGATGTTCGCCGGAGGGATCGGGATTCGGACTCAATCCCTCGCTCGCCACCAGGACGAGGTGTTGGCTTCCGTTATTTTGAAATTCCTTCGTCAACCAGGTTTCGTATCCCAGCCCGTTGACAATGAGCATTCTGCTCTCCGCGATCTTGATCGCGTCCTGAGGCGTGGGCTGGAACTCGTGCGGATCAACATTTGGGCGCAACAAAGACTCGACGTTGAGGCGATCTCCGGCCACGTTTTGGGCGATGTCGGCCAGGAATGTTTCCGCGGCCAGGACGCGGAGTCCGTTCGAGGTCGAGGCAGGAGGCGTAGACGAGCCCTCTAACGAGGATGAACAGGCCGCGAACAACGTCGCGGCCAGGAGGATCAAACCAAACGCGCGGAGTCTCATGAGCGAAACGTCAATGTGTGATATGTGATCGAGCCGATCAACAGCAAAATAACAACGCCTGCTGTGATTGGCATGATGGGTTTTGTTCGAGGGTTTTGGACGCCCGCGGCTTCGGCCTGTCGCCTGGCTTCGTTTTGTTTGTTGTTCCATGCCGCGCCGGCGGCGGTTGCGGCAGGGATGGCCGCGCAAAACATGCACATACTACCTCCTATATTTTATCCAGTTCATCTGCTTCCTCCGGCGAGGTTTCTTTTTTGATCAGGAAATATGCGCCAGAAAAGCTATCATCAATCACACCGGTTAGCATTTGTTTTCGGCGGGGAATGATGTTGACCACTTCCCAACCTTCGAGGCCGAACTCGGTCAGCGCGGGGACATCGAAACCCTCTCCACTCAAGTCTTCATCGAGAATGTCGCCCGCAGGCAAATAGACCATTTTGTACTGAAAGACCTTACGGCCTTTTTGCAGACGATCCTTTGCCTTCTCTACTTTTTCTTTCAGACCTGCTTTTTCTTCCGCTTCCAACTCTTCGCGTTTTCTTTTGATCTCAGGCGAATTGAGAATCTCCCTCGCCACATCCCGGACCTCCTCATCATCGCTTTCCCTCGCGCTGAGCAGAAAATCCAGACCGCGCGCATCGCCAAGTTTGACCAATCCCTCCGCCGCGTCGAGCTGAATCATCCAATCGTCGTCTTCTGCCATCAATTCATACAACGTTTCAATGTCGCCCATGGCGACCAGATCGTTGATCTGCGGCCCCATATCATTCTCCTTGAAGTTTGATAATTGATTGTATCACTATCGAAAATTGAATTCTTCGTAATGGATTTTTCCATCCGGCACGCCTTTTGTATTGAAGGCGAGGCGGAAGGCCTCCACCATCGGCGCGGGGCCGCACATGTAAATATCTTTTCCAGCCAAATCTTCGCTGGCCGCGATGATTTTGTCTGCGCTCAGGCGGCCATCGCGCACGGAATGAGAGATGTGCGCGCGGAAGCCTGTATGTTTTTTGGCTTTCTCTATCTCATCCAAAAATAAAGCCTCTTCGGGAACGGTGGTTGTGTAGAAGAAATCAATCTCACGGCCATGCGGATTGGATTCAAAGTCGCGCATCCAACTGATGAATGGCGTGATGCCGATTCCGCCCGCGACCCAAATCTGTTTCCGGCTTCCAGTCTTATAGTTGAATTCGCCGTGCGGCCCTTCGACGAACGCATTGGCCCCGGGTTGGAGGTGTTCATGCAGGTGCTGTGTCCAATCGCCGCTGGATTTGATCGAGAGACGCAAATCGCCTTCGCGCGGCGCGGAACTGATCGTAAACGGATGAGGCTCTTCGAGCGTTTTATCGGTATCAAAATGAACGTAGAGGAACTGTCCGGCATGATGAGTCAGCGCGGCGTCCCGCGGATGAAGCGTGATTTGTGTGACCGTACCGTTTAATTTTTTCACATCCTGCACAACATACGCGTAATGTTTGTGAAAACGAGTCCACAGAAATTCTTTGTAAAGATAGGCGAGCACGCCGATGGCAATGATCGTCTCAACGTAGGCAAACACAACCGGCGCGTTCATGATGAGCGGTTGGACCATCAACATGTGAGTCGCGCCCATCATGAAAAGCAGGCCCATGTATTTATGAAGGTTGCGCCATTTGTCATACGTGAGGCGCGCAAAATTGCTAATGAATGGAACGCGCGGTGCAACCGTGAGCAGGACGAGAATCAAAATGGACGGAAACGTGACCCATCCGATCCAAACACCGGGGCCGCCCTTATCAGTCGTCGGAACAATAATGAGATGCACAACGATGATCAACAAAGCGAGAATATTGATATTCTTGTGGATGATGTACATGCGGTCGAGGCCGCCGAAATAGGGTTCGAGGAAGCGCGGCTTGTTGGAAAGAAAAATTCCGCTGGCCCATAGAATCATAGCGCTGGAGGAAAGCGTTTCGGCGACGACCTGTTGCGGAAAGTTTTTCGATTGACCAGTGGTGGGGCCGAAAAGAATCCAAAACGTGATGTTGAGCGCGACCAGACCTGCAATGAAATAAACCCCGAGGTTGCGTTTCATAAGCTCTCCTTCTAAAGTTTTCGGTTTTTCCTCATTTCATTTGCGACGGCGACAGACTGCTCGTCGCCGCGCGCTTCGAGTTGGCGCACGACGTTGGCATAATCCTCGTCGTTGCGATTCTGGCTGAGTTTGAAATTCGCCTCCACGCGCGTCACCTTCACTTGAAACCCCATCGTGCCGCGCATCTCTTTTTCCACAAAATCGCGCGGCAGGGATTCCAAACGATAATCGGATTTGGTTTCGTAGCGTTTGATCAGGCGCGAGAGGATGTCGGTCAATTCCGGCCCGCCGTCAATCAGGCGCGGCGTGCCATAGAGATGCACCGCAATGTAATTCCAGGTCGGGACATTGAGATGGCTGTACCAGGTCGGCGAAATGTACGTGTTTGGCCCGCCGAAAATCAGCAAAACTTCCTTTGTCGAATCGAACGCGCGCCACAGTTTGTTGGCGCGCGCCATGTGGCCGTTGATCAGCCACGTTCCATCCGAGTCCGTTGTCAGGTCCACGAGCAGATGCGAAGCAACGGGCGCGCCGTTTTCTGCTATCACCAGAGTCGCAAAGTCGTGTTCGCGGACAAAGTCAGCGATCTTGTTCAAATCTTCTTCATGATAATAATGAGGGATATACATTTGATTAAATAAAGCCACAGGTTCGCCTGTGGCTTTCACTTGTGATGAAAACTAAAACGAAGCAACGGCCTTTTGAAGATCGTTATAAATCTCGAAGAACTGAGTAAAGCCTGCCTTGTCAAATGTCTCGGCCACATATTGTTGCGGCTTGAGCAGTTTGACATGCTTCTGCATCCCGCGGTCGCGGTCGCGATCCATGGCTTTGAGCGCGCCCCAGCCCGATTGCGGATCCATCGGCTTCTCGCCGCGCATCATGATGGCAATGCTGTGCAGGGCTACAAGTCCCGCGCTGGACATGAAAGACACATCGCTCAAATCAATGACGAAGTCGTTGACCCCGTTCTTGTGCAACTCTTCCACTTTGCTGATCAATTCCGTGTAATTCGACGCATCCACGTCGCCGTGCGGCTGGACGACCGTCACCGGCACTTTCCCTTGTTGCTTAGAAACAGTGATCTCCATGGCTCCTCCGAGTTTCCGAAATTATAAGTCAAAATCATTTCGATTTTGTTTCCAGCCGTTCGCGGCGGCGCTTCAATTCCTCCTGCCAATGCTTGCGGATATAAACCGGCAGATCGGATTTCTCCACCTGTTTCAACGCGGATTTCGTCCATTTGAGCGCGGACTTCACATCGCGCTTCTTGTGTTCGTAATATTTTGCCAATTCGACATAAGCATAGATGTGACCTTCGGACGCGGCTTTTTCCCACAGGCGAAGCGCCTGATCGAAATCGCCCCGCCTCTTTTGCAGGACCGAGAGCCGGCGCGTCGCTTCCCAAAAATTTTCCTCGCTGACGCCTTTTTCCAGTCCGCGCTCGAAGAGACGCGCGGCGGTATCCCATTGACCGAGGTCTTCATAAAGTTTTGCCAGCGCGATGACATCCAGTCCATGTTCAATGCCTTCATGAAATGGATCCGCCAGCATCGTTGCGGTGTGGCTCAACAGCGCGGCCATGGCCACCACATCCATGGCATTGTGGTAGAAGACGCCTTTCAAGGGGCGTGCGTCGCCGGTGCGCAAATAGTCGAAGTAAAGCCAGGGGATTTCATAGCCCGGCACTTCTTCGGTTGTGCGCGGCGCCCGCAAAATATTTTCCTCGAGATATTTCAGGGCGCGCGATTCCAACCGGTCGCGCCACAGGCGGCGGGCCAGCGGCAAAAGATCGAGATGGGCATAGCCTTTGAACGGAATCGGAATGCTGTGCAATGTATAGCGCGTCGCGAGTAAGGGCGCATCGAAAGCCTTGCCGTTGAATGTGACCAGGGCCTGTGCTGGCGCGAGAAAATGCGCCAGGCCCTCCAGCAAAGCCGGTTCTTCAGATGGATCGCGCATGAAGAATTGTTGCAAAACAAAATCACCCTCCACAAAGCGTGCCGCGCCGACCAAAAAAGCATACGTTCCTGTCCCCCCTGCCAGGCCGGATGTCTCAGTGTCTAGGAAGGCAAAAGACTCGATGGGCAAATCGCGCAAGCGAGAGTCGGCAGCCCAGGCCGACATCATCTCAAGGGATTTGTTCAGGCGAATCGGCGCATGTCCATGACGGTAATCCGCGGCGAATCGCTCCTGGTGGATGAAAGTTTCACCCAGTTGGGTTGGGAGAACCTCTCCAGAGAGGACAGAATCAATCGGATAACGGTCGTCCGGCTGAGGGGCGGGGAGATGCGAAGTCCCAACCTGAACGCCGAGTGATTTCAACTTGTCTGCAAGAGAAGACATGGCCCAAATTGTAATCTTTTTTTAGCGATTCCCTCCCTTGCACAGAATGGTTTGACCTTGAATGAAAAAAACGTATTGCTCACGCAATGCGATAAGCATCATCGCGGATAAAAAATCCGCGACCGTACCGCGAACAGATGAATGCACCTCCTTCGTATTTGTCAAAGGAGGTGCGTTTTATACAGGGCGATAAAGGACGAAATCCTGTTCGACGAGATTACCCTCTTTATAACGACATATGATTTAGGAAAAGACGCGAGCGCCTGCAAAGAATCAGTTTGCTGTCATCCTAAAAGAGAATCTTCCTGTTTCCGCGCAGATCGTATTGATCTATATACTGCAGGACTTCGGGGCTGAGATTCGCGTCCAGGATTTTTATCTCCTGCTCGACCACCTTCAAGTTGGTTGCGTCTATGGCAAAGTTTCTGGCCTCGCTCAATAAGGCGGATAAATAATTCGCCAGCACCTGCCCCTCATATTCTTCCGGCATACTGATGTGCTGTTCGGAGAAGGAAAACCGCCATTTATTTTGCATGGCACTTTGATTCAATCTTTCAAGCAGTTTGAGCGCCACTTTTTCACCGCTGAACTGCCGAACCAATGAATAAAACGAGTTGATGTGCTCGAGAAAATATGCTTTGATGGCCTGGTTTTCTTCAAAGCTATGGGTTCCGGCCTTCGTGAGGTAATAGTCTATTAATTTTTGCTGGTCATCGGCCAGCTGTGTTTCCTGCTTGCTTTGTAATACCTGATCGGTGCGAAGGACCAGCGCAATACAGTCGAGTTGACCTGGGGGATCGTAGATTGCATAAGAAGTCAGCCATACGCTCTTGGGGTCTTGATGCAAATCGTTGATCAGGACGGGCTGATTGCTTATGAAACCGCGCTTGAAGGTCGTGTCCATTAACTCGCCCATGATCACGGGATCTATTCCGAGAGTCTCGCCAAAGGATTTTTTGATGTATTTATCTTTATCTTCCGCATTAATAAGATCCGCAAAATTATTGCTTGCCGAAAGGATTTTGCCATGCGGGTCAATAAAAACAAGAGTGTTGCTCTTGGTCAGCGAGCGCAGGACTAGGTTGATGCGTGATGTCTGTTGCAGTTCTGAGATCAGCCCATACGTATAGATGCTCAGACCCAATAACAAATAGGCCCCGTCATAAAGAACATCTATTGCGGCACTGATGAAGTTCAATTGACCTTCCGGATAGTAGACTTCATTCCAGGTTGCGTAGGAGAACATCAAATCGCTTACGGAGAGGCATATAAGGCCGACTGTAAGAACCCGCCAGGCGATGGCGAATCTGCCCTCTTCCAACGAGAAGACTATGATGAAGGTCAGGATCAAGAGGATCAGATCAACGAGGGGATAGGCAATGTTAAGCCCGCTCTCAAGGATTCTCTGCTGGTCGAAATCCATAAGGATTGGCTTGATAACGTAGAAGAAGATAAAGACTGAAAACAGTATTACAATGACGGAAATGAACCATCTCTGCCAGCGATTGAATGTGGTTTGAAATACTCTGTAACGAATAAACAATGCCAGGTAAAGGGGAAGGTAACCCAGTATCCAAAAGAAATCGGCTATGGATGGATAAGGAGTTTCTTCACCAAGAATGACCTCGTAAAACCCCCAGATTCCCTCTGCAATTGTCCATAAGATCAGGCCGATCGCGAGCAGTCCCCAAATTCTTCTGGAAATGTCTTTCCCGCTTGTGGACAGCCAGGCCCTTGTGAAAAGCACAGATGCGGCTGACGCGCAAGTAAAAGAAGCGGCATCGTTGATCAGAGCCGTCATTCCTTCTTGGCCCGCCGTTAAGATTTTGGCTATTACGATTAATAAGATAACCGAAGGTACGATGGCGGTCGCCAACACAAAACGGCGATTTTCAAAAAGCCCCATGGATTTCATAACTACCCTTTCATTCGGAATATCACGCAGACGATTTGTGTATTCAGCCGGAATGACGATTGGAACAACTACATTGTACCTTATCGGCGAAAATGCAACATTTCTTGCAATATTCCGATTGTAGTTTAGAAGATACGAATAAAATATTGCGAGAAATCCATCCCAATTATTTATTTGCTACGGTGACTTGTGTCACCGCGGTGTCCACGCGCTGATCGGTGCGGATGACCTGCAACTGCACCGCGTACAGACCATTCAATCCGGTTGTGTCCCACGTGGCAAGGATTCCATTTTCGACGGGCGTGGTCGAATCGGCGCCGACCTGAATCCATTCCTGCGGGTTGAGTCCCTGACCAACCAGAATGCGATAATGATCGAAGTCCGCGCCGGAAGCCGAGCCGACAAATTGCACTTTGCCGCCCACTTCTGCAAACATGGCTGGCGCACTGATGTGCACATTTGGATCATATTGCGGCGGCTGGATGGCGTCGTACGAAGTCGGCGCGGCGGGGATGTTGGCGGTTTTGGCCCAGGCCTGCGCTTCGGGCGGAATCACCATGAAGACCTTGTCTTCGATCAATTGCGGCGGCGTAAAGACGGTTGCCAGATATCCCGTCTCGCGGTTGACCGAGAAGGTTCGATACAAATTATCTGGCTGGACCGGTTCGTTCCCGTTCAGGAAAACTTCGCTCACGATAGACGGGCAATCTTTTGTTGGCAATAGCCCCGAAGGATCGCAGACATTCATCACGGTCACACCCGCGGGCACAGGCCAGCCACTTGCGGGCAGGCCCTGTGATGCAAATTGCATCAACGCGCTCCAGAGTCCGCTGGAAACGCGCGGAGAAAAGCGCGGCGCATCGCTGGCATGAGTTCCCGTCCAGACCGCAACGAGGCGCGAGGGGGTGTAGCCAATCGTCCATGAATCCGAACTCGAATCGCTCTGACCGATCTTCACCCCTGCGGGCCGCCCGATTTCCAAAACGTTTGGATGACCCAGCGAAGGCCAGCGCGCGGTTTCGTCGCTCAACACATTGTTCATCAAATACGCGAGTTGTGGGGTCACGACCGGCTGGGCTTGCGGGTTGCTCCAATCCAGCCACAGCGAATGATCCAGCCCCTCGACGCGGAGCACGGCATAAGGTCCGGGCTGACCGTAACGCACGCCTTGCGCGTCGAGCGTCGCGTAGGCTGTTGCCATGTCAAGCAAAGTCTCATTTGATTGATCGAGTCCAAAAGAAGACTCGATGCGATTAACCGCCTCCGATCCCATCTGATTTTGAATCGCCTGCCCGGCCGCAAGATAATCATTGGCAAGCGCGATGCGGGCGCGCGCCGGACCATGAAATTGCCCGTCGGGATTTTGAATATTGCTGGACGATGGAATATCCCAAACCAGCGACGCGGGACTCAGCCCGCGCGTGAACGCCGTGAGATAAACAAACGGCTCCATCAGGGACCCGGGATCGTGCGCCGATAAAAAGGCTGTTTCACTGCCTCGAAGTGTTTCACCCACCGCCGCCAGAATTTGTCCGTTTTGTGGATCGAGAATCAGCGCGCTCGCGGATGGCTCGCTGACATTCGTGCCCGGCGGCAAAGCCGGAAGCAGGCGCGCTGCCTCACATGGAGCGGATGGGTCGGCCATGGTTTCGAGCCGCGCCGCGTAGACGAGCGTGGCGCAGGTTGCCTGTTGTTGAAGATCGTAATCGAGAGTCGTGGTGATGATCAATCCGCCGCGCTCGATGCGGTCGCGCGTGAATTGCTGGTCGAGTTGATTGAGCGCGAGATTGAGGAAGGCATCCCCTTCTTTCTCGCCCCCCAAATTCGCAGAATTTTGGGAGAGATGGACGGGGGCGGGGGAAACCGCCAGCGCATCGTTTGCCTGTTGAGTCGAGATGATCTTCAAAGACGCCATGACATAAATCAAATCCCGCCCGCGTTGCAGAGCCACATCTTTGGCATCGAACGGATTCAAACTGGGCGCGTCACTGACCGCGGCCAGCACTGCGGACTCGGCGGGAGTTAACTCGGAGGCGGATTTGCCGAAATAAATCTGCGAGGCCGCGTCCACGCCGAATGCGCGATTGCCATAGTTCGCCGAGTTGAGATACCACTCCAGGATTTGAGTCCGCCCAAACCTGGCGGTGACTTGCGCGGCGAGGATGCGTTCGCGCAAAGCGCGCCGCAGTGAAGGTTTCTCGTTGTAGAGCAACAAATCCGAAACAAGTTTTTGCGCGATGGTCGGATGCGAATCGGGATTCTGCCAATCAATCAGGGAATAGCCGGAATGATTCCAAAAGGATGGGTCAGTCACCGCGACTGTGGCCTGCGCCAGAAAATCCGGCAGATGTTGAGGAGTCTGCGGGTTGAGCGGGATGTAACGCCGCGTCGCATCGTTGGGCGCGAACGTCAACAAAAGATGCTGGCCGGTGCGATCATAGACGCGCGTCGGCTGGAGTAAAAGTCCATCCGGTGGGTTCAGCAGAGAGGGGAGAAGATCAACATTGGGGAGATCGCGCGTCAAGTCGGCGTAGGCCAGCGCGGCGAGCAGGATGATGATTGCGATCAATAACGAAAGGATGATTCCAAATCCCACGCCGCCCATGCGGGAACGGGTTTCGCGCGTATGACGCTGTTCAGCGCGGCGGGCGCGTCGGCGGCGAACGATACTGATCGTTTGTGCAGGCATGTTTGAATTATGCCATGAAAGAAAAAGAGGAAGCGAAGAAAGAATCGGGGTAGGGGATGGTCTATTGTCTGACGCGCACCAACGCGTCGGTCATCTTTGCAACGCGCACCATGTACTCCACATCATGCACGCGGACAATGTCCGCGCCGCGCGTGATGCCCACCGAGACCGCCGCAGCAGTTCCCTCCACGCGTTGATTCGCGGGCAGGTCGAGGGTGAAGCCGATGAACGACTTGCGCGAGGGGCCTAACAAAACGGGGAAGCCGAGGGCGCGGATTTCGTCGAGGCGGTTGATCAGTTCCAGATTATGTTCGACCTTTTTGCCGAATCCAATCCCCGGGTCCAGAATGATGCGGCTGTCGTCAACGCCCGCGCCGCGCGCGATGTTCACACTGTCCATCAATTCGCGCTTCACATCCTCGATCAGGTTTTGATATTCTGCGCCGATGTACGCGCTGCCGAGTTGCGAGCGCACTTCCACGCTGGCCGGGTTGCTTCGATTGTGCATCAGAATCACCGGACATTTTGCTTTGGCAACAACATTCCGCAATTCGGGATCAGCGCGCAACGCCCACACATCATTGACAATGTGAGCGCCTTCGTTCAACGCTTCTTCCGCGATGGCGGATTTATATGTGTCAATCGAGATCAATATATTTGGAAATTCTTTAACGAGCGCTTTGATGACAGGGATGACGCGCCGCCTCTCCTCCTCGACGGCGATCGGCTCCGACCCCGGACGCGTTGACTCCCCCCCGACATCCAAGATAGCCGCGCCCGCGCTGACAAATCCCTGTGCTTGCTCAACAGCCGCCCTCACCCCTTCACCTCTCTCCCAACCTTGGGAAAGGGGTTGGGGTGAGGGCGATAACAGGCCGTCGCCGGAAAAACTATCAGGCGTGACATTAAGAACGCCCATCACATACGTGCGGGCTCCCCAGTCGAAAGTGAAGTTGCCGACGGTGAGTGGTTTCATGGATGCAATTTGTCATGCTGAGCGTAGCGAAGCATCTCGTTCTTGTCCGAGACTCCTCGCTGCTATGCGGCTCAGAGTGACACAACCATCTACGGTATCTGATCCAGCGGACGCGAAAGCCAGGCCTCGGCCTCATCCATGTTCGTGAACAACTTCATGGCTGAGGCGGTTTCGGGCAGGGCCAGCGCGGCAATCTCGCGGATGGCGTTGGCGGTCCTCTCGTTTGCAACCACAACCGCCAGACGGATGTTGCGCGCCGATGGGTCGCTGTTGACTTCGACGGCGGTGCGGATGGCTTTTTCGGGAATCTCCTTCACCGCGCGCAGGTCATACAGGTTGCGGGTGAGGCGGTCGGAGCCGAGCAGATGATCGAGCGCGAACTCGCGCCATTCTTTGAGGGTGGCGTCCGAGAGATCGGTGAAGGTCAGCGTCATGCCGCCATCTGCGCGGCGGACGGCGTTCATGCCAACGCCGGGTTTGGGAGTCCAATTCAGGGGCTTGAGTTCGGTCATCGCTTCTCCTCTTCTTGCCGCATTATAACGTCACTCGTACGGTTTGACGCCGCTCGCGTCGCATTTGGTCAGCAGTTGAGCGACCGTTTTATCCAAAATCGGATGAACGAAATCCGGCGCGATGTCTGCCAGCGGGACCAGGACAAAGGCGCGTTTATGCAGATGCGGATGCGGGATGGTCAGCGATTCGGATTCCAAGACGAGGTCGTCATAAAACAGGATGTCAATGTCAATGAGACGCGGCCCCCAGCGGAAAGTCTTCACGCGTCCTGCCTGGACCTCGATCTGCTTGAGGCGCTTCAAGAGGGACTCTGGCTCGAGGTCTGTTTCGCACTTAACTGCCATGTTGAGGAACGCGGGCTGATCGGTGTAGCCCCAGGGCGCGGTTTCATAGATTTTGGACCGTGGACCGAGGACGATGGGCGGTGACAACAAATCAATCGCCGCGTGCAGATTGGCAAGGCGGTCGCCGAGGTTGGTTCCGAGGGCGAGGTAGATCGTTTTCACCACAAAGGCACGAAGAACACAAAGGTTTCAATTTGATTCACAAAGAGTCTTAGCCAGCACAAAACGTTTGATGCCGTTTTTCAAAACAGGTACATTGAAATTAATCAAAAGTCCAAGCCAATGCCCGGAAAGGCGGAGATAAGTCAACAGTTGGGCTTCATGGATTGGCTCCAGCCGCTCCACTGATTTCAATTCTACGACAACAAGCCCGCCGACTACTTCATCCATTCGATAACCACATTCCAATTCAACACCTTTGTATTTTATCGGAAGTTGTACTTCAGTTTCGATTGAAATATTCCGCAGTTCAAGTTCGTGACGATGACAAGTCTGGTAAGCAGATTCGAGTAAACCGGGACCAAGTTGTTTGTGCACTTCAATCGCCGCGCCGATGATCTGGTTCGAGAGCTCATTTGCTCTTTCCTTGTCCTTCTCATTTATATTTCCTCCATCTCATCACAGAGACACAAAGAACCGAAAGATTCCTTTGTGCTCACGGAGAAAAACTCTGTGCATTCTGTGCCTTTGTGGTGAATTAAATTCTTTCAATGATTGTGGCTATTGCCATGCCATGACCGATGCACATGGTCTGCAATCCGTATTTCGCTTTGCGGCGGATTAATTCGTAGACCAGTTTCGTCATTAGAATCGCGCCCGTTGCGCCAAGCGGATGCCCGTGCGCGATGGCTCCACCGTTGGGATTGACGCAAGTCAAATCAACGTTCAATTCTTTTGCCCATGCGAGGACGACGGATGCAAAGGCTTCGTTGATTTCGATGACGTCCATGTCTTGCAAAGTCAAACCTGCGCGCTTCAAAGCTTTTTGCGTGGCGGGGATCGGACCATCGAGCATCAGCGTTGGGTCAGAACCGACCACGACGCGCGTATCAATTCGGGCCAGCGGACTCAAGTTATATCGTCCGACTGCGTCGGGTGAGGCGAGCAGAAGCGCGGCGGCGCCGTCGGAGACTTGGGAAGAATTCGCGGCAGTGATCACGCCGTCTGGTTTGAAGACCGGTTGGAGGGCGCGCATCTTGTCGCGGTCGGGAGGGCGGCGGACGCCCTGGTCAACGGAAAAAAGATTTGGAGCTTGCCCTGAGCTTGTCGAAGGGTCCGATTCGAGGCGCTTCGGGTCTCGATACTCCTTCGCTTCGCTCAGGATGCTCGACCCGCGAGTCAAATCAATGGGAAGAATCTGTTCGTTGAAGAATCCGGAGTCAATGGCGTGTCCCGCTTTGATGTGCGATTGAAAGGCGTAATTGTCCAGTTCGTCGCGGGTCAGATTCCATTTTTCGGCCATGAGTTCCGCGCTGAGTCCCTGATGAATCAACTTGTGTCCAACGTCGGGCCACTCACGCGGATAATCCGCGCCGAGCGGCTGGTGCGACATCATCTCAGTGCCGCCCGCCAGGACGAGATCGGCGTCGCCGGAGAGGATGACCTGCGACGCGAAATGGATTGCCTGCTGACTCGAGCCGCACATGCGGTTGATGCTGACGCCCGGCACGTGGACGGGAACGCCGGACTTGAGCGTGCTGAGCCGCGCGAGATTGCCACCCTGATCGCCGATGGGCGTGACCACGCCCCAGATCACATCGTCGAGGCGCGCCGGGTCAACGCCCGCACGCTTGGCCGCTTCGCGCATCACGAGCGAAGCCAGTTCAACAGGCTGAAAGGAATGCAGCGCGCCGCTTTCTTTTCCCAAGCCAATCGCGGTGCGGACGGCGGAGATGATGAAGACGTCTGAGTCGGACATGATTTTCTTCCTAATGGATTTTTGTTGCGTTAGTACAGAATATTTATAATGCAGTTTTTATAAATTATACGTTGAAGAAAAGACCTGAAAATGGGAGTGATTTAGAACATATGGTTTATAATTGAGGCTACCACCAAATCTCTGGTTGGAAGGTTTCAATGACAAAACCCCGAATCTTCTTTGAGAGCAATACAGTTAAATTGTTGAATGACGATGTAATCACTACCACATTAATTGAAAATGGTAGTATTGACCTTATTGTTACCTCGCCTCCATATAATGTTGACATTCAATATAATTCTCACAAAGACGACCTTACTTACAGTGAGTACCTTGAATTTAGCAGAAAATGGATGAGTCGATGTTTCGAATGGCTCAAAGATGAGGGGCGTTTCTGTTTGAACGTTCCCTTGGATAAAAACAAAGGTGGACAGCAAAGTGTTGGAGCAGACATTACCACCATTGCTAAACAGTTAGGATTCCAGTATCACTCAACCATTATTTGGAATGAAGGAAATATATCACGAAGAACTGCATGGGGTTCTTGGATGAGCGCGTCCGCTCCGTTCGTCATTGCTCCTGTGGAATTAATAATTGTGCTATACAAGAAACGGTGGAAGAAAAATGGCGGGAGCGGGGTGTCCGATATTACCAAAACCGAATTTATGGATTGGACAAACGGCGTATGGGCCTTTAGTGGTGAAAGCAAGAAGAAAATAGGACATCCTGCACCGTTTCCGATTGAATTACCACGAAGGTGCATTAAGTTATTTAGCTTCGTGGGTGATGTAGTGCTTGATCCATTTAGTGGCAGTGGCTCAACTGTAATTGCTGCTGCGTTAAACAAAAGACTTGGTGTGGGGATCGAAATTGATGAGAAATATTGTGAATTGTCAAGAAAGCGTATCATCAATTTGACATCTGCTTCTCAAGAACCATTCAAACTAATGGTGGAGAGTAAATGACGCGCGCCATTCGAGATTTACTGTTGGAGTATTTTATAAGTCACCCAAACCAAGAGCTTGAACACGGACCAGTTGTTGATTGGGTAACAGAGCAATGGTTGTTGGAACATAAAACACCACCAAGAGATCCTTGGAGAGGTATTCGTGCTCTTCACCAAGAAGGCATCTTAATTAAAGTTAGTAAGGGCATCTACAAATACGACCCAGAGGCAACAACGCATAGAGAACTCGAAGACTTTACGCCTGAACAAAAAGAACAAATTTTTAAGCGAGACGACTATCGCTGTGTAATCTGTGGGCGTGGACGACGAGATGGTATGGAAATTCATGCAGATCATATTGTTCCTAAAGATAAAGGTGGAAAAGCAGAAATCTCTAATGGACAAACCTTGTGTTCGGAGCATAACTTTAGAAAGAAAAACTATAAGCAAACAGAAACAGGCAAGAGAATGTTTATACATTTGTATGAACTTGCAAAAGACAAAGGTGATGATGATTTGAAAAGGTTTTGCGCTGAAATTCTCGAAGTCTTTGAGAAAAATGGCATCAATGGCCATATCGAATGGAAACGTTAAAAGCACGGTTATTACTCGCCTCTTAGCTGGCCAGCCAGCTTTCTATTGATGAAAGAGGTGGTCTCCCCATGAGTCCAATCCGCATGTCAAAGTTAGAGTCAGGAATGCGCATTGTGCTTGAGTTCAATGAGGCCTTCAACCATCACGACGTGGCAGGCATGATGAAGTTGATGGGCGACGATTGCATCTTTGAAAACACGAGTCCCGCGCCGGATGGTACTGTGTACTCAGGGAAAGAAGCGGTCACGAAATTCTGGCAGGAGTTCTTTCGCCAGTCACCGCAGGCTCACATCGAGATCGAGGAGATCTTTGGCATGGGTCTGCGTTGTGTGATGCGCTGGAGATATGATTGGGGCAATGGACACGTCCGCGGCGTGGACATATTCAAATTGAAAGAAGGTCTCATCTGCGAGAAGTTGTCGTATGTGAAGGGATAGTTTATGTAAATCGCTGGTCGAGTAGGCGGCGGGATTTCGATACGGCCTTCGGCCTACTCAATCACCGCCGCTGTATCGAGACCAGAAGCTCCCTCAGAATGACATGTGAAAGGAGAATCCATGGAAGGCAAGAGAGTCGCACCTGCATCAATTGACGACTACATCACGGCCTGCCCCAAAGATGTGCAGAAAATGCTGAAAGAATTGAGGAAAACGATACATGCCGCCGCGCCGGATGCGATGGAAAAGATCAGTTACCAAATTCCCACTTTTTATTTGGAAGGCAATCTGGTCCACTTTGCTGCGTTCAAGGATCACATCAGTTTCTTCCCGACCTCCAGCGGAATTGAGGCGTTCAAGAAAGAGTTGTCCGTTTACAAAGGCGCAAAAGGCACTGTGCAATTTCCACTTGACCAGCCCTTGCCTTTGAAATTGATCAGCAAGATCGTGAAGTTCAGGGTAAAGGAAAATCTAAAGCGGGCAGAGGAGAAAGCAAAGAAGAAAAAATAAGTCACGAGTAGTTTCAAGAAGCCAACGAAATTCTTCGCTGGCTTCTTTTGTTATACTTCATGTTCGATGAGCACCCGCTGGCAGAGATTCCGCGAACGATTGATCAATTTCTATCCACCCTTGTTCGGCGCGGGGATTCGGGCGCGTCGGATTGATGAACGCACGATACGCGTCGAGATGAAGCTGACCGCGCTTAACCGAAACATCGTCGGCACACATTTCGGCGGATCGTTGTACGCCATGTGCGATCCGTGGTTCATGCTGATTTTGATGCGCTTGTTGGGACATGACTACATCGTGTGGGACAAAGCCGCAAGCATCCAATTTTTGAAACCCGGACGCGGAACGGTCACGGCGACGTTTCACATTCCGCCGGAGCGCGTGGATGAAATCCGTGCCGCGGCGGATCGCGAGAAAAAAGTCGAGCCGACGTTTACGGTGGACGTGGTGGACGAGAAAAATCAAGTCGTTGCTCGCGTCGAAAAACTGCTGTATGTGCGAAAGAAAACGTGAGATGCACTGCGTATGTTAAGCCACAGAGTTCGCAGAGATTTTGAGATTTTTTCTCTATGGGCTTAGTGCTCTCTGTGTCAGAAGAGGTTTCCAGCATTTCTCTGCCTTCTCGCAATGATGTGCCGGGGGATTTTCTTTGATACAATCACGGATAAGTTAAGTCCAGAAACGATTCGAGGGAATACAGCATGGCAAAGCCGGTCATCTTTACGATTGACGACGACCCGTCCGTTTTGAATTTGGTGGAACGCGACCTGCGCGTCCATTATGGACAGGATTACCGCGTCATCCCGATCAACTCCGGCAAAGCCGCCCTGGATTACTTGGCGAAACTCCAACAGCGTAACGAAACTGTGGCGCTGTTTTTGGTTGACCAGCGTATGCCCGAAATGAGCGGCACGGAATTTTTGATGGAAGCCATCAAGACGTATCCGCAAGCCAGGCGCGTGCTTCTCACGGCCTACGCGGATTCGCAGGCCGCGATTGATTCGATCAATGAAGTGGGGCTGAATTATTATCTGATGAAGCCGTGGCATCCACCGGAAGAAAAACTGTATCCCATCTTGGATGAATTACTCGAGGACTGGAAGGCTCACGTCCGTTTGCCGTACGACGGCATCCGCGTGGCAGGAACTCTGTGGTCGCCGACCAGCCACGAGGTCAAGGATTTTCTGACGCGGCATCAAATCCCATATCAATGGCTGGATGTCGAAAAGGATTCGGGCGCGCGGCAATGGGTCGAGGGAACGCCAACCGGGCTGGCAAAACTTCCGGTCATCTTCTTTCCCGATGGGAATATTCTGGCCGAGCCGAATCTCAAAGAACTCGCGGAAAAAGTTGGTTTGCAAACGCGCGCCGGGCTTCCGTTTTATGATCTCGTCATCATTGGCAGTGGACCCGCCGGGTTGGCCGCGGCGGTGTACGCGAGTTCGGAAGGTTTGCATTGCCTTGTCATCGAAAAGGCCGCGCCGGGCGGACAGGCAGGCAGCAGCCCGAAGATCGAAAATTATCTCGGCTTTCCCGCGGGCATTTCCGGCGACGATCTGACGCGCCGCGCCGTCTCACAGGCCAAGCGTTTCGGCGCGGAGATTCTTTCAGCACAGGAAGCCAAACGCATTTCGGTCAAAGATTCGTATCGCATCGTGCAACTCGCGGATGGAACCGAAATTTCCTGTCAATCCATTTTGATCGCAACCGGCGCGTCGTTCCATACTTTGACGATGCCGGGCGCGGCGCAATTAACCGGCGCGGGCATTTATTACGGCGCGGCCTACACCGAAGCGATGCACTACAAAGATCAGGATGTCTTCGTCGTCGGTGGCGCGAACTCGGCAGGGCAGGGCGCGATGTATCTGAGTCAGTTTGCGAAGAAGGTCACCGTGTTGATTCGCGGCAGGCAACCTACCGCGTCGAAATATTTAGTGGATGCCATGCAGAACAATCCGAAGATCGAACTGCGACTTAACACCGACCTGGTCGAGGTGATTGGAAAGAACACGCTCGAAAAAATTGTCATCAAAAATACGGAAAGCGGCGAATCGCAAACCCTGAATGCGTCTGCGCTGTTTGTGTTCATCGGCGTTCAACCGCAAAGCCAGCTCGTTGCCGATTTGGTCTTGCGCAGTGGAAAAGGATACATTCTCACCGGCCCTGATCTCATGGTGGATAAAAAGCCGCCTCAGGGCTGGACCCTCGAACGGGACCCGTTTTTATTGGAGACCAGCGTCCCCGGCATTTTCGCGGCGGGCGATGTCCGCTTCGGGACGAATCATCGTGTCGCCTCCGCAGTGGGCGAGGGCGCCATTGCGCACGCATTGATCAAGGAATATTTGAAGACGCTGTGATACGTCATTGCGAGCCGCGAAGCAGCGAAGCAATCTCCAAATGAACGATGAGATTGCTTCGCCGGGCTGACGCCCTCCTCACAACGACGTGAGACCACTATGAACCTCAACGACCTGCGCAAGTCCCCGCTCTTTCAGGGTCTGTCCGATCAGGAGATTCAGCAACTGATGGACATGGCCGAACCGATCACGTTGCGCGCCGGTGAAGTTTTGATGAAGCAGGGCGAGCCGGGCGATTCCGCGTATGTGGTCATCAAAGGCGGCTTTGAAATTCAGAAACAAACCGGGCAATCGCTGATCAAGATTGATGTCCGCAACCCGGGCGATGTGGTGGGCGAGATGGCTTTGCTTTCGCACGCGCCGCGCTCCGCCACCGTGATCGCGGTGGCGGATAGCGAGACTTTGCGCATCCCCAAAGAAGCGTTTGAAAAACTTTTAGCCTCCAGTTCCTCGGCCACGATGGCCGTTCTGCAGTGGGTAATGGCGCGGTTGAGTCAAAACGAAGCCCTGCTTCACCAGCAGGAAAAGATGGCCGCGCTGGGAACGCTCAGCGCCGGCCTGGCGCACGAACTCAACAATCCCGCCGCGGCCGCGCAGAGGAGCGCATCGGAATTGAACAAGTCGCTCCTGAAATGGCAATTGCTGGGTCATCAGTTGGAGGTGCGGGCGCTCCAGGAAAATCAGACCGTGTGGCTCGATAACTTAATGACGGAAGCCTCGCATCGCTTCGCGGCTCCGGTCAAACTCGAAGCCCTGGAAAAGATTGATCTCGTGGATGAACTTCAGGGGTGGCTGGAAGCGAACCGAGTCGAATCGGCGTGGGAACTCGCGCCTGCCATGGTCAATTTCGGGTGGAGCGTGGAGTCGCTTGAAAAGTTGAAGAGTTCGACATTATTTGATGTATCCATTCAATGGCTGGGAACGGGATGTCTTGTGATGGGATTGCTGTCGGAGATTCAACAAACCACGGAACGCCTGTCGCAAATCGTGCGGGCGATGAAATCGTACACGTATCTCGATCAAGCCCCGTTGCTCGAAGTGGATGTGCACGAGGGGCTGGAGAACACGCTGGTCATCATGCAACATAAATTGAAGCAGGGCGTGACCGTGAAGCGCGAATACTCCGCTGATTTGCCGCGCATCGAAGCCTATGCCAGCGAATTGAATCAAGTGTGGACCAATATCATTGACAACGCGATTGATGCGATGAACGGCAAGGGTGAAATCGTTTTGCGGACATACACGCAAGATAAACATGTGATCGTTGAGATCACCGATAATGGCCCGGGCATTCCCGACGACATCCGCCCGCGCATCTTCGAGCCGTTCTTCACCACCAAGCCGCCCGGTCATGGCACGGGACTTGGCCTGCACATTTCGCACGATATCATCGCCAATCGCCATCACGGACAGTTGCTGGTGGAGTCGAAGCCGGGCAGGACGACGTTCAAAGCGATATTGCCCGCTCGGATCAAAGGAGAAGAACAGCATGAACAGTGATAAAGAGATGAAAGAAATTTTGTTATCCGTGAAGACAATTGCCAGCGTGGGTCTGTCCTCCAATCAGGAAAAGGAAAGTTATTGGATTGTGTCCTACTTGAAAGAGCAGGGTTATCAGATCATCCCGGTCAACCCGACCGCGACGGAAATCCTGGGCGAAAAGGCATATCCCGACTTGGAATCGATTCCACAAAAGGTAGATGTAGTGCAGGTCTTTCGCAAATCGGAGGATGTGCCTCCGGTGGTTGAATCGGCGATCAAGATCGGCGCCAGGGTGGTGTGGATGCAGGCCGGTATTATCAACGAAGGGGCCGCGCAGAAAGCGCGCACCGCAGGTTTGCAGGTGGTGATGGACGCCTGTATGCGTGTCACGCATCGGAGGCTGATCGGGCCGAGGCTTGCGAGGCTGTGATGGTGTAAAATCATGGTCATGATTTTCGATTTACTGGCTTTGATTCGGCTTCACGCTGTTCCTGAAGTTTTGGTTGATCGCGACGTTTGACGACTCGGCGCGGGTTATCCGTGACCGAGTTTGTGGCCGTAGGCATGTTCGATGAGCCTGCGGTCTTTTTATTCCAAAGGAGAGAGCCATGACCACTTTCTTCAAAACCGCTGAACATTACGTCGCCGGTTCGATGACCCTGCCGCAAAAATATTACACGTCAGATGAAATATTTGCGCGAGAAAAAGAACGTATCTTCAAAAAGTATTGGGTTTGCGTCGGTCATCAATCGCGTATTCCCAACGCGGGAGACTACTTCCTCTTCAATCTTTTCGACGAGAGCCTGATCGTCTTACGCGACCGCGAGAATCAAATCCGCGCTTTCTACAACGTGTGCCGCCATCGCGGGACGCGCGTCTGCGAGGAGGGCGAGGGACGCTTCAGCGGAAGCATCCAATGTTCGTATCACGCCTGGACCTATGGGTTGGATGGCAAATTAATCGGCGCGCCGTTCATGAAGGACGTCGAAGGCTTTCGCTGGGACGAATTCCCTTTGCGCTCCGCGCCGCTCAAAGTCTGGGAAGGATTCGTCTTCGTCTATCTTGGCATGGACGAACCGACATCCTTTGAAGAACTTCATGCGCCATTGATGAATCGCTTCCAACCATGGAATTTGGATCGGCTCAAATCGCATCAGCGTATTTCGTATGACGTTAACTCAAATTGGAAATACATCTTCCAGAACTTCAACGAGTGCTATCACTGCCCGACCATCCATCCATTGTTGAATAAATTTACCGATTACACCAGCGGCAATAATGACTTAACTGAAGGCCCGTTCCTCGGTGGCTTTATGGAAATCACCAACGAAAGCATGACGGTCACGGGCCGCGCCTGCGCGCTTCCGCTTGGTCAACTTGGCGAGAACAGCAAACGCGGCTACTATTATTCGATTCTGCCGAATCTGCTGTTGAACATCCATCCGGATTATGTGATGTTTCATCTTGTCCTGCCTGATGCGCCCGGTCACAGTCTGATCGTCAGCGAGTGGTTGTTCAATCCCGAATCGTTTGGCCGCGACGATTTTCATCCGCAGGAAGCCGTGGACTTTTGGCATGAGACCAATTTACAGGATTGGCACGTCTGTGAGTTGGGACAACTCGGCGTGAGTTCGCAGGCCTATTCGCCGGGATGGTACACACCGCGCGAGAGCCTGCTGGCCGCGTTTGACAGGCACTATTTGAAAATCATGCGAGATTGATAAAAAGACTTCCGAAGTTTATTGCAACTTCGGAAAGCTTTTACTGATCACTGACAACTGTTCACTGGTTACTTCTTCATTTCCAGATACTGCTGTATGGATGCTCTCCGACGATAAGCTTCTTTTCTGTAAATCGTTGTGGACGATAAATCGAAAGGTCAACTGTTTTTGACTTTCCATCCAGAATCAATTCAGACATGCACAGTCCCACCGCGGGCGAAGTTTTGAATCCGGTGCCGCTGAATCCGCAATCGAGATAAAAACCGTCCGGTCCCGCCGCGCCCAGCAGGGGGTGTTGATCCGGCGTGATGCCGTCGTAGCCGCCATGAGCGGAGTGCAGAGCGCCGTTTTCCATGATCGGGATGCGCCTGCAAATCCGGTCAATGCCGCGCTCGACGAATCCCTTCTTTGCATGGTCGGTGTCGCTGTCCGGCGATTCGCCAAGCGGATTTCCATCTTCGAGTCCGACGAGAGTCAAATTGCCTTCGGGCCTGAAATACATTTCGTTTGCAAAATCAATGACAGTGGGATGACTCGGCCCGACCTGACGCGGGCGCGCCACGAACATCGTGTCGTGACGCCACGTATCGTATGGCAAATCGAGTCCAACCATCTCGTTGACTTTTCCCGCCCACGCGCCCGCTGCATTGACGATGATCGGCGCCTCGAACGGACCTTGAGCGGTTTGCACGCCTTTGACCCTGCCTCCGCTGACAATGATCCCTGTCACCGCGCAATCCTGAACGAGATGCGCGCCTTTCTTCTTTGCGGCGTTGAGGAACGCATTGGCCGTGTCGCTCGGCATGGCGTACCCGGATTCGGGTTCGTACGCGGCGAGCTCAATGTCATCTGTGATGAAAGACGGCGCGAGACGTTTGACATCATCTGCTTTGATGAGCACGACAGGGATGCCAATCTCTTGATGCATCTTCACATTTGCTTTTAGTTTTTCGGTGTCTTCATGCGCCACGAGTTGAATGAAACCTGTGCGTGTAAAACCTGCATCCCCGCCGACGATTTCTTTCCAGTTGCGAAAATATTGAAACGAAACCCAGGCCAGTTCCGAATCTTCGCGCACATCGTAGTGCATTCGGACCAGTCCGCTAGACCTTCCCGTTGCGCCCGCCGCGACGAATTTCTTTTCAAGAATGATTGCCTTCACGCCGCGTTGCGCGAGATGGAAAGCCAAACTCGCGCCGTGAACTCCCGCACCGATGATGATGACATCTGCTGTATTGTTCATTATTTATCCTTCTTTGAAATCGCGAACGCACATAGAGCGCCGAGATTTATTCTTTTTACTTTGCGATCCAAGTAGTCGGTCGAAATTATTTTTACAAAATCATGCTCTCGGCGGCGGGGACGCCGCCGAGGACGGCGGCTCGATCAACAAAACTTTTATAAAGACTTTGAGGCGACTACTTAGCAGGCTTCGCGGTTAAATCTTTTTATGCTCGATTCTCAACACCAACAGCGTCATTCCCTGAACGATCAATGTAGTAGCAGTGGCGAAGACAAATGCGATTGCGATGCCGGCGCGTTCGATCAGCAAAGACAGCGTGGTGAAGAATCCCAGAAAGCCGAACAGACCGAACAACAAACCGCGCAAGACGCCTGCCGCGCCCGCTGGTCCCTGCAGGCGATGGGCGAACACCGTCAGAATGGCGGTGTACAACGGAATGGTCGCCAGCAGACCCGTGAGCCGCGCGCCGATGAACGGAGCGATTTCCGTCAATAAAACGATAAAACTGGTCCCGAGCAGGATGCGGGCGGGGATATCCCAGCGCCCGGGCGGAACATCGTTCGATTCGAGTTGCGTCCCCTTTGGCATGAGCCACAAGCCGAGCAAAATGGCGACGCCCACGCTGATGACCAGCGGCGCGAGCGAAAGCACGACAAAATTCTGCATCACCGCCACGATGCCAAAATAGACCAGCATACTGCCGGCCAGCACGATGGGCCATTTGAATCGCATCGCCAGCCACGCGTACACGAGACAAAATGCAACCAGCGAAAATCCTCCGCTCAATGTCCCGAGGACGGTTGATGAAACAAAACTTGTGTCGTGACTCAGTGAAAGAAAAAAGATCACTGGTCCGGATGTAAGCGGCAGACCGACCAGCCAGCCGCTGATCGCATGTCCCCAGCGGCGACCTGCCAAACTTGCGCCGCCGAGGATGACAGGCGCGAGAATCAATTTCAATACAAAGATGTTCATAGTGTGCACATCCGATACACGGTTGCCAAGATTGTCAAATCTGCGGCCATGTGTCCTGCAACGGGTGCCAGCAATCCGCTATCTTCTCGCGCGATTTGTCGCCACAACCAACCCGCAAAGGCCAACGCTGAAACGACAAGCGCAATGATCAGCCAACTTGTCTTTCCAAACAAGACTAACCCGTGATAGCCTGCATAGATCGCATCTGAGAGATAAAACCTTTTGGTTTCACTGCCCAGGTAAATTCGCCAAAAATATTCTTCGATAAATGGGTTGATCAAAGAAAAATATACGATGAATGCCGGCCAGGTCAAGATGGTCAACCCCATGGTTTCGAGTTGCGTTGGCACGCTCTCAGCGATTCCAAGGTAAGGCCAAAGAAGATATAAAGCCACTCCGCTTGAACTGCCTAATATAGCGTTGACGATAACCCAATTTGGATGATTGCTCTTGAATAAAACGGAGAAAGGGGTATTGGGCCTTGCAATCAGAAGCGATGTGACCATCACGAAATGAAAACCGAACAATGCAACCCAGGCATTTTGCGCCCAAAACAGCCCGATCATTATTACTGCGTACGCAAAAATAGTTGCAGACCATCTCGTGAGGCACCGAGCAGGATGTGTTTTGTAATTTGTTCGGTTGAACAATGTGCTTGTTTTTTTCTTCACTTCTTGGCGTATCTTTTCAGAAGGCGAGGGATAGTGTTTTGAATAGATGGAAAAAATAAGATTGCAAGCGCTGGCAGGTAGATAGTGAGGATAATCCAAAATTGCCAGTTGATCGGCATGGAAGTCCAGCCGCCTGAAGCGACCAATACGGGCAGGGTTATCCAGGAGAAAAGAATCTGAATCAACATCTCGACGCCGTTCGTTGCCACCCATAACAGCGCAAGTTGATCGTAGATCACGCGTTGAGGCATGATTCCCATCAGAAGCAAGAGCCAGGCGCGCCGGTCTTTATATTTTAAAAGGCTGAGCAAAATAAGAGGCCCCAGCGGCAATGAGAAGAGAGGAGGCGTTCCTGTGTAGGTTTTGATTTGACTCATCCAGGCAAATGGCCATGCAGGATAGATTATCAGCGAAACGACCAATATCAGCGCTGTGAGCAATACGCCCTTTCGGTCTATTTTGTTTGTGGCGATGAGAGGCAGCGCCATTTGAGGTTTTATCAGCACGAGAGGCATCAGGCTCGGAATGAACCACAAACATACAATCAACGGTGTCCATTGTGCAAATACCAGTGCATAGGCAAACGGCCACGATAGAAAAATTCCCAGCGCCCATGTGCGATTCTCTTTCAGGATGCACCAGGCAAGCAGAGCGCTACTCAGGCCGATAAAAACGCCGCCAGCGAGTTCATCTGGGAGGATGGCAAATGGCGCCACCATCAGGCCGGTCGGAAGCGAATAAGAAACCAAATCAGGCCTCAATGGATAGTCATAAGGATCGTGCCCGCTCCACAAGTTGCGTGTGATTCTGAGGGCGTAGTAAAAATCACCGGCGCCGCTTTGGGTCTCATATGCCAGCCAGGTTCGCAGGAATCCCGCCGCTACCCCGATTGCCAGGGCAAGCAGGAGGCGATAATACACAGGAGGTCTTTGAGGAGTTGTTTGCATACAGGAGTCGCTAACTGACATTCGTGACAATCGTATTCTTTGCGCCCGCTTCTTTCATTGACCTTGCAACGGCCTCCGCCATGTCAGGCGTGACCAGCGCGATCATGTTGCCGCCGCGTCCTCCGCCGGACATCTTCGCGCCCAGGGCGCCCGCTTTCCGCGCCGCGCTGACAAGTTTATCCAGCTCCGGTGATGAAACCGTCATCTCTTTAAGTAAAACATGATTTTGATTCATCAATTCACCCAGTTCTTCCCACCTTCCACTTTCTATTTTTTCTTTCGCCTTCTTCGCAATCTCTCCAACCTCATCGAACACCTTTTCCCATTTGGTTTTATCTGCCTCCCACAACTTGCGGACATCCGCCACCGATTCTTTAGTCGGCGCGGAGATGCCCGTATCGCCAATGACAATCGTAAAAGGTTTGCCAACTTTCAATATCTCAATCGGCTGGCCTTTGATGAAATAGACCGGTTTTGCATAAGTTACCACTGTGTTGTCAATTCCTGACGGTGTGCCGTGATGAAGTTTCTCGATCTCGTAGGCCATTGCGCTGACTTGATCATCGGACAACGGACGATGGACCATGGACGATAACGCGCGAATCATTGCAACCGATACTGCCGCGCCGGAACCAAGGCCCGAGGCGACAGGAATTGTTGAAGTGATTTTTATTTCGATGCCGCCCTCTCCCCGCGGGAGAGGGTCGCGAAGCAAGGGTGAGGGGAAAGTGTTGGGGCGGGGGAAAAATTTTCTTATAACGGCGGCCAGCGGATGGTCGGAAGGAAGCGAGTTCAGCTCGGCGTGGAGACCAATGGCCGAGGCGTGAATCCAAATTCCTGCGCGGGAAGACTCTGAGATTTCGACATCCGCATGAACTTGGGTTACGGGAATGGCCAACGCAGGTCGTCCATAGACGACCGCGTGTTCACCGAACAAAATGATCTTGCCGGGAGCCGACGCTTTCACGACAAATAGAAGACGACCAGCACGGTCAATGCCCACAAGACCATCGCAATTTGAAAGGGCCGGTCCCTCAACAAAATCTCCTCCGGTTCGCCGCCGCGTTCTTCAACATGAATCAGGTGCAGATAGCGGAAGATTGCGTACACCACGAAAGGAATGGTGAGCATCATGCTGTGATTGGCCGGGACATTGGGCGCGGAAAACGTGTAAAGCGAGTATGCCACAATGGTCGTGCCGGAGACGATCATGATGTATTGATCGAGGAGCGGGATGGTGTAACCATCGAGCACTTTGCGATGCGAGCCTGCACCCTGTTGAAGCAGGGTTAATTCGGCGCGGCGTTTGCCGAAGCCCAGAAACAGCGCGAGTAAAGTCATCACCACGTACAGCCACGGCGAAAAACGTTCGACATGAATCAAGGTCACGCCCGCGCCCACGCGCAAAACAAAGCCTGCCGAGATGATCAAAACGTCCACGATGGGAACATGCTTGAGCCATTTTGAATAGGCGAGGTTGACCAAAAAGTACAAACCCATCACCGCGGCGAAAGCAGGCGAGAGCCAATATCCGATTGCAAGCGTGACAATGACCAGGATGATCCCTGCGGCCCATGCAATGCCCACTGGCAATTCCCCGGATGGAATCGGTCGTTTCTTTTTCTCCGGGTGCTGACGGTCGGCTTCGATGTCGGCCAGGTCGTTGAAGATATAAACGGAAGACGAGATCAAACAAAACAATGCGAAGCCCGCCAGAGTCCGCAGGAACGACTCGACGATGAAAAATTGTTTGTCGAACACCAGTGCGGCAAAGATGAACACGTTCTTCGTCCATTGGCGCGGGCGCATGGTTTTCAAAAGAGCTTTGAGCATGTTGCAATTTTACACTCGATTATCGAATATCGATTATCGAATATCGAATATCGAATTACAATTCTTTCATGCGGAAAGCTCGTTTGGATGTCCTGCTCGTCGAACGCGGACTGGCCGAATCGCGCGCCAAGGCGCAGGCATTGATCATGGCCGGACAAGTGCGCGTGGACGGTCAGACCGCCCTCAAAGCGGCCGCGCTGATCGAACCTTCTGCCACGCTGACAATTGATTCGGGTCCGCGCTTCGTCTCACGCGGCGGCGAAAAACTGGACGCCGCGCTCGAGGCGTTTGCCATTGATGTGAACGGCTCAATCTGCGCAGATGTCGGCGCCTCTACGGGCGGCTTCACGGATTGCCTGCTTCAGCGCGGCGCGGCGAAAGTCTACGCCATTGATGTCGGCAAAGGAATTTTGCACTGGAAACTCCGCAACGACCCGCGCGTCGTCGTCATGGAAGAGACCAACGCGCGATTCATTGACTCCCTGCCGGAGCAGGTTTCACTGGTCACAATTGATGCGTCATTTATTTCGTTGAAGATATTATTGCCGGTGGTGAAGAAGTGGTTAGCCCCTCTCCATCTCCCCCCATTTTTGCAGAAAATGGGGGGAGTGCCCCGGCCGAAGGGAGTGGGCGAGGGGGGCATCATCGCCCTCATCAAGCCTCAATTCGAAGCCGGAAAGAAAGATGTCTCGCGCGGCGATGGCGTGATCCGTGATCCGGAGATTCACAAACAGGTCTTGCTGGATGTGCTGGCTTTTGCGCAGAGCGAAAGCTTCGGCCTGCGCGGCCTGATCAAGAGTCCGCTGTTGGGGCCGAAGGGGAATGTTGAGTTTTTGGTCTGGTTAGATTTGGGTGAGTCCACACTTGACGCGGCCATATTGATTGAATCCATTCTTTAACTTTGTATCCTTCATGCCCTTCGTGGTGAAAATAAGTTATACTCCCGCACGCCCTGAAGAACTCAGGATATTCGACAATGACCAGTCACATCCGCAACTTTTGCATCATCGCGCACGTGGACCATGGCAAGTCCACGCTGGCGGATCGCCTGCTTCAACTCACCGGCGCGATCTCCGAACGCGAGATGACCGAGCAGGTGCTCGACTCGATGGACCTCGAACGCGAAAAAGGCGTGACGATCAAGGCCTCCGCGGTGCGCATGTTTTACACGGCCAAAGATGGAAATAATTACGAGATCAATTTGATTGACACGCCCGGCCACGTGGACTTCGGTTACGAGGTCAGCCGCGCGCTCAAGGCGTGCGAAGGCGCGGTGCTGGTCGTGGATGCGACTCAAGGCATCGAAGCCCAGACGCTCGCAAATTTGTATCAGGCCCTCGACGCCGATCTCACCATCATCCCCGTCATCAACAAAATAGATCTGCCGTCGGCCCGGCCTGATGAAGTGGCCGAAGATGTTGCCAGCCTGCTCGGGGTCCGTGCGGATGCGGTGATTCGCATTTCTGCCAAAGAAGGCTTGAATGTGGATCAAGTCCTCGAAGCCATTGTCACGCGCGTCCCGCCTCCCAAAGATGCGCCGGATGAACCTCTGCGCGCCCTTGTCTTCGACTCACATTACGACTCATACAAAGGCGTCATCGCGTATGTGCGCGTGTTCGAGGGTTCATTCACTGCCACCGACGTTTTGCGCTTGTTCGCCACCAAAGCAGATATGAAGCCGGTGGAGATCGGCATCTTCACGCCCGGCATGAAACCTGTGCAAAAGTTGACCTCGGGCGAAGTAGGTTACATCGCAACCGGATTCAAGACCGTGCACGAATGCCGCGTGGGCGACACGATCACGCGCGCTTCGGCTCCTGCCGCGGACCCTTTACCGGGCTACCGTACCCCAAAGCCGATGGTCTTCGCTGGGATTTATCCCGTCGAAGCCGACGATTATCCCGAACTGCGCGAGTCGCTCGAGAAACTTCAACTGAATGACGCCTCATTGACTTTTCAACCTGAAACATCCCAGGCGCTGGGCTTTGGATTCCGCGCCGGTTTTCTCGGCCTGTTTCACATGGAAATTATTCAGGAACGTCTTGAGCGCGAATATGACCTTGATGTTCTGTTCACCGCGCCCTCGGTGGAATATGAAGTGGTGACGATTGACAATGAAATCATCACCGTGGATTCGCCCGCCGCTTTGCCGGATGATGAATCAAAGATCGTTGAGATTCGCGAGCCGTGGATGACGATTGAGATCATCACGCCCACCGATTATTATGGCCCCATCATGGATCTGGTTACCAAACGGCGCGGCATTTTCAAAGGGCAGGAATATCCTGCGCCGCATCGCGTTCAACTCAATTATGAAATACCGCTTTCCGAAATCATTGTGGATTTCTTCGATGAATTGAAGTCACGCACCAAAGGCTATGCCTCGCTCGATTATCAATTTCTTGAGTATCGTCCCGATGAGTTGCAAAAACTCGAGATTCTCGTTAATGGTGATGCAGTGGACGCGCTGGCGGCCATTGTTCACAAGAAAGATGCGTACCACAAAGGCCAGCGTTTGATTACAAAACTGAAAGATATCATCCCGCGTCAGTTGTTTGATGTTGCTATCCAGGCTTCGGCAGGTGGGCGCATCATCTCGCGCGCCAATGTCAAAGCCACGCGCAAAGATGTGCTCGCCAAATGCTACGGCGGCGACATCACGCGCAAGAAGAAATTGCTCGAGAAGCAGAAGAAGGGCAAGAAGCGCCTCAAGATGGTCGGCAATGTGGAGATCCCGCAGGAGGCGTTTATGGCTGTGTTGAAATTGGAAGAGGAATGATTCTTAACCGCGAAGGACACGAAGCGCACGAAGGAAAATCTTGGCAAAGACGCCTTGCTCATTGCTCGTCCAACCTTGGGGTTCTTTGTGTTCTTCGTGGTAAAAAACATGAAAGACATTAAACGCTGGCTCCCGGGCGCTCTCATCAGTCTTTTGTTGATTGCCGCCATTTTATATTTCGTTGATATCCCGAAGATGATCGCCGCTGTTCGTTCAGCGGATTATCGTTTTATCGCGGTTGCTTTTGTGATTGCTTTTGCCTGGCTGTATGTGCGCGCCATTGTTTGGCGGACTTTACTGCGGGAGCGTGCGCCGTATTGGGCGGCCTTTCACAGTTTGAACGCTGGCTATCTGCTCAATGCCTTTCTTCCCTTTCGCCTCGGCGAGTTGGGACGCGCCTACTTTCTCAGTCGTAAAACCGATATGAAGTTCGCGGAGATTCTTCCGACCATTGTGATCGAGCGCGCGGTAGATTTGGCTATCACGGCCGCGCTCTTTCTGAGTTCACTGCCGTTCGTCGTGGGCGTAAAAGGCGCTGATCGAATCGCGATGATTCTCGGCGTAGTGGTTCTCGCTGGATTGCTGTTTCTGTATATCCTGGCGAAAAACGATCAATGGGCGCTTGATACATTTCATAAGATCAGCGCCCGCTGGCCGTCCATTCAACGTTTTGGTGGAAGTCTCCTCGAATCGTTCCTGACCGGTCTCGGCGCGCTGACCGATGGATGGCTCTTTACCCGCTTCATGTTTTGGATGCTGATAAATTGGGGAATGTCGCTCGTCACCTTTTATTTGATTCTTCTTGCCTACTTTCCGCAGGCACAATGGACATGGGCAATGTTTGGACTTGGCGCGGGCGCCTTTGGAAATGCAGTGCCATCTCTGCCGGGCGCGGTGGGGACGCTGGAGGGCGCCCTCGGCGGCGCTTTGACCTTGGTATCGGGTGATCAAAATACTTCGTTGGCCGTGGCTTTGACCACGCATCTCATGAATTATCTGACCGCCATCGTGCTGGGCGGCTATGCCCTCTCACGCGAAGGCCAGACCCTTTCGGGGATTTACCAGCAATTGGTCAAATTCAGATCGAAAGGAGATTAACATGATTCCTCTTTACGACACTCTGCGTTCGCGCAGAATCCCTGTTGTCAACTGGGCTTTGATTGGTTTGAATGTGTTGGTTTTTCTCTATGAGATCAGCCTCAGTTCATCTGCTCTGGAAGGCTTGATACGGACGTGGGGACTGATCCCGACCCAGTTGTTTGTCCGCCCCGAAACAGAATGGATCACAATCTTCACAGCCATGTTCCTGCACGGCGGATGGTTTCATATTCTAAGTAACATGTGGGTGCTGTTTATCTTTGGTGATAATATCGAAGATCGTATGGGCGGAGGACGTTATCTCGTCTTCTACCTGCTAAGCGGAATTGCCGCGGCGTTGCTTGAGTCTTTCCTCCTAAAGGGGAGCGGCGCGCCGATGATTGGGGCCAGTGGCGCGATTGCCGGTGTGCTCGGCGCGTATCTCATTTCGTTCCCGCGCGCCCGCGTGGCCAGTCTTGTGCCGATCTTCTTCATCTTCACGATTGTAGAGGTCCCCGCCACGATCTTCCTGTTGTTCTGGTTCGTCTCACAGTTGTTCTCGGGCTTTCTCGCTTTGGAAGGTCACGGCGGCGGGAGCGGAATCGCGTGGTGGGCGCATGTCGGCGGCTTTGTGTTTGGGATGCTGACGGTCGGGCTTTTCGCGCGACGCCGAACATATTATTATCAGCTGTGAGCAAGATTCGGGAGAGAGTATGTCCAAGAATTATTTGATTACCGGCGGCGCTGGATTCATTGGCTCAAATTATGTCCATCGTTTGCTTGGGCGCGGCGAGAAGGTGACGATCTATGACAATCTAAGCCGCGCCGGCGCGCCGCGCAATCTCGAATGGTTGAAAGCGACTCACGGCGAAAAATCATTTGATATGATCGTTGGGGATGTGCGCGATGCGGCCAAATTAATGGAAGCCGCCCGCGGGTCCGATGTGATCGTTCATCTCGCGGGACAAGTAGCGGTCACGACGTCGGTGACCGATCCGCGTCAGGATTTTGAGTCCAACGCGCTGGGGACGTTCAACGCGCTGGAGGCCGCTCGCTTATCTGGCCGCAACCCTGTTTTCATTTATGCTTCGACCAATAAAGTGTATGGCGGCATGGACGATGTAAAGTTGGTGGAAGATGCCACGCGCTGGCGTTACGCGGATTTGAAGATGGGTTGCCCCGAAACACAGCCGCTCGATTTTCATTCGCCATACGGTTGCTCGAAAGGAACCGGCGATCAATATGTGCGCGATTATGCGCGCATTTATAACCTGCCCACGGTGGTCATGCGCCAAAGTTGCATTTATGGTCCGCGTCAATTTGGCGTCGAGGATCAAGGCTGGCTGGCCTGGATGATCATCGCCGCGGTGACTGGACGGCCGATTACAATCTATGGTGACGGTAAACAAGTGCGCGACGTTCTGCACGTGGATGATCTGCTTGATGCCTACGATGCGGCGATTGAAAAAATAGATGTTGCGCGCGGCCAGGTCTACAACATGGGCGGCGGAACCCGCAATGTGCTGGCTGTGTGGGCTGAGTTCGGGCCACTGCTGGAGAAACTGCTGGGTAAAAAGATTCCCGTCTCTCATGCTGATTGGCGTCCCGGTGACCAGCGCGTGTTTTATGCGGATTTCAGCAAGGCAAAAAAGGAATTGGACTGGGAGCCGAAGATTGGTCTTGAAGAAGGGATTGAAAGATTGTTCAAATGGGTGAAAGAGAATAAAAATTTGTTTTAAAAGTCGCGGAAGTTGAAGTTAATGAAGAAAAGCAGTGTGCACTGCTTTTCTTTTTTGTTGATCGCTGTTGATAAATCTTTATGACATCACGACGAATTGCTTTGGGTCTGCAGGGTTGTATTTGATCTTGATCGTGTCACCCTTGCGCGGAATGGCGATTTTGGAGACTACGGATTCGCCAACAGTCTCGAAGGGAGGCATGCCTATGGCTGGGGTGACTTTCAGGTTCAACTTGACGACCGGGTTCATGTTGATCAGCGCGCCGGTATCCTCGATGGCTACCACCTCGGCGGTCGCTTCCATGCCGCTCATTGCCAGATGTTGGCCGGATTTCTGCATGTCCATCGCGGCCTGGCCCTGATCCATAACACTGTTCATCTTATCCACAAATTCCTGGCCGAGAAAAGCCTTGGTCAGGCCGCCAGTGATGCCTTTGTTCAGGCTATCCCGTCCTTTGTCCAAAGCCTTTTGCGGATCTTCTTCCATATTTTTCTTGACGAATTTGCTGAACATGATCTTTTCCTTTCTTTTTCCTTTGGTTGGTTGACGATGGGCGTGATAGTAATCTTTTGCGGGCACCTTCACAACCTTACCGAAGTACCAGGATCCACTTAAACAAAGAACCGCCGCAATTGCGGCGGTTCTTTGTGTGTTGATCAATTACATCATGTTGCTGAAGTACTTCTTCCAGAAGTACATGACCAGCAGGGTCAGGCCGACCGGGCCGAGGAAGGCCACCACGCCGCCGAAGAAACCTGACACATAGGTGCCAACAGTGGGCACGGAACCAAGGGCGCCGGCTACTGCGCTCAGCAGGAGGAAGCGGATGCCGAAGTTGACCACGTCACCCGAATCGAGGAAGAAAATTCCTGCCAGAATGCCAGCCAGAATCAGGACCCATTGGAGATAGGGGTCAGCGGCCGTGATGCCAAACGCTGAAACCAAGCCGGCGACGATCACGCCACCGAGATAAACCCACTTGGCCCAACCGTTTGAGCCCATTTCTTGCTTTGCTGGTGATGCTTTCTTTGTAGGCATTTTTACATTTCCTTTCTGAATACGAAGAATTTGAATTGCTCTACATACTTAATAAACACTTAAATTCCGCTTAGTTACTCCAAAATTCGCCCTCCTCAGGGGAATTTTCGGAGGGTATAATCCAGCCGCCCCATGAAAATCCTGACCGTTCTGACCTATTATCGCCCCCATACCTCCGGCCTGACCATCTACGCCGAGCGTCTGGCGCGCGCGCTGGCCCGCCGCGGGCACCAGGTTACGGTCATGACCACACAGTACGAGAAGTCCCTGCCGCGCGAAGAGACGATGGACGGCGTGAAGATCATCCGCGTGCCGGTGGCTCTGCGCGTCAGCAAGGGAGTCATCGCGCCGACCTTCGGTTGGGTCGCCACAAAATTGGTCGCCGCGCACGATGTGGTGCAGATGCACCTCCCGCAATTCGACGCGCCGGGCGTGGCGTTACGCGGTCGCCTCTTTGGCAAGCCCGCGGTGCTTACCTATCATTGCGACTTGCTCCTCCCGCCCGGCCCGTTCAATCGCTTTGTGAATCTCGTCGTCAAATTTCAAAACAACATGGCCGGGATTCTCTCGAATCAGATCGTGACGTACACACAGGATTACGCCGACAATTCGACGTATCTCTCGCGTTACAAATCGAAAGTGCAGACGATCCTCCCGCCCGTTGAACTGCCGACTCCTCAACCGGGCGCGGTCAAGGCCTTTGCCGAAGCGCATCATCGCGCGGACCGGAAACCGGTCATCGGCATGGCGGCCCGTTTCGCCGCTGAAAAAGGAGTCGAGGTCCTGCTCGACGCGTTGCCCGTCATCCTGAAAAAATATCCCAAGGCTCAAGTCCTTTTCGCGGGGACCTATCAAAATGTGATGGGCGAACAAGCCTATTTTGATCGGCTCATGCCGCGCATTCGCGGGTACGAACAACAGGGGCATTGGACTTTTCTCGGCAATCTCGACCCGGTGCAGATGGCGGCGTTTTATCCGAACTTGGATGTGCTGGTCGTGCCGTCGCTGAACTCGACCGAGGCGTTTGGCCTCGTCCAGATTGAAGCTATGATGAATGGTGTGCCGTGCGTCGCGTCTGCTTTGCCGGGCGTGCGCCAACCCGTGAAGATGCACGGCATGGGACGCGTCGCCCAAATTGGAGATTCGGCCTCTTTGGCAGAGTCCGTTCTTGAGGTCCTGAACGAGCCGCAAAAATTCCGCGGGGATATCGAATCCATCAGGAAACTTTACGACCCGAACACAGTCGCCGCAGAATACGAGAAACTCTTCGAGAATTTACTGAGGAAGAAGTGATTAATCGAAAATCGAAAATCGAAAATCGAACATCGAAAGATTTTCTCTTTCTCCATTTGCGCGACCTGCCTTATTTTCGCGCCTTTTTGCGCGCCATTGAATCTTCGTATTATCAGGATTTGCCCCTGCCCGCGCCGGTCTACGATGTGGGTTGCGGCGACGGACATTTCGCCTCGCTGACCTTCGACCAGAAAATTGACGTGGGTCTTGATCCGTGGCATGGGCCAATCCACGCGGCCCAAAAATTCGGCGCGTATAAATCTCTGGTGGAGGCCGATGGAGCGCGTTCTCCGTTCCCCTCGAATTATTTCGCCAGCGGATTCAGCAACTCGGTGCTCGAACACATCCCGCACATTGACGCGGTACTGGTGGAGACGGCGCGCGTGTTGAAGCGCGGCGCGCCATTTTATTTTTGTGTGCCGAACACGCGCTATCTTTCTGAACTTTCGATTTCGCGCCTGCTTGGCAAAGGGTACACCGAATGGTTTCGCAAAATCTCACGCGTGTCTCATGCAGATGAACCTGATGTTTGGCAAAAGCGATTGGAGAATGCTGGCTTTGAGCTCGTGCGCTGGTGGCATTATTTTTCGCCCGCCGCGATGCGCGTGTTAGAATGGGGACATTATTTTGGCGTTCCATCGGTTGTTGCGCGTGTGTTGACAGGCCGCTGGATCATTGCTCCCCAAAAATGGAATCTGTGGCTGACGGAGCGTTACGTAAAGAAATACGCTTCAGCCGAAGCGGTTGAGAAGGGTACGTTCACATTTTATATTGCAAAGAAAAAATAATCGAACAGTGTCACTCTGAGGGAGTGGAACGACCGAAGAATCTCGCTTGCAGGTCGTATGAGATTCTTCGCTCAGAATGACACGTTGAAACAGCCATGCCTTTCGACGAAAAATATTTTTCCACGCATACTTATCAAAACGTTTCGTTTGCAAAGTTCAGCCAGTATTGGTGGTCGAATCGATTCTTTGCGATGCTGGCGCGTCGTTATGGGCGCGCCGGTTCGCGTTTGCTGGAAGTCGGTTCGGGGCTGGGACACCTCGTCGGACAGTTGGAAGATAAGTTTGAAACCTACGGGATGGATTTGAATCATTGGGCAGTCGTCCGCTCGAAGCCCGAAGCGAAGCGGACTTTGTTGGGCACGGCCAGCGCACAGGATTTACCATTCGCGGATTCATCGTTCGGCGTGGTCATCATCAAACATATCGTCGAACATTTGCCGGACCCAGCGCAGGCGATCCGCGAAATCAGCCGCGTGCTCGAACCTAACGGAATCCTGATCCTTGCCACGCCCAACCCGGATGGCTTGCTCAAACCCCTGAAAGGCGATCAATGGATCGGTTATCTTGATCCAACGCATATTTCGCTCAAATCTCCTGCCGAATGGTTCGCGTTAATCCATGAGGCCGGATTTTCCATCCTGCGTTCATTTGCAGACGGTTTCTGGAATGTGCCTTATGTGCCGGTGATTCCGTCGCCGATCCAAAAACTTTTCTTTGGCTCATTGGGCGGATTTCAAGCCATCACAGGCTGGATTTTTGTGCCGGTGCGCTGGGGTGAGAGTGTGATTGTGATCGCGAAGAAACAGTAATCAGTGATCAGTGAGGAGTATGAGTAAAGAGAATCGTAATTTCGATGAGCCGAGCGTGCTCGATTTCCTAAAGTCGAAACTGTCGTTTGGGCGCGGCCCGCAGATTGAAATTCCTGAGTTGTCAGAAGTTGAAACGGATGGAGAGATCCAACCGCCAACCGCCAACCGCCAACCGCCAACTCCTTTCCCATGGGTTTCTCTAATCGCACTTGCCCTGGCGTTGGCCGCTCAACGTTTCTTTGAACCGCCCAATGCTTCAGTGTTCGCTGGAATTACCTTTTATCTCTCGGCGCTTGGATTGCTGGTCATTGCCGTCCTGAGCAGTCAATGGACTCTCGCGCCGCTGGCAGAATCATCCGCAGGCAGTGATCCGCTCACGTTCCGTCGTGTGGCTTTTGTTGTTTCGATCCCGTTTATGGTTCTGGCATTTCTGACTTTTTCCGGCAACATGTTCACCGGCGTAAACCTGGCATTTTGGTTCATTGCTCTGGCTTTGTTCGTCGGATCTTTGCGGCTGAAGAACCCAAATCAGCCCTCATTTTTGCGAGGACTCCGCGATTTTTTCTCGCATCGCGGCTGGCAAATTAACATCTCGCGCTGGACGCTTTTGATTCTGGCCGTGAGCGCATTGATTATTTTCTTCCGCGTCTATCACATCCAGCAAACACCTGCGGAACCGTTCAGCGATCACGCCGAAAAGATTCTTGATGTGTATGACGTAAGCCGCGGACAGACTCACATTTTCTTTCCGCGCAACACCGGGCGCGAAGCCATTCAAATGTACTGGACCCTGCTCATGTCATGGATTTTTGGAACAGGTCTTTCCTTCCTCAGTTTGAAAATTGGCACAGTCTTGTTCGGGCTTTTTACTTTGCCTTACATCTATTTGCTAGGCAAAGAAATCGGCGGATCGCGCGTTGGGTTGATCGCGTTTATCTTCGCGGGCATCGGCTATTGGCCGAATGTGATCGCGCGCATCGGTCTGCGCTTCCCGCTATATCCGCTCTTCGTCGCGCCGACCATGTATTATTTGATTCGCGGCTTGCGCACGCGGCAACGCAACGACTTCATTCTTTCCGGCCTTTTCCTCGGTTTGAGTTTGCACGGGTACAGCCCGTCCCGCATTGTGCCGTTCCTTGTCGCCGCGGCTTTTATCCTTTATGTTTTGCACGCGCAATCCAAAGGCGCGCGGCGCGATGCGCTCGTCTGGTTTGCGATTGTGGGATTGACTTCCCTCATCGTGTTTCTTCCGCTTCTGCGTTACGCGACTGAAAACCCGGACTCCTTTTCCTTCCGCGCTTTCTCGCGATTGGGCGTGGTCGAACAACCGCTTTCCGCTCCGTGGTATCAAATCCTTTTATCGAATACATGGAACGCGCTCCGCATGTTCAACTGGGACGATGGAAACATCTGGGTCAATTCCCTGCCGCATCGTCCCGCGCTGGATGTAGTTTCCGGCGCGCTGTTTTTGATTGGGATCGTTTTATTGCTGGCGCGTTACATTCAAAAACGCCACTGGCTGGACCTGTTCCTTTTGCTCTCGATTCCCATCCTTTTGCTTCCCTCGATCCTTTCTCTCGCGTTCCCTGACGAAAATCCTGCATTGAATCGCGCGGGCGGCGCGCTCGTGCCGGTCTTCGTCATCGTGGCGCTGGCGTTGGATGGTCTGCTGTCCGCTATCGGGTCCGAAAAGAAGCGGATGATTTGGGTCTGGCTCGTGAGCGGAATCCTGTTGTTGATGTCCGCTTCGCAAAATTACGATCTGGTCTTTCGTCAATTTGATCAAAACTTTCGCACCGGCGCGTGGAACTCATCCGAGATGGGCGCCGTCATAAAACAGTTCGGGCTGACGTATGGCGAGACGGATACGGTTTGGATTGTGCCTTTCCCTTATTGGGTGGACACGCGGCTGCCCGGCGTGTGGGCGGGAATCCCGAACCGCGACTTTGCGATGTGGCGCGATGACCTGCCGGGCACAGTGCAATTGAGCGGGCCGAAATTGTTTATTGTGAAAGCGAGCGTGCAGGATGCAACGCAGAACGATCAACAGACGCTGGATGCTCTGCGACAGTTGTATCCGCAGGGATCGTTGAGTCTGCACCAATCACCCGTCCCCGGCCACGACTTCTGGATTTACTTTGTGCCCGCGCAATAATATTTAGTTCAGATTAACTTTCCAATGATACATTGAAGCATATGTCAAACGAAAAGCGCGCGTGGATTTATGATTTGCTTTTGATTTTTGTTCTTGCCCTGGCGGCATTTTTGCGCGCCACCGGCGAGGACTGGGGCGAGTTCCAGAATCAACACCCTGATGAATTGTTTATCAGCGGAGTGGCGGAAAATTTGCGCGCCCATGCCTGTGTTGATCCAGGTGTATCCATTGACGCCTGCCCGCCGGAACATCAACGCTGGTTGACGGTCTCAGAATATTTTGATACCGCCAACTCCACCTTGAATCCAAACAATCGCGGCGCGCCATTTTATGTGTATGGAACTCTGCCGCTCTTCCTTGTGCGATACACCTATGAACTGCTGGGTCTGAACGCGGTTCCGATCAAACTTCTTGGCCGAGAGTTTTCTGCGCTGGCCGATCTGTTTTCCATTTTCATTTTATATCTGATCGTTGCGCGGCTCTATAACAGGCGGATCGCTTTGCTGGCGGCGGCTTTTTCTGCACTGGCGGTCATGCAGATTCAACAGTCGCATTACTTCACGGTGGACCTGTTCATGAATCCGTGGATGTATCTGGCTCTGTATTTCGCGGTGCGTATCGCGTATGACAAGCCGGGGATGAATAATGAAAACGAAACGCGTTCCGCGCTTTCTTTTGTGGCGCTGATACATGATCCCGTTTTCTGGAATTCCATTTTCTTTGGCCTGGCGCTTGGCATGGGCGCGGCCAGCAAGATCAATGCAATTGTCCTGGCGGTGGCTTTGCCCGGCGCGCTGGCAGCGCGGTATCTGACCGTGGACAGTGGACGACAGACCGACGACTCGGATGAGGATACGGTCAACCGTCTATCGTCCATGGTCAGTAGTGACTGGTCACTGATCGCTGTTTACTTGGTTGCTGGCGCCCTCGCGACTCTGCTTACCTTCCGCATCTTTCAGCCATATGCGTTCATGGGTCTCCTGCCGAACATACAATGGATCGAGAATTTAAAAGAACAATATGCCCAGGCCACGGGCACCGCCGACCTGCCGTGGAATTTGCAGTGGACGCGTCGCACGCATTTATATTCTTTCACCAATCTCACCGTTTGGGGATTGGGATTGCCGCTCGGTATTTTGGCCTGGTTAGGTTTTTTGTACATGGCGTGGCGCATCCTCAAAGGCGAACGTCAGCATATTTTGCTGTGGAGTTGGACCGCGCTGTACTTCGGCTGGCAGTCTCTGCAGTTCAACCCGACCATGCGTTACCAACTGCCCATCTATCCGTTATTGTGCATGATGGCGGCGTGGGCCGTCTTTGAGTTACCGAATCTGTTTAAGTCACGTAATGCGTATTACGCAATACGTAATTTCATTTTTACCATCGGCGGAATCGTTCTGCTCGCGACCGCGATTTGGGCCTTCGCTTTTCTCAGCGTTTACACCCGCCCCGAAACGCGCATGGCCGCTTCGCGCTGGATTTATCAGAATGTGCCGACCGCAGTGAATCTGGAAATTCAAACTTCGGACGGCTCGATCTATAACCAACCGCTGTCTGTGCCGACCGGCATCACGCTTACGCCGGATGCGCCGAATTCCTTCACGTTCATTCCCCAGCGCGATGGGATTGTGAGTCAGATTGCGTTTGAGCATGTCCTGAATCCCGCCGCAACAAACTCGACCCTGAGCCTGTCCATCGGTAACCAGTCGAATCCAATGCCGGATGCGCCGCTGGCCCGCGCTGCAATGACATCTACATTCGCCTCCACCGCGGACCCGCGCGGCGACTCCGCGATCCTGAAACTGGATCGGCCCCTTGCCGTGACTCAAGGCCAGATGTATTTCCTCAACGTGCAGGTCAGCGGCGGAAATTTGGTTCTGCAAGGTTCGTCCTTTGCCAACGAGACGGATTACGACTGGAGTCTTCCCTTCCGCATTGATGGCTATGACGCGTTTGGCGGCATGTATCGCGGCGACCTCAATCTCCAGGTCTATTGGGATGACAATGCAGATAAGTTGACGCGCTTTGAAAACATTCTGAATCAAACGGATTACATTTTCATTCCCACCAATCATCAGTACGCGCAGATCACTCGCGTCCCGGAGCGCTACCCGCTGACGACAGCCTATTATCGCGAACTGCTCGGTTGTCCACCGGACAAAAATATCATCTGGTGTTACCGCGTCGCCGAGCCGGGTATGTTCAAAGGTAATTTGGGATTCGATCTGGTCAAGACCTTTGAGTCATACCCCACTCTCGGTCCGCTGGTTATCAACGATCAGGCCGCAGAGGAAGCCTTCACTTTCTACGATCATCCGAAAGTGTTGGTCTTCCAAAAGCGAGCGGACTACAACGCCGCGCAAGTTCAGTCCGTCCTCGGCGCAGTGGATTTGAGCCGCGCGGTGCATCTCACGCCGCTGGAGATCAATAAATATAAATACAAGGACCTGATGCTTTCGCCGAAGAGTCTTGCGGAACAACAGGCGGGCGGGACATGGTCGCAGTTGTTCAATTACGATTGGATACAAAATAAATATCCAATTGTCGGACTCATCAGCTGGTATCTGTTCATCTTTGTTCTCGGTCTCGTAACATACCCGATCATCCGTTTTGCATTTCCCGGGCTGGGCGATAAAGGCTATCCGCTGGCGCGCGTGCTGGGACTCGTCCTGCTTGGATATTTTTCGTGGCTGAGCGGATCGCTCGGTGTGCCGGTGACGCGGACAACTGTCAGCGTGGTGTTTGCCTTTTTAGCGGTGGCCGGTTTAGGTCTGGGTTGGATGCGGAGAGAGGAGTTGGTCGAGGAGTGGAAGTCGCGCAAGAATTATTTCCTCATGATCGAAGGACTCTTCCTCGCCTTCTTCCTATTCGATCTATTGATTCGGATTGGCAATCCCGATCTGTGGCATCCGGCCAAGGGCGGCGAGCGGCCCATGGATTTTTCGTATTTCAACGCGGTGTTGAAGAGCACGACCTTCCCGCCGTATGATCCATGGTTCGCAGGCGGATACATCAACTATTATTATTACGGCTTCGTGCTGGTGGCGATGCCGGTGAAATTGCTTGGCATCGTGCCGACCATCGCGTATAACTTGATTTTGCCGACGCTGTTCGCGATGGCGGCGATGGGCGCGTTCTGTGTGGGATGGAATCTTCTGGACGATGGACAATGGACCGGGGACAATCGTCAATCGTCTATTGTCTATTCTCAATTGGTGGCCGGTTTGCTCGCCGCGTTGTTGATGGTTGTGCTCGGCAACCTCGGCACGATTCGCATGGTGTATCAGGGACTCGAACGTATGGCCGCGCCGGGCGGAATCATTGACAACGCGGACATCGTGCAAAGATTCATCTGGGCTGTGGGAGGATTGGGCCGCGCGCTCGCCGGCCAGCCGCTTCCCTTTGGACGCGGAGACTGGTACTGGAACCCGAGCCGCGTCATCCCGCCCGGGCCCGGCAACGAGATCACCGAGTTTCCGTTCTTCACTTTTTTATACAGCGATTTGCACGCGCATATGATGGCCATACCGCTGGCTTTGCTTGGACTGGCCTGGGCTTTGTCCACGGTGAAGGCTCGTAAGACTTCGATCTTTTCGCTATTCATTGCCGCGCTGACCATTGGCGCGTTGTACCCCACAAATCTTTCTGATATTTACACATACTTGCCAATTGGTTTCGCTGTGTTGATTTACTCACTCTGGCGCGCGGACGTATCCGAACAATGGATCGTTGATGTCCCCGATTGGGTCAAACGATTGATGTTGATCCTCGGCAGCGCCCTTTTGTTCACTGTGCTTTCGTATGTGTTGTACGAACCCTATCGCTTCTGGTACAGTCAGGGCTACAGTTCGGTTGATCCATGGACGGCTTCGCGCACACCGATCTGGTCGTATCTGAGTCATTGGGGCGTGTTCCTGTTCATCGTCACGGCTTGGCTGGCATGGGAAACGCGACAGTGGATGGCATCCACGCCGGTATCCTCACTGAATAAACTGCGTCCGTTTCAGGTCCTGATCGAAGCGGGCATTGCCATCTTCCTCGTTGCGTTGTTGTATCTGGCTTACAAAGAACTTGAGATCGGATGGATTGCCCTGCCGCTGACGATTTGGGCGGGCATTCTCTTGCTTCGTCCAAACATGCCGGATGTCAAACGCTTCGTCCTGTTTTTGATCGGCACATCCATGTTCATCACGATCGTGGTCGAACTCTACGCGGTGCACGGCGACATTGGCCGCATGAACACCATCTTCAAGTTCTATTTGCAGGCCTGGGCTTTGTTGTCCGTTTCTGCCGCGGCCGCCTTTGCGTGGATCCTGACCGAAATCCATGAATGGTCAAACGGTTGGCGTAATTTCTTCCAGGCCGGCGTGACGATTTTGCTGGCGGGCGCGGCGCTGTACACCCTCACCGCCGCTTCCGATAAAATCTCTGACCGCATGGCGGATCACGTTCCATTCACGCTGGACAGCATCACGTACATGCAATACGCGCAGTATGCGGATTTCGGCGTGACCATGGATTTGAATCAGGATTACCGCGCCATCCGCTGGATGCAGGATCATGTGCAAGGCTCGCCCGTCATCGTCGAGGCCAACTGCCCTGAATATCATTGGTGCACGCGCTTCACGATTTACACTGGCCTGCCCGGCGTGGTTGGTTGGAATTGGCATCAGCGCCAACAGCGCACGCAGTTTCCTCAATTAGTCGAGGATCGCATCGCAGAGATCACCACGTTCTACACTACGACCGACGTACAGGCCGCCCGCGATTTCCTCAGGAAGTACGATGTCAAATACATCATCGTCGGTCAACTCGAACGCGCCGAATATCCCGGCGGCGGGCTGCTCAAGTTCGATCAATATAATGGGCAATTCTGGACCTCCGTGTATCGCGACGGCGATACAGTCATCTATCAGGTGCTTCCTTGAAAAATATTTTTCACATCACCTCCCGCGCCGCGTGGCTCGACGCGCAGAAGAACGGCAAATACCTCGCGCCGAGTTTGGACTCTGAAGGATTCATCCACGCTTCGACTTCGTCGCAGGTCTTGCCGGTGGCTGAAAAATTCTATAAAGGACAGACTGGACTCGTGCTCCTCGTGATTGATCCCACGCGTCTGGCCTCCGACTTGAAGTGGGAGCCGCCCTTCGACGGCGCGCCTCCGCCCGGTGCTCCTCCCGCAGATCTGTTCCCGCACGTGTACGGCCCGATCAATTTGGATGCCGTCGTTCAAGTCCTTGACTTTGAGCCGGGCGCGGACGGTGGATTCGTTCTTCCATCGTTGATGTGAACTCGTCCGTTTTGCTCCGTCCTGCCCGCCCCTCGGACGCGGCCATCGCCGCCTCTCTTCTTCATCTCTCGATGGGTCGCACAGTGGATTTGTTTGCCGAAGATGGAGAATCTGAAAAATTGTTATCGGCGTTGTTTGTTCGGGCAGGGAATCGTTTCAGTCATCAATTTGGGGCGATCCTTGAGGCAGAAGGCAAAGTCGTCGGACTCCTGCTGGCCTATCCTGCCGGGCGGATGCCGATGCTTGATCTAACCACAGGCCTTCACCTGTTTTTATTTTTAGGCTTTCGTAAAATGCTGAGGCTTGTACAAAGAATGATTCCGATGATGGATGTGCATGAAGCGGAACGCGGCGAATTTTACATCGGCAATGTTGCCGTCCAGCCGGAGTTTCAGGGACGCGGCTTCGGAACGCGCTTGATATCTTTTGCGGAGGAACAGGCTCGCGGGTCCGGTTTGAAGCGGTGCTCGTTGATAGTGGATGCAAACAATGGAACTGCACTTCACCTTTATCAAAAGATTGGTTATAGAATTGTCTTTAGTGGAAAACATAAAAGCGATTATCACCGCATGGTCAAGGATTTAGTGTGAACTCCATCGCCGCGTTCGTCTTATGGTATCTCGTCGTCACCCTGCTCGGCTGGCTGACCTTTCCGCTGGCATATCGCCTCTTCCCCGCGCTGACCGATCGCGGTTACAGCCTGTCGCGCGCCGCGGGGCTGTTGATCTGGGGCTATATCTTTTGGCTGTTCACTTCACTGGGCCTGGCACAAAACACCATCGGCGGAATTCTATTTGCTTTGTTGATCATTGCTGGCTTGAGCGGGTGGGCAATCGTAAATCGTAAATCGGAAATCGCAAATTGGCTTCGATCCAATTTGCGCCTCATCATTACCGTCGAAGTTTTGTTCTTGGTCGCGTTTGCTTTTCTCGCCTTTCTGCGCGCCGGCAATCCCGAACTCGATGGCACGGAACGACCGATGGAGTTGATGTTCATCAATGCCATCCTGCGTTCGCCAACGTTCCCGCCGCATGACTCGTGGCTTTCGGGCTATGCCATTTCTTATTATTACTTCGGCTATGTGATGACCGCCCTGCTCGCCAAATTGACCGACGTGCCGGGAAGCATGGCGCACAACCTGATGACCTCGCTCATCTTCGCGCTGGCCGCGGTGGGATCGTATGGCATTCTCTATAACTTGCTTGCGCTCTTTAATCGGGAATCGGGATTCGGGGATCGGGATTCGGGAAATCAACTTCCCACTGTCGACTCTCGACTCATCTTTTCTGCTCTCCTCGCTCCTCTCCTCCTGCTCCTCGTCAGCAACCTCGGCGGCTTCCTCGAAGTTCTGCACACGCACGGCATTTTCTGGAATTCCAATCCAACCAATTTTTGGACGTGGCTCGACATCAAAGAGTTGCGCGACGCGCCCGCTCAACCGTATCAATGGATTCCCAATCGTTACTTGTGGTGGTGGCGCGCCTCACGCGTCATCTCCGATTTCGACCCCATGCACAACGCGCAAGAAGTAATTGACGAATTTCCTTTCTTCTCCTTCCTGCTCGGCGATCTTCACCCGCACGTGCTGGCGATTCCATTCAACTTGCTGGCTGTTGGCATTGCGTTGAACATTTTCCTCGGCGGTTTCCGTGGCGAGACGAATCTCCTTGGCCTGCGCCTCAACATCAGCAAGACAGGTTTCCTCGCCTCGGCCCTGACGTTGGGCGGCCTCGCGTTTCTAAACACCTGGGACATTCTGATCGCCGCGGCGCTGATGGTGGGCGCATATATCTTGTTCCGCGTTCACGAAGAAGGCTGGTCATGGCCGCGGCTCGAAGACCCCTTCGCGCTTGGCATCCCGCTTGGCGTGACAGGCCTGCTGCTTTACTTGCCCTTTTATTTTGGATTCTCATCTCAGGCCGGTGGTGTTCTTCCCAACCTGATCAACCCGACGCGCGGCGCGCAATTGTGGGTGATGTTCGCTCCGTTCTACGTTCCGATCTTTGCTTATTTACTTTATTTGACCTTCGGCGAAAAGAAAACTGGCAACTGGTTACTTTCTCTTTCACTGGTCGCCGGCTTTACTCTTTTACTTTGGGGACTCTCCTGGTTCATCGCCTGGCTGACCTATCTGAAAGACCCGGCCTTTGCACAGAATTATCTCGCTTCGCAGGGACTGTCCTCGGTCGCCGAACTTTTCAAAGCCGCTCTGTCGCGCCGCTTCGTTTCGATTAGCAGCTTGCTGACTCTTCTGGCTCTGCTCGTCCCCGCGCTGGCATTTCTGATCGCTGACCATAGACCACCAACCGCCAGCGGTCAACGGTCAACGGTCAACCGTCAGCCATCAACTTTCATCCTTCTTCTGGTTGTCCTCGCCTCCCTCCTCGTCCTCGCACCCGAATTCCTCTATCTGCGCGACGGATTCGGCACACGCATGAATACCATCTTCAAGTTTTATTACCAGGCCTGGCTGTTGTTCAGCCTCGCCGCGGCGTTTGGGACGGCTGTCCTTTTGCAAAGACTGCGCGGCGCGTGGGATTGGATTTTTAGAATCGGTATCATCCCTTTGTTATTTATGTCTCTTACATATCCTGCACTGGCCATTCCGAATAAAACCAATGACTTCAAGCCCGCCCTCGGCTGGACCCTTGACGATTTCGCTCGCATCCAGCAAGCCAATCCCGATGAAGCCGCCGCGATTCAATGGCTCAAGTCCGCGCCGGATGGAATCATCGCTGAGGCGGTCGGCGGCGGCTACACCAGTTATGGGCGTATCTCCACGTACACCGGTTTGCCGACCGTGATCAATTGGCCCGATCACGAATCGCAATGGGGGCGCGGCGGCGCGGAAATGGGCACACGTCAGGATGACATCAAACTGCTGTACAGTACCTCCAACTGGCAGAGCGCGCTCGACATTCTGAAGAAATATAATATTCGCTATGTGTATGTCGGCAATCTTGAACGATCCACGTATCCTGTGCAGGAAGATAAGTTTCATCAACATCTCGTTCAAATCTTTCAGCAGGGAAGCGTGACGATTTATGAAGTCCCTTGATACAATACAACCGATGAAACCATTCCGCCGCGAAACCGCTCTTTATTTGTTCGCCTTTGTTTTGGCGCTGGCTGTCCGTGTGATCAAACTCGGCGCGTCGCCCCTTACAGACCTCGAAGCCAAGTGGGCCTTACAGGCCCTTGGTGTGACTCAGGGCACTCACCCCGTCCTCGGCTCGCAACCCGCTTACGTGCTTTTGACCTCGATCCTGTTTTTTCTATACGGAAGCGGGACAAATTTCCTGGCGCGACTCATCCCCGCGCTGACCGGAAGCGCGCTGGCCTTCGTTCCATATTTTTTTCGCGACCGCCTCAAACCCCGGCCAGGTTTGATCCTGGCCTTTTTTCTGGCGCTCGATCCGGGCCTGGTTGCGCTATCGCGTCAGGCTGGGAGTCCGATTCTCGCGGTGACGTTTTTACTTTCCGCGTGGGGGTTCTGGAATCAAAAACAAGCGCGCTGGGCCGGGGTCCTTTTCGGTCTGGCGTTACTTTCCGGTTCTTCGCTATGGGCGGGTCTGCTTGGACTTGGCCTGACGTGGACGATCCGTCAGGGAATGGAACGCGGATCGCAAACGGAGTCCGCTCAACGTCCCGCGCGAAGCGAGTGGCTATCCGCGTTATGGTCCGCGCTTGGAACCATCGTCGTTGTTGGGACTTTGTTCTTCTTGTCGCCAAATGGATTGAGCGCATGGCTTTCGTCTCTGCCCGATTACGTGAGCGGGTGGATTCATGCTTCTGGAGTGTCATCGGGCTGGATGACATTCTCGCTGATCGCGTATCAACCGCTGGCGGTAATTTTTGGAGTGATCGCGATTGCCCGCGGATGGTGGTTCGGAAGCCGCCGCGTGATTCGATTGAGTCTGTGGGCGGCGGTCTCGTTCCTGCTGGCGTTGTTCTACCCAGCGCATCAAGTGAACGATTTGGTTTGGATGCTGATTCCCTTGTGGTCGCTGGCCGCGTTGGAATTGGCGCGCAGTGTGAATATCCTTCCCGAAGAACGGAGGGAAGTGCTGGGCATCATCGGGCTGGGCGCATTGATCATGATTTTCATGTGGCTTGATTTTCTCGCCTTTCTCCAAACGCCCGCGCCTTCCGATCAGGCAACTGTGAGGATGTGGTTATTGTTTGGTTCATTGTTCCTGTTGGTCGTAAGCGTTTTGCTGGTGGCAATGGGATGGTCGCTTCGCTCCGCGCGGCTGGGCGCGGTGTGGGGACTTGTGGTGGCGTTGGGAATTTATTCCTTCGGCGCGATGACCGGCGCGGCGAGTCTGCGTGTTGCGCCCGGCGCGGAATTGTGGAGCGCGGGTGACACGCTCGCTGAATCAGATTTGTTGCTGACGACGGTCAATCAGATGTCGAATTGGAGCGAGAACAACATCAACGCCCAACCCGTTACAATTGCTGGAATTGATTCGCCTGCATTGGAATGGCTTTTGCGCGGCCATCGGGTAAGTGCGGTCGCTTCGCTGGATGCGACCTCCTCGCCTCCAATTATCATCACGACCGATCAGAACAATCCGACTTTGGATGCCGGGTATCGCGGGCAAAGTTTTGTTTGGCGGCAGGAGCCGCTTTGGCAGAACGCGGCCTTCGGCGATTGGTTGCGCTGGATCGCGTTCCATCAGATGCCGCAGAGTTCAGAGACGATCATCCTGTGGGTGCGAAGCGATTTGTTCATTGATTCAACTGCGCCGAGACCATAATGGAAGATGAAATGAAAAGGATGAAAAACTGCCGACACACTTATTTGTCGGCAGTTTTTGTTTTGCATGTCATTCTGAGCGAAGCGGCGGGATTCTTCGTCGCCGTTCCGCGGCCCCTCAGAATGACATGATGCTGTTTTTCCTCTCCATCTTCAACAGCCATTCTTTTGTTTTCAATCCGCCTTTGCCGCCGTAGCCGTGAAGTTTTCCGTCACTGCCGATGACGCGGTGACAGGGAATTACCAGCGGCATCGGGTTGGTGGCGTTGGCGCGGCCAACCGCGCGAAAGGCTTTCGGACGTCCGATCTGCGCGGCGACGTCCGCGTAGGTGCGCGTCTCACCATAAGGGATGGAAAAGACAATTTTCAGCGCGGCCCGCTGAAAGTCTGAGGAAAGAACGGACCAGTCAATGGCAAGATCGAAGCCGCGGCGTTGACCGTCCACATATTCTTTGATCTGCCGCGTCACGCGGGACGTTTGAGCGGCCGCGTATTCGACGTCGCGCCTTGTCTGCTTCCTGACGCTGGCTTCAAAAACTTTGCGAGTGACCCCATATTCAACGGTCACGAGGCCGCGTTCAGAGACAGCCACCCACACTTCTCCAAGCGCGGAGGTTGTCACGCTTCCAATAAACAGGAGATTGCTTCGCTCCGCTTGCAATGACATGGTTAGTAATTGCTTACCCGGTCAATCAACCCGCGTTCGCGGGCGCGATAATCGCAGAAACGGAAGATGAAGGTGGATGCGATTCCGAATATGACGCTCAACCCAACGAGAATGCCAACGAGCTGAAGATTACTGAAATGCGAGAGGGTCGGGAAGGCTTGCGCAACGTTTCCGACCAATGAGCGACGCATCAATTCAAGCCAGTACGTGATTGGAATGGCGAATCCAACGGGGCGCAACCATGCGGGCAAAACATCCAACGGGAAGATCGCGCCGCTGAACAGATACAGCGCGCCGGCCACGGCTTCACCGATGAGGAAGAAGTGATGCGCGATCAAGAGCGTGATGCTGGCGAGTATCAATCCCATCATGGCGAGCATGGCGATTCCGGTAAACAACGAAACGAAGAACAGCGGCCAGTCCACTTTTGCGAGATCGAGCGGAACCTGCAGGAAGAGCGCGCCGAAGGCGATGGTGATGACCACCGCAATGGAACCGGTGAGGAAGCGCGCCACGCCGCGGCCGAGCCAGTAGGCCGGAATGTGAATCGGAGCGATGTACATATATTTGAGTGTTTTGTAATGCTCGCGGTCGTCAATCACAGCCCATGAGATGCCAGACATCACCGCGCCCACATAGATGTAGAAGGCGTTGCCAAAGTATATGTATGGGAAGATCGGTGTGTTGAAATTGCCTTTGGCGATGACTGTGTACATAACAACTAAAATGCCCGCCGAAGCCAGTGGCTTGACGATGGAATAGACCGCGAACAGGAATGGGTCGGTCCAGTTGGATTCGATCTGCCAGCCAAGCCAGGTTGCCATCCAAAACGACCGCCACGATTCAGAACGATTCAAAGCAGATATGTTTTGCATGTTATCTCCGGCTTTCCGTCAGGCGCCCTTCGCGAATAGCAAGTTTTTCCATGTAGGCTAGCAGGGCGCGCGCGCCGATCAAAAACGACACGCACAGAATGGACAGGATGGTCAGTTCGACGGTCACGCTCAGGAAGCCGAGCGTCGCGCCGGATTGAAAGACCAGCTGTCGCATGGCGTCCAGGCCCAAGGTCAAGGGAATGATCGAAGCCGCGGCCGCGATCCAGAAGCTGAAGGCCTTGATGGGGAAGTACATCCCCGAGACGAGATAGACCGGCTCCATCGCCAATTGTGCGAGGTGATCCGCTTCGCGGCTCAAGAGGAGGAAGAGCGAGGCGCTCATCATACCCATGCCGTACAGGGCGGTCATCGAGATGAAGAAGACCGCCAGCAATTGAAAGAAATTGACCACGACATATTGAACGTGGAAAAACCAGCTGCCCAGCAGAATGATGACCACCGCGCGCAGGAGCGTGGCAAACATTCCGCCAACGGCCATGCCGAGCAGGACTGCCATCATCGAGTTGGGAGCCATGATGTAAAGCGCGAGATTGCCTTGTTCCTTTTCCCAATACAACTGGCTCGACATGCTCCACATGATGTTCAACCAGAAAGCGGTCATGGCGCCGCCTATCACCACGAAGCCCACATAATCTTCCGAAGCGCCGATGGCGCGATAGACGAACACGTAGGAGGAGATTGCCAGCATCGGCAGGAAGATATCAAAGAAGACCCACGACTTCTCGCGCTGTTGACCGATGATGCGCGGGTAAGCGCGGGCAATCACAGTCTTGAGGAACAACTTCCAGCCGGAGGCCTTTTCCACCGGCAAACTTGCCAGCGGGTTACTTCCCGTCGCCATTTGAACCTTCTTTCTCTACTTCAGCCATACTGCGGCCAACCAGACTGACAAAAACATCTTCGAGCGTCGGCTCATGTTTGTCGAGCCGCACGATCTTGACGTTGGATTCGGTCAGCTTGTTGATGACCCCGCCCAACGCGGCATCTTCATCCAGGATAAATTTAAGTACAGTCATCTCCTCGGACTCTTCACTGGCTACCTTGCGGACGCCGGGGACTCGTTCCAATGTGGGTACTGCCAAACCGTTCAGCGCGCCAACGCTGATCTCGAACAACGCGTCGCGCTGCAATTGTTGTTTCAATGCCGAGGGCGTATCACAGGCCAGCACGCGTCCCTGGTTGATGATGGCGACGCGGTCACACAATTCATCGGCTTCGACCATGTAGTGGGTGGTCAACAATAAAGTGCGGGACCTGTCTTGATCCAACCAATTGCGAATCAAGTGACGTACATCGCGCGACGCGCCCACGTCGAGGCCGAGGGTCGGTTCATCCAGGAACAACACTTGCGGGTCCGTGAGGAAGCCGCGCACGATATTCATTTTCTGGCGCAGGCCGGTGGATAGATCGGATGACTTTGTGTGGATACGGTCTTCAAGGCCGACTATTTTCAACAGCGCCTCGATGCGTTGGTTGGCTTCTTTGGATGGCAGGCCGTAAAACTGGGAAAACATCCAAAGATTCTCGCGCACGGTCAACAGGCCATAGCCGGAAGACTCGCCGCCGGAAACCATGTTGATTTGCGTACGCACTTTGCCCGGCTCTTTGACCACGTCATACCCGGCAACGCGCGCCCAGCCTGAGGTCGGGGCGAGAAGCGTGGTGAGGATTTTGATCAAAGTGGTCTTGCCCGCGCCATTCGGGCCAAGCAGTCCAAAGAGTTCGCCACGCTTGATCTGCAAGCTTACGTCTTTCAGCGCGACCAACTCCTTGCGAACGTTCTTCTCTTTCTTGCTTCCGCGGATTTTGTAAATTCGTTCGAGGTTCTCAACTTCCACAGCCAGATTTGACAAAGTGGTTTGTTCTGTGACCATTTAAAGCTCCTTGAAAAGGGCAAAACCATTTACAACTCTGTTAGATGTCGGACAATCGTAGGGGAAGCGTAGATTTCCCGTCAAGTAGGTTTTGGACATAGATGATAGCATTGGCGATGTAAGGTGATTTCTCTTCTCCTCCTTTCAAGAGAGAGCCGCGGTCGGCGTCCGCGGCTCTCGCAATTTAAGTGGCCGGAACGCATGTTATCGAATATATGTTCTATTATAACATAATGAGTTCAACGCCAAGTCAGGCAGTATAATCCACTCACCTTTCAGTACAAAGGATGCAATATGACGGCTCAAATCACCATTATCGGCCTCGGGCAAATTGGTGCCTCCATCGGCATGGCGCTGGCAGAAAACAAGCTCACAGCCAAACGCGTTGGCGTTGACCGCGACCTCGCGGTGGCAAGAGCCGCCGAGTCCCTCGGCGTGGTGGATGAGATCAAGCGCCTGCCCGATGCCGTTCAAAATGCCGACATCATTTTGCTTTGCCTGCCTCTGGCGGAACTGCGCGAGACGTTTAAGCAGATTGGTCCGAATTTGAAAGCGGGTTCGATTTTGATGGATACTGCGCCTGTGAAGAGCCAGGTGATGCAATGGTTTCAAGAATATATCCCAGAAGGCCGCTTCTATCTTGGACTTGTACCGGCTCTGACCGCCGAGGCTTTATCTTCGCCTGAAAGCGGACTCAACGCGGCGCGCCCCGACTTATTCAAAAAAACGGTCATGGTCGTTGACGTGCCCTCGGGTACACCTGAGGAAGTGGAAAAACTCGGATTGGCTGTCGCCCGCGCTCTGGGTGCGAAACCCATGCTGACAAATATTTCCGAGTCTGATAGTTTGATGGCCGCGGTTCATTTATTACCTCAATTGACCTCCGTGGCGTTGATCCACGCGACGATTGATCAGCCGGGTTGGGCCGAATCGCGTAAACTCACTGGCGGAGCGTTCGCGTCCGTCACGCGCGGCGCGGCGGATTTCGATGATGCCGCATCGTTGAAAACTGCTTCGCTGGCGAATCGCGATTCCATTTTACGCTCTCTGAATTTGATGCTGGCGTCCCTCACTGCTCTGCGCGATGAGATCGCGGAAGGACAGGAACAGAATCTCGCCGAGCGTTTCGATCAAGCCTTTGAAGCGCGCCAGCGCTGGCTGGACGAGCGCACGGCCGCACTGTGGTTGCAGGAGGGTGGCGAATCCTACGACATCACAGAGCTCGGCGAACAAGTGATGAACATGCTTTTCGGAAGCAGTATCGTGAATCGCATGAAAAAGAAGAAGTAAGAATCACGTCGTTGTGACCTGCTCGCGCTCAGCGGAGCGGCCTCCAGAGCCGCGAAGTCGAAGCGTGGCGAGCAACCAATGATATGAAAATTCCCTGCTTTTGCTACATCATTGAATGTTCCGATGGGACCTTATACACCGGCTGGACAACCGACCCTGAGCGCCGCGTGAAGGTGCATAACGCGGGACGCGGCGCGCGTTATACGCGCACGCGCCGTCCCGTGAAATTGGTTTATCTTGAGCCTCAGCCGGATAAGGTCAGCGCGCTGAAACGGGAACGCGTCATCAAGACGATGACGCGTCGGCAAAAACAAAAATTGTTTCAAAAATAAATTTCCCTCTCCTTTAGGGTCTGTATGCAAATTCGTCTCGTGTCATTCTGAGCGACCAATGGGAGCGAAGAATCTCATTTTTTTTCGTTCAAAATTTGAGATTCTTCGTCGCTTCGCTCCTCAGAATGACACATGAAATTGATTTTGCATACACACTCTAGGAAAGGGGCGAGGTTAATCAGTAAACAATGGCAAATGCCCGAGCGAGATGATCTCTTCCCACTTTGAGCGTTCGCCTTCAGTGAGGATCGCGGCTTCTTTGACGACTTTTGCGCCCGCCTTCTCGATCACCATTCTCATGCCTTGCAAAGTCGAGCCAGTGCTGATGACATCGTCAATAACAACCACTTCCTTGCCCTTCATCAACTCGCGATCTTTTTCATCCAGAACCAAAACCTGCGGCTGACCGGTGGTGATGGAAAGTGTTTCAGCCTTCAGGGCATCGCCCATATAAGGCTTGTATGTTTTGCGAAGGATCACGTATGGCTTCTTGATCTCAACCGAGAGCGCGTGCGCCAGTGGAATGGACTTGGCCTCCGCTGTCACAAGAATATCAAATTTCATATCCCTGAGTTTCTTGCCCAATTCTCGCGCGCAAGCCTGAACGAGTTCCGTGTCGCCGAGGATGTTCAAAATGGCGATGCGCAGGCCCGGCTTGATTTGAAACAGACGCAGGTCGCGTCTCAATCCGGCAATTTCAATGGAGTAGGTTTCGCGGGCGGACATGATTTCTCTCCGAATGAATTTTCAATGACCGAACGAAGTGTAACACAAATCACCACGCGGTATAATCTTTTTGACAGCAGACCACGAGCCATTGATTACTGCATACTGCCCACTGCCTTCTGCTTACTGACATGCTTCCCGATCTCCAACTCAACGACCTTCTTCGTTTGCGCAAACCACATCCCTGCGGCTCCTACGAATGGACTGTGGTGCGCCTCGGCGCGGACATCGGCCTCGAATGCAAAGGCTGTGGTCATCGCGTTTTGCTTACGCGGCGCGAACTCGCAAAGCGAATGAAAGCCAATCTTACAAAGCAAGCAAACCCCGAACAAAGGTGAAGGGATGAACGGCAATCATCATAAACCCCACATTGTTTTTTATTTCTCTGATACCGGCGGCGGACATCGTTCCGCGGCGGAGGCCATCATCGAGGCTTTGGAACTTGAATTTCCGAATGCCCTCACCACGGAAATGGTGGACTTCTTCAAGGATTACGCGCCGCCTCCTTTCAGCAAGATGCCCGATCTCTATCCGGAACTGGTCAAGGCGCCGCGCTTGTGGGGCGCATCTTTCTATGCGACCAATGGCCGCGCCCGCGCCCGCGTCATCACCACTTCGCTCTGGCCGGTAGCGCGCATCCCGGCCCGGCGATTGATCCGCGAGCATCCTGCTGATCTGATAGTGACCGTTCACCCGATTGCCAACACATTTGCTCTCAAGGCGCTTGGTCCGAATCGCCCGCCGTTTTATACAGTTGTGACCGACATGGTTACCACTCATGCTTTGTGGTTTGATACACGGTCTGATCGAATCTTTGTTCCGACTGAAATGGCTCGCGAGCGGGCGCTGGCATATCACATGCCTGCCGAAAAACTGGAAGTAGTAGGATTGCCTGTCGCGGATCGTTATTGCACTCCGGCCGGCGATAAAAATTTGATACGTAAAAAACTTGGCTGGCCTTTGGACAAACCCATCGTGTTGATGGTTGGCGGGGGCGAGGGAATGGGTCCGCTTGGCAAGACCGCGCGCGCCATTGACGAATCAGGCCTGGACCTCGGGCTGGCCATCGTTTGCGGGCGGAATCAAAAACTGAAAGCGAATCTCGAATCGCAGAAGTGGGACAACCCCGCGTTCATTTACGGTTTCACGCGCGATATGCCGGATTTCATGCGCGCCGCAGATGTTATCGTGACCAAAGCCGGTCCCGGCACGATAGCCGAAGCGCTCAATGCAAACCTTCCCATCATCTTGTATTCCAAAGTTCCTGGCCAGGAAGATGGCAACGTGACCTTTGTCGAATCAGAGGGCGTGGGAGTCTGGGCGCCGAAGCCCCAGTTAGTCGTCCGCGCTTTAACGCGCTGGATGTCTCGTCCGCATGAACGCGAAAAAGTTGTGCAGAATGCGCGTCGCATCGCGCGACCCGATTCTGCGCGGCGCATTGCCCGCGTTCTTGGCGAGCGCCTCGGGCTGGCGAAGTCTCAAGAACCTCCGGAAGTTGAAACAACATTAACTGCTTGACATTCCAGTTTTCGCCCCTTGACAGGGATTATTTTCGCGGTATTATTACGCAATACGATATATCGTAATACGTTACAACGCGGAGCGTACTATGAACCTTGCCGATTTCGGGCGTTTTTCTGATCCTGCCTTGCTCATTCTCTCCAGCCTGGCCGATGGCCCCAAGCATGGCTATGGCATGATGACTGACATCGAAACGATGACCGGCGTCCGTCTTGGGCCGGGCACGCTGTATGGTGCGCTGGCGCGGCTCGAAGGCTCCGGTCTGATCAAAGCCATGGCTGCGCAAGACCGCCGCCGTCCGTATCAATTGACGGCCAAAGGCGCCGCGGCTTTGCGTGAACAATTGACCATTCTGCAAAAACTCGCCTCGACCGGATTGAAGCGTCTGGCGGCTTTATGAACGCTCGCGATTGGTTGATCCAACTCTATCCGCGTGCCTGGCGCGAACGCTACGGTGAGGAGTTCGATGCCCTGCTGGAGGAATGCCTGCACTCTCCTCTGGATGCGCTCGATATCTTCCTCGGCGCGTTGGACGCGCACCTTGAATTCCCTTTTGAAATGAACTGGAGGTTGATGAATATGGTCAACAAACTTCGCACTTCGATTTTGATTGTCTTCGCCGCTTACATCGGCTTCATTGTTGGGGGCATGAGTTTTTACGGCCTGGTGGATGACAGCCCGATGGCCGATCTCATGAAGGCGCGCGCAGATATGCCGCTTTTTGCCGCGTGGACTGCGGTTGAAGTCGGCGCGGTGATCGCGTTGCTGTCGGTGGTGATCGGCGGCCTGCCGCTGGCATGGACTGTGATCCGCCGCGCGCTGACTTCTTCACGCGAAGATTTACGCTGGTTGCTGGTGCCGGTCTTTGCCTTCCTCGCCCTGGTTTTATATGTTATGTTCATGGCCTCGATTGGGCTGGGGCGATTGCAAATCCCCGGCGTTGTTCCCGTCGTGTCGCACGATAACTTTCCGTTGGGCAATCGTCTCTTGATCGGCGGCTTTATGTTGGTCTTTATCCTCGGCGCAATCGTAAGCACGGTGGCAGTCTGGAAGATAATTTCCAATACAAATATGCCAGAAAGCACTTTCAAAATTCTGGGTCGTGAGAAATCTGTCAAGTTATATGAATATGCTTTTATTCCTGCCGTCGTTGCTACACTGGCTATGTTGCTGATGTTGATCGCCACGATAATTTGGGGATGGCTGGCTTATTCAGCCATGCCTCAAGTGTTTGCGGAACATTGGGGATTGCTCCTCACCAGCACGACAAGTTCATTCATCACAACCGTTGCGATCATGCTAGCGTCAACAGCAGTTGCTTTCTTTGGGGTGGCACGCGGTTATTTGGCGCGGAAGATGGCATAAGGTCCGGAAAGAAGCGATAAAAAATCGCGACGTTCAACGTCGCGATTTTTTATCCATGAGACCGAGTTGAGAGTTTTTTGCAACAAGCAGTATAATCCCCCCGTGCCCATCCTGAATGAACACACGTTTGAATTCCTCAGCCGCAGTCCCGAACAAACCCGCCGCATCGGAATGCGCCTCGGCGGTTTGCTTTCGGCGGGCGATCTGATTTGTTTGCAGGGTGATCTCGGCGCGGGAAAAACGACTCTCGTTCAAGGAATGGCGCAAGGCTGGGGTTCCTTTGATCCTGTATCCAGCCCGACTTTTGTTTTGGTCAATGAATATAGACGTCCCGACGAAGCGCGGCTTTTTCATTTGGACGCATACCGCCTCGAGTCCGGACCCGAAGCGGCGGAGCTCGACATTGACTCAATGCTGGCTGACGGCGCGCTGATCATCGAATGGCCTGAGCGCATGGGGCCAATCCTGCCTTCCGAATCGTTGTGGATTCATCTCGATTATCGTGCGGAAGAACAACGTCAGATGTTTATCAAAGCCAGGGGCAAACGATACGACAACATGCTGGCCGATCTGCGTCAGACCATGTTTGCCGTCTCGCATCGTGGTGCTCGCGGCACGAACGGCGGAGTGGCTTGATGTTGCTGGTCGTTGATACATCCACCGCGCAAGTCGGCATCGCTTTGTATGATGAGGCGCGTGTAACTGCCGAGTTACTGTGGCACAGTCATCAACATCACACCGTGGAGCTGGCACCCGCGCTGGCTGAGATGTTGAAGCGCACGGGCGCGAAGATGGACGATGTCCAAGCGCTCGGCGTGGCAATTGGTCCGGGTTCCTTCACGGCTCTGCGCGTTGGGCTGGCTTTTATCAAAGGTCTGGCATTGGCGCGACGTTTGCCGATTGTTGGAATCCCAACGCTGGATGTTTTGGCCGCGGCGCAGCCCGCCTCGAAACTGCCACTGGCCGCCGTGTTGGAAGCGGGCCGCGGGCGCATCGCGGTGGGTCGGTATAAGTTTGGAAAACGTGAATGGAAATCGGATGGCGACCCGCAAGTCACGACGGTGGACGCGCTGGCTGATTCGGTTGACAGGCCGACCTTAATCGCGGGTGAGTTGACTGCCGAGGAGCGTCATCGGCTGGCGCGCAAAAAGGTCAACGTGATATTGGCCCCGCCCGCGTTGTGTGTGCGGCGTCCAGCTATCCTTGCAGAATTGGCCTGGGCGCGCTGGCAGGCCGGCAAAGTCAACGAGCCTGCTTCGCTCGCGCCGATCTATTTGCATCTTGCTGAACCGATTCAGGCATGAACTTTATCATCCGTAAAATGACGATTGAGGACGTGCCTGTCGTCGCTCAACTGGATCATATGTCTTTTAGTTTGCCATGGCCGGAACATTCGTTCCGCTACGAGGTGAAGGAAAATCCCTCGTCACGTTGCTTTGTGGTTGAGACCGATGACAAACGAATCGCGGCGATGATCGTTTCGTGGATCATCGTAGATGAACTTCATATCGCGACGATCGCCACACATCCCGATTTCCGTCGGCAGGGAATCGGATCGCAGATTTTGACGTACGCGCTCGAAGACGCGCGTCAGGCCGGGGCGCGGCGCGCCTTTCTCGAGGTCCGCGAAAAGAACGAGGCCGCACAGGCTATGTATCGCAAGTTTGGATTTGAAATCACAGGCCGGCGTCCAAAATATTATAAAGACAACGGCGAGGATGCAATCTTGATGACATTGGAACATTTGGAGGCGGAATGAACGCCGAGGAAATTTTAGCGCAGGTTGCAAAGGAAGTTGCGGTCTGCGAGAAATGCGAACTGCATCGTTCGCGTAAGAAGGCTGTGCCCGGCGAAGGCCCGGCCAATTCAGAAATCATGTTGATCGGCGAAGGTCCCGGCTTTTACGAAAACGAACAGGGGCGGCCATTCGTGGGCGCATCGGGGCAATTTTTGACTCAACTCCTCGAGCAGGCTGGCTTGAAGCGCGAAGAAGTATTCATTGGCAATGTGGTGAAATGCCGCCCGCCCGGGAACCGCGACCCGCAACCGGAGGAGTTGGCGACGTGCGACCAATATTTGGAACGGCAGATCAAAGCTATCAATCCGAGTATCATTATCACGTTGGGACGTTATTCGATGGCGAAGTTCATGCCCGGCGCCAAGATCAGCGCGGTGCACGGGCAGATGCGCAAGATCGGAGATCGTTACGTGATTCCGATGTTCCATCCGGCCGCGGCGTTGCATCAGGCTTCGCTCAAACCTGCCATCCTGGCGGACTTTGCCAAACTGCCTGAGTTATTGAATCAGGCGCGTAAAGGGCTTGGTCGTTCCGCGCCGGAAGTGAAAGCAGAAGAACCAAAGGAAGATGAACCGAAGCAGTTGAATTTATTCTAGCGATGCTTGATATTCGTCATTCGCGCATTATGCTTTGAATATCGAGTATCTAATATCGGGCCATGAAGGAATCTATGAACACCAAGGAAATTCTCATCAGGAAACTGCAAGACAAGACTGCCAGGATAGGAATCCTCGGGATGGGCTACGTGGGGATGCCGCTGGCCGTGGTCTTCGCCGAGGCAGGGTTCAACGTGCTGGGGATTGATCCCGATCGGCGCAAAGTGGATACGTTCAACAAAGGCATTTCGTACATTCAGGATGTGCCGACGGAAACCGTGGCGCGTTTGAAAAAAGAGGGCAAGTTGAACATGACCGCTGATTTCGACGCGCTGAAAGACATGGACGCGGTCAGTATTTGTGTGCCGACGCCGCTCCGTCAGACCGGCGACCCGGATATGTCCTTCATCGTCTCGGCCACTGAACAACTTGCGAAATATGTCCACAAGGGAATGGTCATCGTGTTGGAATCGACGACCTATCCCGGCACCACGCGCGAACTGGCTTTGCCGATGCTCACGGAAAAATCCGGACTGAAGGCCGGAGAGGACATCTTCATCTGTTTCTCGCCCGAGCGCGTGGATCCGGGCCGCGAAGATTTTACAACCTACAATACACCCAAAGTCATGGGCGGCATCACCAAAGATTGCGGCGATGTTGGCGCGGCCTGGTATGGCGGCGCGATCAAAACCGTTGTGCCGGTTTCCTCGGCGGAAGCCGCGGAGATGGCGAAACTTTTGGAAAACACATTTCGCATGATCAACATTGGCCTGGTCAACGAGCTGGCGATGATGTGCGAACGCCTCGGCGTGGACGTGTGGGAGGTCATTGATGCGGCCGCGACCAAACCATTTGGCTTTATGAAATTCACACCAGGTCCCGGACTCGGCGGGCATTGCATCCCGATTGATCCGCTGTATCTTTCATGGAAGATGAAGGAGTTCAATTACAACGCGCGCTTCATCGAGCTGGCGTCCGAAATCAACACTAACATGCCGCGCTACGTGGTCGCGCGTGTCCTCGACGCGATGAACGATCGAGGAAAAGTATTGAAAGGCTCGAAAGTTCTTGTCCTCGGTGTTGCCTACAAGCCCGATATTGACGATGTGCGCGAGTCTCCCGCGCTGGATGTGATCGCTCTGCTCAAAAAGAAGGGCGCGAACGTTTCCTATCACGACCCATACATTCCGCAAATTCATCACGAAGACGAGGACTGGAAAATGCAAACAGTGCCCGACGTGATGAAGTCTGTAAAAGAATCTGATGTAGTTGTCATTGTAACCAATCACAAAGTTTATGATTACAAAGCCATTCTTGATTCCGCCTCCTTTATTTTCGACAGCCGCAACGCGCTCGGAAAAATCGCGAGAGAGAATCCGAAAGTCGTGAAACTCTAATGGCTCATTATCTGGTTACCGGCGCGGCCGGTTTCATCGGCGCACGCACATCTGAAATGCTGATTCAAGACGGGCATACCGTTCTCGGCGTGGACAACCTGAACGACGCGTATGATCCGCGTATGAAGGATCATCGTCTCGCTCATCTCCAGACGCTGAGCGGCTTCACCTTCAAGAAACTTGACATTTCATCCAGGCCGGATGTAGATCAGTTGAGCGGCGAAAAATTCGACGCGATCATCAATCTCGCCGCGCGCGCCGGTGTCCGCTTCAGTGTAGAGAATCCGTGGTTGTTTTATGATACCAACGTGACCGGTGTGTTGAATCTTCTCGACCTCTGCCGCCGCACAGGAATTAAGAAATTCCTGCTTGCCTCCACCTCCAGTATTTATGGCGCGAACCCGCCATATCCGACTCCTGAGACCGCTTCGAGCAGTGAGCCGCTTCAGCCTTACGCGTCGAGCAAGAAGGCCGCCGAGGTGCTGGCTCACACGTATCATCATCTGTATGGCATTGATGTAAGTGTCCTGCGTTACTTCACAGTCTATGGCCCGGCAGGACGCCCCGACCTCGCCATGTTCCGATTCTGTCAGTGGATTTATGAGGGCAAGCCTGTGCGCGTCAACGGCGATGGGAAACAGTCGCGCGGCTTTACGTATCTTGATGACATTGCGCGCGGCACGATCCTTGCGCTCAAACCGCTTGGTTATGAAATCATCAACTTGGGCGGACATGAGGTTATCACTATCAATGCGTTGATCGAACTGCTCGAAGAATTGATCGGCAAAAAAGCGAACGTTCAATACGGCCCTCCGAATCTGGCGGACATGTTTAGCAACTGGGCAGATGTCTCGAAGGCGAAACAACTCCTCGGCTGGGAGCCTCGAGTAGGACTCGCTGAAGGCGTGAAAAAACTCGTTGACTGGTACGCTGCTGAACGGTCCTGGGCGAGCGGGATTTTGACTCCATGAGTCTGATTTGACACGGTATACCTATCTTATAGATTTCTTCGCAACCCATGTCTCTACTTCAAAACCTGCGCCAGGATGAATTGTTCGGAAGAGTCATCCGCAACAGCGCACATCTATTCAGCAGTAATTCCATCAGCCTTCTACTCAGTGTTCTTCAAGGTATCCTGGCCGCGCGTTTGCTCGGAACTGCAGGGTATGGGTTGATCGGAATCATTATGGGCTATGCCTCGACGGTCAATGGTTTATTATCTTTCCGCATGAGCGAGTTGGTTGTCCGCTATGGCGGCGAATATCTTGAGAAGGGAGAAAAACAAAAAGCCGCGGCGCTCATGAAAGCCGCAGGCCTGACCGAGATGATGGTCTCTGTATTGGCATTTATCTTTGTTGTTCTGACCGCTGGAATTGCCACTCACTACATTGCCAAAACTCCCGGAACGGAAAGGCTGTTCATCGCTTACAGCCTCGGCCTGCTTGCAAACTTCAACGCAGAGACCTCCACCGGTATCTTGCAAATTACCGACAAGGTGAAACTGCGCGGCATAATCAATCTGATTCAAAGCATCGCCAGCGTCTCGATCATTACTGCGGCTTTTTTCCTGCATGGGAGTTTTGCAATTATCCTCATCGCCTACCTCGTCGGCAAGGCTATTCTGGGTATTGGTCTCTTTGTGGCCGCGCAGGTTCAGTTGGGTCGTATCCTGGGACGGGGCTGGGTAAAAACGCCGCTTTCCGTTTTGCCTTCCGTTCGCGAGTTATTCAAGTTTGCGTTCAGTTCCAACCTGAGCGCTACCGCCATCTTGATCTTTCGCGAGAGCGAGATTTTGTGGGTGGGCTTTTTCCTGAACACCGAGGCCGCCGGTCTTTACCGTATCGCGTACACGATCATCGGCTTCCTCTCTGTGCCGGCCGATCCATTGATTCTTACCGTCTATCCTGAATTGAATCGGCTCATCGTGCAAAAAGCCTGGCCGCGCCTGCGAGACTTTCTACGCAAAGTGACCACGCTTTCATTCGCGTACAACCTGCTGATCGCGCTGGGTCTGGTGATCTTTGGCCGCTGGGTTCTGGCAATTTATGGGAGTGGATATGTGGTGGCTTATCCTGCTTTGATGGTTTTGCTGGTGGGGCTGGCCTTCAATTACATCCTCTTCTGGAATCGTCCGCTTTTGCTTTCCTTCGGCCTCCCGGCTTTTCCGCTTATTGCCACGCTGATAGCGGGCATCATAAAAGTTAGTCTTTCATTTCCGCTGGTGCCGCGTTATGGCTATGTGATGGAAGCCGCCATGCTTTCGTTTTATTATGTTTTCTCAGTTGGGTTGATAGTCTGGCGCGGGATGGTTGAATTGCGCAAGCAAGAGAGCCTGGCGTGAAGATTGCTGTCATCACAAACTCCCGCATCCCATCGTTGACTGCCAACTCGATCCAGGCCATGAAAGTATGTGACGCCCTGACTGCGCTCGGCCACGACCTGCGCGTCTTCGCGCCGCGCGAGACGAAACCAACCTCATGGGATGAATTGTCAAAACATTATGGCTTGAAAAACGAATTCACAATGCAATGGCTTCCATCGGTTCGCGCGCTTAAACGCTTCGACTTTATATGGTATGCTCAATCTGCCGCGCAGAGATTTAAAGCCGATTTGGTTTATACATGGTTACCTCAATCCGCTGTGCTGGGATTACAAAGCGGCCATCCTCTCATCCTTGAAATGCACGCGGATGTGGCCGGGCGGCTGGGCGCGTGGTGGCTGAGTCAGTTTTGGAAAACGCGCGGGCGCAAACGATTGCTGGTCACAACTCAGGCGTTGAGAAAGGCCCTGGAACGCTCGGCCCGCCTCCAGTTCCCGAACGAGGCGGTGCAGGTCGCGCCGAATGGCGTCAACTTGGAGCGATACGCGAATCTTCCAAATCCAGAGGAAGCGCGTCGTCAACTGAATCTGAAAAATGGTTTGACCGTTGGATTCACCGGTCATTTCTATGCGGGCCGCGGCATGGACTTGTTGTTCGAATTGGCGCGTGTTTTGCCAAATGTAAATTTTTTATGGGCGGGCGGAACGCCGGATGCAGTTGATGAATGGCGCACAAAATTAAACGCGGTGCGCGTCTCAAACGTGACCTTGACCGGCTTCATCGAAAACAGCCGTTTGCCGCTGTATCAGGCCGCGTGCGATATTTTACTGATGCCTTATGGCCGTTCGATTTCCGCCAGCAGTGGACAGGACATTGCTGAGGTGATCAACCCGATGAAGATGTTTGATTACATGGCCGCGGGGCGAGCGATCATCACCGCTGATTTGCCTGTGATCCGTGAGGTGCTGGATGAAACGCGTGCAGTCTTTTGCCCGCCGGGCGATGTAACCGCGTGGAAATCTGCAATTGAAAATTTGCTGGCAGATGAAAAACACCGAACACAATTATCAACGAACGCGCGTGAGGAAATAAAAAAATATTCATGGCTTTCACGCGCCGAACGCGCATTGAATGGAATTGTATGAAATCGAAATATCTTTTAACTAAAGACTTTGGCTTGATCCTTCCTCTCTCGCTAGTTTTTGGCGCGGGACTCGCCGCGCTTCAAGACGGAAATTATTTCATCGGCTGGCTGGGATTTGCAGCTTTGTTTTTTCTGGGCATTCTTGCATTGATCACCGCCTGGCGTTGGGCTGGCGGCGGCAAAGTTTTGGCATGGATGATTGCGTTGGCGGCTCTGCTTCGCATCGCGGCGGGCGTCGCAGTTTATATCGCGTTGCCGATTGATGGCTACAACGTTCCCGACGACAAAGCAGGCTATGTGTTTACCGATGCGCATCGCCGCGACGATCAAGCCTGGGACCTGGCGAGTTCGGGCAAACCGCTTTGGTCTGCCTTCGATAAGACATATTACACGGATCAATACGGCGGGTTGCTTGCCATCAGTGCACTGGCGTATAAAATTTTTTCACCGGATGTTCATCGCCCGCTTTTGATTCTTCTTCTCGCGGCGTTGACCGCGGCCCTCGGCGTTCCCTTCTTCTATCGGGCAACGCATCTTCTCTGGGACGAGAGGCTGGCCACCGTTTCGACATGGCTCTTCGTCCTCTATCCAGAGTCCGTGCTGACGGGCGGCGCGCAAATGCGCGAGCCCTTTCTGCTCACATTCATCGCGGTGTGTTTTTGGGGATTCGCGCTTTGGTTGAAAGAAGGCGGGCGGAATGGTTGGGTCTGGTTAGGTATTGGTTTTGTCGGGATGTTGCTGGTTTCACCCGCGATGGCATTGGCGTTGATGATTTTGTTCGGCGTTTGGATATGGATCAGAGGAGAGAAGGCTCATTTGCCGTGGCAGGCTTTGGTCGCGGTGGGAAGCGTGTTCTTCGTCGGCATTTTGATTCTGGCTTGGAGTCTCAGCCGTCAACATGATTTTGGCGGAGGCTCGCCCATCAGCGTGATCTTGAATTGGATTCGCGGTTCGGTCAAATATGTGATCTATCAACTTGAGCGCGGCTCGGGTCAGGTTCAAAATGTATTTTCACAGATGAACCCGTTGACGCAATTCCTGTTTGTGATCGGTTATGGAATTGCTCAACCCGTTCTGCCCCCCGCATTTTTTGAGCCCACGACTCTGACCTGGCATATTATCGCGATTATGCGTTCGTTGGGGTGGTACATGACCTTGCCATTACTGCTTTATAGTCCGATTGCCGCGTGGAAATCTCCAGCGGGCAGTGGACGACGATTGTGGCTGTGGCTCTCGTCCTTTTCGTGGATATGGATTTTAATTTGTGCGATCCGCGCCGGAGGCGATCAGTGGGATAATCCGCGCTATCGTCTGATATTTTTCGGATGGCAGGCTTTGGTAGCAGGCTATGCCTGGTTGTGGTGGCGTGATCATCGTGATGCGTGGTTGGCGCGCATCGCATTGCTTGAAATATTCTGTGTGCTTCTATACGGACAGTGGTATCTGGCCCGCTATAATCAAATCGGGATCCATCTTCCGATTATGATGGTGATTGCCCTTAGTCTCATTTTTGTGTTCGTGGTTTTTGTCGGAGGGTGGGTATGGGATTACTGGATTTCAAAAAGACGCCGCGCTTGACATGGCTGATAGAGAGTTTATAATTCAGCGATTGAATTTTGGGACGAGGAGAAATTGATATCATGCCTACTGCTCTAATTACGGGAATTACCGGCCAGGACGGTTCGTACCTGGCTGAATTGTTGCTTTCAAAAGGTTATCGCGTGGTGGGAATGGCGCGGCGCGCCAGTACGGTAACTTATGAACGCATTCAGCATCTCCTCGATGACATCACAGTTATCCAGGGCGATCTAACGGACCAGGGTTCCTTGCTATCCATGTTCGAAGAGTATGAGCCAACGGAGGTCTACAATTTAGCGGCACAGTCCTTTGTGCCGACGTCCTGGAATCAACCCGCGTTGACCGGCGACGTCACTGCATTGGGCGTGACTCGAATGCTGGAGGCGATTCGTTTTGTCAACCCGAAGATCAAGTTTTATCAGGCTTCTTCCAGCGAAATGTTCGGCAAGGTGATGGAGGTTCCGCAAAAGGAGACGACGCCCTTTTATCCGCGCAGTCCATATGGCGTAGCAAAGGTCTATGGACATTGGATTACAGTTAACTATCGCGAGTCTTTTGATTTGTTTGCCGTATCAGGGATTTTGTTCAATCACGAGAGTCCGCGTCGCGGCTTGGAATTTGTGACGCGCAAAATTTCAGACGGTGTGGCCCGCATCAAACTGGGGCTGGCGAAAGAGTTGCGGCTTGGCAACCTTGAATCCCGCCGCGACTGGGGCTTTGCAGGCGACTATGTCAAAGCCATGTGGATGATGCTCCAGCAAGAGCGCCCCGACAATTTTGTGATAGGTACCGGCGAGACGCATTCGGTTCGGGAGTTTTGCGAAATCGCATTCGGCCACGTCGGTTTGGATTACAATGATTTCGTGATCCAGGATGAACGTTTTTATCGCCCGGCGGAAGTGGATTTGCTAGTATCTGATCCAGATAAAGCCTATAAAATGTTGGGATGGAGACCGACCATCCGTTTCCAAGAATTGGTAATTATGATGGTTGAAGCCGACATGGAGCGTTTGGGTGATAGAAATAATCGCTAGTTAAGTTATTTTTTTAAATTGATTTGTGATCTTGTTAATTTAACTCAGTTCCATTTTTCCGGCTACAGAAATGTTATGAAATATATGACTAGAAAATCATTCCTCCATTTAAAGATTTACATCATCTGCCTCTCTTTACTTTTAGGGATAAGTTTTGGATTATCTATATATAGTTATTGGCTAATAGATTTTGTTCCTCCAACTAGCAGACGAATTTTCTTTTACGTTGTCCTGTCTATTCTCATTGGCTTTGTGGGCCATTATTTTCTTTTTGAGTTTTGGTTAATACCTGGTTTATCTGGGCTTGCCAGACAAACGCGTTCGATAATGATAGGGATAAGCGCTTTAATTGGCTTTACTTTGGTCTTGGTAGGCACCAATGCCCCAAATTCACCGTCGAGTTATCTGACTTTTTTGCTGCCCTCCAAATCACTTAAGATATCTGTTTCTCCGCTGCCTCAAGCTAGCCAAACTAACACGAGAATTTTATGGTTTATAACGTCCGTTGAAAATATTTCTTATGATTCTTTACATTATTATGGCTGGAAGAAATCTGATAATGTATTGATACTTACCGATCCGTTAAATAATACGCTGGAATGGACAGGCAAACCAGGAGAAGAAGCTAAGATAGTATTTAGTAAGTCCCCAGAGGGTGGGACAGTGAATATTTCGTGGGATGGTGAAGTTGAAGTGTTAAGTCTCTTCTCCGACACTACTGGTAAATATTTATATACACATAACTTTGCAGTTCCCTTTTACGCATCCAGATTAATGGTACTGTTATTGCTCGAACTCAATTTTTTTGTTTTTTGTTGCGCAATCAACCTGTTAATCTGGAAGAATCGGACAGCAATACTGGGAAATCTTTCGAAGTCCATTTTCGTTTTGTCAAGGCCAAAAGACGACGGAACAACCACAGGGAGGGAATTTCTTAAACATGAAAAAACAACAATCTGGGATTGGGTGTTCGTAATTGGTATGCTGGCCTCAGCGTTATTGCTTCGGGCTTTTCATCTTGAGAACCTTAATCCATATCAAGATGAATATACCCATTTGATCGCTGCAAGACAAATATTGGAGGGCGCGCCAATAGTCACAGTCTATCAACGCAGTTTGTTTATAGTCACATTGCCTGTAGTATTTTTTTTCCGGCTCTTTGGGCCGGAATTGTGGGCTGCGCGGCTTGTAGGGGTATTATGTAATGTGTTAGCTATAGTCCCACTGTATTTACTGACTAGAAAGATTAATAGGCCAATTGCTTTATTGTCTTGTGCTTTATATGCAACGAATCCTTGGATAATATCTGTTTCTCGGAATGTAAGAGAATATGGATACTATCCCTTTTTCTTTTATTGGGTTGTATATGGAATGATTGTATTTATAGGATATTTTCCTGAGCGTTTTGTCCTAATTAATGGTTGGAGGAAGGTGTTTCGATTTGAGTTTTTTCTCGTGGGACTATTACTAATCTTGCCCATCATTTATAGCTTGGGAGTTGACCCGAGTTCTACTTTTCAAATAATCCTCATTGCTTATGGCGTTTTTGGCCTATGTCTGTTGGGGAAGCTTGACTTAAGAAACAAAGTGAACCTAATTGTCTTATTTATTGTTGCTATCGGTTTTTTTTGGGGGGGATATTACCTCATGGCAAAGAATGGCAGTATTTCAATGGTTCCAAGCCTCAACACCTATTTTTTTCGTTATTTTTTCTTGCACCCCCAGCAGCAATGGTACTTCAATCGATTAATGATCGTTCCTGTTGTTGCATTGATTGGCGGGGCTATACTCAGTTTTATTTTCTGGCGCGTCAACTTTGTTCCATCCTTCTTGGTCAAATTGTGCATAGCTTTTACTCTTTTTTTCTCTCTCTTTTTCAATCGCAATATCCGTCCGCGCTATATAATTAATATTGAATATTGGTATCTCATAATCCTCGCGGTTGGCCTATATGGAATATGGGTTTGCCTTAAATCAATATTCTCTCGCAATTCTATAATAGCCTTGTTAATCAGTTTTATTTTGTTACTTCTCACTTTAAATGTTACACAGATATTATTGCCGACGTTCTATAATAAGCAAGGCTATATGCCAATCACAGAAGAATATCATTATGATATAATGCCGGTGCATGTTTTTCTGTTAAGTAAAGTAAATAGCAACGACATCCTGATCTCTAATGTTTATGGGGGATATGTACTCTGGAGGGGGGAACCGATTTTCAAGGCCACCTATCCATTTAACTTTTATACCCAACAGAGCCCGCAAGATTATATTCTTTCAATCGTTGACAAATATAATTCCGGCTGGATCGTTTTGAACAATTTCTTATATGGATCATCCGTCTCTTTTCCGCACGTATCCATGACATTTAAGAACAAGACGGTTGAATATCTGGGCGTCTATGGCGATCAGAGTGTGTGGAAATGGCAAACAGGATATCCGTCGCCGTGAAGTATAACGATGTCCGAATTGAAAGATAGGCTACAAACCAATCTTATCATGGCTGTAACAAAGTCAAAAAAGGGTATCCAGAGTGTTGGAAAGGATGGGCTAAAATAGAGGGATGCAGAAATGTCCAAACTGTTTGAATACCAAGTGGCAAAACAAAGCGGGAAAGACGCGGGCGGGCAGCCAAAGGTATCGTTATATGTTTTGGGGGAGCAAGTACGCTCCTGAGAAAAGGGACAGGGATACGATGCCAAAGTTCGGAAGCAGGCCTTGCGGCTGTATGTGGATGGGATGAATTTGCGCCGAACCGCTCGGCATGTCGGAGTTCATCACACGGCCGTCATGCGTTGGGTGAAAGAATACGTCGACCAATCGCCGGAAGCACCTCAACCCAAGAAGGTCAAAACAGAAGAAATGGACGAGCTCTTCACGTTTATTGGCAAGAAAAAAAAACAAAATCTACCTGATCACCATGGTGTATTGGCAAACACGCTGTATTTTAGGTGGAAAGCGGCTTGGGAGCGCAGTGCCGAAACGATTCAATACATGTGGATGAAAGCTCCCAAAGCCCAAGAATACTTTAGACGTATTCTGTGGAAGCAGACAATGCCGAACTGCGACACGATCTAGCAAGGCTGGCAAGAGCCTCCCGATGTTTCTCGCGTTGTCCTCATGCTTTGGAGCGCACCGTGCGTTTATTCGTGTATTGCTTCAATTTCCGCCAACTGACAAACGAGATTATCCTTCTTGTTCCGCTCATCTATCTGATTTCCTAAGCCCACCCGTTTAACCACTCTTAGCCGCCCATCACCTTTTTGGAGCAGGCATTGGGTATAATCACTAGACAATGAAATCTGTTAATGCTATCTTTCCTCCGCCGCTGAACGATTTGTTTACTAAATTTCAACCGCGTCAGAAATCCATTCCCTGGTTTATTCTCGGAATTTCCATACTGGCCTTCGGATTGTTGATTCCCTGGCTGGGCTTTTACCAGGACGACTGGCATCCGATATATTATTGGACACATGAAGGTGTGGATGGTTTGCGCCGCTTTTTCTTTTTTGACAGCCGTCCCTTTGCGTTCATTGTTCTGGAGCCGCTATTTCACTTGCTCGGTATTAGTCCACTTGGTTGGCATGTAGGTATCTTACTACTGCGCTTTTTCACTGCATTTTGTTTTTTGGAAATCCTTAACTTACTTTGGCCGAATTCGACCAAGTCGAATTTGCTGGTAGCAACTCTTTTTCTTGTGTATCCGGCTTTTCTACTTCAGCCAATGTCTTTGATTTACTCCTTGCATTGGAGCATGTATCTGGTCTACATGCTTTCATTGTGGTTGATGCTACTGGCTGCGCGAAGACCGCGATTTTTCCTTCCCTTGACAGTCTTTGCATTATTATTGCAAGTTTTGCATCTGTTGGTGATCGAATATTTCGTCGGGTTGGAGCTTCTACGTCCTATTTTGTTGTTGCTTGTGATCTCTCAATCTTCGGATCTGCACAACCGCATCAAAGCAGTTCTTAAAGCTTGGTCCCCTTATCTTTTGGTTGCATCTATCTATGTTGTGTTTCGCATATCATTTGGTAAATTGTTTGGCTATGATCGGAATACCCCAACAATTTTGTTTGATTTATTTACCCAACCATTGCATACGCTTTCTTCCCTTATCCAAACAGGTTTGCAGGATTTTGTTTCGATTCTGTTGTCGGCATGGTATGGGACTCTTGATCCCACCCTATTTGATCTGAACCGTCCGTCGAATTTCTTGATTTGGGCCATTGTTCTATTTTGCTTGGCAGGATGCTGGCTGTATTTTGTCCGCTTTCATGTGGGCAAAACTTCCGATAATAGACAATCGCTGGCTGGATGGGCCAAATGGATGATCTTGGTTGGCTTTCTGACTGTGCTTGTGGGCCTTCTCCCCGGCTGGGCAATTGGCAAAACTGTCTATTCATCCAACCCTCTTTGGAGCGGTCGTTTTGCTTTGGCCGCTATGCCGGGAGCGGCAATGATGTGGGCGGGCGTAATCTATGTGATGATCAACTCGCCTATTCGCCGTGATTTCGTTTTTAGCCTTCTTGTTGCCCTGGCAGTCGGTACGAATTTACGAACAGCTGTGGACTACAAAAATTCATGGGAAAAACAGCTTAAATTTTATTGGCAACTAACTTGGCGGGCACCATACATAGAGCCGGGAACAGCTTTTATATCTGACAGTGAGTTCTTGTATTTTATGGGCAACTATCCGACCTCGTTTGCGATTAATACGCTCTATCCTAAGTTTACAAAACCTCCTGATATTGGGTACTGGTTATATACCAATGGTGAATATATTCCTGATTGGAGTGACTTTCGTCAGGGTAGCACTCTTTCTTTTGTTAAATATGCATCTACATTCACTGGTTTGAGTACAAACAGCTTGGCGCTGGATTTCGAACCGGAAAAGTCACAATGTCTGTGGATATTGCGCCCGATTGATAGTGCGAATAGGAATTTGACTTTACTGGCACTTGAATTCGTTCCCGCCTCCAACATAGACCGAATCCGGCTTGCCGCGCCCGTTGCATGGTCCCCGCCTGAAGCGATCTTTGGCAAAGAGCCCGCCCACAGCTGGTGTTACTATTTCGAACAGGCTGATCTTGCTCGTCAAAATAGTGATTGGTCCAAAGCTATTCATCTTTGGGAAACGGCTCAAGCATCCGGTCTGAGTCCCGATAGTGGTGTCGAATACACCCCATTTATTGACGCGTATGCGCACACTGGTGATTGGAACATGGCAGGCCAGCTGACCCTGCGAGCCAACCGTATCACGGAACACATGGACTCCTTACTTTGCGCAACGTGGAAGACGATCCTGAAAGACACGACATCCACACCCGACCGTGAGCAAGTTATGCTTGCCCTGCAATCCAAACTCCAATGTGAATTGCCATGACCAGAATCGTTGCCCTTGTCCCCATGCGCCACCACAGCCAGCGCGTGCCTGCTAAAAATTATCGCATACTGGCGGGCAAGCCGCTTTTTCATCACATCATTCACACTTTATTGACTGTACCTTTGATCAATCAAGTGGTTGTGGATACCGATTCCCCGCCCATCATGGATGGCTTACGCAGGCATTTCCCGAAAGTAATGATCATTAATCGCCCAGAGAACTTGCGTGCCGATGACGTTCCGATGAACGACATCCTGCTTTACGACACAGAACAGGTCGAGGCGGATTTTTATCTACAGACGCACAGCACGAATCCTTTGTTGAAACGCGAGACCATCTCGCGCGCCATCCAGATCTTTCTGGCCACATATCCGAAGCGCGATTCGCTTTTTTCTGTCACGCGCCTGCAGACGCGGCTCTATGATCGGCACGGACATGCCATCAACCACGATCCCGAAAAACTTCTGCAGACTCAGGACCTGCCGCCGGTGTATGAAGAAAATTCCTGTCTCTATCTTTTCACACGCGCCAACCTTGTCAAGCGCGGGCATCGCATCGGTAGAAGGCCGATGATGTTTGAGATAGACCAGGAAGAAGCATGGGACATTGACGAAGAACTCGATTTTGAGATTTGTAACTTCCTGAAGAAGCGAGTGAAATAGGAATGGCTTACATCATTAAAAAATTAAAGATCTCCGAAATTCATTGGGCCATTGGCTTACTGGCCATAGTTACATTTTTGACTTATGGCGTACTTATCACGCGCCTCGGTTTTTATCACGATGACTGGTACTTTCTTTGGACTGGGCAATTCCAAGGTCTGTCGGGGATTATTTCCTTATTTCAAATTGATCGGCCTTTGATTGGTTGGATTTATGCTCTCGATTATGTAGTATTGCCGGCTACTCCATTGGCTTGGCAATTTTTGGGTCTGCTAGAACGTTTTGCTGGAATTCTGGCTTTCCTGTGGTTGATGCGTATATTATGGCCTGGCCAGAAGATTGAAACCATGATCGCGACGTTGTTATTTGCCGTTTATCCGGGCTATTTGCAACAGCCCAACGCGACCACTTTCAGCAACTTGCTTATAGCAGAGGCGGCTGTCTTGTTTTCCTTCGTTTTCACTCTGAAAGCATTGCGGGCCGACTCCACCTTAAGAAGAGCTAGTTTACTATTTCTTTCTGGGTTGTTGGCTTTGATATACCTAGGTATTTTCGAGGTCATGATCGGCCTAGAGGGCGTACGTTTGTTATTAATTTGGTTTGAGCGCCGTAGATCAAATGGAGGTTCTTGGTTCTCTGGCCTCAAACGTGCCTCTTTGGCATATATTCCGTATCTTTTGCTTGCGTTTATCTTTTTGATATGGCGGCTTTTTATATTCAAAAGCACGCGCCATGCTACGAATGTTGATCTTCTGTTTAGCATATACTCTACAGAAAAATGGCGCGCACCTTTTGTTATCTTGATTGAAACATTCAAAGATATGGTTGAGACAGCAGTCTTTGCATGGATTGTGCCATTTTATCAATTCACTGCGCGCGATAATTATCATGATCTTGTAATAGGTCTTTCTCTTGGCGCAACCGTTGCTTTTCTTGTTTTCTTATATATCCGCGGTCGGCCTCATGAAATGAACGCAGATCCACAACCTCGGCATATTGAATCCCTGTGGATGGGAATTCTGATGCTGTTTTTGACTCTTCTGCCGGTTGATACAGCTGGGCGCAATGTTCTGTTTTCTGACCAATGGGATCGGTACACATTCCATGCCGCAATTGGGGTCTGTTTCTTTATAACAGGTCTTGTGTTTTATGCCTTGCGTGGTACTGTTCGGAAAATCGTTATCCTTACTCTTATTGCTTCCAGCGTAGTTGCCCAATATCATAGTGCAGCGTTCTATCGGAATTTCTGGACTACCACACGAAATCTTTGGTGGCAAATGTCTTGGCGTGCCCCTCAGATTAAACCTCAAACGATGCTGTTTGTGCCGGGGGCATCTTTTGGAGAGGGTTATGAAATTTATGGTCCGGCCAATATAATCTACAATCCGCGCGGCGACCTGGTCATTGGCGCCGATGTCTTGAATGCGGATACATTGACAAGGATAATTAAGCAAGATCCGCGTTCCCACTACGATCGTAGTGTGCTTGTGCAAGATCATTATGAAAACCCTTTGATCGGCGTTTTTCCAACTCCCAACTCATGCTTGCACCTTTTGAGTAACAGGAAGATTGAACTACCTGGCTACATTGATGATTCGCTTGTAGTTCACGCCGCGGAGTATTCCAAAATCGATCGGGTGGATGTGTCGGCCTCGCCTAGAATTCCACCAGTCGGCATATTTGGCTCTGAACCTCCGCATGACTGGTGTTTTTATTATGAGAAAATGGACTTAGCGCGCCAGCGTGGAAACTGGCAGGAAACCGCCCGACTCGCAGACGAAGCTAATAACAGGGATTTGACGCCGAATGACCTATCGGAATGGATGCCAGCTTTTGAGGCCTATGCCTCCACTGGTGATCTTAAAGATGCGAGACATGTTGCGTCCATTCTACGTAGTGATGAAAACACCCGTCTTTTCCTGTGCCTGCAACTTGACAAAGGTCCGGCCTATCCCTCGCCATATAACTATGACTTGGTCCGTCAATTGCTATGTCAGGCGGGATAATGCTAACTATTTTGATGACCGCCCCGTACATGATTCCTTTTCTTGAGCGCTTCCAGCCCGCGCTCGAAAAATACGGCTTGGAGCTGATTGTCCCTGAAGTGAAAGAGCGCATGGAGGAAGATGATCTGCTGAAATACGCCGGTCAATTCGACGGCGCGATCTGCGGCGATGATCGTTACACCGCGCGCGTGATCGAAGCCTGCGCGCCACGCTTGAAGATTATCTCGAAATGGGGGACGGGCATCGATTCAATTGACACAGAGGCCGCCTCGCGCTTCGACGTCAAAGTGGCGCGCACGCCCAATGCTTTTACCACTCCTGTAGCGGACACTGTCCTGGGCTACATGCTGGCTTTTGCCCGCCGCCAGCCGTGGATGGATCGTGAAATGAAGAACGGCAAATGGGAGAAACTTGCCGGGCGGACTTTGAGCGAATGTACCCTCGGTGTGATCGGCGTGGGCAATATTGGCAAGGCTGTGACACGCCGGGCGCGCGCCTTTGGCATGAAAGTGTTGGGCAACGATATCATTGAAATTGACCATGTCTTCATCACCGAGACTGGAATTGAGATGACCACTCTCGACTCACTGCTCTCGACTTCCGACTTCATTTCCCTCAATTGTGACTTGAATTCAACCAGCCATCATCTCATCAATGCAAAAACTCTGTCAAAGATGAAGCCCGAAGCAGTTCTGATCAATACCGCGCGCGGCCCCATCGTGGATGAGAAAGCCCTGATCGAGGCGTTACAGGCCAAACGTCTCGCGGGAGCCGCTTTGGATGTCTTCGAGGTCGAGCCGCTTCCGCTGGAGAGTCCGCTCCTGAAAATGGACAATGTCATGCTCGCGCCGCATAATGCCAACTCCAGCCCCGCCGCCTGGGAACGCGTGCATTGGAACACGATTCGGAATTTGCTGGATGGATTGGGAATTGCCGCAGAGTAATTTTTGGACGCGGGTTTCACGGATATGACGGAAGGCATCTTAACTAACGGAGAAAGACATGGCGGCCACGCGCGCAAAGTTTGAGGGCAAGCATTCTGATCTAACAGGGAAAATACTTGGAGCTTTTTTCCAACTCCACAAAGAGATGGGATACGGCTTTTCTGAAAAAGTTTATCAATCCGCGTTTGCCATTCTGCTTGAAGAGATTGGGTTGATCGTTGAACAACAAAAGCCAATTCGAGTTTATTTTCATGGTAAAGTGGTTGGAGAATATGTCGCCGACATGATAGTCAATGGCGTTGTTTTGCTTGAATTGAAGGCTGTGGAGAAGCTTTTAGACGCACACGCGGCGCAGATGCTTAACTATCTCAAGGCAACTGAGATTGAAGTAGGTCTACTAATTAATTTTGGCCCGCAGGCTGAATTTCGCAGAAAAATCTATGATAATCAGCGCAAAGGTTCACTTTCCTGGACAAAGATTCCGTAGAATAAAATCTGTTTCCGTGAATTCCGCGTTATCCGTGTCCAAGGATCGCTTACAAAAATTATGAACAAAACTGTTCTCATCACTGGTGCAGCGGGCGGAATAGGCCGCGCGACTGTTGCGCTCTTCGCTGAAAAAGGCTGGCGCGTGATCGGCGTGGACCGCGCCTCCTTCGGCGATGGCTTCCCTCAAAACGGACTCTTCATCCAGTCCGACATTTCCCGCCCCGAAGACATGCACGCCATCTTTGAAAAAGCTCACGCCTTCACGGATTCACTGCATGCTCTGGTCAACAACGCCGCTATGCAGATCGCCAAACCATTGATTGAAACAACCGTCGAGGAGTGGGACGCGGTCATGTCCTCCAACTTGCGTTCGGTGTTTTTGGGAGTCAAGTTGGCGCATCCGTTGTTGAAAGCCGGAGGGGGCGGAGCGGTCGTGAATGTCTCGTCGGTTCATGCGATTCAAACCTCCGCCAATATTGCCGCGTATGCCGCCTCGAAAGGTGGACTTCTTGCTCTTACGCGCGCCATGGCGATTGAATTTGCGCCCGATGCCATCCGCGTCAATGCCATCCTGCCCGGCGCCGTGGACACTCCCATGCTCCGCGCGGGTCTCGGCCGCGGCCACGCGGGTCACGGCGACATGCAGGAGCGACTCGACAACTTGGCGCGCAAGACTGTCAGCGGGAAAGTGGGCAAGCCCGAGGAGATCGCCCACGCCATCTACTTCCTCGCTGACAACGAGCAATCGTCGTTCATGACGGGTCAGGCACTGGTCGTGGACGGCGGCGCGACCGCGCGATTGAGCACGGAGTAAGATGCCCGGTATTCGAGACTCACTGCCGATCCCGAATCTCAAATATCAATTGTAAATGCAAACCTTAAAATCTACTCTCCCCTCCGCCCTCCTTCAAATCGTCAAAAACACCTACGATGCGATTCGGCGCGTCCCGGAACTGCCTGCCGCCTATCTGCACCCGTGGCGGCGCGAGAGCATACGCCGCCTCGCTGCGTTCAAAGACGCGCACAAGGGCCAGCGCGCCTTCATCATCGGCAACGGGCCAAGCCTGAATCAAACCGATCTTTCCAAACTCAAAGACGAGTTCACCTTTGGCCTCAATCGTATCTACCTGCTCTTCCCTCGACTCGGCTTTTCCGCCACCTATCTCGTTTCCATCAACGATCTCGTCATCGAACAATGCGCGCAGGAAATGGCCGCGCTTCCGCTTCCGAAATTCTTTGCGTGGCGTTCGCATCGTCACTTCCAAAACCTGCCGCCCACCACCAACCACCAACTACCAACCTTCTTGTACACAACGTATACTGGTCCGCGTTTCGCCCGCGACGTCCGCGGCCGCGTCTGGGAAGGTGCAACCGTCACCAATGTCGCGCTCCAACTCGCCTTTCACATGGGCTTTCAGCAAGTCATTCTGATTGGCGTTGACCACAACTTTGCGAGCAAGGGCGAAGCCAACAAAACCGTCGTTTCGACCGGCGATGACCCCAATCATTTTTCTGCGGATTATTTTGGCAAGGGCTTCCGCTGGCAATTGCCCGATTTGGATACGTCTGAACTCGGATACACACTTGCGCGTGAGGCCTATCGCAAAGCCGGGCGTGAAGTCCTGGATGCGACCATTGGCGGCAAGTTGACGATCTTTCCCAAAGTGGATTACGACTCGCTCTTCTAAATGGCGCTCGTTTCGATTATCACTCCCTCATTCAATCAATCTGCCTATCTTGAACAGACGATGAAATCTGTCTTCGCGCAGGATTATCGCGACCTTGAATACATCGTTGTGGATGGCGGCTCGACGGACGGAAGTGTTGACATCATCAAAAAATATTCATCCCGCCTCGCGTTCTGGACTTGGGAGCGGGATCGCGGTCAGGCGGAGGCCATCAACAAAGGGATGGCTCACGCGCGCGGCGAGATCATTTCCTGGCTCAACTCGGACGACTATTATTTGCCCGGCGCGATTTCTTCGGCGGTGAAAATCTTCGAGCAAAATCCAGACGTTGTTTTAGTTTATGGAAATATGTTGGCTGTGGATGAACGCGGTCGAACCATCAACACGTTGAAATATCAACAATTGTCTCTCGAAGATTTGCTTTGCTTTCAGATCATTGGGCAACCCGCAGTGTTCTTTCGCCGCTCTGCGTTTGAAAAAGCAGGCGGCCTTGACGCCACGTTCCACTTTCTGCTTGACCATCAACTCTGGATCAAGATTGCTCAACAAGGAAAAATCCTGCATGTGAATCAAACCTGGGCCGCGGCGCGCTATCATGCCGAGGCTAAAAATCGCCTCAAAGCCGCGGAATTTGGCCGTGAGGCCTTCCGCATTTTGGATTGGGTGAAAAGTCAGCCCGATTTGGCGGGAGCCGTTTCGAGGGTGGAAAGACGCGCCCGCGCTTCCGCGCATCGTGTCGACGCGCGCTATCTGCTCGATAGCGGTCAGCCCTGGCCGGCACTCAAGGCCTGGACGCGTGCTCTGTTCATCCATCCACCCACTGCGTTGTCACGATTGAATCTTTTTGTCTCGGCTCTGCTCAATTTGAGTGGGTTCGGGCGCGTGCGCGAGGCTTATCTACGCGCGCGAAAAGATCGTCTCTCATCCTGAATTCATCCTGAACAACGCGGCTCGCGTTACAATTGACGCGCTTATGGAAACTCAAGGCTATCGTTCTTTTTTCGCATCCTCCCGTTTGACTTTTGTCATCACATTGTTCGTGCTCTTGGGTTTTGGCCTCGGCATTCGCCTGTTCGGCCTGACCGACCTGCCGCTCGACTTTCATCCCACGCGGCAACTGCTTAGCGCGCTGAAAGCGCGCGGCATGTATTACCAGACCGCGCCGAATATTCCAGATTGGCAGAGGCAGATGTCATTGCAACAATGGAAGACGAAAGCCGAAGTGGAGCCTGAAGTTTTCGAGCGCATCGTTGCGTTCACGTATCGCTTCACCGGCGAGGAGTTGTGGGTGGCGCGCGTGTATTCGTCTCTTTTTTGGATCATCGGCGGAGTTTTTCTCTTTCTCCTTGTGCGCGATTTGATTTCAACAGATGGTGCAGTGATTGCCACCGCCTATTATCTTTTCTTTCCTTATGCGGTCATCGCCAGCCGTTCTTTTCAACCTGACCCATTGATGGTGATGCTCATCGTCACATTTTGGTGGGCTGTGAATCGCTGGGCGGACCTCACTCCCGGCCCCTCTCCTGAAAGGAGGGGAGAGTCGTGGGTATTTGCGCTTCTCGCGGGACTTGTGGGCGGTCTTGCCATCTTCATCAAATTCTACGCCGCGTTTTTTGTGATCGGCGGCGCGCTGGGAGTGTTGTTAGGGAAGTTCAGTCTGCGCGAACTCGTCCGCAAGCCGCAAGTGTGGGCCATGGCCGTTTTGGGAATCCTGCCCGCCGCAGGTTATTTGTTTTATGGAATCGTGTTGCGCGGTTTTCTGAGTCAGCAGTTCAGTGGACGATTTATCCCCGCGCTTTTGCTCAGCCCTTTAAATTATGTTCAATGGGCCACGAAGGCGAACATGGCGGCGGGCGGGCTGATGATCATGGTCGGGTTGTTGAGTCCGTTTTTCGTCCGCGAACGACGCGCCCGATTCTTAATCTATGGATTGTGGATCGCGTACATCCTGTTCGGTCTGTTCTTTGACTATCACATTGCAACCCATGATTACTATCACCTGCCGTTCATCCCAATTGTGGCTGTTTCGCTCGCGCCGGTTGCAGACTGGTTCATGAGCCAACTCGCGAGTCTCACCCCGAGGCGTTGGATGAAAATCGCCGCGTATGCGATTTTGTCGTATGGTCTCTTCGCAACGTTGTGGGATGTGCGTAATCAAATGAAATCTGTGGATTATCGTCCCGAAGCCGCCATGTGGGCGCAGATCGGTGACTTGCTCGGGCGCGGTTCGGGCGTGGTCGCGCTGACCCAGGATTATGGCTCGCGGCTTGCGTACTGGGGCTGGTCGAATCCCGCTATCTGGCCGAACTCCGGCGACATTGATTATCACGATGTGCGCGGCGCGACCTTTGATTTCAAGAGAACATTTGACGACTTGACGAAAAACAAGCGCTACTTCCTCGTCACGGATTTTGTAGAGTTGAATCATCAGCCTGATCTCAAGGATCAGTTAGCGGCTTATGCCGTTTTTCAACAGGGTGATGGATATATTATTTATGATTTGACTCGGTTGGCAGGCAAATGAATCAACGACCGGTCCTCGTCACAGGCGCGCATCGCACAGGCACAACATGGGTTGGCAAGATGCTTGCGGCGGATGAAAACACCGCTTACATCAGCGAGCCGCTCAACGTTTTGCATCGCCCCGGCGTTTTCCGCGCGCCGGTCAAATATTGGTATACCTATATCAACAAAGAAAACGGATCGGAGTATCTGCCCGCCTTCACTGAATTGCTCGATTTCGATTATCACCTGTGGGATGAAATCCTTTCCATTCGTTCGCGCAAAGATTTTTTCCGCATGGGCCGCGATTTCCGCACGTTTTACCTCGGCAGTATGCATGGACAGCGCGCCTTGCTCAAAGATCCGTTTGCTGTTTTTTCGTTGCCGTGGTTCGCGGAAACGTTAAATTGTCAAATCGTGGTGACGGTGCGTCATCCCGCCGCCTTCGCCAGCAGCCTCAAGAGGCTTAATTGGTCGTTTGATTTTAACCATTTACTTGCTCAACCTTTGCTAATGCGCGATCATCTCGAACCGTTTCGCGCGCATATGCAATCCATCGCGGCAGATGATATTATCGGTCAGGCCTCCTTGTTGTGGAGGATGATCTACTACGTCGTTCACGCGGACCGTGAGCGGCTTCCATTCATCAAAATTACACGTCACGAAGACCTTTCTCTTGACCCCATCGCGGGCTATCATCAACTGTATGATGAGCTGGGTTTGAATTTCACTTCGCGCGTTGAGCAAACGATTCTCAACTCCAGCAGTTCCGATAACCCTGTTGAATTATTGAAGAATAAAACTCATTCGGTTAAACTCGATAGCCGCGCCAACATGGACAACTGGAAGAAACGACTTTCTCCCGATGAAATCCATCGTATCCGCAAAGTGACGGAGGAGGTTGCTTATGATTTTTATCCCAACCTAAACTGGTAATTAAACGCTGATGACAAATTTACCCCTTGTTTCCATTATCACGCCGTCGTTCAATCAGGCGCGCTATCTGGAAGCCGCGATTCAGTCTGTGCTTTCACAGGATTACCCGCGCCTCGAATACATTGTCGTGGACGGCAGTTCGACCGATGGCAGCGTGGAGATCATCAAAAAATATCAGAGTAGATTGGCCTGGTGGGTCAGCGAGCCGGATAAGGGTCAGACCGATGCGTTGAACAAGGGGTTTGCGCGTGCCAAAGGCGAGATTCTCGCCTGGCTCAATTCAGACGATACTTACGAGCCGGGTGCGGTCGCCGCGGCCGTAAAGTTTTTGCAAGATCATCCAGAAGTTGGAATGGTTTATGGCGATACCAACTACATCAACGAAGATGGACATGTGATCGGCAAATTCCCCGCCGCGCAAACCAATCTTCGCCGCCTTCGTCAGGGCTATGTTCATATTCCCCAGCAAGCCTCGTTCTTTCGAGCAGACTTGTGGCGCGAAGTCGGTCCGCTTGACCCATCCTTTTACTTCGCCATGGATTATGATCTATGGGTACGCCTCGCGGCGCGCTCGCAATTGAAATACGTGCCACAGACTTGGGCCAACTTTCGCCTGCACACCGCGGGCAAGACCATCGCTGCCGATGATCGTTGCTGGCCCGAGATGATTCGTGTGCACTATCGCGATGGCGGCGGTTTCTTATCGGTCATTGTGGCCAAGTATTTTATCCGTAAACTGGTTGCGCCGTTGTGGAATCGGCGGCGTGTCCGGATGTTGCGGAAAAATGATGGCCAGGATTGACTGCCCTTCGCCTATCGGTGACAAATGACATTGTGTGAAAGGAAATAACGAATTATGTTCAAGAAAATAGTTTTTGCCCTTCTCGTTCTTACGTTTCTCTCTGCATGTGGCACCCAATCCCAAAACTCCGCGGATAATGCCAAAAAGTCTGTTGCCAAGAAGAATCCAAAGGAGGCCAAAGTGAGTGTAGAGGCGAGATTGGTGACCGTCACGATCCCCGGCCATGCGCCCTACTTTTGGTTTGAAAAGGTGGCTGATGATTCCGTTCCATTCGCCAAAGTTTATTTTCGATACGATGCCGCTTCGAAAGGTTATTTCTATCAGACCGACATGGAAACCTGGCAACCTCTCAAACTTGAGGATAATACGTTCAAAATTGGGCAAATGAAATTGGCCTTCAGCGATGAGGGAGTCACTATCACCTATCCGTCGGGCACGTGGGCATTCCCGTAGTTCACGGCAGAGACGATAAAGGGACTGACTTACATGAAATTATTCTTCTCTCCTCCTTCCTCTGACGATCTCATTCGCCTGCTCAAAGCCTGGCGCTTCTGGCTGGTGAGCGCGTTGGTTGGCGCCGTCATCGGCGCGGCTGTTTACTATATCGCGCCGCCGCCCTATCGCGCCCGGGCCACCGTCAACGTGGACTTTCACATCGAACAGGCCTGGCCCAAGGATACCGACCGCCAGCAATTCTACTTCCTCGAACGCGAGACACGAAAGCTGGAAGAGATCGCCTGGTCGGACGAAGTGCTGAACACCGCGGCGACACAGGCCGCAGACGATACTTTTACAGCCGACAGTGGAAAACTTCAACTGGGTCAGCCTGGCAACGGTGGCTGGCACTTTTACGCAGACGATCCGGACCCGAAGAAGGCCGCGACGTTTGCTTCTGCTTGGGCGCAGGCCTTCGCGGAAAAAGTGAAGGCAGATGTTGCCAATCCGTCTAGCGGGTTGGAACAATACATCACCGCGGACGCTACACAGACTCAGAATCTCACCGCGCATCGCAGTGTGAGTTTGAGCATGTACCTCCTGGCAGGCTCGCTCATCTTTCTGGCTGTGAGCGCGTTCAGCATTTTATTTTTTGATCTCAGAAAATGAATGCCGCATCCCGCCTCCTGAGTTTGGATAAAATCGTGCGCGTCCTGTGGGCCGTGGCTTTATTGTGTTTACCCGTCACCAGTTTTCGCTATTTCCCCGCGGGCGACGGCACGTACGTCCGGCCATTGGCGTTTTTTCCGCTGGTGTTGTTACTGCCCATCCTGCTGATTCAACTCCTACCCCCCTCTTTCTCTCCCCCCATTTTCGGAGGAAATGGGGGGAGACGGAGGGGGGGCCCGCGCGCGGGTTCGCTGACTCCGCTCACAGCATTTCTCTTCGCCGCTTTGGCGGCCAGCCTGATCGGGGTCCTGTTTGCGCCGGTGGCTTTGCGCGGCCAGCAAGTCTTTGGCCGCGTCTTGCGTGCCTGGGTCACAGTCTTCATGGGATTATGTTTTTTTATCGCCGCCATCTGGATGAACCGCGATGAAAATGATCTGCGCTTTACGATCAGATGGATGCTGGCCGGCTTTGCGCTCGACGTTCTGTGGAGCGGCTTGCAGGGCGCGACCTTTTACCTGCACATCTTTCCCAAGTCGCTGGTCACGCAGTGGCAACGCGCTTTTTCCTTGCGCGAGTTGGTTCGGACCAATCGGATTAGCGGAATGGCGTATGAGCCTTCATGGCTCGCGGGGCAAATCTCCACGATCTATCTTCCGTGGCTGTTCGCCTCTCTCTTGACCCGCGTGCGGGTGACGCGTTTCAAATGGCTGGAGCCAATGCTGTTGGTTTGCGCCGCGCTCCTTTTGCTTGCGACCTTTTCGCGCGGCGGCCTGCTGACCGTTGGCGCGACGGTCATCTTAACTCTCTTGCTTGCCGGGCGCGCCCAAATCGCCGCCGCGTGGAATTGGTTCCTCTCCGGCTTTCGCGGCCGCGGCTGGATTTGGCGCGTGGGAATCATCGGTTTAGTCATTGCAGTGATGGCAGGTGTAATGCTCTTCCTCGGACAAAAGGGATACATTTCCCGCTTGTTCAACACGCAAGCCGCCAACCTCACGGACTTCATCATCCAGAATTCGGCGGGCGCGCGCGCCGCGTATGTGTGGGGCGCAATGGGCGCGTATCAGGATCATCCGCTGACCGGCGTGGGACTCGGCGCGAGCGGGTTTTATATTTACAATCATCTGCCTGATTGGGCGTTGACGGTCGTACCGGAGATCGCGCGACAATTAAGCCCTGATACGGCGCTCTATCCCAATCCTAAAAACTTATTCGTCCGTCTGCTGGCTGAGACCGGCTTGATCGGTTTCTTCTTGTTCGTTGCTTTTCTATTTTCGCTCCTGGCGGATGCGATTGCCGCGTTACAGCAGAAATCCGCGTTGTGGCAATATCTCGGCATCGCCTCGATTTTTACCTGGATCGCGCTGATTTTCTACAACATGACCCAGGACTCGTTTGCCATTCCAAATTTGTGGATCAATCTCGGTATCCTGGCTGGTATGTCGGTGTTTACAGTACAATCCAATAAACCTGCCGAGGATGTTTGATGATCGTTCTTTCTGTTGGTATGCCGCGCGCCGGCTCCGGCTGGCACTACAATTTAATTCACGACTTGATGGAAACGACGGGGTGCGCCGATGCCCGCGACATTCGCGAGAAATTCCATCTGCAAAAAATCCTCACCGAAGTCAATTGCAACATTGGAGTGCTGTCAGCGCGGCGCCTGGCTGCAGTGACCCTGCCCGCGCTGATGGGTAACACGTTTGTGATCAAAGCCCACGCCGGGCCAACACGCGCTTCGCGTCTGCTCTCGACTTTGGGCCTGCTTCGCGTCACTTACATTTACCGCGACCCGCGCGACGCCATGCTCTCCGCCTTTGATTACGGTCAGCGCGCCCTGACCAAAGGCCGCCCAAACGCCTTTTCGCATCTTACAGATTTCGATGCCTCGCTGGCTTTTATCACGGACTACGTCCGCATCTGGGAAAAGTGGACGCGTGAAAAGAATGTGTTGATCGCCCGCTACGAAGATCTGTTGACGAACTACGATGCCGAGTGTGCCAGGCTGGTGGAATATCTCCGTTTAGACGGCGCCCGGCCCGAGGTCCGCGCAGTGATCGAACGCTATCGCCCCGAAAAAGCGGAAGCTCAGCAGGGCACGCATTTTTACAAGGGCAAAATCGGCCGCTTTCGCGATTCGTATTCGTCGGGCCAGCAAAAAATCCTGGTTGAGCGATTCGGTGTGGTTTTGTCCAAAATGGGCTACGCGGTTTAGATCGCGCTTTGCAAAGGTGTAATCGTGTTGTAATGCGTTCATATTGCTGTGGACGCATTATTTGTTATCATTAGCGTATGCGGACTTTTGAAACTCCTTATGTCGCAGACTGGTTCGCCATTTCGTTACGGTGGGCGGTCATGTTGGGCCTGGTCGTTTCGTTGGCGCTGGGTGGAACGTTGAGCTTTGCGTTTGTCTGGCCGCTGGCTGTGATGATTTTTTGGAACATGGGGATGACGATTCTGGCCAGCCTCAACACACGCATTACGTTTCATCGTCAAGTTAATCTGATCGCGGATGTTATTCTCAGCGGATTGTTTTTCTGGGTGCAGGGCGGGTTGGCCGGCCCGGCCTCCTGGGCCGCATTATTGCCCATCCTCACCGGCGCGGTCTATTATGATTTTCTGGGCGCCATCTCTGTGGCGGGCGCGTTTTCCATTATTTCGTTTGTATGGGTGCAGGCGTATGAGCCGCGCAGGGCTTCCCTGTCTTTATTTTGGATCGCGGGAACGTTGATGTTGGGCGCGTTGTTTGGTTTCATTGGCACGCAGTTGATGTCGCGGATGCGACTGCGGCGGCAGATGTGGCTGGATGCCGAGGAAAAAAGAGCGCGCGTCCAAAGCGAGCGATTGCGCGCCATCTATGAATTGACCTCCACCCTGACCGCGACTCTCTCCTACAAGCGCGTCCTCGATTCTGCCCTTGACCTGGGCTATGCCGCGCTCAACCCGGACCAAAACGACACTGCGAGCGACCCCCTCGTCAGCGCGGTCTTTCTCTTTCGCGGCGGTCAATTGCGCGTTGGGTCGGCGCGACGTTTCACCAGCGCAGACCTTCGTCTTAACTTCGATGGCAACGAAGGCATTTTGAAAAAAGTCTTTGACGAGGGCGAGCCAACTTTTTCCAGAGACATTGGCTACGACCCCGAACTCGGACGCGTGATCGCGCTTCGCAACTGCACCTCAGCGTATTGCTTCCCACTGCGAAGCGGCTTCAACGTTTACGGCGCGATGGTCTTTGCGCATCCTGATTCCGACTATTTCACCAACGATCGCCGCAACCTGCTTGACATCATTGGCCGTCAGGCGGTGGTTGCGATTCAGAATGCGCGTCTGTATCAGGACCTCGTGGAGGAAAAAGAGCGCATGGTCGAGGTCCATGAGGAAGCGCGCAAGAAACTGGCGCGCGATTTGCATGACGGCCCGACTCAATCGGTGGCCGCCATGGCAATGCGCATCAACATTGCCCGCCGTATGGTCGAGAAGGATACCAAGACTGCGCTGGATGAACTGACCAAGATCGAAGAACTTGCACACCGCACGACCAAGGAAATCCGCCATATGCTGTTCACGTTGCGGCCCCTCATCCTCGAGTCGCAGGGGTTGAATGCCGCGCTCAAGTCCATGGCCGATAAGATGCGCGAGACCTATAATCAGAATGTGGTTGTCAGTGTGGATGAGAACATTACGTCACAGATGGAAATGGGCAAGCAGGGCGTCATTTTTTACATTATCGAGGAAGCCGTCAACAACGCGCGCAAACACGCCAACGCCGCCAATATCTGGGTGCGATTCAAAATGTTCCAGCAGGGCGCGGCTTTGCTGGAGATCGAAGATGACGGCGTGGGTTTCGATGTGGACGCGGTCAACCAGGCCTATGATAAACGCTCCAGTTCCAGTCTCGGCATGGTCAATCTGCGCGAACGCACCGAACTGGTGAATGGTCTTCTCAATGTTCAATCTACAATCGGCAAGGGGACGAAGGTCTCGGTGTACATTCCACTCACCGAGGAAGCCGCGGATCGTCTGCATCACGCCAAACTGCGCTAGAATTTAATCATGCCCACTGCCGCTGGTTTGTATTATTTTGCCCATGAGGCGGAAAATTTTTCGCGTCCGGCTGTGATTCTGATCCACGGCGCGGCGGGGAATCATTTATATTGGCCGCCGCAAGTTCGCCGCTTGCATGATCAACGCATCTTCGCGGTGGACCTTCCGGGGCATGGCAAATCAGAGGGAGTCGGTCATCACACGATTGACGATTACACGGATGAGATCATCGAATTCATGAAGGCCTTGAAATTAAACTCCGCCATTCTTGTGGGCCACTCAATGGGGAGCGCGGTCGCGCTCACAGCCGCGATCAAATTTCCGAAACGGGTGACCGGCCTCGGTCTCGTGGGAGGCGGGGCGCGGTTGCGCGTCGCGCCGGCGTTGTTGCAAGCCGCCTCAGAACCGTCCACATTTTTGGACGCGGTTCACATGGTCAATGAAAATTCGTACACAGCTCATTCCAGCGAACGTTTGAAGGAGTTGGGTGAGAAGCGAATGGCCGAGACGCGGCCAACGGTTCTTTACGGGGACTTTTTGGCGTGCGACGCGTTTAATATAACGGATCAACTCTCGAAGATTTCTGCGCCAACGCTGATCGTGTGCGGCGCGGAAGACAGGATGACTCCGCTCAAGAATTCTGAATTTCTGCGCGACAACATCGCAGACTCAAAACTGGAGGTTGTGCCCAATGCCGGGCACATGGTGATGCTCGAACAACCGGAAAAGGTTGCAGCGATTCTGGCGGAGTTTTTCAACGGCATTCCATATCAGCCCGGAAGATAATTTTCAAACTATCCAAACGATTTAAGAAGTCTCTCCAAAATTGGCTTCGCATTTGTGACCGCCCGGGCGCGATGGCTCAGGCGGTTCTTTTCATCCATGCCGAGTTCGGCCATGGTGCGGCCCAACTCTGGAATCAAAAATATGGGGTCATATCCAAAGCCGCCCGTGCCCCGTTCTTCCGGGATAATCTCGCCGTCGCATTTTCCTTCAGCGCATTGAACATCCTGATTGGGCGCGGCAATTGCAATCGTGGCGCGGAAATGCGCGATCCACGGACGCGGCTTGCCCTTAAGGTTTTGTAAAAGATAAGCGCGGCGATCAGCGTCTGTAAGGCCCCCTCTTACTCCACCCACATTTTCAAAGAAAATGGGGGGAGACGGAGGAGGAGGGCTGTAACGCGCTGAATAAAGCCCCGGCGCGCCGTTCAAAGCATCCACCTCGAGACCCGAATCGTCGGCGAGGGAAACAAGTCCGCTGGTTTGAGCAAAAGCGACTGCTTTTTTTGTCGCGTTCTCGGCATAGGTTTTGCCATTCTCTTCAACTTTTAGATTCAAGTGAAGATCGGCAGGTGTGACCAGTTCCACTTGTAAATCATCGAGCAAGGCGCGGATTTCTTCTATTTTTCCTTCGTTGTTTGTGGCAATCAGGAGTCTATTCATTGAGAACTTTTTTCGCGTTCTTCGATTTGCTTGATGGCCCACGCGGCGTGTTTGCGGATCATCGGCTCTGGATCTTGAAGCGCCTCTTTCAGAGCAGGAATATCTTTTGATGAACCTTTGTTCCCCAGCGCGACTGCCACGTTTCTCAAATAGTCGCGTCGTTTGGCGCGTTTGACCGGGCTGTTCTTGAATTTGCGATTGAAATCTTCGGACATGAGTTTGAGTTCCTGAATCAAATTTGGCTGTTGAAGATTTTCGCGGGGGCTGAAAGCCGGGTCGCCATCCGGCGCGGCGAAACGGTTCCATGGGCAGACCATTTGACAAATATCACAACCAAAGACCCAGTCATCCATCAAAGGACGAAGTTGCGGCGGAATATCATCCTTCAATTCGATCGTGAGATACGAGATGCAACGACCCGCGTCAATCGTCCGATTCCCGAGGATGCAGTCAGTCGGGCAGGCCTCGATACAGCGTGTGCAGGTCCCGCACTGATCGGTGGCGAACGATGGATCGGGCTCAAGTTCGAGATCGAGGAAGATTTCTGCAAGTAGAAAATAGGAACCGAGGCGTGGGTTGATCAGGCAGGTGTTTTTGCCGATCCAACCCAGCCCGGCGCGTTGGGCCAGATCCCGTTCGAGGATTGGACCTGTGTCTGTGTACCAGCGATTCGCAACTGGATGCCCGGCTTGGTCCTCGATGAATTTGACGAGGGTCTGCAATCGTTTTGGTAAAACGAGATGATAGTCATCGCCCCAGGCATACGCGGCGACGCGTCCGTTGCCCCCATCTTTCTCTCCCCCCATTTGCGCAGAAAATGAGGGGAGACGGAGGGGGGTCTTGTAAGGAATCGCCAGCACGAGGATGGATTTGCAGTTGGGCAGGACGAGTCGCGGGTCTGCACGGCGAAGGCGGGCGCGGTCATCCGTCAAATAATCCATGGAAGCATGCCGCCCCTGCGCGAGCCAGTCTTCAAAGACCGACAGGTGCGGGGGCGGGTCTGGAGTGGTGATGCCGGCCAGGATGAATCCCAACCGGCGTGCTTCGTTCTGAATTGCTTGTTTTAGATTGTCGCTCACCTTGAATCAGAGTTTGACAACAATCTTCACGTAGAGGGGTTTGGCTCCTTTGCCGAAGAAGTTTCGCCCAGCAGGGTTTTGCAATGTCCAGGCGCTCACGTATTCGCCGATCTTCGTCGGCGCGGTGAACTGAACAGAGATTTCCACTTCCTGGCCTGGACCAATCACACCATTGATCGGTTGCGGTACCCCAGACATTGTGGTGGCATAACCGGCATATACAACTTTATAACCTGCTCCCCATGTGCATGTTCCGGCGTTCTTGATCTTCCACGTTTTCACGAATTGTTGACCGGGCGTCATTTGAGTGCCATCTGGAATATTTACATCCACTGTCGCGTCATCCCACGAGTATAGATCACACAGTGAGACTTGCGTTGCTCCTGGTGTTCCACCTGCCAAGGTAGGCACTACAACCACGGTTTCCAAGGTGGGTGTATCCAAAGCCGGAGAGGTGGGGGTCTCGGAGGGTGGCGGCAGCGGCGTGGCGGTCCAGGATGCGGCAGTCAGCGTGAAATTGGCGATGACCGTTTGCGCCGCGCTGGTTTGAATCAGCGCCACATCCGGCGTGGGAACGGATGGAGAGGCCGGCGCACAGGCAGTCAACAGGAGCACTCCAACCAGCGTGATGATCAGTTTTGTTTTCATAGATTCTCCCGATTTCAACCAAACTTATTTCACGACGATGTCAACGGAGACCAGCGACCCGAACCATTGGCCGGCATCGTTCTTCATCTGCCAATAACCTATATATTCTCCTTCTTTCATCGGAGCGGTCATTGCAATAATGAAGGCAATCCCCTTTCCAGGTTTGACAAAATCCTTTTCATAAATGAAGCGAAAGTTGTCGCCCTGGAGCCTGTCCCCTGATTTGAAGGCAAAAATATAGCCGTTACCCCATTCGCAAGTGCCACTATTTGTAAAGTTCCAGGATTTATTGAAGGCCTGACCAGGCTTCATCTCTGTTTTATCTGGTATGGTTTCGCCGGTAAAAGTTGCATCGTTGCATCCCACGGGGAAACTTCCGGATCCTGTACCCGCGGGTGCCTGCGAGGGAATTGGTGTGAGTACGCCTGGCGTATTGAGTGTGAACGGAGTAACTCCAGAAACAGGAAAAGTCGGTGCGAGAGTGAATGTAGGCAGAGCAGTGGGGCTGGGCAGAGGAGTCGGTGGAAGAGCCTGAGCTGTCTGCGTTTGTTGCCCATTGAATTGTGCTATTGTCGTTTCGGCTGCGGCGGTGTAAATGACATTTACATCTTGAGTAGGTTCAGGCGCTTTGCCAATATTGCAAGATGTCAAGCCGATGGCAATTACCAACGCGGCCATGGGCCAGACGATTTTTTTCAACTGCATTTGGACCTCCAAAAGGTACTTCTGTAACAAAGAGATGTTGTTTTCTCCAATCCATTATAACGCAGGTTATTTTAAGGCGTTTGCGGGGTAGTCGGAGTGTCCGTGGGAGTAAACGTCGGGGTGAAGGTGGCCGTTGGAGAAGGTGTAAAGGTAGAAGTCGAGGTGGGAGGCGGTGTTCCCTGCCGGATGATGCGGGGAGCCACCCACAAGGCGTTGTCCTGTTTCGATTGCCCGTTGGCTGTAACGGTCAGGATGAACTTTACGTTTTCTCCAGCCAGGTTGCTTAGGTCAATATCCACCGGGTAATACTTGCCTTCATAGACTTCGTTCCACTGACCAAGAGTCCTGATGTCTCCGCCGTCAATCTGATAATCAAGGCGGAAGATCACATTGCAGGAATAGGATTGATATTGGCAATTGACCAGCGCCTGGAAGTGATCGCCGGTTTTCACTTTCAACGCAGGATATTTACCGCGAATCACGCCATTATTCGCGTCGCGCGGGACCGTGAGCAGGCCAGCCTGATCCTCGGTTTTTCCACTCTCCATGGCCGGCTTGTTGAGTTTGATCACATAACCTGCGCTGTCTCCGCTGGTACCGGGGCAGGGCAGGTCGGTGTTTTTATTATCCCAGTTGGCATCACAATAGTTGGCGGCAAAGTCGTATGCGGTGTAGACTGGGCCAGCTACATTGATGTCTACCCAAAACGCGCCCTGGGCCTGGTTGCCGATGCCGAACAATACACCAGACGCATTTCGTAATTTCCAAAAGCCCTGATAATGTCCATCGTTGTTGGGCGCGGTCATGGGTACAGATAAGTCAATATATTGACCAGGGTTGACGGTCCCGGGCAATGCTACATTGCCCGGTGCGTTTAACTGATCTCCACTGACAAAGACCAAAGCATAGGAAGAAGTCCACGAACACGATCCCACATTTTGGATGCGCCAGGTCTTTGTAAATGTAGCGCCGCGCCCCATGACAGTCCCATCGGTAATAGTCACATCTTTGACAAACGCGGCTGCGTCACACAAGATGACCGGAACAGGCGTGCGTGTGGCTGCAAGTGTTCCAATCGGATATGTTGGAAAGGGATTGGTCGCACTTGCAAGCGGAGGCGGTGTACCCGCGGCCTGCGATGACGAAGCCTGTACGGTCAGCGCGGCGGCGGTGTATAGTTCATTGAGGGTCGCCGCGGCGGGTGGAGTGTTGTTTCCTGCAAAGGGAGCATTGCACGCCAAAGCGGCCATGAGCAGGATAGCTGGCACAATAAGCAGTCTCGACTTCAATTTCATATCATCCTCCTGGGAATTAATCTTATCCCAATTTGGCAGGACGTTCCACCTGCTGGAAAAGTTCCCAAATCAAAAGAGCCTGTGAATTCACAGGCTCTTCCATAGATTTGTATTTTTTACCAGCAACTGGTAAGCAAAGTGACTTGGCTAAATTCCTTGTAGGTGGGAGAGGTGACCACTATCTGCATCCAGCGGGGATTTCTGGATGCGGCGGAGCCCCAATGCCATTCGCGCGTAACGGATTTGGTTCCCGCCTCGGTGAAGGTAATTTTGTTATTTGCCTTGTCATTCCCATCACTTTGTACCCAGGTATAGATCACCGTGACTGGGCCATTTACGCTGATATAGGCCGTGACAGTGTCAAATTGATTGGCGGTAGTGCAGTAGTAACTCACATCATAGGTCACCGCTGTGACATTATAGACGGTGGCTGTTTTATTGTTGGCAGGCGTCCCGCTCCCAACAACAATTTGAACCCAGAAACTTGCAAATGGAGTGCCCCACGGAGATACTAGTTGCCAATTTCCCTGGTAGGTTCCATTGATTGTCGGAGCATAGAAGACAACAGGCACATCCACGGTTTCGCCCGGTTGAGTCGGCTGTGGGAAAGGATAAGAGTAGGCCCCGCCCATTAAGTCTCCGCTGGAAAAGACAATTTTCCATGTGGCATCCCAGGCGCATGTGCCGGTGTTGGTCACGCGCCAAGTCTTTGTGAAGGAGGCGCCCGAGTTGATGATCGTTCCGTCCGGAATGTTGGCGTCGGTGATGCTGGCGCTGGCGGTGCAGAATTTATTGGCTGATCCGGTGGGGGGCGCGGTGGGAGGCGCTTTGGTCGCGCCCGGCGTGGCCGAGGCGAGAAGCGGCGGAAGGTCTGTGGCGGAAGATAGTGTTGGCGTAAATTGGGCTTCCTGTGTATTCTGTGCTTGCACAGTCTCGGCCACAGATGTGGCGATAATAGATTGGTTTGACGCGGAAGACCCGCAAGCGCCTAGTGTCAGTGCGAAGATGGTCAATAAAGCGGTAAGAATGTGAATCTGTTTTTGGTGCATTTTGGTTCCTTTCAAAACTCGAAGTATTATACCCGGTTTGAAAAGAGAGCACCCGGCCATGAAGCCGGGCGCTCAAGTCACGATCTATCGAGATGATATAGCTGTATCTATGGAGTGGTGCATTTGTTAATATTGATGTGTCCAAAATCCTGATGATTAGGCGAGTCGATATAGATACCCAACCACTGAGTCCCGGGTGCCCCTGAACCCAGGTACCACTTCTCTGACACATTTTTTGTAGTCGCCGAGCCAAAATGCAATGTTTGGACAGATTCGGGACCATCAGAGCGCACCCAATGATATTGAACATCCCCGGCTCCATTGGTGGTGATGTGAGCCGTCACGATTGGACAGCCTGTATAACTCCCTTCGTTGAAGGTGGATAGATCATAGGTAACATGAATAACTGCAAATGGACCACTGCTACTTCCTCCGCCTCCGCTATCCACCTTGATCTGCACATAGAATTGAGCGAAGGTTACGCCCGCCGCGTTGCGGAGTTTCCAGTAGCCGACCTTTGTGCCGTTGCTGGCTGGGGAAGTGAGATTGACGGAGATGTCAATAGTTTGGCCGGGGTTGACGTTGCCGGTCAATGCCTGCGCGCTGGGTCCGCTCATTTGATCGCCGCTGAAGAAGACAACCGCGTACGACGGAGTCCACGAACAGGTTCCAATATTTTTGAGCCGCCATGTTTTGGTGAAGTTTGTGCTCGGTGCGACGACTGTGTTGTCCGGGTAGGTTACATCTGTAATGAACTGCGCGTTATCACAATTTGATGTGGGTGTCGGCGAGGGCGGCAAAGTGGGGGGAGCGAATGTGGGAAGTGGAACCGTTGGAAATGGCGCAGGTACGGATGTAAAGGTTGGAGTGGCAGACGGGATGTTGCCCAACTGCGCTTGCACGGTCAATGCCGCGGCGGTCATGATGGCATCCGATCCTTGTTGATCGGGATTGCCGGATGGCAGGTTGCAGGCGAGAATTGCGGAAATAACAGCCATGCCTGCGAGTAAAAGGGAAAATTTACGCATGGGATTCTCCTCTCAAGTATTTTATAAATTGTAATGCAAACTCTAAAATGTATATTCCCCGTTTCTTCCTAGTGTCGGGGAGGAAAAAGAAAGGGAGTCGGTCGCCCGGCTCCCGGTCCAGAAAGAGGCGGAATTTTTTATTGTTTTTCGTAAGGCTGACCATCTGCCGCGGGCGGGATGGCGCGCCCGACAATCCCGGTCAGGACAATCATTGTGACGATATACGGCGCCATTGCCAGGAAGGAGGAGGGGATCGGCACGCTCAAGATTTGCATCTTCACTTGAAGTGAATCGGCGAAGCCGAACAGCAAAGAGGAAAGAAAAGCGCCAATCGGATTCCATTTGCCGAAGATCATGGCCGCCAGGCCGATGAAGCCTTTGCCTGCAGTCATGTTTTGATCGAAGCGCCCCACTGAGCCAATGGTGAAGTACGCGCCGCCCAGCCCGGCGATCATGCCGCCGATGATCACATTGATGTAACGGACGAGGAACACGTTGATGCCGAGGGTATCCGCCGCTTTTGGATGTTCACCGACCGCGCGCGTTCGCAATCCCCAGGGTGTGTAGAAGAGCACAACATACATCACGGCAACAATGATCAGCATGATGTAAACGATGGGGCTGTTCTCGAAAAAGATCGGACCGAGGATGGGGATGTTCGAGAGAACCGGGATGGAAATGATTTTGAAGGTGCCTGAGTTATTGAGTTGATCAATGTGCGCTTCGAGATAACGCGAGGAGATGAAAGATGTCATGCCTGCGCCGAGGATGTTGATGGCCGTGCCGCTGATGATTTGATCCACTTTGAAGCGGATGACCAGCAAGGCGTGAATTCCCGCCACGAGGCCGCCAGTGAGAAGGGCAACGATTACGCCGAGATAGAGGTTGTGCGTTATCGTTGCCGACACGACCGAGGTCTGCGCGGCGATCAGCATGATGCCTTCGATGCCGATGTTGGTCACCGCGGCGCGTTCGCTGATCACACCGCACAATGCGGCCAGCGCGATTGGTGTAGCGCGTCCGAGAGTACTGCTCAACATGCCAACCAGGTTAAACGATTTTTCTTTTGTAGCCCAGATCAGAAAGGCCGCGATAAAACAAAAAGCAACGATGCCGACCAGCCAGCCTATGGATTTCACGCCGCGCGCTAATTGCCACGCGCCGAGGAAAACAGTGATTACAATGAAAGTATAGAGCGCGGGCTGTACCGGCAGGACGAGGTCCGGAATGGTGAGCGCCTTTGATGTGGCAGTGATGTTCATGCCGAACGTAGCCGTCTGACCCGGCTGTGTGCCGCGCGTAAAGACGAGGAGCATGAACAAGCCAACAACGAGGAGAGAAATGCCAATCGTGATCCGCTGGCGATTCTGGATGGGTGGAATGGGACGGGGAGTTGATTTTGACATAATGCCTCGTTATTTACCCCAGCCGCGCGTCAGCACGGTCTGTTCGGTGCGGCCAATGCGCAGGCGATACAACCAGCGGATGATATCCGGCGCGGCGATGAAGATGATGACCATGCCTTGAATCACCGAGATCAGGTCAATGGGGATGCGCGCCACAGACTGCATGTTGGTCGCGCCGCCGCGCAGGATGCCAAACAACAGCGCGGCCAACACGACCCCAAGCGGGTGACTCTTTCCGAGCAGGGCCAAAGCGATGGAGTCGAAACCATACCCCGCGGAAAAGCCCTGACCGACCCAATGATCCGTGCCGAGGACCTGGGCCGAGCCTGCGAGCCCGGCTAACGCGCCGGAGAGAGTCATCACCAGAACAAAATTGCGGACGACACTCATGCCGGAATATTTGGCCGCGTCAGGGTTGGCGCCCACCGCGCGGATTTCGAATCCAAGTGTAGTTTTGAAGAGGAACCAGTAAACCAGGAAAGCAAAGAGAAGAGCAAGAGGAAAACCCCAGTTAAACCGCAACGGGTCCGGAAAGAAGCGGGGGAGTTCTGCGGTGGCTTCCACGCTCGGCGTCACAGGTCGGAATCCGCTGGCTTTCATCGGGCCGGTCAGCAACCAGTCGCTCAAGCGGAACGCGATCCAGTTCATCATAATCGTGTTGACCACTTCATGCGCGCCGAACCGGGCTTTCAAATAGCCGGGGATCGCCCCCCAAATCGCGCCGGCCGCCGCACCGCCCAACAAAGCGAGTGGAAGATGAATAAACCACGGCAGGCCTGTGATGCTGTATCCAATGTATGCAGAACCGAGCGCGCCCATGAAGAATTGGCCCTCCGCTCCGATGTTGAACAGGCCACACCGAAAACCCAAAGCGACGGCCAACCCGGCGAAAATGTATGGCGTTGCCAGCACCAAACTTTCAGTAAATGGATAGATGGATTTGAGCAGCGCGGTCGTATCGCCGGTGGAAAAATATGTTTGAAAACCCGCGATGATCGTCTTGGGATTTCCCAATGCGCCGCCAAACAGCGCGCTGTAGGCGGTGATGACTGCATCCCATGATGCTTTGAGGGCCGTTCCCGGCGCGGAGAAAAAGTGCCGCCAGGCTTCGATGGCCGTGTCATCGGAAATGATAACGATGATGCCGCCCACCACCAGGCCGGTGAACACAGCCAGCGCGGGCATCAGCAAATTGTCTACCCACGGCGAGCCGTGCTTCTCCACGGCTTTTTCTGTTTTCTTCACGTCTTTCTTGTCTTTGTCTTCAGTCATGTGGCCTCCTAAAAGACGCGTTCCACTTCAGTTTCTTTTTTGGTTTTTGCGGCGGCCTTGGCGGCCTCGGACGGTTGAATGCCTGCCATCAACAAGCCGAGATATTCCTTGCTGGTCTTGGCCGCGTCCACAATTTCCATGATCTGGCCGCGATAGATCACAGCGATACGGTCGGAGAGCGCTATGATCTCGTCCAGCTCAGATGAAACGACCAGCACCGCTGTCCCCTCGTCGCGTTTTTCGATAATGCGGTTGTGGATGTATTCAATCGAACCCACGTCCAGGCCGCGCGTAGGTTGTGACGCGATCAATAGTTTGATTGGACGCGAGAACTCGCGTGCCACAATGAGTTTTTGCTGATTACCGCCTGAAAGAGTAGATGCGTTCACATACACATTCGGCGTGCGGACATCAAACTGTTTGATCAACTTTTCCGCATTGTTGATAATGACGGTCTGTTGAAGCGAGATGCCTTTGGCAAAAGGCGGCAGATAATAATTGCACAAGACGAGGTTGTCGTGCAGAGGGAACGATAAAACCAATCCGTGCTTGAGGCGATCTTCCGGGACGTGAGCCACGCCGCGTTCAATGATGGTGCGCGGCGACGTATGATATACAGGCCGACCCAACAGGCGGATCTCGCCGCTTTCAAGCGGCAGGAGTCCGGTCAGCGCGTAGACGAGTTCGGTCTGACCGTTTCCCTGGACGCCTGCGATCCCAAGCACTTCACCTTTGCGTACCTCGAAGGAGATTCCGTTCACCACCATATTTTTGCGTTCATCGCGCACATACAAGTCTTTGATTTCCAGCGCGGCTTCTTTTGGCTGGGCTGGCTTTTTGCGCACCACCAGATTGACCTCACGCCCCACCATCATCGCGGCAAGTTTTTCAGGGTTGACTTCTTTCGGTGAAACGGTGCCCACTGTGCGTCCCGCTCGCAGAACCGTGATGCGGTCGGCGACCGCCATCACTTCCTTCAATTTGTGCGTAATAAAAATAATGGATTTGCCCTTCTCAATCAGTGTTTGCAGGATTTTGAAAAGACCTTCCACTTCCTGCGGGGTCAACACCGCGGTTGGCTCGTCCAAAATGAGGATGTTCGCTTCACGATACAGGACTTTGATGATTTCAACGCGCTGTTGGATTCCCACTGGCAATTCGCCGATGTAAGAATCGGGGTCCACTTCGAGGCCATATTGCTCGGAGATTTCGCGGATGTGCTTTGCGACTTTTGCCTTGTCGAGGAAGATTCCATTGCGAGTCGGTTCGACCCCGAGCATTACATTTTCAGTGACCGTCATTACCGGCACGAGCATGAAATGCTGATGAACCATGCCGATACCGCGAGCGATGGCATCGTTCGGTCCGTGGATATCCACCTTTTCGCCGCGTATCAGGATTTCACCTTCATCCGGTTTATATAATCCATATAAAATGTTCATCAATGTGGTCTTGCCTGCGCCATTTTCCCCCAGCAGAGCATGGATTTCACCTTCTTCAAGACTCAAATTAATGTGATCATTGGCCAGCACACCCGGGAAGGACTTGGTTATCCCATGCAGTTCCAAAACGGTGCCCATGGCGTCTCCTGAAATGATATGTTCTTGCGAGATGAAAAACGTGTAGCGATGACCTTGCCCATTTTACCAGTTTTTGTCAGACAATCATGGCAATGCCGCCAATATAAATCTTCTTTATGTAAAAAGATAGAAAAAGAGCCGGAGGCGAGGCCCCCGGCCCTTTCATTCATGAAGAAGCGTTTCTTACTTGCCGCTCAAAACGCCGTCAACGGTCAACGAGCCGTCAATGAGGGCGGCCTTGGCCGCATCGAGTTCGGTCTTCAGATCGGAAGAGACCTGGCTGTCGAAATCATGGAATGGAGCCATGTCAACGCCACCGTCTGCGATTGTGTAGGTCTTGGTGCCGCCGGTGAAGGTTCCGTCCTGCGCGTCCTTAATGGTGTTGAACACAGCCACATTGATCTTCTTCATCACGCTGGTCAACACAACTTCTTTGTACTCCGGAGCAGAGACGTACCAGTCAGTGTCCACGCCGATGATCCAGCATTTGCCAGTCTCTTTGCAGACCGCGGCAGAGCCGAGGCCCACAGGTCCGGCGACCGGCATGATGATGTCAGCGCCTTCCTGCATCAGAGATTCAGCGAATTTGCGGCCATCATCGGTGGAGGAGAAGTTGTTGGTGAAGAGACCATCGTTCTTGGCAGTATCCCAACCAAGAACGGCAACGCTCGTGCCGTGCTTCTGGTTGTAATACTTCACGCCGGCCTCGAAGCCCTTCATAAAGATGGTCACGGTCGGGATGGGCAGGCCACCGAAAGTTCCGACTTTACCGGTCTTGGTCATGCCGGCCGCGGCGTACCCGGCCAGGAACGCGGCCTGATCGGTCTGAAACGCGAGGCCGCGGACATTGGGCAGATCAGTTGAAGAACCGCAGGTTTTGCCCTCTTCTGCACCCGGATAGCAGTCAGGATAGGTGTAGTCCACAATTGCGAACTTCTGATCAGGGTGGGCCTTCGCGGCAGTCGCGGTGTCAACACCAAGCAGGAAGCCGACGGTGATGATCAGGTCGGACTTCTCATCAAGGAACTGCTGAATGTTCTTGGCGTAATCAGACTGATCTTTGGATTCCAGATACTTGCCGTCCACGCCGAGTTGGCTGATGGCATCAGTCACGCCCTGCCAGGCACTGGCATTGAAGGACTTATCGTCCACGCCGCCGAGGTCAGTCACTTCGCCGACCTTGAACTTCGGCGTTTCAGTGGGAGGAACAGCGGTTGGGGGGACAGCCGTGGCGGGGGCCGGAGTTTCCGGCGCGGTGGTCGGCGCGGGGGTACCGCCGCAAGCCGTCAAAATCATGGAGGCCAGCAATACAACGGCCATAAGGGTGTAAAGCTTTTTCATTATTCTTCTCCTGTTAGATTTTGGAAAATCGTTATTGTGGTCGAATGAAACTTAATTTTTCTCTGTGCCGCGGCACCTCCTAAACGAATGATTCGTTCCCCATTGAACAATCAAAGTATACAGCCTTCCCCTTTGTTGTGCAAGTACGCGCAATCTTTTGCGTTTTTAATTGTGTGGACGATTGGATCAATCAACTATGGGCTTTTATACAGGATTCCCGTTTTGATTGAGCCGTCGTTCAAGCCGTTCTTGATTTCTTCCAAACGCGCCACAACTTCAGATGGAATTCGGCTCTCGAATTCATGGAACGGCGCGAGCCCGACATGACCCATGAATTCGCCCGGTGGAAATTGTCCCTCCCGCGCCAGCCGCATCAATTCATGGACCCCGGAGCGGACATCGTTGACCGCGCTGGTTACCAGCCTCGGGCGGATTTCCGTCAAACGCGTATAGTTGTCCGTCTCTGCGCCGATCACGGACGCGCCATCGTTGGCCGCGGCCTCCAGCGCGGCGTCTGCTGTCCCGCCTCCGGCCGCGAACAAAACATCCGCGCCATCGTGAACAAGTTTCTGCGCGGTGGACTGTCCCCAATTTACATCGTTGAATAAATCTTCCTGCGCGCCGTCGCGATACACGACGATCACTTTCACATTTTTCTTGACATACAATGCGCCGGCTTGAAATCCATCACAGTATCTTCGCATCGGATCAATATATTTTGCTTCACACATGGCCGCGATACGATTTGTTCGGGTGATGAGCGCGGCCAGCGCGCCTGCCAGGAACCCGCTTTCATCCTCGTGAAAGACCAGGCCCGCAAGATTTGGATATCTTGTGTTTTGAGGTTGTTCGACGCCGATGAACAAAATGTGCGGATACTTCTTCGCGGCGGCAATCGTTTCATCCGAGATGGAAGCGCCGACGGTGATGATGACATCGTAGCCATTCTCTGCAAAGACTCCAATGTTCTTGGCGCGATCGCGCGCGTCTATGGTTTCGATGAAATCCACGCGATCAATTTTCTCATCCATCGTTGCGTCTTGAAGTCCGAGCCAGGCTTCTTGATTGATACCGCTGTTGACCGGACCAAAGTCAGTGACCAGCCCAACGCAGAATACATTCGGCCGCGCGCAATACTGCGGACGCGGGGCGCACGCGGAAAATATCAGAGTGAAAAGAAGGATTGGAAACGGGAGCCGCTTCAAGGCGCAGTCCTGAACGTGTCGAAGGATCAGGAAGGAAGCGCTTCGGTCGCTTCACCTTTTCTCACGCCAAGCATCAGAATCAATGCAATCACAAGGAACAGCGGGCTGATCAGCATGGTCGCGTTGTATTTTCCGCCGCTGAGTTGAACAAGGAGTCCGTTGAGATTTGGGCCGACAATGGCCGAGAGTGTGGAGAAGAGATAATACAGGCCGGTGAATGTCCCCACGCGGCTGAGGGTGGTCAGGTCAACGACCATGGGCAATGAGTTGATGTTGATCAAGGCCCAGGCGATTCCGGCGGGCATCAGCAGAAGACTGACGACGCGGATGTTTCCAAGCAAGGGCAGTTTTGTAACCGGCGTGGATAAAGTGGCGGGCGGCAAAATAAACAAACTGAAGATCAATGCGCCCAATAAAACAATTCCAATCGAAATGGTGACACGCCGCCCAACCCGACTGCCGATGATTCCAGCCGGGAGCGCGAAGAGCACGAACAACAATCCCAAATGCCCAGCGAGGCGGCCCGCGTCGCCTTCGGGGATGCCGACATGCTTTGTGGCATATAAAGTCAGGAAGGCTTCAATGCCGGTGTAGGCAAGAAACCAAAAGAAGATGGCGAATAAAATTCGCAAGCCGCTTTTATCATTGTCTTCCATGAGTTCGCGCAGGCTGCCGAACATATCCGGTTCTTTTTCTGAGTCTACATATTCTTTTGGTTCTTTGATGAAGATGTAGACGAGAATGGCCGCGAGGACGACCAGCGCAGATCCCATCCAAAATGGGAAGGCAACGTTCATTTCATAGAGTGTGCTTCCGGCCAGCGATGCAATGATCGTCCCAACGCCGCCCATTAAGTTAATGATGCCGTTGGCTTGCGAGCGAAATTGTGAGGGCGTGATGTCCGGCATGAGCGCCACGACCGGAGTGCGCCAGAAGGCCATGCTGAGAAGCAATGTACTGGTGCAGGCCACGAACAACGGCAGAATGGCGGCAATGGGAATGAGACCAAATGCAATCGCTCCAATCGGCGCGCCGATGAGGATGAACGGCATACGGCGTCCAATGGGCGTTCGCAATCTGTCGGACCATGCGCCGACCGGCGGCTGAATAAACAGAGCCGCGATGTTGTCGAGCGTCATGAAAAATCCAATGAAGATGGGAGAGAGATTGAACTTATTGGCGAGAAAAAGCGGGACGAACGCGTTGTACACCGTCCAGATCACGCTGACGCCGAAGAAACCGAATCCGAGCAGAAAGATTTTGCCGTAATTGAAATTTTGTTTCATGGTGGCCTCCGTTGCGAATTAATGAAAAGAAAGATGAAAGAGGAAAGACACTTTCATCTTTCATCTTTCATCCGTGAGAGAAATCTTCTATCTTCGTCGGTAAGGTTTGCTTTTTCCAATAAATCGGGTCTGCGCTTTAAAGTTCGAAGTAAAGATTGTTCGCGCCGCCACTTTGCGATTTTCGCATGATCGCCCGAAAGCAAAACATCCGGCACGCTCTCTCCGCGGAATTCGGGCGGGCGCGTGTAGTGCGGATATTCCAACAGGCCCGAAGAGTGCGAATCATCTTCCGCGCCGGTTGGGTCGCCAAGCACGCCGGGCAGTAAACGCGAGACTGCGTCAATCAGAATCAACGCCGGGATTTCTCCGCCGGTCAGCACATAATCGCCGATGGAAATTTCGTCTGTCACTAAATGCTGACGGATGCGTTCGTCCACGCCCTCGTAGCGGCCGCAGATCAACGCGATTTTTTCCCGGCTGGATAACTCTTCGGCCACGCGTTGGTCGAACAGGCGTCCCTGAGGAGTAAGCAAAATAATTGGCGTTCCGCTATCACGTCCAAGCACAGATTCGACCGCCTCGAACACAGGTTCCGGTTTCATCACCATCCCGCCTCCGCCGCCGAACGGAGTGTCATCGGTTGTGTGGTGTTTGTCGCGCGCGTAATCGCGGATGTTGTGCACGCGCACGTCAATTAATCCGCGCTGACGGGCGCGCTTGAGGATGCTGGTTTCAAGATACGCGGGGAAAACTTCGGGCAGAAGGGTGAACACATCGAACTGCATAAAATGATTGTAGCATAGCATGAGAAGATTTTAATAAGCCTGCTTGACGCTGATTTGTTTCGGATGGTAAGATGATTGCATGTATTTACGTGGAAGTAGATGGAGTATGAACCGTCGGCGCCAGCATTTCAACTGGTTCCGCATCATTGTGCTTTGTCTTTTGATCGCGGCCGGATTATGGCTCGACAAGTATGTGATTCCCGCCGCGCCCTCGCCGTTTGAGGCGACGGCCACGCCCACGCGCCCGCCGGAGGCGTATCTCACCGAGGCGCAAAGTCTGTTTGATCAGGGCAAGCTGGCGCAATCCGTTCAGGCTTATCAGGATGCAGTCGCAGTCAAGCCGCAGGATGCGTCTCTTTATGTCGCGCTGGCAAGGGTTCAGGTTTTCGCGGGAGATTATCCGGGCGCTCAGAAAAGCGCAGAATATGCCATTCTGTTGGATAGCAAAAATTCCATGGCATTTGCAGTCCGCGCCTGGGCGCTGGATTTTCAAGGCAATTATCTAGAGGCTGAGTCGTCCATCAAACGCGCCATTGAGCTGGACGATCACAACGCGGTGGCGCACGCCTACTATGCCGAAATCCTGATTGATCAGGGTGGAGATGCGATTCAAAAGGCGATTGACGAATCCAATCTGGCGCAGGCGCTCGCTCCGGATCTCCTGGAAACCCACCGCGCCCGCGGCTATGTGCTGGAACACACCGGTAATTATGAGCCTGCTATTCGCGAATATCAAGCCGCCATTGCAAAAAATCCGAATATCGCCATGTTGCATCTTGCCATGGGGCGCAACTATTATTACCTCGGCATCTACGATAAAGCCATTGACGAATACACCATAGCGAACACGCTCAATCCGTCCGACGCCGAGCCGGACTTCCTGACCTCGCGCACGTACGCGGTTGTCGGTCAGTTTGCGAAGGCCATGCAGTACGCCGAAACGGCGGTGAAAGACGAACCGACCAATGCAAGGTATCACGGCAATTTGGGCGTGATGTATTTCTACAATGCGTTTTACGCCGATGCGGTCAAGGAATTGAGTCTGGCGATCAATGGCGGCTTTACGGATGACGGTCAGAAAGTGGTGGGCGTGGAACTGGTCCCCAATTCACCGCGCCTGGCGGAAATCTATTACACCTACGCGTCGGCGCTCGCAAGAGTGGGACGTTGCGGCGACACATTGAAGATTGCCCAGATCGTGCAGTCGCGCATTCCGGACGACACGACATCTGTTGACAAGGTCAATGAGGCGATCAAGAACTGTCAAATTAACCTCGCTTCTTCCTCGACCTCGATACCGGCCTCCGTTTCGACAGGTACGCCTGAGGTCACGCCGACCCCATGAACCTTTCTTCTCGCCGCCCGATTTTCAATCGCCGCTCCGAATCCAGTGTGTATCGCATGTTCTTCTGGGCGCTTCTCGCGTTGGGTGGAGTCTGGTTGATCATTCAAATGCAACAGGGCGATATCAAGTCTCCGTTTGCTCCCACACCGACTGCGACGCGCACTTCCAATTCGTATGCAATGGAGGGCGATGCCCAGTTCATCTCCGGCAACTTGAACGCGGCCATTGCCGCATACAGCGAGGCCGTGCGCGTGGACCCCAAAAACGCGCAGGCCTGGGCTCAACTGGCGCGCGTCCAAACGTATTCCGCGGCGCTATTGACTACCGATGCGGAAAAGAGAACCCGTCTTGCCGAGGCTCTTGATTCTGCCAACAAGGCAGTGACCGCCGCGCCGGACGACAGCACCACGCACGCGGTCCGCGCCTTTGTGCTGGACTGGAACGCTGACCCGGCGCTGGTGGACAGCCGACAGTATGAGGATTTTTTGGCGCAAGCAGACCGGGATGCCCTCCAGGCTTTGCAATTGGACAATACCAATACGCTGGCTTTGGCTTATTATGCGGAGATTCTGGTGGACGAGCAGAAGTGGACTCAGGCCGAGCAGTACATCGAACAGGCCGTCACTCGCGATCCCAATTTGATGGACGTTCATCGCGTGTATGCTTACGTACTTGAGTCGCTGGGACAATATAATCTCGCGATTCAGGAATATGACAAGGCCATTGCCATTACGCCCAATCTTACGTTCCTCTACCTGCGCGCGGGCCTGAACTACCGCGAACTCGGCCGGCGCAGTCCGAACGAAGAAACCCAGAAGCAGTTGTATGAAAAGTCACTGGAATATTTTGCGAAGGCCGCCAGCATCAACGACCAATTGCAGATCCACGACCCTGCGCCATATCTTTCGATTGCCAAGACCTACACCCAGCAAGGCGATTTCTTCATTGCGGCGCGCAACGTTCAGAAAGCCCTGGACTTTCAGCCTTATAACGCCGATATTTATGGGCAGTTGGGAATCGTCTTTTTCAAATCTCGCAACTATGAAGGCTCCATTCCTGCCCTGAAATGCGCGGTGGAGGGATGCGAGGGTGAAGATTCATGTGTGGGGCGCGGACTGAGCAGTTGCGACGCGGAGAATCCAGCGGTCACCGTGCAGGGTTTGCCGCTTTCACCCAGTACCATAGATTATTACCAGGTTTATTTCTCCGTCCTGGCCGCGCTGGGGCCGCGCGATCCTTCGTATTGTCCCAAGGCACTCGAGATTGTGGCGCAAGTCGAGGCCAGTCCGTACTTGAAGGATCGCCCGGATATTCCACCGAACATAGCAGTTGCGCGGGAGAACTGTTCGAACGCGACGCCCGCTCCCGAAACGGGAGCCGCCCCCACGTCCACGCCTGAAGCGAACGTAACGCCGAGTTTTTACCTTACGCCGTACGCGACGCCCTGAGTCTTCTCATCAGAATTTTGTAAGAGAATCCGAATCTATCTTGACGGGGGCTTGTGATTTCGGTATGATACGTTTAGCACTCGCAACGAGAGAGTGCTAAATTTGTGCTTATCCCAAATAACTAAAACTTTTAGGAGGTCTAAAGATGGCAAGCAAACTCAAGCTCAAGCCTCTGGGCGGACGACTGATTGTCGAGCCCATTGAGCAGGAAGAAATGACCGCTGGAGGCATTATTCTTCCTGAAACTGCCAAGGAAAAGCCGCAGGAAGCGAAGGTTCTGGCGGCCGGCCCTGGGGATCGCGACGAAAAAGGTGAGCGCATCCCAATGGAAGTGAAAGTCGGTGACCGGGTTCTGTTCGCAAAGTATTCGGGCACCGAGGTCAAAATGGATGGCAAGAAATTGCTGATCCTGCGCGAAAGCGACATTCTGGCCATCGTCGAGGCCTAACTCTGGAGGTAATGAAAGATGTCCGCAAAACAACTTGTATTTTCTGAGGAAGCGCGTCGCAAACTGAAGAATGGCATGAACGTGGTAGCCAATGCAGTCAGCGCGACGCTCGGCCCGAAAGGCCGCAACGTGGCCGTGGATCGCAAGTTCGGCTCCCCGACCATCACGCATGATGGCGTGTCCGTTGCGAAGGAAATCGAACTCGAAGATCCGTTCGAGAATATGGGCGCGCAACTTCTCAAAGAAGCCGCGACCAAGACCAACGACATCGCCGGTGACGGTACGACCACCTCGACCGTGCTGGCGCACGCCATCGTGAACGAAGGTCTAAAGAGTCTTGAGGCCGGTTATAACCCGATGCTTGTCAAACACGGCATTCAGCAGGCGGCTGAGGCTGTTGTCGAAGAATTACGCAAGATGTCGGTCAAGATTGACACGAAGGAAGAAATCGCCTCGGTTGCGTCCAACTCTGCGGCGGATGAAAAGATCGGTGAACTGATCGCCAACGTGATGGACAAAGTTGGCAAAGACGGCGTCATCACCGTGGAAGAATCCAAGACCATGACCGACGAGACGGAATACGTCGAAGGTATGCAGTTCGACCGCGGCTATCTCTCTGCTTATTTCATCACGAACCCGGACAAGATGGAGGCTGTAATCAACGAGCCATACATCCTGATCAATGAAAAGAAGATCTCCGCCGCGCAAGACATTGTGCCCCTGCTCGAAAAACTCGTGCAGGTTGGCAAGCGCGATCTGGTGATCATCGCAGAAGATGTGGACGGTGAAGCGCTGGCGACGCTGGTTCTGAACAAACTGCGCGGCATGTTGAATGTAGTGGCCGTCAAGGCTCCGGGCTTCGGCGATCGTCGTAAGGCCATGTTGAATGACATTGCCATCCTCACCGGTGGCACGGTCATCTCTGAGGAAATGGGCCGCAAGCTCGAGACCGCCACCATCCAGGACCTCGGACGCGCGGAGAAGGTTGTCTCCGATAAAGAGAATACGACCATTGTCGGCGGCAAAGGGACCAAATCCGCGATTGAGGCGCGCATCAAGGAAATCCGCGCTGAGATCGAGAAAAGCACCAGCGATTACGACAAGGAAAAGTTGCAGGAGCGCCTCGCGAAGTTGAGCGGCGGCGTGGCCATCGTGCGCATCGGCGCGCCGACCGAGACCGAGATGAAGGAAAAGAAGCATCGCGTCGAAGACGCCCTCTCCGCGGCCCGCGCGGCAGTGGAGGAAGGCATTGTTCCCGGCGGCGAAATTTCCCTCATCAACGCCGCGAGCAAATTGGACAAGCTCATCAAGAGCACCGAAGACGAGGAAGTGCGCGTGGGCATCAACATTGTCAAGAAAGCGCTCGAAGCCCCGATCCGCAAACTGGCCTCCAACGCCGGGCAGGATGGTTCCGTGATCATTGACACCGTCCGCCGCAAAGCCGCGGATGAAAAGAACAAGAACATCGGCTTCAATGTTCTCACCGGCGAATATACCGACATGATCGCCGCTGGCGTGATTGATCCGGTCAAGGTGGTGCGCGGCGCGCTGGAGAACGCGGCCTCCATTGCATCCATGATCTTAACCACCGATGTGCTCATCACTGATCTGCCCGAGAAGGAAAAGCCCGCTCCCATGCCGCCGGGTGGCATGGATTACTAAATCTGCCCCTCACCCTTGCCCCTCTCCCAAAATGGGAGAGGGGTTTTCGTTGGTATAATTTGGGCGATGTTTTCCAATCCCCGCAAAAGTTTGATTCAATTGATTTTAATTTTGGCCGTTGGCCTTTCCTCCTGCGGTTCTCTTTTTGGACCGAAGGCCACGCCCACCCCCGTTCCACCAACGGATACGCCCGCGCCTCCGACTGCCACACCCGAACCAATGGCCTTTACCGTGAACGGAGAAGGCGTCACCGTGGTTGAATTTCAAGCAGAATTGACGCGCTACAAAGCCGCGCAAACTGCGCTCGGCAAGACCGTCAGTGATGCGGACGCGAGCAGGGCTGTGATGGACGATTTGATCGCGCAGGTTTTGCTGGCACAAGGCGCGAGAGCCGCGGGATTCGATGTATCGGAGTCCGCTTTACAGTCCCGCGTGGACGCGTTGGCGACTCAGCTGGGCGGCGCGGATAAATTGTCGCTGTGGGAGTTGGGTCATGGCTACACCGAGGCATCCTTCCGCGTCGCGTTGAAACGCTCGGTCGAAGCGGCGTGGATGCGTGACAAAATCATTGCCGCTGTTCCGCACACCGCGGATCAGGTGCACGTCCAGCAAATTCTGCTCTATAATTCAGCAGACGCGCAGTCCGTACTTGCTCAACTCAAGGCTGGCGCGGATTTCAACCAGATGGCCGATCAATACGACCGCTCGCAATCGCCGCGCGGCGAGCTGGGCTGGTTCCCGAAAGGATACCTGCTCGATGCAAAGATCGAAAACGCGGCCTTCAATTTGCAGGTTGGGCAGTTCAGCGACGTAATTCAAACTGATGCAGGTTTTCACATCATCAAAGTGCTCGAGCATGACGCTCAACATCCTCTTTCGCCGGATGCCTATTTGGCTTTGCAGGAACTTGCTTTGAAAGACTGGGTCACGCAACAGCGTTCGCAGGCCGTGATCGTGCAAGGCCCCTAACTGGAGTGATGCAATGGACAGCTTTGATTTCAAAGATCAACCCCCCGTCAAACGTTCCGGCCCACAATTGGGTCTGTGGGATATGTTGAGCATCCTGGTCTTGCTGATTACGTTATGCATCGCGGGCTTTTTTCTCATGATCTTCGTCAACCCGACCACGCCGTTGAATCCATTTCAGCCCATTCCGACATTGATGGAATTCCCAACCGCGACCATCACTCCGCTTCAACCGCCTCCCACCTGGACCCCAACCTTTGTGGACGTGACCGACACGCCGACTCTCCTCCCAACCATTACTCTGCAACCCACAACAACGCCTTTCTCGCTCGTCCCGCCGACGAAGACGCCCAAGGCTACTTCAACGCCGAAGGCACCGTTCAGCGCTTCGGTCAATGCGATTGAGAGCGTTATCATTCCACATCTTGTGGATCAGGCTTGCAACTGGCAGGGCGTGGCCGGGACCGTGGACGATACAAATAACAGCCCGATCATTGGTATGGTCATTCGAATCGTTGGCACACTGAATGGCAAGTCGGTGAATCTCACTACAGTTAGCGGTGTCAGCCCGGATTATGGCAAGTCTGGCTGGGAATTTGTGCTTGGCACCACTCCTGTTGCGTCGAACAAAACGCTCTACGTCCAGCTGTTGGATCAAGCCGGCCTGCCATTGGCAGACAACGTGTACATCACGACCTACAATGATTGCAAGAAGAATTTGATTTTGGTGCGCTTCAAGAAGAATCGGTAGAGATACATTGAAAAGAACTGCCCGCCGTTTCAACGGCGGGCAGTTTTGATTCTTAGTCCCACCGGCCTTTCGGCCACCCTCCCCAAATTCCGCAATGCGGAATTTGGGGAGGGGCGGGGTAGGGCCTACACTTCCACATTCCAGCTTTTGTATTTGGGATTTCTGCCGCGCAACGCATCCTCGTAGAGATCGCGCAACTTGGCTGTGATCGGACCCATCACGCCGCGTCCGATGGGGCGGTGATCTACTTTGGTCACCGCGGTCACCTGCGCGGCGGTGCCGGTCATGAAGAACTCCTCGGCAATGGCGACCTCGGTGCGGTCAATCGAACGCTCGACCACCTGGAGCCCCATGTCACTGCGCAGGATTTCCATCACCGACTTGCGCGTGATGCCTTCAAGAATATTATCCGTAACGGGCGGTGTGACTACGATTCCGTCGCGCACCATGAATATATTCATGGCTGAGCCTTCAGAGACGTGTCCGTTTTGATCGAGCACCAGCGCCTCGTCAAAGCCGGCGCGGTTGGCATCCGTCTTGATCAAAGCCGAGTTGGCATACGCGCCCGCTACCTTTCCGCGCGCGGGAATCATATTGTCATCAATGCGCCGCCACGAGGAAATGGTCACATGCGCATTGGTATCGTTCTTGACGTATTTTTCATACGGCATCGTGAACAGACAGAATTCATCCTTGAGATCGTGCAATCGGACCCCGATGCCCATATCGGCCTTGTAAAATGTGGGGCGCATGTAAACGTCCTGCTGATAGTGATCGGTGCGAAGCAATTCCAGCGTCAATTCGATCAAACTCTCTTCATCGAAACTGGTGGACATGGCCATCATCCGCGCCGAATGTAGAAGGCGGTGATAATGATCCCATGGACGAAAAACGAAGAGACGTTTCTTCTCTTCGTTCCAGTAGGCTCGTATGCCACCGAATACGGCTGTGCCATACAAGAAGCCGTGTGTGGCTATGTTGATTTTCGCGTCCGCAAGCGGGACAATTTTTCCCTCAAAGTATGCATGCTTCGAGAGATCCACAAGGGCACCTCCAAGAAAGGATTGGGACCAGCTCTTACGCACGAATTATAACCGATTCACTCCGCATCATTCCGGGCTTGGAACGGTCACCGTTTCGCGACCACCCTTGACACCCCTTGTTTCAGCCGCTAAAATTCATTTCGATAATTATCGAATTAGATAGATGGAGTTATGGAATGAACGAAGAATGGGTTTCCTTTTACAAGGCTCTGGCTGACGCGAATCGCTTGAAGATTGTCGGCCTGCTCGCGCAAAAGCCGTACAGTGTGGAACAACTCGCGGCTCTGCTCGATCTCAAGCCGGCGACCATTTCGCATCACCTCGCCAGACTGGCCGAGGTGGGATTGGTCAGCGCGAAGACCGAGAGTTACTACAATGTTTATCGTCTGGAGGAAAAAGCCCTCGAAGAAAGGACTCGGCGGCTTTTGTCGCGTGAAGATTTTCAATCCGCCGCGGCGGACGTGGACGTGGACGCGTATGATCGCAAAGTCGTCGCGGATTACAAACGACGCGACGGTAGTTTGAAAACGATCCCGGCGCAGAGAAAGAAACTCGAAGCGGTGCTACGGCACGTGGTCAAGGCGTTTGAGCCGGGAAAGCGGTACAGCGAGAAGCAGGTCAACAAAATCCTTGAGCGCTTCCACGAAGATACTGCCTCCCTGCGCCGCGAGCTGGTGGGATATGGCTTGATGAAACGCGAAGGCGGGGGAGGGGATTATTGGCGGGTTGAATCGTAGGGACACAGCGACGCTGCGCCCTACTGCTTATCGCGATTGAATCGAAAACGATTCATCGCCTGCCAGTGAAGAATTCAGCGGTATTGCATCCAACGCCATCACTTTGCTGTTGGCGAAGAAACCAAAATCGAACGAAGTTGCGTCGCCCGCTTTTTTGCCGGGGACAGGCATGAGCCGCGCGGTGAGCGGTTTATCGAGGCGAAGCGCGAGGGCGGAAAGATCGAGCAGGAGCGGAACGATTTGCTCGGCGGTTGTATCACCGGGCAGAGGGACCGTGTCCAATCCTGTTCCGCATACTGTGGAATAAAGTAAAAGATCTTTGATGGTCAGCGATCCCTCGGCGGCGCGCCGGGCAAGGACCGAATCTTCGAGCACGGGTTGCATGAAGCCGCTGAAGCCGGTGTGAGGAAAGTTGGCGCGATCCACTGCTTCGGTCAGGAGCGCCGCGGCGGCCAGTGAACCGTGCAGTCCGATTTTTGGAACGCCCATTTTTTCGACTGCGTTGCCGAGTGAGTGCGCGTCATCGGGGAACGGCGCGAGAGAAAAGTCAATGCCGCCAAATCGAACGCCGAATATTTGATTATTCGATAATTCGTTCGCTATGCGAGCAATCGCTTTGCCGTGCTTTTCAATCTCTGCGATCAGCGTTCGTCGTCCTTCGTCTATCGTCCATGGTCTATTGTCCATGGTTTGTCGGCTGAAAGCGTCCACCGCCAAATCCGCCGCTTCGGTCGCAATGGCGAACGCGGGCTGATCGTCATCGTGATACGCGGCAGGGAAGAAAGGCGCGCCCGCGGGGACATTCGCCAACGCGGCAAAACGCAGGTTGGCGAATCCGTTCGGGTCAATCGGTGCGCACTTGACGATGACTTCGGCGCAGGCTCGAAGCGCGGCGAGATGGATTTTTTCATCGGCGATTACGCCGCCGAAGAAGACATTTTGACTGGCGGCAATCGCTTCGGGAATGACCTCGAAACTCTGCGGCGACTCAGGCAAGGCTGGTCCCACCGAGACGTATCCGATTCCATTATGTTCGATGAGTTTTGAAAATCGTTCAGCTAGCTTGGGCAGATCAGTGATCTGTTTTTCGCCCAGCAGTTTTGGAAATGGAATGGTCGCCAGGCGCACGGTCTGGACTTCGTAGCCCGCGGCCTCATACGCGGATTTGGCCTTTGCGAGAAATTCTCCAGCCGCTTGAATGACTTTTTCATCCAGCGGATATTTGGGATTGCAGAAATAGGTGATCGAGCGGATTTTCATGATTTATTAAACACTAAGGACACGAAGTTACACAAAACTTTTCCTTAGTGCTCCTTTGTGACCTTTGTGTTTAGATTCCTTTGTCTCATCACTTCGAACATCAACACAGACCCGGCCACCGCCGCGTTCAATGATTCTGTTTTGCCTGCCATTGGAATTTTCACAAAAGCATTCGCCAGTTTGCGCGCTTGTTCGCTTGCGCCCTCGGCCTCGCCGCCAACGATCAGCGCCAGCGGCGTGCGGAAATCCGTTTCCCAACAGGACTGGCCGTCCATGTCGGCGAGATAAATGTTCAAGCGCGGGTGCGTCGCACTAAATTGCGCGCGGATTTCGTTCCAACTCATCGAATGAATCGGCAACCGAAAATGCGCGCCCATCCCGGCACGGACGACTTTCGGCGCGAAGGCGTCCGTTGTTTCTGGCGGAATCAGCACAGCCTGCACGCCCGCCGCGTCCGCGGAACGAAGCAATGTCCCGAGGTTGCCGGGATCGCGGATGGAATCCAGAATCAAAATGAAATTGGGCGATGGATGAATGGTTAATGGAACCTGGTTGAGGACGGCGATGATTCCTTGAGAAGTTTCGGTTTCGCTCAGCGATTGCAGTAAACCGCTTTCCACTTTCTCAACTTCTATCTTCTTATCTTCTAACTTCTTGACCAACTCTCTTCCCCGCTCGCTCAATTCATCCGAATACAATACAAATCGAATCGGCCAATTTGCCGCGAATGCATCTTCGATAAGTCGCACGCCTTCAGCAAGGAACGCGCCCGCCTCGCGCCGTTCCTTTGGGCGGCCAGCGAGGGCACGGACGAGTTTCAATTTTTGGTTTTGGAATGAAGAAATCATGGTTAATGGAACATGGAGAATGGATTTAAGCGGTGCCCATTCTCCATTAACCATCCTCCCAACTTTTTATGAACGCTCTGATCGTCACGTCGTCGAACAAGACCAGCCGCACCAGTTTGATTTGGGACTTGTTCTGCGAAAAATATTTTTCGATGGCTTTGAACATGACGCCCGCGGCGCGTTCTTTTGGAAACCCAAAGATTCCGGTGGAGATGGCGGGAAACGAAATGGAGATCAGATTCAATTGATCCGCAACTTCCAGTGACCCGTGAACGGCCGCGGCGAGTTTGGCATCTTCATCGCCATCGCCCCAAACCGGGCCTACCGCGTGGATCACATATTTCGCAGGCAGAAGCCCGCCCGAGGTCCACGCGGGATGCGAGTGTGAGACCGGGCCATGCTCGCGAATCCATTCATCTGATTCCTGCTGAATGATTCGTCCGCCATGTCGAACGATCGCTCCTGCCACACCCGCGCCATGCTGCAAATGTTCATTGGCGGCATTGACGATGGCGTTGGTCGTCTCTGCGGTGATATCGCCCTGCACGATTTGAAGCGTCTGACCGGTCGGAAGAGTTCGATCCACCAGAACTTTGTTCATGAAAGTATTGTACCCCGTTAAAACAGTAGAGCGAGATATTATCTCGCTCTACAAATTTATTTCGCTTTTGCCACCACCGCCGCGAAGGCTTTCGGGTCGCGCACGGCGATGTCTGCCAGCATCTTGCGGTTGAGGGCGATGTTGGCTTTCTTCATCGCCGCCACGAGGCGACTATAGGTCGTCCCGTTCAGGCGGGCCGCCGCATTGATACGGGCGATCCACAACTTGCGCAGGTCGCGCTTGCGGACTCGGCGGTCGCGCGTGGCGTACCACAGACTCTTCAGCATGGCCTCGTTGGCGCGCTTGAACAAAAAGTGCTTCGCGCCGCGCTGTCCTTTGGTGATCTTTAAAATTTTCTTGTGACGACGGTGTCCGAACGGACCACCCTTGATACGTGTCATTTGTTACCTCCTGCGAACCTCGGGGCGTCGGCTTGTACTGCGCTTTTCAGTGCAGGTTGTGCCAGTTGTGTACACCCAGGAGCCGCAATAAAAACGGATATTGTTTCACCGCCAAGCACGCGAAGAGCGCTAAGAAAATTTTTGATTCTTTGCGATCTTTGCGGCCTTCGGGGTTCAAAAGCTACTCTTCCATGTTCGGCGCGAGACGCTTCACATTCTTGATGATGCGTCGGCCTTTGACGGTCTGCATCTCAGCGAGTTGGTTCTTCACGCGCTTCGATGTGTTTCGGCGCAGGTGGCTCTTGCCACCTTTGGTGCGCACAAGTTTGCCCGAACCCGTCAGGCGAAAACGCTTCGAGGTCGCCTTGTGGGTCTTCAGCTTGAATTTGCCGGATTTGGCTTTGCGAGGCACTGTGACGTACTCCTTTCAGACAAAATAAAACGCTTGTACTTGGTATTCTTCCAAGTGCGGAACTTCTTTCGCCGCGGACGATCAACATCGTTGGGAATTTCAACTGCTCTCGTAGCCGTCCCCGGCGACGAGCTTACTTCGCTTCTTCCTTGACCTCAGCCGGATTCTCGGCTTTGTCTTTTTTCTTGGCTGGAGCTTTTCCCGGCGCCAACACGACCAGCATTGTTCGGCCTTCCATCATTGGGGCCTGCTCGATTGTGCTGACATCTGCCAGTGACTGCGCGATCTCTTTCAGATCCTCCAGCGCAATCTCAGGATAATCCATCTCGCGGCCGCGGAACTTGATCGTGACTCGGACTTTGTGTCCCTGCAAAAGCCAGCGGCGGGCATCGTCCACTTTAAAACCGCGGTGGGCTTCATTTGTCTTCGGCCTCAGGCGGATTTCCTTGACCTCGATCTTGGTCTGCGCCTTCTTGGCCTCACGTTCCTTTTTGGCGCGTTCATAAATGAACTTGCCAAAATCCATTACGCGGCAGACGGGGGGATTTGCCCCGGGTGAAACCTCCACCAGATCCAACTCGGCATCGCGGGCAATCTGCAGAGCCTGCTTGATGGACACAACTCCGATGTTGCCGCCATCCGGCCCAATCAATCGGACTTCCGCCACACGGATGCCTCATTTACTCGAAATTCGTTTGCGCTGATATGCTTCTCCTCATTTCAAAAACGGACGACCAGCCGACGGCTGGTTTTTTAGCGGGCGAATGATACCACGCGCGGCGGGGAATCGTCAATAAAATGACCCAACCTTTTGCATTATGATTGGATAGATATAGTGGAGGACGATGCTGGACGAACACCAGGCCATTCAGAAATTAAAACGAGGCGACATCGCTGGGTTGGAATTCCTGGTTGCGCGCTATCAGGTGAAAGCTGTACGTGCCGCCTACCTGATCACGCGGGACCTCGGGCTGGCCGAGGACATCGTACAGGATTCTTTTCTCCGGGCGTTTCGCTCCATTCGCGGCTTCGATGCGACGCGTCCGTTCGAGCCGTGGTTCATGCGGAGCGTGGTCAATGCTTCAGTGAAGATGATGCAGAGGTCGGCGCGGCAGGTTCCCCTTTCAGGGACTTTGGAGATCGGGGAAGATGCGGATGAATCTCTTTTTGCGGAACCGGCCGCGACGGTTGAGTCGGTCGAGGCGCAGGTCGAGTCTATCGAAGTCCAACATCAAATCTGGGACGCCATGCAAAAGTTGTCGCCGCGCCAAAGAGCTGTAATCGTCCAAAGATATTTTTTGGAAATGAGCGAGGCCGAGATGGCGAAAGAATCCGGCACAGCGGCAGGCACGATCAAATGGTTGTTGAACGCGGCGCGGGAACGATTGCGCAGCGTGCTCGCAGATAGGAGCGAGAAATGAACGACAAACGCATGAAAGACGCGTTGGAAGCCCTCGCCCGCCGCGGCGTCCCCGAGAACACCAATTTGTGGCCGAACATTTCGGCGCGACTCGAAAGGGAATCTCCGATGACTACTCTTCGCACTCGCCCGTTTGTGGCGATCCTGATTGCCCTGTTGGTTCTGCTGATTCTGAGTGGCGTGGTTTATGCGTTGGGAAGATCGCTGGGCTATCTCCCCGGTTTTGGACTCGTTGAGCAAGGTGCGCCGATTCGTGTTTTGAAGGAGCCGGTCAGCGTCACGCGGGATGGCGTGACGGTGACTGTGAAAAGCGCTGTGCTCACCTCGGATAAATCCGACATCTACTATTTTGTATCTGGCGTACCTCGCTCTGCTTACCCTGAAGGCGAAGCGGCAACCGGTGGTTGTATTAAGCCACCCTACCTGCGCCTGCCTGATGGTACCAAGATGGATGTGGTTGGCAATATGCTGCCCATTCCTGCGGATGTGACCGAGGCCGTGTTTGTCCTGCCTTGTATTTTCAATACCCTGCCCGGCGCAGTTCCCGAAAATTGGGAGTTGCCGCTGCAGTTCGTTCCCGCGCCGCCAGAGTTGACGGTGATTCCGGTGACGGAAATCCTGCCTTCGCCTTCGCCAGCGCCCGAAGCGAATGCAACCATTCCTCCAGAAAACCCGCTGGTGATTACAAAAGTTCTTGACATTGGGAATAGTTTTGTTTTGATGGGCGAGTTCCGCTACGATGCCCTGGGCAAAAATGCGCTCACCGATGGTTCATCGTGGTGGATAAAAGATGTCAAGCTTATTGATTCGATTGGCACAGAGATTCCGCCAACCTTCACCAATGATATCGAACCGCCAACGCCCACCAGCCCAAATGCCGAGGTATGGGTTTATAAAGTTGATAAAAACTTTGTCCCGCCGCTGACAATCACGTATGAGGTTGAACACACTAGCCCTGTAGGAGCGAAAGAGCAGGCTGAATTTGAATTCGATGCCGGACAGAATCCGCAGGCAGGAGGCGAATGGATCGTGAATAAAGACTTCAAAATGGGCGGATACAATATCCGGCTGGTTTCGATATCTTCCAGTTCATACGGTTACTCCTTTCAGTTCAAAGCCGATCCCGGCGCAAGCGCGAATTGGATCAGTGTGGATATCGTTGGATATACTCCCAATTGCGGAGGAGGAGGCGGCGGGGACGATTTTCCCGTTGAATTCAGCTGGGAAGTTTGTTTCGCTGAAATTCCCGGTTCCTCCTGGGAATTCCCCAAAGGAAATTTGACGGCCATTCTCAATTTTCAGGCAGTGACGAGAGAGGAAAAAACCTTCCAGGTTGAATGGAGTCCAGACGCGTTGTTCGTTACGCCGACGCCGCAGGCGGGGCTTTGTCTCACGTTCGATAAATGGAATCAAGTGACAGGTCGGAACGACACGCTTCCGGCTGGAGTTAGCGGTAAGTTGGTCACAACCGTAAATGAAGGTGGGATGCTTCCTGCGATCTATATCGGCAATTTGGATGGGACGAACCTGCAAAGGATGGATGAGGGATCATGGCCCTCGCTTTCCATGGATGGGACGCGTCTGGCCTACAACGCGGCGGATGGGATCCGCGTTCGCGATCTTGCCAGCGGCCAGACGATTGCGATTGGAACAGACGGCTACCGCATTCTCTGGTCGCCCGATAACACGCGCCTGATGTTTACGAATACGTTTGCATTGTATGTGGTTAACGCGGATGGTTCGGGACTCCAGAAGATCAACACAGCCCCAGCGCAGGTGATTTCGCCCACAGGCTGGGTTGATCGCCAGACCGTCGTCTATGCAGTGATGAGCGGGGACGGATTTACGTTTACGTCATATAACTTGCAAAGCGGCGAGACGAAATCCTTGTTCGCGATTCAAAACAAGGCAGGCTATGGCGCGATCTCGCCGGATGGACAGTGGATCGTGTTCGCAGACCGCGTCGTTGGCGAAATGAATTGGGGTATCTTCATCTCGCGGCTGGACGGCTCGGAGCGCAAGATGGTTGTAGAGCCGCAAGTTTCCACCGCCTTTAACTCGTTTTGGGGACCGGATGGGCAGTGGCTGATTCTCAATACTCAAGATACAAAAGGAGAAAATCGTGCCGTGCTGGTGAATCCATTTACGTGCCAGGTCGTTTCGCTGAATCAAGTGAATGGCGTGGTGGAGGGGTGGAGCCGGTAACTCTCATAAGGATGAAACAGGCGGAGAGCCTCCAGCCCTCCGCCTGTTGCCTTTCCTCTATTTTCTTCTTTCCTCTCACAACTCCTTCGCCCGCCTCGCAATCCGATCCTTTGCCCGCGCAATAAACTCACTGAGCGCGATGTTGTTCTGCTGGCTGCCATCGCGCACGCGCAGTGAGACTTGATTCGCTTTCATCTCATTCTCGCCAACCACCAGCATGTACGGCACTTTCATCAACTGTGCCGAACGGATCTTGGCATTCATGCGTTGCGCGCTGATGTCCGCGCTGGCGCGGATGCCCTGCTCGCGCAATTGCTGGACGATGCCCTGAGCGTACTCGTTCTGCCCATCCGTGATCGGGATGACGCGCACCTGTTCGGGCGAGAGCCAGACGGGAAACGCGCCCGCGTAATGCTCGATCAGGAAACCAACCATGCGCTCGTGCGTTGACAACGGCGCGCGGTGGATGCACAGCGGCACTTCCTCGTTGCCTTCCTTGTTCGTGAACTTCAAATCGAAACGCGCGGGCTGGGCAAAATCCACTTGATTCGTGGCGAGCGAGAATTCCTTGCCGATCACGCTCCAAATCTGGACGTCAATCTTGGGGCCGTAAAACGCGGCTTCATCCTCCGCCTCGACAAAAGGCACATTGCCGTTCTTCATGGCGCGGCGTACCATGTCTTCCGTCTTGAGCCACAGGCGTTCGTTATCCACGTACTTCTTGCCAAGCCCTTCCTTGCTGTGCAGGGACAAGCGCATCACGTACTTCTCGATTCCAAACAACTTGAAGTATTTGAGATACAAGTCAATTACGCCGAGGAATTCCTGCTCGAACTGGTCCTCCGTGACGTACATGTGGGCGTCATTCATCTGCAATGAGCGGACGCGCATCAGGCCGAAGAGTTCGCCGGATTTTTCGTAACGGTAGCACGTCCCATATTCTGCGAGACGAATCGGCAGGTCGCGATACGAGCGGCCCTTCGACGCGAAAATCTTGTGGTGCATCGGGCAGTTCATCGGCTTGACGTAATATTTCACGCCTTCGAGTTCCATCGGAGGGTACATGCTCTCTGCATAATAAGGCAGATGTCCCGAGCGAATGAACAGATCCTCTTTCGTCAGGTTCGGCGTGCGGACGCGCAGATAGCCAGCTTTCTCTTCCATCTCTTTGGCAAGTTTCTCCAACTCCTCGATCATCACGCCGCCATTCGGAAGCCACAGCGGCAGGCCGGGACCGACCTCGTCATCGAATGTGAAGATTTCCAATTCCTTGCCGAGTTTGCGATGATCACGCTTTTTGGCTTCCTCGATCTGCCAGAGATAATCTTCAAGTTCCTTTTTGCTTTCCCAGGCCGTGCCATAGATGCGTTGAAGCATTTTGTTGTGTTCGTCGCCGCGCCAATACGCGCCTGCCACGTTCATCAATTTAATGGCGTCGGGCTTGATTTGTTTCGTGTTTTCGACGTGCGGGCCGCGGCATAAGTCCACGAAGGAATCGTGTTGATAGATCGAAATCTCCGGCTTCTCTTTGAGAGGGTTGCCATATTCATCGAGGCCACCTTTTTCGAGTCCGTCAATCAACTCAAGTTTGTAAGGTTGGTCTTTGAAGATTTTGCGCGCCTCCTCCGCTGAGACAACTTTTTTCTGAAACTCGAATTTGCCCGCGATGATCTGGCGCATGCGTTTCTCGATTTGCTCAAGGTCTTCGGGCGTGAGATTGCGCGGAAGATCGAAATCATAGTAGAACCCGTTCTCGATAGGCGGGCCGATGGTGATCTTTCCATCCGGGAACATCTCCAGCACGGCCTGCGCCATGATGTGCGCGGCAGAGTGACGGATTCGATAAAGATTTGAATCCTCGTATCGTTCACTGTTTTGATGTGACATTCTTGCTTCCTTTCTGTGACCTCTCCAACCCTCACCCTTTCCCTCTCCCTTCCTCCCCTCGAAGGGAGGAAGGGAGAGGGTGCGCCGCTTGCCCGCTGTATTTTGCGACAAGGCGCGGGAGAGGAATGGTGAGGTACTAAACAAAAAACTCTCGCCCAAACGGGACGAGAGTTTTGCTCACGTGGTTCCACCCGAGTTTATGTCTTGCGACATATCTCTTTGAGCCGATAACGGGGCTTACCGTTCTTCTTAATCGCTGATTGCTAAGTGCCAATCGCTTTCAGATTCACGCTCGCGGGTGGTTTTCGGCGGTTGCTTCTGGAACAAGCTCTCAATCGTCGGCTTGTTCTTCCTGTCAGAAACGGGAGCCGCTTACTCGTCCCGGTTGAGGCGTTTATGTATGTGCCGCTATTATATGCGTGTTCGGATGCTTGTCAAGCAAAATAAAAATCGGGAAGAGATAGCCTCCTCCCGATTTAACCCGGGCTGTTTTTATGGAGCAGGAGTTACCATCGTGGCGGGGACCCATTTGGCAAAGCTTGCCATATGGCCCCACAGCGAACCATAGAAGGTAATGCCCCACAGCAAAGCCGTTCCCAGCAGGAGCGCAATTCCAATCCAGCGGACAACTTGATTTTTCCTGAACCACATCAGGAAGGGGAAGACGCCGAGGCCAGCGAGGCCCGCCAGAATGAAGCCCACGGCTGAGATCAGGGGCTCTTTCGTCAATTGCAGAGAATAGATGCGGATGCCCACGATCAACGCGTCAATCGCGGCGAAGAAGGAATAGATGCTGACCGGCAGGAGGTTCCAGCCCTGCCACAATGAAATGGATGTAGCGAGGAAGACCAGCCCGAAGAGCGTAGTGGCGTCGCCGTAGCCCACGTTGTAAGCGCCGGGCAGGGGCCAGGTGAACGAGATCTGCAGGCCGGTGACCAGGCTGCAAAGGCCCGTGACAAAGAAGGCGGACGCGTAAGGGCGCTGATCTTTTTCGTCAATACCTCTCCACAGATAGTAGGCGAGCAAGACGGTGCCAGCGACGAGGTTGATCATGACGAGCGTGAGGAAATCAATAAACATGAGAGGCTCCTTTGTGTAATGCGGGAAATTGAACTGACTTTGTCTTTTATAACCCTCCTCTGAACATTCGGACACTGTAGTCCATAATTGAATTTGTATGACATTTGGTATGAATCAAAAAAGCCCCGAAACTAGGGGCCTTCCTGTGGGCGGAATAGGGCTCGAACCTACGACCTCTGCTATGTCAAAGCAGTGCTCTAACCAACTGAGCTATCCGCCCGAGAGACGCACATTATAACGAGGGTGTATTGATTTGACAATAGGATGGAAATAAACCTCGCGATATGTCCTCAAATCGAGGAAAATCCGATGAGATATTTTTCTTCGACGGCTCCACGACCGACTTAGAAAATTTGTGCTATACTTTGCCTATGTCCGCCATCATCCGCGCTTCCGAGATCGGATCGTATCTTTACTGCCGCCGCGCCTGGTGGTATCGCAAGCAGGGCGTGGAATCGGAGAACCAGACGGAGCTTGCCACTGGGACTGAACTGCATCGCCAGCACGGACGCAAGGTCATCGCGGCGGGTCTGCTCCGGACGTTGGGCGGACTCCTGTTGCTGACGGCTTTGATTCTGCTCGCAGTTTACGTCACCACACTTTTGCTGAAATAGGAATCTGAAATGACCGTTTTGAATTACTTGAAGGCATGCCGGCCCAAAGAAGTGTCGCAACACTTGGAACGAACGTTGCCCGCCGTGAAGGCATCAAATAAGGAACAATTGGTCGCCGCCGCTCGAAAAGCGGATGGAGGATTTGTCCGGTTCGGGACTTGCACGTGTGAAGAAAGTTATCAAAGGAACGAAAAGCTCTCACTGACCTACTGATTACTGAAAACCATGCTTTACATTGCCATCCTTCTCTTCATCCTCGCTATTATTTTTTTACTGCAAGGCAACCGTCAGCGACGGGAAGCGGGCCTGCCAGGCGGACGCGTCGTCTACACCGATACGCGCGCCTGGGGCGAAGTGGAGAAGCCGCTCTTTTATGCAGAATTGGGATTGACCGGCAAACCTGATTATTTGGTGGAACACGATGGGAAGTTGATTCCGGTCGAAGTGAAATCGGGGCGCACGCCCGAGGCTCCGTATGATTCGCATATCTTCCAGGTCGCGGCCTATTGTCTTTTGGTGGAGAAAACGTTTGGCAGGCGTCCGCCGTATGGGATCATCCATTATCCAAACCGTGATTTCGCCGTGGATTACACGTCCGAACTCGAGTCCGCGTTGCTGGATGAACTGGCGGAGATGAAGCGTGATGAATATCGGACGAATGTCCCGAGGTCCCATGAAGACGCGGCGCGTTGCCGCAAATGCGGATTCAAGAAAGTGTGCGATCAAAGTTTGGCTTAGACCTCATCCATCCCCACCCCGCCATCCCCTTTCCTCTCTCATTGGGAGAGGAAAGGGGAGGATGTCACCAAGTGACAGGAGGGGTTAGGAGAGGTCAACAAGGTATAATTATTTCATCATGCCCGACGCATTCATTCCGAAACGCCCTGTTGTCGTTTCATATCCAAAAATACCGGACGCGTTCGCCGAAGCGGACTTGATCGTCAAATTCCTGAAGGGCAAGGGCTTTGATGTTCCTCAAGGCTCGGTCTACGACGAAGAGTTGCGCAAGCGCGTCAAGCAGGGCGAATTCGACATTATGATCGCGGTCGGCGGCGATGGGACCATGTTGCGGGCGGGTCATTTATGCGCTCCATGCGGCGTGCCGATTCTGGGAATCAACCTGGGCCGCCTCGGTTTTTTGATGCAAGTCGAGCGCGGGGAATGGCGTGAGATGTTCGAGCGTTTGTTCAACGGTGAAGCCTGGATCGAGAATCGCATGATGCTTTCGGCGCAACATGTGCGCGGCGGCGAGGTACTTGGGCACTGGCAGGCGCTCAACGAAGCCGTGGTCAGCCGCGGGTTGAATCTGCGCCCTGTGCGACTCGCGGCCAGTGTGGATGGACGACTGCTAACGACCTATGTTTGCGATGGACTCATCGCGGCCACACCGACCGGTTCGACGGCTTACGCGCTCGCCGCGGGCGGACCGATCCTGCCGCCTGATTTGCGAAATATTCTCATCGTCCCGATTGCGCCGCATTTGTCGGTGGATCGCGCGGTGGTGTTGGCCGAAGGTTCATCCATCAGCATCATCGTCAAGAGTGACAACTCGGTCGTCAGCGTGGACGGTCAGCCGCCGCTCCCGCTGGCTGAAGATGATCACGTGGACGTGCGCGCCGCGGAATACGCCGCAAAATTCGTCCGCTTTGGAGACCCGGGTTATTTCTATCGAAACTTGAACGCGCATATGAATCAACCTCATATCTAGAAACTTGGCCATCAATTCGGTAAATTCACCGCAGATGAACTCAGATGAACTCTTGATGATTGATGAAAACGAGGTGGATGATATGCCCTCTCGAGACGTGAATGAAATTACCCAGCAAATCATTGGTTGCGCTTACAAAGTCAGCAACAGCTTGGGTATTGACTTTGTGGAGAAAGTTTATGAGAATGCACTCGCGCACATTCTTCGGAAGGATGGGTTAATAGTTGCTCAACAACATCCTGTAAAGGTTACCTTTGAAGGTGTTGTCGTAGGGGAATTTTTTGCTGATCTGCTTGTAGAGCAAAGAGTCCTAGTGGAACTGAAGGCGGTCTCTGCGCTAATGCAGGAACATACAGCCCAGGCGTTGAATTATCTTCGCGCGACCGGGTTGGAGGGAGGTCTGTCTTCTGATAAACTTCGGAAAGCCGAAAGTGGAAATCAAGTGCCTCCTTCCTTCGGTGTATTGGAAGTCTGACAAACCATGAGACCCTCGTTCATCAAACCTTTGATTTTTCATCTGTGTTTATCTGTGGTTAAAAAATTCAAAATCGCTGATGGATGCCTATGACCCAATCTGCCACGTTGTACTGCTATGTTCATCCCAATCGTCCCACCACACTGCGTTGCAATCGTTGCGAGCGGCCCATCTGCACGCAGTGCGCAGTCCGCACACCGACCGGATATCGGTGCAGGAACTGTGTGCGCGAATTGCAAAAGACCTTCGACACTGCGGTCTGGTATGACTATGTGATCGGCCTGACGGTCACGGTCGTTCTTTCTGCCATTGCCAGCGTCATCGTCTCGGCCATCTCTTTCCTCGGCGGCTTTTTTATGATTTTTATTTCCCTCGCGATCGCGGCGGGAGCCGGGACCATCATCGCCAACATCCTCCTGCGTTTGATTCGTCGCCGTTCGCGCGTCCTGTTTTTTGTGATCGCCGCCAGCATCGTCATCGGCGCGCTCCCCGTGGCTTTGTTCTTTTTGTTTACCGGTAATTTCTTCTCGATCATCTGGCAGGGAATCTATGTGTTCGTCGCCACACCCACCGTTTACGCACGATTTTCAGGTATCCAGTTATAAATTATGCTGACCGAACTTCACATTCAAAATTTCGCCATCATAGACAAACTCGATCTCAAACTTGGCGCGGGACTCATCATCCTCACGGGTGAGACCGGCGCGGGCAAGTCCATCATCCTCGACGCGGTGGATATGCTCGTGGGCGGCCGCGCGGACGCGACAGTGGTCAGAGCAGAATCAGACGCGGCAGTGGTCGAGGGTGTGTTCGCGCTCAAAGGTCCGGAAAAAGAAGCGGTGAACGAAATCCTCAAGCGCGAAGAATTATTGGATGATCCCAACTATGTGACCGTCGCGCGCGAAGTCCGGCGTGAGGGACGCAGTGTGGCCCGCGTCAATGGCCGGACCGTGAACCTGACTCTGCTCAAGGAACTTGGTTCGGCGCTGATAGATATCCATGGCCAATCCGAGCACTTGTCTTTGCTCGATCCGCGCGCGCATCTTGGTTTGTTGGATCGTTACGCCGAAGTCGCCAAGCCGCTCGCTGAATATCGTCAGACCTATCAAAAGTTATTGAACGTCCGCAAGGAGTTGAACGATCTACGTCAGGCGCAGGTGGACGCCGACCGCCGCGTGGAGATGCTGATGTTTCAGGCGCAGGAGATCGAGGACGCCAAGCTCAAGCCCGGCGAAGATGAAGAATTGAAAAAGGAACGCGACCGACTGGCCAACGCCGAGTCGCTCGCGCGGTACGCGCAACACGCGCTGGAAGTGTTGGACGAAGGCTCGCAGGAATCGCCCGCGGCCAGCGACTTGGTGGGGCAGGCCGCGCAGGCCTTGGCCGCGCTTGCCAAAATTGACAAGGCGCAGGAGGAACTCGCCGACGAAGCCGCCACGCTCGAAGACACACTGGCGGATGTGATTCGTTCTCTGCGCGATTACCTCGATGAAATCGAATTCAACCCCAAACGTTTGGAGGAAGCCGAAGAACGTTTGAATTTGATTCACAATCTCACGCGCAAGTATGGCGGAAGCATTCCGTCCGTGATCGCCTTCGGCGCGGACGCGCGCAAGCAGTTGGAAAATATTTCAGGCGCAAGCGAGCGCATCGGCGCGTTGGAAGCCGAGGAAGATAAATTACTGCAAACTTTATCCAGGCAGGCGCAGGCGCTTTCGGACAAACGTAAAGCCGCCGCGGAGAAATTAGGCAAGGGCATCGAGATCGAACTGGATGACCTCAAGATGGCTGCCGCCCGCTTCGGCGTGGACTTTCAGACGCGTCCCGATCCGAACGGCATTCCCCTGGCGGACGGTTCACGCGTGGCGTTCGATCAAAATGGATTTGATCGCGTGGAATTTCTTGTCGCCCCGAATCCCGGCGAGGGACTCAAACCGCTGGCGCGCATCGCCTCCGGCGGTGAGACCTCGCGCCTGATGCTGGCGTTAAAGAATATTCTGGCGAAGGCTGATGAAATCCCCTCGCTCATCTTCGATGAAATTGATCAGGGCATCGGCGGGCGCGTGGGACTCGTGGTTGGCTACAAACTCTGGCACCTCGGACGCAACCATCAGGTCTTTTGCGTGACGCACCTGCCGCAACTGGCCGCCTTCGGCGATGAACACTATCAGGTGCAGAAACTGATTCAAGGCAACCGCACGCTGACGCGCGTCGAACGTCTCACCGGCGAGCCGCAACTGCTGGAACTGTCACAGATGCTGGGCGAAGTCGGCGAAGGGACTCTGCGCTCCGCGCACGAGTTGATGCAGGTGGCGCGGCAGATGATCAAGAGCGGGAAATAAGTATAATAAGCATATGAATGTCCGACAGCAGAAGATCGAGTCAATATGTAGGAAGCGGGGGATCAAGGCGTTATACGTCTTCGGCAGTCGCGCCGCTGAAGTGCTTTATGCGCTTGACGATGACGCGTACCAATTCCAGAAATCGCAAAGCGACTTGGATATTGGTATCCTGATCCCCTCTCCATTCTCGGTTGATGACAAAGTTGATTTGATGCTTGAACTGGAAGGCCTCTTCAATGTGCCGCGTGTTGACCTGCTTGTGTTGCAGGAAGTGGACGCCTTCCTTGCCGCCAACATTATCCGCGGCGAACGCATCTACGCCGAGGATTCGTACCTGGCCGATGAATATGAACTCTTCGTGCTCCGCCGCGCCGGCGATTTGGCCGAACTGGAACGCGACCGTATGGCAACAATCCTGCACGAGGCATGACGTGATGCCGGGTAAAATTTCCAAACGAGTCGTCAGTGACCGCCTGATGTGGGTGGATCGGATGTTGAAAGAAATCCGTTCCCTGCCGCTGAATTCCAAACCGATCTTCATGCAAGACAGCCGGAATGTCTGGGCGGCGGAATCCTGCCTGCGCCGCGCGTTGGAGGCTATCTTTGATTTGGGCAGACATACCCTCGCGAAGGGATTCGGCGAGGCGGTGACGGAATATAAGGAAATCGCCGTGGCATTGAACAAAGACGAGGTAATCTCTGCCGGTGACTTTGAATTGATGCTCAAACTGGCGGGCTATCGCAACCGCCTCGTGCACTTCTATCATGATGTGAGCGCGGATGAGTTGTACGAGATATGCGCTTCTCATCTGGAAGATGTTGAGCGGATCGCGAACACTTTACGTTCATGGCTTGCGAATCACCCAAATTCTCTGGATGAAACTTTATAAAACGGTGGCGCGGCAGATGATCAAGAGCGGGAAGTAGCCTCTCCCCATTCCTCCTCAAATTCCAAAGAAATTTGAGGAGGAATGGGGCATTTTCCATTACAATCCAAACCACCATGGACGATCAATGGCTCTCCCTCCACGAAGCCGCCGAACTGCTCGGCGTCCACCCCAGCACGGTGCGCGCCTGGTCCAACAAAGGCATCCTGCCCGTGCATCGCACGCAGGGCGGGCATCGCCGCTACAAGCGCAGTGAAGTCCTTTTGTGGGCCGACACGATGCGCGGCGGACAGGCCATCGAACCGGTCAGTGTGATTCAGGCCGCGGTGCGCAACATCCGCTTGCAAATTTCCGAGGGGCGGCTCGAAGCGGAAGCCTGGTATCAAAAATTGGATGAAGACGCGCGCGCCCAGTATCGTCAATCGGCGCGTTCGTTGTTTCAGGGCTTGATCAATTATCTGTCATCGGACGGAGATGAAGCCTCCTCCGAGGCGCATTCCATCGGATACGAATACGCTTCGCGCGCCCGCCGCTTCGGTCTCAACAACGTGGATGCGGCGCGCGCCTTTTTGTTTTTCCGCGATGCTTTGCTTCAATCTGTCATTCAGGTCTATCAGGAAGCCAACGTGCCGTCGGGTCAGGCCTGGGGCGATCTTCTGCGCAAGGTCAATGCGTTCACGGATATGATCTTGTTGAATCTGCTTGAAACGTATCGAGCCATGGAGCATGCCAATCCATGAAAATCTTTAAACACGAAGCACACACCGTTCGTGCCGCGAGCACGACGGTGCGAGACGGCAAAGGGCACGAAGTTTTTACCTTTGAGTCCTTCGTGTCCTTTGTGTTTAATTGTTTTGTCGCTAACTCATAAAAGGTATAATCCTCACATGGCTAACACAATCCTCGATCTTCCCCTCATCCTCGAAACCCGCCGCAATCACGCGCTCGAACATGCCACGCTTCACATGCTCGCCGGGAAATATCCCAATCAGCACATGGCCGGACATTCCAACCCCACCGGCTTTTTCATCCTCGGAAACTTTTCAACGGAAGACGTTGCCTCGGCGGTCACTCAAGCGCTGACTCGACTGCGCGCCGGCGAACGCGAACTCGCCATCCACGCCGGATGCGGGACCAACCTCGCCACCACTGCGCTTCTCGCGGGGACCCTGGCCTGGTTCGTGCTTCGAGGCGGCAAATCTCTCCTCGGGCGGATTTTGCGCCTGCCCCTGGCGGTCGCGTTTGCGGCTGTAGGCGTTTTGCTCAGCCAGCCGCTTGGACCGGTCATCCAGCAGAGGATCACGACCGATGCTGAGATGGGCAACCTGCAACTGGTTGAGGTGCGGTCATCCCTGCGCGGCCGAATCACCGCGCACCGCGTGATTACGAAAAATTAAACACGAAGGCCGCTAAGTTTCTTTCTTCTTTCCACTTTCTTCTTTGCGTTCTTAGGGTCTGTATGCAAATTCGTCTCATGTCATTCTGAGCGACCAACGGGAGCGAAGAATCTTGTTTTTTCGTTCAAAATTTGAGATTCTTCGTCGCTTCGCTCCTCAGAATGACACATGAAATTGATTTTGCATACACACTCTAGTGTGCTTTGCGGTTAAAAAAACCTAATGCCTAACACTTTCTTCCTCTTTGGCAACGACGAATTCGCCATCACGCGCCGCATCTCAGAATTCACCGCGGATTTTCCCGATGCCTCCAGCGCGGGAATGAACACGGCGCGGCTCGAAGCCCGCACCATGAGCGAAGACGACTTGAACAACGCGGTCAATGCGATGCCGTTTTTAGCGAAACGGCGGCTTGTGATTCTCGCGAACCCGTCCGCGAAATATACCGCGCCAAACTCGCGTAAGAAATTTGAAGAATTCCTGGAGAAGGTCCCCGATACGGCGCGGCTGGTGATGTACGAGTTTGTTGAACCGAAAGAGGCTGAGAAGCACTGGCTGGTCAAATGGGCGGAGAAGCACAGCGCGTTGATTCAAACCAAAGCCTTCATGTCGCCGCGTGCGAAAGATATGGCGGGCTGGATCATCAGCGAGACAAAGAATCAAAACGGGCAGATCGAACCCGCCGCGGCGGGCAAACTGGCCGAGATGGTCGGCGCGGATACGCGTCAGGCCGCGCAGGAAATTGCCAAGTTGTTGGCCTATGTCAATTGGGCGCGCCCGCTCAAAGTCCAGGATGTGGAAGCGGTCAGCGTCGTCACCGCCGAGCAAAACATCTTTGATTTTGTGGACGCGCTGGCCGCAGGCAACGCAAAGCAATCTCAATCTTTGCTCCATCGCTTGCTGGAAACGGAAGACTGGTTTTCACTGTGGGGCATGGTTGTGCGTCAATTTCGTTTGCTGTTGCTGGCGCGTGAAGTTTTGGATTCCAAAGGCAATAAAGACGACGTGACGCGGGCACTGGGTGTGCATCCGTTTGTGGCGGAGAAGACGGCCAATCAGGCCCGGCGATTCTCGCTGGCTTCGCTGGAAACGATTTATCACAAACTGCTTGAGATTGATGAGGCGGCAAAAACAAGCCAGGTCACACTGGACCTGGCGATGGAAACATTGGTGGTCGAGTTAACTCGATAAGGCGAAGTTCGATTTCATGCCCTTGCCCACTCTGCAATGGCGCGGATATCATCGGGCGTGGTGCGGCAACAGCCGCCGATGATCTGCGCGCCGCTTTCGTACCATTGCTTCGCCTGTTCGCTGAAAGCCTCACACGCTTCACCGTCCCAACCTTTGATCTCGGCGTTGTAGGTTTCACCGGAGTTGGGATAAACAAGGATCGGTTTGTTTGTTGCATGGCGCGCTTCGCGAATGAGTGACGAAATATACTGCGGTGCAGTGCAATTGACTCCCACCGCCGCGACCTGTGGGAACGAATCGAGCCAGGCGGCGCAATCCGCTAATCGCTCGCCATCGCTGATGTGAACATCATCCTTCGCGCTGAAACTGATCCACGCGCTGACATTCGGAAATTCTTTCAACACATTGACAATCGCCTGCGCTTCGATCAAGCATGGGATGGTTTCGCAGGCCAGCATGTCTGCACCCGCCGCGATCAACGCTTCCATTCTTGGACGGTGGAACTGCTCCAGTTCCGATTGGCTTAATCCATACTCCCCGCGATACTCCGAGCCATCGGCCAGGTACGCGCCGTACGGCCCGACCGAGGCGGCCACAAATGGACGCGGTCTCCCATTCTGATTCGTTTCCTCCCTCCAAAATTCGTCTCGCGCTTGCGCGGCAATCTGCACCGATTTTTGAATCAGTGCAATGGCTTCGTTCTTGCTCAAGCCGCGCCGCATAAAACCTTCGAGGCTGGCTTGATAGCTGGCGGTGATGGCACAGTCTGCGCCCGCGGCGAAATAATCGTGATGCACCTGGCGGATTAGTTCTGGATTTTCGATCAGCAATTTTGCCGACCAGAGCGAATCGTTCAAGTCCGCGCCGCGGCGTTCGAGTTCAGTCGCCAGCGCGCCGTCGAGAATCATAGCGGGATATTTTTGAAGGATGGTTTCAATTGGGTTCATGATTCTGCGCTTGCGCCTCTTATTAAACACGAAGGTCATTAAGGAACGCGAAGGAAAAAGATTCGAGGTTTTTCCTTTATGTACTTCGCGTCCTTTGTGGTTAAAAAAGTTTTTCCTGTCTAGGCTCGTCGGCTTCATCCAGCCCATGCCAGCCGTATTTTTTTAAATCAATTTTGTCCTTCACAAAAACAATCCCTTCTTCCTCCAGCAACTGACGTTGCTTCTGCGCGCCGGGTCGCTCGCTGATCCTGCCCTGCGAGTTGATCACGCGCTGCCACGGTACATCGTCCGGGCAGGCCGCCATCGCGCCGCCCACCCAGCGCGGACCGAAGGCTTTGTACGATTCAAAGTCCACGCCGTTCGGCGGCGGGAGCATCAGCGCGATCTGGCCGTAGGTCGCGACTTTACCGCGCGGCACCTGTCGCACGAGTTGCCACACGCGCTCGTTGAATTCCTGCGGGTTAGGAGGGGAAGTGAATTGCATGAGAACTCCATTTCATGGTTAATGGATCATGGATTTGCACCATTAACTATTAACCATGATCTATCATTGCTCTCTAAGTATCGCGTCAATCTTCTGCAACTCTTCATCGCTGAACTTCAAGTTGTTCAACGCGGCGAGGTTGTCTTCGAGTTGCTGGACACTGCTCGCACCAATTAACGCTGACGTCACTGCCGGTTTGCGCAGAACCCAGGCCAGCGCCATCTGCGCCAGGGATTGTCCGCGTTGATGGGCGAGTTCATTTAATTTTTTGGCGCGCGGCAAATTCTTGTTGACGGTTTCGGGCGTGAGCCAGACGCGTTCGGTTTTGGTGGCGCGCGCGCCAGATGGGATTCCGTTCAGGTAACGGTCCGTAAGCTGTCCCTGCGCGAGAGGCGAGAATACGATACATCCCACGCCCTCCTCGGTCAACACATCCAGTAATCCATTTTCAATCCAGCGATTGAACATGTTGTACGACGGCTGGTGGATGAGACACGGCGTGCCCAGGTCGTTCAGAATTTTGATGGCGTCCTCGGTCTGTTCGGGACTGTAAGACGAGATGCCGACATATAAAGCTTTGCCCTGCCTGACGGCGGAATCGAGCGCGCCCATTGTTTCTTCGAGCGGCGTGTCGGGGTCGGGACGATGGCTGTAGAAAATGTCAACGTACTCCAACCCCATGCGTTTGAGCGAACCATTCAGGCTGGCGAGCAGATATTTGCGCGAGCCCCATTCGCCGTACGGACCGGGCCACATGTCGTAACCGGCTTTGGTAGAGATGATGAGTTCATCGCGGTAGGGATGGAAATCCTGCGCGAAGAGTTTGCCGAAGTTCTCTTCTGCTGAGCCGGGCGGAGGGCCGTAGTTGTTGGCGAGGTCGAAGTGTGTGACGCCGAGGTCGAAGGCGCGGCGCGCGATGGCGCGGCTGTTTTCAAAAATATCCACGCCACCGAAGTTGTACCACCAGCCGAGCGAGATGGCCGGCAGTTTCAGTCCGCTGTGGCCGACGCGGTTGTAGAGCATTTTGTCGTAACGGGTTTGTAAGGCGAGGTAGGGCATGATGATTTCCTTTTATCCTTCTTCGATAATTTCGTTGCTATAAGGCCAATGCTGTTATAACGTTTTATGTCGCGATTGTATATTGATGCAAATACGATCACAAATAATAGCATTGGAAAGAAGCCATCGAGTGTAAAATGCGCAGAGATAATGGACCAAATTATCAGGGCTATATATGAGAACAAAATCAATATATGGAAAAAGAGTAGTCCCGTGGAAATCGATGCTTCAACTGTAATTTCGTTTTTCATCTTTGAATATTTTATTGTGCCCTCGGCCAAGAAAATCCAGTTAGAAAAAGGATATATTATCCTTGCGAAAGGAATACCAAACTCAAATTTTAGACGGAAAAGATTTTTCACAGATGTTTCCTCAACATATAATAAGAATGGTAAAAAACTCTCTTTGCTTAGAGCTTTTATATAACTGGATGGGGTCAGATTCCTGCTGAAAGAGAAATTCTTCTTGTAAAGAACAGTTCTATTAACACTAGTAGCTTTTTGTGGCATTGCTTATCCCCTACCATTTCCACTTTTTCAGCACATCCATCGCCTTGTAATTCGTCAAATCCAATTGCAAAGGGGTAATCGAAACATATCCTTCGGCCAGCGCGCCGAAGTCGGTGCCTTCTTCAGCCACGCCGGTGGGGGACTGGCCGCCGATCCAGTAATACGGTTTGCCGCGGGGGTCGAGGCGCTGATCGAGCGCGTCGCGGTAGACGCGCAGCCCCTGCCGCGTGATCATGTAGCCTTTGAGTTGACTTTCTTTGAGATACGGCACATTGATGTTCAGCACTACGCCTTCGGGCAAGCCGTCCGCCATCACTTTCTCGACGACGCGGCGCGCCACGGAGGCAGAAGTGCTGTAATCAAGCACCTCTTTGAATCCTTCCGGCGAATCGAGCGAGACTGCCACGCCTCTCACGCCGCTGATGACCGCCTCCATCGCGGCCGTGACCGTCCCGGAATAAGTCACGTCGTGGCTGATGTTGGCGTTGGGGTTGATGCCCGAAACGACGATGTCAATCGGGTCGGTCAGGCCGAGCAGACACAGCGCGACACAATCCGACGGCGCGCCGTCGGACATGAACGCGGCGGTTCCATCCGCCAACAGCGTCTCGCGCACGCGCAAGGGACGATCCAGAGTCTTGACATGCCCCGAAGCAGACCAGTTGCGGTCCGGCGCGAAGATGGTCACACGGCCCAGTTTACGCATCTCCTGCGCGAGGGCGAGCAGTCCCGGCGCTTGAACGCCGTCATCGTTGGTAACTAATATATGCATATTGATTTCCGATTTCAGATTTTCAATTTACGATTGTGGGACGATTATAACGCGCCTACCTGTATAATATTTCCATGCGCCGTATTTCTTTTTACTTTTCTCTTCTCTCTCTTCTCTCTGTTCTCTTTCTTCTTTCCTGTACCCCTCCCCCCTCGCCCCTTTCCCCTGTTCTTTACATCTTTCGCCTCGACCCTCCCGCGCTGGTCGAATTTTCCGCAGGTTACCAACCCGTGCACGAGATCCCATTTTCGATTCCAGCAGGATGTCAACTGAATAATGTTTATCCGTCGCCGCGCGGCGCGTATCTCGCCGTGGAATTGGACTGTGCCTTCGGTCAGACCGTTGTGTGGGTGGACACGGACACAGGCGAAGTGAGACAGGCATACACCGAATCGGACAGTCACTTCCTGGCGTGGGACTCGAACGGTCAGGCCGCATATCTCAAAGTGGATTCGACGGGCAATCCCCACATCGCTCGTGTGGGCGTTTTGTCCAGCGCGAAAGAGAACTTTGTTCCGATCACCGAGCTGACTTACGATCTCTCGCCCAAACCGAACAGCGACGATTTCACGTTCACTTTTTCACGCGGCATGGGACTTGGAAGTGAAATGTGGCTGGCTCAACAGAATGGAAATGTCGTTCAGCAAGTCGCGGCGGATAAGAATAATTACCTGTCCTTCGCGCGCTGGTCACCGGATGGAAAACAAATTGCGTTCATTAAGATTCCCGATTCGCCTACGCCGTTCACGGTGGGTGAGTTGTGGGTGATGGAGGCGGACGGCTCGAACGCGCGCAAACTGGCAGATGCGGATGCAGGTCACGGGTATGCCGCGAGTTGGTCGCTGGATGGGAAAAGACTCGCGTTTGTGGTGCGCGAAAACCCCGATGATGTCAAGGCCGATCAAAACGCGAGCGCGCTGGTCAGCAATATTTATATTGTTGAGGTTCAAAGCGACAAATTGACTCAACTCACGCACTTTCAAAACGCGCGCGTCGAAACGCCGGTCTGGTCGCCGGACGGAAACACAATTGCATTCACGGTCGTCTTAGATGATAAAATCAATGTGTATCGCGCGGACGTTTTATCAGGCGAGACGACGTTAATCATAACGGAGTCCGCTTGTTGTCCCGCGTGGATGCGGAAGTGAATCAAGATGAAACATATTGTTGTGTTGCTAATCGCGTTTGTGTTGGTCGGCTGTGGGGCACAGGCGACGCCGTTCGTTCCAACATCTGTCGAGTCTCCGCGTGCGCTCGTGTCTCAATCGCTCGCCACGCCGACCGCGCAACCGACCCAAACGCCAACAGACACTCCCACGCCTGGACCATTCAGTGTGCAATTCACGCCGGTTCCAAGTGAAACGCCATTGCCGACGCTTGAACTGCCAACCGAAGTGCGCTTCCCCCCTGAGTTGCAAATTTGGGATGGACTGCCGACTTATCTTGCCGAATCGAAACCGAACTTTTATTTTCGTTTGCGCTTCGATCCAGGCGTGTGGGCTTTGACCACCGACAACTTTGGTTTCCCCGCGCTTGCTCATCGAACCATTTCGAATTGTGTGATGTCTTCCATTTCTGGACATGGCCTGCCGCTCAACGTGACTGTCGAACACAACACACATCACATCGGCCCGATCAATTACGATATCAACACGGCTTCGTTGAACGGCGTAAAACAGTTTGTCAGTTACGCAGGCGGCGACTTGAGCGCGAACATTTACACGGCTTTTCAAGTTTCGTTTGTGGATCAATCCGATCAGTGCATTGCGGACGCAGAGACCGTTCTTGCCACCCTCACATCGGTTCCCGTTTCGCAAGCGACTCCCATCCCGACACCCTAGCCAGTGACTCGTCCTTTGCCACGCCTCTTCGTCGCTCTCTTCCTGCTCGCGGGAATTTCACTCGCTCTTGGCGGATCGTGGGCGGGTCACGCGTCTGCTGCGCCTGCGCAAGTCATCTCGCCGTTTTTGTATCCACCGTTTCCAGGCTCGGCCTCGGAAGAATCCATCTTCGATCATTCCAGCCCAAACTATAGCCAGACCGATAATCGCGTCGTTTCCTACGGCAATCATATCGCCAACAAAAACTGCCCCTCGCCCGAGCCGCCGGGAACCAAACCGCCGCAATCCGGAGTGTGCGACGCGGGTTATGGCATTTACTGGTCATATGATCTCGGCGGCTGGATGGCGTACAACGGCCACGATGGCATTGATTATGGAATCAGTTATCGTCCGGTTTACGCCGCGTCGGATTCGGACCGCGTCATGTATTCCGGCTGGTGGGACCCGCAGAATCATTCCACCGCCCTCGGCATCTACGTCAAACTTCATCATACCAACGGATATATCACCTGGTATGGCCATATGAGTTCCATTGCAGTGCAGGCTTGCCCGACGGACGGCTGTGTTTTCCTCCCGCATGGCGAGATGCTCGGCGTCAGCGGCACGACCGGAAATTCCACCGGGCCGCATTTGCATTTTCAAGTCACCGCGCCGAACGGCAAGTCGGTTGATCCTTACGGCTGGGGTTCGAGTGACACAGATCCCTGGCCATACAATCAATCTGAGTCGTTGTGGGTGATGTATCCATCGCTGGTGTACAACGGCATCAAAGCTTTGCCCTCCGGCAGTGTGGCGCTCGATTATCCGCCGAGCCTGGCCACCGGCATTCTCATTGATGATTCGAGTTCCAGTTTTGTGCAAAGCCCGGCTCAATGCTGGAACGACATCAACGTATTGGCGAGCCAGGCCGAAAATGCCAACATGAGTTATTCCAAGCCGCGCCTCACCGGGCCGACCTGCATTGGTCAATGGATTTTCCCTTCCGGATCAACGCCCGGCATCTACGCGATTTACATTCGCGTTCCGTCAGTCCATGCCACCACTGCGGGCGCGATCTATTCCATCCAACACGCGGGCCGCACCGATAAAGTCGTCATCAATCAAAATGTTTTTCCAAACGGCTTTTACGTCAAAGATGGATGGGTGTACGTCGGCAAATATAATTTTGACGGAGTCAGTCAGGAGTTTATTCAACTCACGAATCAGACGCAGGATGAATCGTCGGTGGTGAGCACGTTGGAAGTCGGGGCAGATGCGGTGCGTTTTGTCAGTTTGGGACTCCCGACTCCGACTCCGCCGATCACGGTCACGCTTTCCCCAACCTTTACGCCCACTCCCTCGCGGACTCCAACCATCACGAAGACTCCGACAATTACCAATACACCGACCATCACGAAAACTCCAACTGCGACGCGAACGCCAACTGCGACATTGACTGCTTCGGCCACGCCTTCGCAAACGCCCACGCGTACGCCAACGAAGACCAACACGCCCACGGCCACGCGCACACCGACCAAGACCAGCACGCCTTCGCGAACGCCAACCCCGTCCCGCACGCCGACTCCGTCGCGCACGCCGCCTCCAACCGCGACGCCGCTTTATGTGAAAATCAAAGTTTACTTTGCGGACCGCTTCCGACTTGCCGCCAATACGCCTCCGTTCGAGGTGAACGGCGTGCGCTGGGAATCGTCATCGGCCAATTTGCCTCTGGCCGCGTTGACCGAATACTTCAAAGGCCCGGGCTACACGGAGAAGTTGTACGGTTACGTTGGCATCTACAATGGATTCATCGGTGTGGATCGTTTTGATGTGACAGACGGCGTTGCGCATGTATATCTCAAAGGTTCGTGCGTGCCAAATGGCAAAGTGTTTACGATTGCTGATCTCATCACATTGAATCTAAAGCAGTTCTCCGCAATTCAAGCGGTCAAGATTTACGATCAGTTTGGCCAGACTCTGAATCCATCCGCGCCTGGCGATTCCGAACCGTTCTGTTTGAGTCCATCCTTCGTGCCAAGCCCAACAACGACGATTACGCCGACTGTGACGAAGACGCCTCCTCCTTCGCGCACACCCACGAAGACCCCAACTCCCTCGCGTACCCCGCCGTGGACTTCGACGCCGCGGCCCAGCGCCACGCCGCAGTACACGCTCGTCAATGTATATTTTGTGGATAAGAATCGCTACAACGCGGGGACTCCACCTTATGAGGCGGCGGGCAAACGCTGGGCGCCGAGCAATAATTTGCCGGGCGCCGTTCTAAACGAATATTTCAAAGGCCCCGGTTACACCGAGAAATACACATATGGCTGGATCGCGCTCTACAACGGTGTCACGGGCTACAGCAAACTAGAAATCAAGGATGGTGTGGCCCGCGTCTATCTGACCGGTCAATGCAACAGCCAGGGTGCAGTGTACAACATTGCTGCCCTATTGAAGATGAACTTGAAACAGTTCAGTTACGTTCACTATGTGAAAATCTACGATCAGAACGGCAACACCGAAGTGCCGGATGGTCTGAGCGATTCCATCCCCGGCTGTTTGGAACCGTGAATCGGACGATGGACAATTGACCGTGGACGATAAACCGCGAGCAACTTTCATGCTTGCGGTCTTTTCATGGTCTATGGTCTTACGTCTGTTGTCTATTTCTTCATCGCTTCTTTGAAATGGACCAACGCCTGAATGGGAGTCGGGTCCACGTCGTACCCCATTGCCAGATAATACGCCATGTAATCGCCGAACAGAATCATCGTCCACATGTGGGCCAGGGGAGAGTCGCCGCGCGCGTCGAGGAAGTCTGTATTCAGGCCTTCGAGCATGAAGGCTTCTTTGGTGAGGTCAAGTCGTTTGCGGTTGCGCGGATGATCAGACGGCGCACGCAAAAAGAGATTCATGGTGTGCGGCATCAAGACTTCTTCGGGGAATTGAGTCCCGGCCAGCGTGTTGTGATCGGCTTCGGGAATGAACTCAAAGTTTGACGCGGCTTTGGCAATCTCGTTGAGTTGAGTTTTCATGCGACGCGCCACCGGAGCCAGAATTCCCGCGCCGAAGACGGTCACCCAGCGCCCCATCAATTGACCGGCGTAACGCTTGGCTGGATTCTTGACCGCGGGGACATCCGGGCGCAAATGTTGTTGAGTCCGCTTCATCGCTTCGACCGCGCCGGTTAATTCTTGTGAGGGGTCAGGAATCAATTTCAATCGCGCGAATACGGCCAGCAAAAGCCCGAACGAGAAACCGACTGCGGCGCGCGGCTGACCCGTGTGATCGAATTTCCATACAGGAACATTTTTTTCTTTGGCGCGCTTTGCCAGTTCGCCGCCGGTGCAAATGGCAACGACGGTGCAATCGTTTTTCAGTGCGGCGTCGAACGCGTCGAGGGTTTCTTCGGTGTTGCCCGAATGTGATGAAGCGATGAACAAAGTCTCTTTGCCGCGCGCGAAGGCGGGGAGGCCATAGTCGCGGTGGACGATGACAGGCGCGGAACAACTCGATGAAACGAAGGCCGCTACCAGGTCCGCACCGATCGCTGAGCCGCCCATGCCTGCGATCACCACGCGTTGAATGTCCTTCACGTTTGGCAATGCCTGAGTCTGTCCCAAATCCCAGGCGGATTTCAATTGATCGGGCAGGCCGTCAATTTCGGCCAGCATGTTTTGTGTGTCCAGTTTTTTGAAGAGATCGAGATCGTCGAGGTTCATGTTATATCGCGCTCTGAATGAATTCAGCCAAATCCTTTTTGAGTTCGGCCAGCGACGGCAGATGAATGTACATCATGTGCCCGGCTTCGTAATAGCCCATGCTCACATTTTTGCGCACCGACTCGTGCAGGCCAAGATGATTGAAGGTGTACTCGGTGGCGAAGTATGGCGTGCCGAGATCGTAATAACCGTTGGCAACGAAAACTCTGAGATACGGGTTGTACGTCATCGCGGCGCGCAGAGTCTCGCCGACGTTAACGAATTGATTCTCAAAGTCTGCATATGACCATGGATGCACAAAGCCGCTCAGGATTTCATACGACAGATCGGATTCAAATTTGAGTTCGGCGCGGACGTAATCGTAGAATGCGGCAGTGTACGGGCCCTGGACATTTGTCAGCAATGGATCATATTCGGGTCTTTCCGTGACGCCGAGGCGGTCGCGGCCAACGAAGCGGCTGTCGAGGCGTCCGACGGTGAGTCCGCGATCGCGCAGGAGTTCCTTGAAGAAATGTTGATCGTTGATGCGCAGATTGCTGCGATCAATAAACTCCGGCGAGAGACCGGTGTAACGCGACATCTTCTCGATGATCTGCGCGCGTTCGCCTTTGGTGAGTGCATCGCCTTTGAGCAAGGCCGCGGCGTATTCGCCCTGCGCGAACTTCTCCACTTCTTTGAGCAAAGTCTCCAATGGTTTGCGGACTTTGAGTTTATGGTGATACCAGGCCGTCGCGGCGTAGGCGGGCAGGAACATCACGTACGGGACTTCGTTGTTGATGGTGAAATCGAGCGTGGTGAAATCCAGCACCGCAGAGATGAGCATGATGCCGTTGAGATACATGCCGTGCCGTTCCTGCAAATAACCGGAGAGGCCCGCGGCGCGCGTCGTGCCATAACTTTCACCGATCAAAAACTTGGGTGAGAGCCAGCGATTGTAGCGCGTCGTGTAAAGCCGAATGAAATCGCCGACCGACGTGATGTCCTTTTTGAAGCCATGCCACTCTTTCGGTTTCTCGCCCTCGACCGGGCGGCTGTAGCCGGTGTTCATGGGGTCAATGAAGACGAGGTCAGTTTGATCGAGCAGGGAGTATTCGTTGTCGGTCAACTTGAACGGAGGCTTGGGAAGATTGCCATCGTCTTCCAACACGACGCGGCGCGGACCGAGCATGCCGAGGTGCAACCACACGGAGGAAGAGCCGGGTCCGCCGTTGAATGAAAAGGTCAGCGGGCGTTTGGCTTTATCTTCCACGTCGTCTTTGGTGTAGGCGATAAAAAAGATTTGCGCCCGCGGCTTCTCGCCCTCGAACTCTTTTTCGCGGTCAGGAGTCTCTTCTTTCATCACCATCGTACCGGTGATGACGGTGTATTTGATCTCCCTGCCGTTGATCGTGATCGAGTGCCTGGTCTCGACCAGTTTATCAACGGCCTTTGGCTTCTCTTCTTTTTTCTCGTCTTTCCCTTCGCCCTTGCCAGGGATAGGCTTTTCTTCTTCGGGCTTCTTGGGTTCTTCTACATTGGGCATCTTATTTTGTCCTAGTTACTGAATTCGGATTATTTTTCTGACTTTGCTTCTTGTATAAATCGCAACTGATAGGCTAAATCATGTTGCTCAAACTTTACTTCGTTAGGTGTTGCGGCGGCCTCTTCTTGAACACGCTTGACAGCCTCTTCACAATATTTCAGATTATTATCTATCAGGATACATGAACGTCCCAGTGAAAGCGCCGCTATGCCTGTAGTCCCGCTTCCTGCAAACGGGTCTACCACTAGGCCGTTTTCAGGGCAAAGTAGTTTAATAAAGAACAAAGGAAGGTCAACAGGAAAAACTGCAGGATGGCCCTTATTTTTACCGACTAGTGGAATAGAGAGTACATTGGATGGCAGAACAGTTTGTTTACCCACCCATTTGGATATGTCTCTGCCAAAACCACTTTCATTTGCAGAATTATGACGGCTCAAATCATTCTTGCCAAGGTTTTTCAATCTTGACTCAACCCATTCGCCAATGGGTTTTCGTACACCATCTGGATTAAAAAATGGTCGCTTTGATTTTGCGAGATGGAAACAATATTCCCATCCATCTCGAAGACGGTTGGGCCAGTATCCTGGCATGGGGTTTGGCTTATACCATAAGTAGTCTTCTATAGAGTACCATCCCGCCTTGCTAAGCGCTTCGATTGTCTGCCAAACATAACGGTGACGCACGCCGTCAACCACTTTGTCTTTTATATTAATTACTAAGCTACCGGTTGGCTTAAGCGCATTATAGAATGGCTCATGAAAACTCAAAAACCATTCGACGAAATCGTCCGGATGAATGCTATCATAGTGTTTATGTCTTGCATCAGCATAAGGAGGAGACGTAACTATAAGATCCACTTTCTCTTTAAAAGCCAATAGTTCCACGCGGCTGTCGCCGTTAATAATTGCACAGGTTGCGCCGGCCTTTGCAAGGGTCGTTTGACGGAAAAGAATCGTTTTGGACTCTTTGATTCTTCTTGGCTTTGGCTTGTTTTTTACTGTCGTTGCCATAATCGATTTCTATTTCTGACAGAAGAAGTTGACAAGACGATATGGATCATGAAAATATCCATTCTCGTCAACAAGTTTCGCCTTTTTGCAATAATCGCCGAAGACTTGTAAAAGTTGATCTGGTATCTCAATTTGTGATGATAACTTTTCTGGGGAATATTCGTCAATCAAGACAGCCAAAACTGCTTGCATTATTTCCTCATAACCGTAATTAGCAAAAAAGGGCCAAAAGAAATCTGAGAGCCAAACTTCTGTGTTGACCGAGTGTGATTTGCCGGATTTCTTTTCAACTTTTACATATCTTGTTCCTCGATCCATTGCAATACCGAAAATACAACAGTATGGCCCCGTTCTGTTTTTGTCGTTTATTGCGTAAGACTCAAGTGCTTGGATCGCTTTGGGCCAATCCTGGCCTCCCATTGTGTTACTTCGATTCTTCACTGAAACATAAAGATTCAGGGGTTGTTTGTTTTGGTCAATAAAAGCAATCACTGCATTGAAATCACCTTCAGCCGCACCTATGTCTGAAACACTGATAAATCTTTTTGATTTCTGGGCACATGTAAGCGCGAGGAATTGATACCTCCATCCTGAATTCATTCTCTCTTTTTGCAATGTGCGATTACGAAACTGTTCTCTGCCCACTTCTAGAAAATGTTTTCCATACAACTGATGAGCGGTCGCTGCTGGATCACCGACATATTTCTTAAAATAATCAAATAGTTTTTTGCCTTCTCGCTTGTGGATCAGATCTATTTCTTCGGGAGAAGCATTGATTGGGATAGATAATATTTGCCTGCTTGATTTCTTGTTTGCGTTGATGATTGCGGCTGAAATAAGATCCCTTAGCTCGTTTGCTGAAATCTTGTATATGTGTGGAACAAGTGTTGAATCATCGAGAAGGCCATAATAACGGTTTTTGGCATCGTTTATGCGCGGATAATCTTGAGGAATGATTTTCGCCATTTTCTCTACCTTATGTATTTAGTTGAATAAACTAAATTTGCCTCACGAACGACCTCGTCGCGAAAATACTTGCTGAGGAAACCGACTGTGTTCAAATCCACCTTGCGGCCAAAGATTTTGCTCAGCTCTTCCTGCATAGCAAAAAAAGCAAACCCCAGCGTTTTTCCTGACTCGAACTCCATCAGAACATCAATATCGCTGTTGGAGCCGAAATCGTCGCGCAAAACCGAACCGAAAAAGGCCAGTTTTCGGATGTGATTCCTTCGGCAGAACTCCACCAATTCCCTACGCGGAACTTTGATTTTGAACTTGTTCATAAGTTGATTATAGCAAACTAGGAATGACTCTCGGTGACTCTTTTATACACTTCTCGCTTGGGCCAGCCTGATTTCTCAGCCAACTCAGCGGAAATTTCCTTTGCAGACTTTTCACTTTTCAACGCTTTTCTGATCGCGGCCAGTAATTTTTCTTCGGTCCATCGTTCATCCTCTTCGGTCTTCTTTCCTTCAACCACCAATGTGAATTCCCCGCGCGCGGGCTGAGACTTGAAATGCTCGATCGCCGCGCTCACATTTCCGCGCCAGTATTCCTCGAACATCTTGGTCATCTCGCGCGCTACGCAGATGCGGCGATCTCCAAGCGTGGACAACACATCCTTCAATGACTCGATGATGCGATACGGCGATTCGAGGAAGATCAATGTATAAGATTGATCGGAAATTTCTTTCAGTTTGGCGCGTCGCTCGCTGGCTTTGTGCGGAAGATAACCGAGATAGAGAAACGTGTCCGTGGGCAGGCCGGAGACGGTCAAGGCGGCGAGAGGGGCCGAGGGACCGGGGACCGGCCTCACGTCGAAGTTTGAAGCGAGGGCGGCCTTGACCAATTCGTAGCCCGGGTCATTGATTGCCGGAGTCCCTGCATCCGAGACCAACGCTACGTCGCCCTCATGAAGCTTGGCAAGGATCGAATCCAATTTGGTCAGTTTGTTGTGTTCAAAATAACTGGTGATTGGAGTGGCAATGTCGAAGTGCCTGAGCAGGATTCCGGTATGGCGTGTATCTTCCGCCGCGATCAATTTCGCTTCACGCAAAATGCGAACGGCGCGCGGGGACATGTCTTCGAGATTGCCGATGGGAGTGGCGACAAGGTAGAGCGTGCCCATTGCGCCATTGTAACGCAAAAGCCCTCCCGAATTTCGGGAGGGCTTCATCAACAAAACTTTTTATGGCGTGACGATGACCGTTCCGATGAGTGTTGATGTGGCAGTGGAGTGATACACAAACGTTCCGGCTTCGTTGAACGTATAAGTGAACGTGGCGCCGGGCGCAAGCGGGCCACTGTCGAACACGCCTGTATCAGATGTAAAGGCTTGTGCCGATGTATCGTTGTTCGTCCAGGTGACGGTCGTCCCGATTTTGACCTGGATCACGCTCGGTGAAAAACCTGTGCTGGTGACCGAGACCGCGTTGACTGCGGCTGGTGTGGCCGCGGACGACTGATTCGCTGAAGGTGTGGCGCTGGGCGGTGAGGGCGGAGTGTGAGTCGCCTTGATGTGTTTCGCTTTGGCTGGCTGGGCTGAACCTGGACTGAAGATTTTGCTCAACCCCAGGTGCATGGAACAGGATGACAGCAACAGCGCGCCTGTCAGGAGAAGGGGTACGGTTAAATAGCGTTTCATTGTTTGCCTCCAAGCAACGGGCGCAATCCTACATCTCAAAGATTAATCCATTCTGTAAGCTGTTTAGCCGAAGATGAGCAAGGTTGATTTGTCTTCGTGTTGTATAATCTCGTGATTGCAAAGCGGAGCAAGGAGAGACCATGATCGTCGTTTCAGACATGATGGGCACATTGACCACCGGCTCGCCCTTCCTGGGCGTGGTGGATTGGGTGAAACACAACCAAAGCAAACTGCGCGCCAATCTTTATATGGCCGCCGTTATGCCGTCGTACCTGCTGGCGAAGAACGGACTGATTGACTGGCAGGCATGGGGCCAGAAGTTAATGGTGAACAGCCTCGGCTATATCAGGGACGCGGATGAGGAAAAACTTCATCACGTCTCGGAATGGGTGGTGGAACACAACCTGTGGGCCAAACGCCGCGAAGATGTGATCGCGCGTCTGGTCGAGCATCGCGAGACTGGCGCGGAGGTGTACATTGCCAGCAGTGTATTCGAGCCGTTCATCGAGCCGTTTGCGCGGCGCATCCATGTGAAATTCATTGGCACGCCGGTGAAGATCACAAATGGACGCGTCCAACCCGCGGGCGAATTGGTTGCTGATCAAAAGAAGATCGAGCAAGTGTTAAGCCGTCTCGGCGTGGATCGCGTGGACGTGGCTTACGGCGACACATGGATGGACATCCCTTTGCTTGAACATGCCGAGCATCCTGTGGCGGTCTATCCCGATGAAAAGTTGAAAGCCATCGCGCAGGAGCGCGGCTGGGAAATTTTGGGCGACACGCCGAAGTATTAGCCGGGACTTTTCAGAAAGCTCACAACCTGTTCATGGATCGAGTCGGATTGTAGAGGGCCTCGGTGGTTAAGCCCGCTCGTCTCGATCAACGTCGCAGTTTTCCAAACTTGCGCGATGGCGCGGCTGTCACTGATCGGCGTCACGTTATCCGTCACATCATGAAACATCAGGGCGGGAATATGGATTTGCGGTGTCAGACTCTCATTGGTAATGGACTCCAACAACTCCTGTCCAAAGTTTTCATAAAGCATTTCACGCAACCCTGCCATGATCTCATCCGATAGTCCGGCCACGACTTGAAAACGCGGCAGTGAGTCTAAAAGCCGATTGAACGCGCCGAAATACACCAGTCTAGCAGGAGGCGGGAACTTTCGCTTGACCAGCGCATACGACGTGATCAGTGTCCCGAATGAATGGGCAATGATTGCATAGAATTTTCCTTCGCGTTCCGCAATCAAATCCATGGTCGGTGCGATTTCAAGGATGTTGGTTGTGATCCCATCCGATTCGCCGTGCGCGGGTTGATCGTAAGCCACGACGCGATACCCTGCTTTCAATAATGGATCAACGAAGCCGGTCATCTGCGCGCGACTTCCGCCCCAGCCGTGCATCAACAGGATGGATGGACCAGTGTTTCCCCAAGTCGTGACCGCCAGTTCGCCCGCTTCAAACGGGACCCGATCATTGCTCCCGCGTTCGAGCACGGCCTGATCCGACGATTTCGCTTCGTACTTGCCCGGGCTGAAAAACGCGCGATACACCTTTTTCACGATTGCCTGAGATTCAGTAGCCGATGCCTTCATCATTTCTCCTTTTTAAAATAACTTACTACCTAGTAAGTTTCGACGACAAAAAAATTAAGCGAGCAAATCCTGCTTGTGTTGCGTTACCACCGCGTGGAATTTTTTCGTGCCCATGGCGCGCGCCATTTGCAATGCGCCCTGCAGGCTGGCGAGAATCAACGAGGCTTTGTCCGCAGGCTCGCCGTTGAAATGAAATGCGCCCGCGTCCCTGCCTTCTTTCAGCGTATCCTCAAGCCAGGCCAGCAGTTCAGCGGTCAATGCCCTGGTTTGTTCACGGACGGTATCGGGCAGTGAATTGAACTCGGTTTCCAATGAGCCTGCCAGACAGACCTTGCCATGATCCGCGCGGGTGTTGGTGTAAATGCTGAAGAACCAATCCAGCTTTTCTTCGGGAGATAAATCTTTGACGCGCGCGTTGTTGGTCCACAACTTGAAGCGATCCCGATAACGTTGGATGACCGCGGCCCCAAGCGCCTCCTTGGTGGGGAAATGATAATGGACGGCGGCATTCTTCACGCCCAACTCGGTCGCGATATGAGCGTAACTGAAACCGTTATAGCCCTTGTCCTGCAACAGAGACTCAGCCAGGTCCAAAATCGTCCTTTGTGTATTGGTGCTTCTTGGCATTGGCGGCAATATTACTTACTAGTTAGTAAGTTGTCAAGCCTTTTACCCCCACTGCCTTCGGCACCTCCCCCAAATCCTTTGGATTTGGGGGAGGCTGGGAGGGGCTAAACTCTTTCTCGTTTGAATTGCGTTTCGTAAAGCTGGGCATACAATCCGTTGATTGCCAGCAACTCATCGTGCGTGCCGCGTTCGACGATCCGTCCTCGATCCATCACTAAAATCAAATCCGCCGCGAGGATTGTGGACAGGCGGTGGGCGATGACGATGCTCGTGCGCCCGGCCATGACGCGCTTCAAGGCGTCTTGAATCAATGCTTCGGATTCGCTGTCGAGGTGGCTGGTGGCTTCGTCTAAAACCAAAATGCGCGGGTCTTTGAGAATCACGCGCGCCAGCGCAATGCGCTGTTTCTCGCCGCCGCTCAAGCGATAGCCGCGCTCGCCCACGATCGTGTCGTAACGCTCGGGCAGATCCATGATGAAGTTGTGGATGTTGGCGGCTTTGGCGGCGGCTTCGATCTCGGCCTGCGTGGCGTCCATTTTGGCGTAGGTCAAATTGGTGCGGATGGTGTCGTGGAACAGGTAGGTTTCCTGCGTCACCATGCCGATGGCGGATGAAAGCGAATCGAGCGTCACATCTTTCAAATCATGACCGTCAATGCGGATTACGCCATCGGTCGGGTCATACAGGCGCGGGATGAGATAAGTCAGAGTGGTCTTGCCCGCGCCGGAAGGGCCGACCAGAGCGATCAACTGTCCGGGCGAGGCTTTAAACGAGATTCCTTCCAGGGCCACCTCGCGGGCCTGGGATGTGGAGTCCGCTTCGAGGTCGGATGAAGAGCCGTTTCTTCTCGGACCATAGGCGGTTGACTGCTGACCGTCCTCGGTCTTCGGTCCTCGGTCTTTATCCGTCAACGAAAGCACCGCTGTGACGTTGTCCATGCTCCCGTAGCGTTTGACTTCGCTCAGGAGTTTGTCTTCATCCACGGTGTATCTGAACGTGACGTTATCGAAAACCAATTCGCCTTTGACATCCTTCAATTCCATTGCATCTTTTTTCTCCTCGATGTCATGCGGCAAGTCAAGCAGTTCGAAGACGCGCTCGAACGAGACCATTGAAGTGGAAAAGTCCACCGGCGCGGAGGCGAGACCTTGTAGCGAACCATACAATTGTTCGAGATACGCGCCGAAGGCCACGATGGTGCCGATGGTGAACGTGCCGAGGATGACGTAATAGCCGCCGAGGCCATAGACCAGCGCCGTGCCCACTGCGCTGACCAGGCCGAGGATCATGAAGAAAGTGGAGCCGAGCACGGCGCGGCGCACGCCAATGTCGCGCACGTTGGCCGCGCGCTGGCTGAAGCGATTGCTTTCATCTTTTGCGCGTCCGAAGAGTTTGACCAGCAACGCGCCGCCGATGTTGAGGGTCTCGTTCATATGGGCGTTCATCTGCGCGTTCAAGTCCATGGCTTTGCGGGCGGTGTCGCGTAATGTGATGCCGAGTCGCGAGGCGGCGATGATGAACAACGGCAGGACCAACACGCTGAGAATGGTCAGCCGCCATTCGAGGGTAAGCATAACGGCCAGCAACGCGACCGTCTCAATGATGTTTGTGACGATCCCGACGATGGTATTGCTGATAGCGTTCTGCGCGCCGACCACGTCATTGTTGAGGCGGCTCATCAATTCGCCGACTTTTGTGTTGGTAAAGAATCGCAGAGACATTCTCTGCAGGCGCGAGAACAAGGCCACGCGCAAATCATAGATCACACCTTCGCCAACCGCCGCGTTCAACCGCCGCTGGAGGACGGAGATTCCCCCACTGAGAATTGGAAGGAATAACAAAGCCAGCGCCAGCGTGACAAGTCTGTTGAAATCCTTTTGCGGGAGCACCTGGTCAATCATGGTGCGGAAGATGAGCGGCGAGATCAGGCTCACGCCCGTGCTGAGCAGGATCATCACCAGCATCCCGCTGATCTGCCACCAGTAAGGCCGCGCGTACGAAAGCACGCGCAAAAGCAATTCGCGGGTGACCTTGGGCTTCTGGTCACCCGAACGCATATAAGAAAACCAACCGCCACCATGCCACATGTTCAAGTCTCCAAGTCTGATTAGTCTAAGTAGTCTAAATAGTCTGACTGGTCAAAGCCGACCACTCAGACCGGTGAGACTATAAGACCGTTCGGATTATTCCGCAACTGGACGAAGGGGGAGGTTAATGAAAGTCTGATGTGAAAGCAAAAAGGTATAATCTGAACATGCAACTTATAAGCGTCAACATCGGACAAAAGCGAACACAACTAAAAGGCAGCGAAGTCGAAACGACAGGGATTTACAAAGTCCCAACACGTGAGCCTGTGGAGATTAAGTCCCTTGGTATCGAGCAGGACTTCATTTGCGACCAGAAGAATCACGGCGGGCCGGATCAAGCGATTTACGTCTACGGCGCGGTGGATTACACGTGGTGGTCGCGCGAATTGGGACGGGAACTTGAACCAGGAACGTTTGGCGACAATCTGACTATCTCTGATTTGGAAAGCGCCCCATTCAACATCGGCGATCGTTTGCATGTCGGCTCGTTGATTCTGGAAGTCACTGCGCCGCGTATCCCATGTTCCACGTTTGCGGCGCGCATGGGCGACCCGCAATTTGTGAAGAAGTATCGTCATGCCGAAAGACCGGGTCTGTACTGCCGCGTGATTCAAGAGGGAGTCGTTCGGGCGGGCGATGAAGTGAAACTTGAGCGATACAAAGGCGAAACGCTATCCGTTCTACAGATGTTCAGAGATCATTACAACAAGGATAAAAGCGAGGAGGTCCTGCGTCGCATTCTGCGTGCGCCGATCAGCATTCGTTCGCGAATCAAAGCCGAAAGAGATTTGCAGGAATTTCTGGAGCAAGCATGAATCACATGACCTGGACCGGTTGGGTTGCCGTTGTGTTGATCGCTTTGACTGCAGGCTGGGTGCTCTTCGACGGCACGCGTGCCTTGATCGTCGGTGATTACGTCACGCCGAAGACAGGCGAGTACGCCGGTCAACTCGGACCGTGGGTCGGAGCCGTGAAAGCGATTGGCATAGAGCCGCGTTCCACGCTGATGAAGTCCGTTTTTGTTGTTTATGGTCTTGCGGCGCTGGCAATATCGGTTTGCTTCATCGTTGGCCTGCCGTGGGCGCGGGCTACTTTAATTGTCATTGCCATTTTAGGATCGTGGTATTTGCCGGTTGGGACGGTCGCAAACTTGATCGCGCTGATTTTGCTCATAAGGAAATAAAGAATGCCGCCACGTCCGCGTTACCCGATGCCCACTTTCATCCGCAAGGCTCTGACTAAACGCGGGGTGATGGGCGCGTATCTTGCGCGCCCAGCGTATCAACGCAACGATTACATCGGCTGGATCACACGCGCGAAACTGGAAGCGACGAAGCAAAAGCGCTTGAATCAAATGCTGGATGAATTGAAACACGGGGGAGTGTACATGAAGATGAAGTGGAAACCAAAACAAAGACCATAGACGATTGACCATCGTCTATGGTCTTTGGCCAAAGAAAGAGACCAGGTTTGCAGTGAGCCTGCTCTCTTTTTTGTCGGTAAACCAACTTGCTATTTCATCGCGTCACCGGTCGAGGAAACGACGTACCACACTCCGCCCACGCCTTGTCCGTTTTCGTCACCGGCGGCGTGATCGCTCTTGTAATAGTAGAGCGGATGACCATTGTATGTGACTTGAATCGAACCGTCGGGGCGCGTGGTGGTGCCCAACAGCGACGCGTCCACTCCGGTTCCGGCAACCGGCTGACCGGTCACGGTAAGAGGCGGCCAGTTAGTGGCGCATCCGCCACTGCAAGTGCTCGTGCCCGCGGTGTCTTTCGTGAATAGATAAAGTGTCATCCCGTTTGCATCCACCAGAAAACCGCCGGTTCCAACCGCGACCGTCGCGGCTTGACCGCCGGCTGATGAACTTGATGAGGCGGCTGTGGTCGGCTCTGTGGTTGGATACACATCATAGCCATATGGGTTGTTACTGGAAGACGATTGTGCAGGGACTTCTGTTGCCGCAGGCGCGGGAGCCGAGGTCGCTGTGGCTTGTGGTCCGCAGGCGGCGAGAAGCAGGGCGAGCGCCAGCAGGGCGCTCAGTGTGAGTTTATGTTTCATATCTACTCTCCTCCAAAAAGAGTATGTTGAGGCAATCTTGCCTACATTGTTGAGTACGCCCATGCTCACAAAATTGGATTTGGTCATTCTGAAATTTTGATGAGAAAAAAGCCCGACCGTGATTTCATGGCGGGCCTTTTCTGCAGAATGGAATTTAGAAATCCACACGCAACACTTTTGGACCGGTGGGTTTGGGGCTTCCACCGGATGGCTCGAGCGTGATGCCGAGGCCAACGAAACTCATCAACGGTTGCGGCGAGGCAATCACGGCCATGCTGAAAGGTTGGTCCGCTTCGGGCGCAAGGAAGCCCCCGCTCGTTCGATCTCCCTGCGGATCAATCAGCCACATCTGATATGTTTTGCCGGCGGGCGCGGGCGGCAGATGCCAGGCAAAGACCGCCAGCAGGTTGCGATGTTTATCCACCAGCAGACTCCCCGCGACTCCATCTTGATTGAACGAAATAGACTGCGTGCCCGGATAGGCCAGCATGGCAATCGCAGTCTGCTCTGCATAACGTTCGCGGCTTTGTTCGGCTTGCAATTCGCTGAGTGAATACACCTGTGAGATTGAAACGATATTCAACACAATCAGCAGAACAAACGCGCCGGACACGGCGACTTGACTCCATGACCATTTGAATTGAGGACGCGTCCTCGCGGCAAGACGCTTTTGCAGAGTCCGCTTCAGGGCCGGACCTGGGGCCTTGGGAGGCAGGGCCGCGAGCAGTCCCGCGCTGACGCGTTGATAGTCCGCCAGTTCGGCGCGGCAGGAGTCGCAGGTCTGCAAATGGATTCTGAGCGCGGCGGCCTCGTCCGTATCCAACGCGCCGAGCGCGTAGGCGGAAAGATTCTCTTGAAATGTCTTGTGCATGTCGTCCATGTATGCTTTCTCTATTTCTATTTACGGCGCAACATCTGCTTTTGGATTTATCTAACGCTCATCTTTCAACCATGTGCGGCGCAGGGACTCCATGGCGGCGCGCATACGCGTCTTGACCGTGCCGAGCGGCCAGCCGAGTTCTTCTGAAATTTCGCTTTGGCTCATGCCTTGATAGTAGGCAAGTTCGATGACCTGCCTTTGTTCCTCCGGCAAATCGTGGACGATGAAGTACAGGCTTTGCCAGCGGGCTTCATCTGAACTTTGACTGCCATCGGGAATCATTGACCAGAGAGTATCCGGGTCATTTGAATCGGAGAGCAGAGGGCGGCGTCCCTCCATGCGCAGACGGTCGAGGGCTGTGCGCCGGGCGATGGTCAACAGCCAGACGATGAGCGAGCCGCGCTCGGCCAAAAAGAGACGGGCGCGGCTCCAGAGTTTAAGAAAAGTATCTTGTGTGGCTTCCTCGGCCAGCATCGGGTCGTTGAGGATATGCAGGGTCAGCGCGTGGACGCGTGAGGCGTAGCGATCATACAAAGCCAGGAAGGCTTGCTGGTCGCCGTGCGCCACGCGTTGAATGAGGCTTAGATCATCGGGATGTGAATCCACAGAAGTATTTTATCATCCTAAAAAGATCGGGCTATTCCTGTGTTGCAGGCGGCATGGGCGCAGGAACTTCAAGCGGCGAGGTTTGCAAATGGCTTTCGAGGCGGACAAAGAAATTCCATGTCAGTGTAACGGCCAAGAAATACAGGATCGCCGTTGCAATGAACAGCGGTGTGAAACCATATCTTTCCTGCACCACGCCGGAGACGTACGGCCCAACGGCCCAGCCAATGTTCCATGAGAGGCTCAGGATGCTGTTGACGAATCCCTGCTGATGTTCCGGTGTGTGTTCCATGCAGAAGGCGGAATACAGCGGCGTAGCCATGTTCATCAGTGTGGTTCGCAAGAGAAAAGCAACGGACGAAAGCCACAGGAATGGCGAGAAACCAATCATCAAGAGAAAAACCAGACTGCCAAATTGAGTCGCGACCACTGCTTTGACCTTTCCGCCGACGCGAGTGGAAAGGCGCGGCGCGAGGATGCTTCCCACGCCGATCAATAGTGACGAAAGACTGAAGAGCAAACCCAGAAGCGCATCGCTGATGTTGAACTTGTCTTTGAAGAACACATTCATGTATGGAATCAGAATCGCCGCGCCGAAGCCGATCAGGATTTGCGGCAGTGTCATTTTGACGGTCAGCGCGGTCAGGCCGGAAGCAGGCCTGATAGACGGCGACCCGCTTCCGGCGTCGGTTTGAGGCGCAGTTTTCGGTTCCTTCATCAACCAAATTGGAATCAAACTTGTCGTCCCAAGCAGGACGCTTGTGATGAGCACAGCCCGATACGCCATCGCACTGTGCTCGCTCACGTTCAGCATCGCGCCGAAGACGGCAGGCAATTGACCCGCGAATAAACTTCCGACCGCGCCGGAGATCGTTTGCAATCCATAGTTCAGACTGAAGAGCATGGTGCGATTCTCTTTGTCGGAGAGTTTCATCATGAGCGGCGCCTGGCTGACAATGAAGAGCATGTTGAACACGCCGGTGAGGAAGGCCGAGGCGGCAATGATGACCGGCTGGCGGAACGTGATCTGCGCCATCATGAACAAACTGGCAAAGGTGATGCCGATGATGATCGAGGCTTTGCGACCGATGCGGTCGGAGACGCGCCCGGCGAGAATCCCGAAGACCAGCCCCGCGGCGGACGGCATCGAGTTGACCAGGCCGAGGAAGTCGCGCGCAAATCCGCTCTGCAACATGTAGAAATTGAAGAACAATTGCCAGCCGCTCAAGATTACGCCGTCAATGATGGTCATCAACAGCAGAAGCCGCGCGGCGCGGTTAAAACTGCGGATGGGTTGAAGATAGTGTTGATTGAGGGAATTGAACATTTTTTAGAGAGAATAACGGCGCAGGATTCGTCCTGCGCCGGTGTCTTGGTGATAGCTTCAAACCTTGCTTATTTCAAAAGTTCTTTTAACTCAGCAAGCGTTTGTGGAGGACTTCGGAACACGATGCCCTGCATTCCGAGTTTGCGAGCGGCTTCGATGTTCGCAGGCACGTCATCAACGAAGACCGCTTCATTTGCCCTGACTTGTAACTGCCCCAGCGCAATTTGATAAATCTTCGGCTCCGGCTTCATCACGCCAACTTCCGCCGAGATGATGAGCGCATCGAAGGCGTCGTCGAATTTGCTTTTGATGACGTAATCGCGCAAATCGGGCCAGGCGTTGGAAATGATACCTGTTTTGTAACGCGGGCGGAGCGAACGGACGAAATCCAGCAGGCCGCGGTCAATCACATCGCCGGCGAAGAATTCCTCGCGAATGGCTTTTGCCTCGGAAGCGGGGCGTCCCAGTCCGCGCACGACGGAGGCCCAGTGTTGTTCGGTTGAAATTGCGCCGATCGAGGCCTTGAGGCTCGAGTCGGATTCGAAGACAAATCTGCTGATGTCTTCATAAGTCATGTTCAGGCGCTCCGCAAGTCGTTCGCGGGGCGCCTGATATTCGGTTCTGATGATGACACCCCCAAGGTCGAAGAAGACAGCGCGAATCATGCAGAGAAAAGTTATCTCTTCTTCTTTTTTCCCGCGGACTTCTTGGCGGCGGGCTTGCTCTTCTTGACGGCCTTCTTGGGTTTGGCCTTGGGCTTGGCCGCTTTCTTGGCGACAGGTTTCCTCTTTGCCGCGGGCTTGGCCTTGGCGGCTTTCTTGGCCGCAGGAGCGTGCTTGCGCCGCGCCGGGGAGGCCGCCGGAGTGGCTTCCTTCTTCTGCATCATGGGCATTGGAGCAGGCTCCGATTTCTTCTCCATGGCCGGGGCGGGCGTAGATGGCGCTGGCATGGAGGGAGCAGCAGGTTCTGAGGCGGCAATGGCTGTCTCCCAACCGGGCGTGAACATCTCAAGGCGCTCACGTGAGACCGGGTTGGCTCGCTTGCAACGCGGACAAATGGCATCGTAGTGATGCAGGTTCTCGGCGTGCATTTTCCGCAATGCCGCGATCTTCTCGTCCATGCCCAGGGTGAAAGGAGTTTGACAGTAAAAACAACGTAGATTCATTTGTGCCTCCTTGTATTGGTTAGTCTTAGTATAGCCGATTTTAATACTTCAATTCAAGCCATTTTGGAGGGAAATTTGATATCAGAGCGGATTATGGATTGACCCCCGTCGCGATTCGCCCTGCCAGCAGGTCGTCCAGAGTCTGTTGCACCAGCCGTTCTTTTCCGGGACTTAGGAGGGTTGGGTCCACATCCGAAAGCCCCAGCGGCGACTGAACGTTTTGTCCGCCCTGGCCGGCGAGCAGGCTGGGCCAGGCGGTTTGGATGGCCTTAATTTCGTCGGGGCGAAGGGTCATCACCCAGCCAGACGGCCTCGGGTCCGGTAAGGAAACGCCGATGACCTGGGTGCCTGTCGTGCCAAGGTAGTCCATCAGTTCCTTGGTGGCGCTGTCCGGATAAACGTAGATCGTGTACACCTTGTGCTGGACGATCAGATAGTCCGCGTAGTAGGGATACTCGTTGGGCTTCGCGTCGCTGGGGATCAGGCTGAATTGTGGATACGTGTAAGGCAAATAGTAAAAGGGCTGGCATAGGCCGCAGAAGAAGGCCATGCCATTGGTGAAAGCAACCATCGCCTTTTGGGCGTCAACATTGTCCTTTGGGGCGATCATGCCGGTGTGGTAATCATCGCTGATCATAGCCGCGGTGTAGCCCGCGATAAAGGCAGGAATGTCCACCTGACTGTTCCTCGCCAGCACGCTGATATTGCCTCCCGCGCTGACACCGGGGATGTTCACCGCCAAAAACTGGACCTCTGGCGCGGCCGCGGCCAGTGAGGCGATACCCGGATCGGGCGGAAGGGCAACAACAATTTGGAGGCCCGGCTCGAGGTCCGCGGGAGTGAGCGAGTTGCGCACCTGAAAGCGCATCCCTGATTGCTGGGCGAGGTCATATACGACCTTTTGATACTCATCGGAGGTTGCCTTGTCCATGTTTGCCGGGACAACCAGGATTGCCAGCGGGACAACCGGTGTGGCGGTGAGAGTAGGGAGGGGAATGGCTGTATCGGTTGGAGCCGCGGTCGGAGTCGTTTTTGATCCGCCAAGACTACAAGCGCTGAAGATAAATGAAAGGAGAACAATGAAAGTGATGAGTTTTACACGCACAGGTTTGCTCCGATGAAAAGATTGCTGGAATTATACTGCCTCGTGTAAAAAAGTAGCGCAAGATATTATCTTGCGCCACTTTTTTTGTTTTAGATTATTTTTTACTTTGCCGCGACTTTGATTGTCTTGGGTCGGGCTGATTCAGCCTTGGGCAGACGAAGAGTCAAGACGCCATCTGCGATCTTGGCCTCGACCTTGTCCGCGTCCAAAGGGGACGGCAGGCGCAGTTCGCGTCGGAAGGACCCGTTGGGCAATTCCTTCAGAAGATACTCGTTTTCGTCCTGCGGGAATGTGCCTTCGATGCGGACGACATCTTCCAGAACTTGAATGTGCAAATCATCTGCTTTGAGGCCGGGCACGAGGGCGGTCAAGACGAACGCCTCGTCTTCGTCGCGAACGTTGACGGCCAGAAAGCGCGCGCTGTGCGAACCGTCGGCGGCGGCCATCCAGCGGCGGGCCATGCGATGCGGGAACGGATAAGCATAGAAATTCATTTTGGTTTCTCCTTGTTTCGATTCAAACGTTCAATGGCATTTATCTTAGTGGTCGTGCGTAAGAAACACAAAAATGAAGGATAGATTTTTTGTAAGAAAAGACCCGCCGCAGAAACTCTGCGGCGGGTTGTGATGAGAAGACTCTTGTGGAATCTACTTGATGAACGTGTAAACAGCCGCGTGAGCGACTTCCGTTCCGCCGGTGCTGATCGTCAATTTGGCCTGATGATCGCCTCCAGCCGCGCCTTTGACGGAAGACATGGTGACGGTGAATGTGCCTGATTCACCCGCGCCCAATGACAGACTCGCCGGGCTGACGGAGTAAGCCACACTGCTGTCACCCGCGCCGACCGCGATGTCAAATGTCGCCGCGCCACTGCTCAGGTTGGTGAGAGTCACATCAAAGGTCAGGGTCTGACCGGAGCCGGATGGCACCGCGCCAAAGCTGACGCTGACCGGGGCCAGCGCGACCGTCGCGTTGACCGCCGCGAACAGATTCTCGCGTCCCGCGCCGATGATGTTCACATCCTTTTCCAGTGTGGTGCTGGACGATCTCTTCAACACGCCTTGATCGGCGGTGTTGACAATGGCCGAGCGGATTTGCGCGGCAGACCAATCAGGATGCAACCAGCGTACCACCGCGGCAGAACCAGCTAGGTGCGGCGTGGCCATCGAAGTGCCCTGGAAGAAAGCGAAGCATGGGGGCGTCGCGCAGAACTGATGCGGAATGGAACTCAGCACATTCACGCCGGGCGCGACCACATCCGGTTTGACGCGGAAGTCTACATCTGTCGGGCCTTGACTGCTGAAGCCGGCCATGAAGTCATCGTTGCCGGTGACCAGATAGGCAGGAGTAGCAGAGATGGTAGTTGGTTGTCCATTATGCGTCTTGAGAACAGCCGCATCTGTCGCCGAGACCATGTAAGCGAAGATGGTCGGTTGGTTGGGTGTGCCATCCTGGCCCATCGCAATCGGGTCGCCTGCGACGCTGTTTGAAACGACCACCGCGAGCGCGCCCGCGTTTTGCGCGTTGCGAATCTTGGTGGAGAAGGTACAAGCGCCGCGCGCGATCAAAGCGATTTGGCCGGTCAGGCTTCCACCGGGCAGGGCAGAACAAGCAGTGTTCAAACCATTGATGCCCGTGCCGCTGACTGCGGCAAGGTTCGCGGTGAGGTCGCTGGAAACAGTCGCAAAACCGCCGGAGGCGCCGGCTACGGTGTCAGCGCCGCTGGTGATCGGCGTCCCGATGAAGTGGCCTACGGTGGCCGCGCCCGCTGTCAGGGCGAATTGAGCCGAACCGGGTGATTCAACAGTGTAGTGACCGGGTCCGCTGTTGCCAGCCGCGACCGCCACAACCATGTTGGCTTCGTCGAGGTTGTCCACTGCGATGGTCAGCAAATCTTGAATGCCGCTGGCTCCACCGCCGAGGCTCATGTTGGCAACATCGAAGCCATCGGCATAGGCGGCTTCGAGCGCGTTGAGAATATCTTCACTGCGGGCATTGCCGACATTGCCGGGGAAGACGTTGTAATTGCCAAGCAAAGCGCGAGGCGCCACGCCGGAAATTCCGTGAGGAATGGAAACACCGTCCACACTGGCAGGTGTGTTGTAGTTACAAGCGACTGTGCCGGCCACATGTGTGCCATGTTCCTGCAAGGCTTCGGCAGTGTAATGCTGGCTGGGTGTCTTGTTGTTGAAGACCTTCGCCGCGATGACTTTATTGTTGGTGAAGTTGGGGTCGCCCAACTGAGTCTGAGCGGGATAGCCGGCATCCGAGAAGCATGGATGCGTGATGTCAATGCCGGTATCCACGATGGCTACTTTGACTCCCTCCCCGGCGTTGGAGGGACCGCCGCCGACATTCCACGCGTCAAACGCGGAGATCAGAGAAAGATCAGGATCGTCATCGGTGGGGTAATACAGACCTTCGTATTCAACATGCTGAACCATCGGCGCGCTGGCGAGTTTGTCCAGCGAAGTGCCGTTCAACTGCACAGACACCGCGTTCAGTGAGATATCAAATTGGCCCGTGATTTTCGCCTTGGGCGCATTGGCCTGCAACCATCTCTTGAAGTCATTGCGCTCGGCGGAAAGTTGCGCGCGATAGGATTTTACAGTGCTACTGCTGAAGTCAATCTTTTTGCCTTGCGGCGGTTTGGTTTTTACATACGTGGCGAGCGGATCGCCTTTGAGTTGCACAAGCGCGCTGGATGTATCCACGCGCGGCCCGTTGTTTGTTGCATCCGAATTCCCTCCCCCGCCTCCGCCTGAACCGGCCCAGGCCGGGCTAACCAGACTGAATGCCATCGCCAGGATCGCGATGACGACCAGGAAATTGAAAAGTCTCTTGTTCATATATGTCTCCTCGTTGATTGAGATTGGCGTTTGAACAATAAACGAATCAGAATGTGTTGTATATTTTCCGGGCACCTCCGAAACAAAAACTGCCGAAGAAATTTCTCTTCGGCAGTCTGGCGATCTGCAAGCAGACCCATGACTTTGCGCCCCCGCCTCGCGGCGGGTTTGCTTTTTCGAGATGCGTTTAGTATAGCGATTTTCTAGACAAATTTCAACCCATACCCGGATTCTTTAAGGCAGTATAATCCGCCCCGATGTCCAAACGTTTATTCCTTCTTTTTGCTCTCGTCGTTGCGCTTGTGACCGCCGCGGTCTATTTATATTTCCGCTATTATCGCCCGACGAGTTTGCGCGCCATGCAGGTCTTCGCGTGGATGAAAGACCCCGCTTCTCAACCGGACCTGGCCACGGCCGCGGGGTCAAAGTGCGGATCGGCCCCTTTTATTTTTCCCACTACCGGCGTCCCGGGCTTTATCTGGAATGACTCCTTTCGCCCCGGTCACCATCATCAGGGCGTGGATATTTTCGCAGGTACTGACATCAATGTGACGAAAGTGATTGCCGCGTACCCGGGTTTTCTCACTCGTCTGCCAGATTGGAAGTCATCGGTCATCGTGCGCGTGCCAAATGACCCGCTTCAACCGGGGCGGCAGATTTGGGTCTACTACACTCACATGGCTGACCCGCGCGGTAATTCGTTCATTTCTTCCGATTTTCCGCCAGGCACATCCGAAAAACCGGTGGAGGCGGGAACTCTGCTTGGTTATCAGGGTGATTATTCCGGCGATCCGAACAATCCGGTGGGTGTTCATTTGCATATTTCGATTGTCAAAGATAAAGATGGGCATTTCTTGAACGAGTTGGACATCAGCAACACCTATGATCCCTCGCCGTACTTTGGGTTGGCGTTGAACGCGGACCAAAATCCGGATAAAGTGCCGGTGTGTGAGGCGGGCGCAAGTGACCAGTAATCAGTTTTCAGTAATCAGTTTTCAGTTTTCAGTATTCAGTTTTCAGTATTCAGTGAGGCAGGGTTGTGATGGATGATTTCAAAGACAAAGTGGTTTTGATTACGGGCGCGGGGAAGGGAAAAGGACGCGCGTTGGCAGAAGTATTTGTGCAACGTGGCGCGTTCGTGGCTGTCAATGATATTTCGCCGATTAATTTAGACGACATGGTTGCAAAGGGCGGCGGGAAAGTCAGGGCTTATCCAGAAGATGTGGCGAAGAAGATCGCTATTCAAACCATCATCAAACAAACGGAAGATGATTTCGGGAGCATTGATATTCTGATCAATCATGCGGCGGTCGAACCGCGCGTCGCTCTGCTCGACATGGACGAATGGGACTGGCATCGCGTGCTGGATGTCAATCTCACCGGCGCGTTCATGACGATGCAGTCTGTGGGGCGTGTGATGCGCGAGCGAGGCTCCGGCGTAATCGTCAATTTGGTGACGGCGCCCGCCTCAGGGTCCAAAAATGAAGCGGCTTACGTCGCGAGTCTGCATGGTCTGATTGGTCTCACGCGTCAGGCCTCGGTTGAATTGTCCGAATACAATGTTCATATTCATGCTGTGGGAACGGGCATCGCTGAATTTCATCGCGCTGAAATGAGCGTTCCAAGGAGTTTTATTGAATCCGTCTTGTATTTGTGCAAAACCTCATTGAATGGACAGATCGTGAATGTGGAGGAAGGATGATCGAGTTGTTTGAGTATCGAAGACAATTAATAGATCGCTTTGAAAAAGCCGCGAACGAATTTCGCGCGGCGTGTCTGGCAGTCAAGAATCCATTCGCGCCGCTCGAGGCGGATGGATGGAATGTACATCAGATTGCCGTACACACGCGCGATGTGGATAAACTGGTTTATGGTTTGCGTGTCCGCCGCACGCTGGAAGAAGCGAATCCCATGTTTCCCAATTTCGATGGTGATGCTTACATGGCCGCTCATTACAATCCAAAGGAACCATTGCGTGATGTCTTGGATGGACTTGTTTCGAGTGTTGAAACTTTGGCGAAGATTCTGCGCGGCTTGCCCGAAGAGGCATGGTCGCGCGAGTCGCAGCACGCGACACAGGGCGGCGGTTTGACTCTGCAAATCTGGGTCGAACGCGGGCTGGCTCACTTGCAGGAGCATCTCTCGGCAGTGCAGGCAGTGACCAGTAACCAGTAACCAGTAATCAGTGTTCAGTAAGCAATCCGGGTTAAGAAAAATTCCCGCTTCACATCGAGGCGGGAATTCGTTTTGGGTCTGCGCGCTACCAAAGAGGGAAATGAATTGAGGACGTAAGCCACGCTAAAAACGGATGATGTGTTTCAAGCGCGATCAGCCCCATGAAAATTCCTACCGCGAGACCCGCCAGGACGTCCGATATATAATGCACGCCCATTGCGACGCGCGCCAGCGAAACCAGCGGCGCCCATAGCCACAAAATCAATGCCAGCCAGCCGGGGCCGAGTCCCGCCGCGACGACTGCGATCAGGAATGCGCGTGCCGCGTGACCAGAGGGGAACGAATGCGGGTCGGTGTTGCGATAAATACCGCCCCACTCGCCCTCGGGGCGTCTGCGGCGGATGATGAATTTGAGAGACATCACCAGCGCGGCCAGAATGGAAATCCCTGCCAGCATGACGATGGCCCACTGTTTCCAAAACGAATCGCCGCGCCACCAAAGGATCAAGAGTCCCAGTCCCCAGAACCATGAATCGCCGGAGTGGGCAAAGAAGATGGAAATGTTGCGGAGCGCGCCGGGCTTTTCGGCCACGCGCAATTGATCGGAAAGTCTCGCATCGAGTTGCAGAATGGGTTTGAAATTCATATGCCTTCAATAAACATGTCACTCTGAGTTTCAGGGTGACATGTTTTCTTTTCACAGAAATTTTATCGCCGCTTCTTTTTCGTTTTTGTCTTTGCCACAGGTTTCTTTACAACCTTCTTCTTTGCTGTCTTTTTCTTCGGTGCCGGTTTTTTCATCTTCTTGGGCGATGCGGCGCGATTTCGTTTTGCGAGGTCGGCCCGCATCATTTCGAGTTGGTGCGGCTTGTCCACATCCATGCAGGGTTCGGCTTCCTTCCAGAGAATGGCGCGGCCTTTGATCCCGATTCGCCGGCTGACGCGCTCTACGAAATCCTGCAGAGTTGCCTGACGCGTCAATAGGAGAAAGAGAGTGCCCCAGCCCATGACTTTGGCCTGCGCGGCAGGGTTCTTGCGATTGGCGATCAAGGCCTCCCACACGTCAAGGTGTTCGCGCGCCAGGCGGACGTGAGCAATGTTCATATCCGCGCCGCAGACCTGCATGTCTTTCAACTTGGTATAAGTCCGCCTGGATTCGGGGAAGCGCGCCTCCATCACTTCGCGGGGACAGACCCCGTAATAAAGATCGTCCTTTGTTTCCATGCAGGTATTGATCAGCCAATCAATCTGCTGGCTGGTGACGGCGGGAATATCCGATGAAACGATGAGGACGTACTGCGCGTTCCCGTTCACTTCGCGGACCTTGTTGACGCCTGCCACAATGTTAGCCAGCATTCGCCCCTCATTGGCGAGGAAGTACAGCGGCTTTTTGCAGGTCACGCCGCTTTTGGGCGTCAGGCCGATGACGATGACGTTATCCACGTTCTTGGCTCCGCCTAATGCATCCAACACCCATTGGATCATGGGCTTGCCCGCCACATCGAGCAGGGCCTTGGATTCGCCTTTGGAATATAAATACAACGGATCGTTTGGCTGAGGGATTCCGCCAGCGGTTACGATTGCGTCCATAAATTATCCTCCTGTCGTTGCGAGTGGCGCTTTGCGCCACGAAGCAATCTCCGCACAAAGGGGAGATCGCTTCGCTTCGCTCGCAATGACGTTAATTTAGTTCCTGCAATTGCGGCTCGAAACCGAGTTTACCGAGCATCTCGGTCAACTCAGGCCAGGTCAGCGGGCGGCCTTTGCCGGAGACCGCCACCAGCGCGGCTTCCATCATGTTCGTGCCGAAGGAGCGGCCATCCAATACAGGCGTGGTCGTGATCAGATATTTCACGCCGCACTTCTTGAAGAGTTCCACATCTTCCGGCGTGGTGGTGTTGGTGACAATGACCTTGCCTTGCATGTTATCGGGCATGTGGCGCTTGATGTAGTGGCAGTCGCCCGCGACCACCGTCGCCCAGTCATACCATTTGGTGAATTTCGGCGTGCGCTGTTCCTGTTTCTCGCCGGTGGGATACAACCATTCAAAGGGGAAGCGCGTCACGATGGGAATCAATATCGCGGCCAGTGTTTTCAATCCGCCGATGGAACGGATGGGGATGGGAATATCGAGCGCGAACATCATGTCGCAGAAGACGGTTTCGTATCCGGCCTCGACGAAGGATTTGGAGAGGCCCCAGCGATCCACGCCCACGGTGACCATGACTTTGCGTCCGCGCGAGTTGATGTAGTCGCCGATTTTTTTGTCGAGGAAGGCCGGCGCTTTGTTTTCGAGCGTGTTCTTCAAGCCGCCGCCGTCCACCACCGGAGTCTTTTTGACGAAGCGCACCAGTTTTTGAACAGAATGGAACGGATAAAATTTTCCCTCAATAATTGCTCCCAGGTCCGCGCCGCCAACGCCGAAGGCGTCCACCGTGCCGTCAAGTTCTTTGTATTTTTGGGCGGCGGCCTCCATATCACCGTCGGTGCCAATACGTTCGATGCTGACTTTTTCGCCGAGCAGCGTCACCTCGACTGCTTTGTCTCGCTTTGACGAACCAATGCTAATGCTGACTGCACGTTTCATAAATGTTCCTCCTTGCGAATGAGTTGAAATGAGTATACACCGAAGTCAAACGTGTGAGAATGACTCTTCGATAGGTTCAGGATTTTATAACGGGACTCAGGTTTGAGGTCCGGCTTGGAGCGTGAAATAGAAAGTCGAGCCTTTGCCTTCTTCACTCTCCAGCCAGATGCGCCCGCCATGAGTCTCAACGATCCTTTTGACGAGCGCCAGCCCAACGCCGGTGCCCTCACTCCTGGGGTCGAGTTTGTTGAATAGACCGAAGATGCGGTCATGAAATTGCGGCGCGATGCCCACGCCGTTATCGCGCACAAAGAAGACAGGCTTGCCATCTTCGTATCCAGACAGACCGACTTCGACCAGCGGATCGTTTTGATCGCCCATGAATTTTGCGGAATTGTCAATCAGATTTTGCAGGATTTCCAACAGGCGGGCGCGGTCGCCGTAAACGGCCGGAAGATCACTTTGGATGTTTACGCGGACGTGGTTGGCGGTGAGGCGGCCATGCAGAAGTTCCACTGCTTCGCGCGCCAGCGCTTCAAACGGGACCTCTTCGGGCGGATTCATCAACCGACCGATGCGCGACAGCTCGAGCAGCTCGTTCAACAACCTCTGCATTTTTTCAGCGGCGTCGGAGATGCGCAAGATATCTTTGTTCACGCGTTCTGCGTTGTTTTCTCCGACGTCATCCCGCAGAAGCCCCACAAAACCTTTGATGGTGATGAGCGGCGCTTTGAGATCGTGCGAAACGGTGTACGTGAAGCGTTCCAGTTCGGCGTTCTTTATCTCCAGTTCGTTGATAAGCGACTCGCGCTCGACCTCCGCCCATTTGCGGGCGGTGATGTCGCGGACAATCGTCAGGACCCGTTCCGGGCCGCTGGCCACCAGGCGCGCTTCAAAATAACGCGGCCCATCGGCGGTTTCCATTTCATATTCAAACGTATAGGTTTGGCCTGTGTTCAGCACGCGGTCGATTCCAAACAGGGTCGGGTCTGAAATCGAAGCGGGAAGCACATCCTTGATTTTCTTGTGAAGAAAATCCTCCGGCGGGACGACCGTCACCATGTCGTTGGACTTGATAAAGTCGAGAAAGGTCCCGTCTTTGTTTAATTCGAAAATCATGTCGGGAATCGCGTCGAGCAATGCGCGCGTGCGATGTTCGCTTTCACGCAGGGCCTGTTCCGCTTTTTTCTTTTCGGTAATGTCATAGAACATAGCCAGGATGTTGGTCTGACCGGACAATTCCATCAACTCATAAAAAGCCAGGGCGTTTCGGATTTCTCCACTGGGTTGTTTGAAATCATACTCAACGTTCTGGAGGGACCGTTTCTCTTTCAACTCTTTGACGAATTCATCCCGTTCGGGCTGACCGCCATCCCACGTGCCCAATTCGACTGCGGTCTTGCCGATCGAATTTACCGGATCCAGTCCACTGATTTGCCAGAAGGCTTGATTGGCCTCGATGAAACGCCCATCCTCCAAATTTGTGATGCAGATGGCCACCGCGCTCGATTGAAAGAACTTGCGAAAGCGTTCCTCGCTGGCGCGCACTTCCTCCAGTGACTGCCGCGCGCCTCTTAAGATGGTATACATCAACATGGCAGTGAGGATGAAAACCCCGGTCAGATCAATGGCAATGTTATATACATCATCGGGAATAAACTGAAATATTCCCTGCACTTCGGCAAACGCCATTCCCCAAATCGAGAGAATACTGAAGAAGACCAGCGCCGCCGCGATTTCCCAACCCATTACCAGACCACAGATAATGATGATGACCAGTTGACCCATGACGGCCACGTCGCGCACTCCGTCTGCGGTCCACGCCTGATAAACCATCGCGCCCCACGAGAAAAATACAAGGAAGATACTTGCCGGCTGAGTATAGCCGCGGCGGATCACCGCCATCAGGATAAAAATAATAAGGATCAACCCTTCCAACACAAGGCTGGTCCTGTTTATGAAACTTATTCCTCTCGCAACGCGCGGGATCAACACCAGGATCAATACCGCGATCCCTGCCCAGCAGATGAAATAAAGAAGCTGCGCCCGCCTCGTCTTTTCTTTATCGGCAAAGACCGGAGAGACCAAAAAATCCCGGATACGTCTAATCACGCGGTTCTCTTTCGATCATCATTATATATCATTGTCCTGCCTCGGGCTGAATAGAAATTATCTTGGAATAATCACTACCCTCATTACATATTTATTCACGCCGCCAAATCGGTATTTGTATTCCTCATCCCCGCGCATGAAGTCGAACTCGGTTCGGCCATGTTCGCACGCCCATTGGATTTGATGGGCGAGCAGAACCCAGCCGGGGAAAAGTTCGATGAAGTCGCGGCCCACGCCGGAGTTGTAGCCCCATAGTTTGTTTTTGTAGTCGAAATTCACAGCCGCCGCGGCTTTGACTCCGCCCACTTCGAGAAAGGCCAGCCACAAGTATCCATGCTGAAACGCGGACGCGAGCGCGGCGGTCATTTGGGCGCGCCTCGTCTGTTTACAAACACAGATGAACTGAGCCGCAAGACCCGCAAAACAATTCTGAAATTTTATATTCCCTATTTCATCGTCGCCTACTTGATTGCATTCTTCCTGCCCCAAAATGGAAAATTTCTGGCGATCATCGGGTTGATCATCCTTGGTTATTTTATCGTCAGCGTATTCTTCCTGAGATATTTCCTCGCCTCCTCATCAAGGTAAAACGAGGGCGGGAAATCGCCAGCGGTGATAACGCCCATTAAACGCGCGCCCGCTTCGAGGTCCGAAGAGAGGCGGGCAAGAAATCTTCTTGACAGCCGTGCTATACTTTTCATAGAAAGGTCGCGCCGTTTTTTGTCAGCAAAGGAGAGCAAAATGGCAGAGAGCGTCTATAAAGTCATCGAGTTGGTTGGGACAAGCACCGAGTCGTGGGAGAAGGCCGCCGCGGCCGCGGTCGCCACTGCTTCCAAAAGCCTGTCAGACCTGCGCATCGCCGAGGTCGTGCAACTGGACATGCAGATCGAGGACGGCAAGGTGGCGCAATATCGGGCCAAACTAAAAGTATCGTTCAAATATCATCAAGGTGACGACTAGCAAATGGGCGCAGGAAAATCTCTCCTGCGCCTGTGATTTTGGAAAATTGGAGTGATTAACATCGAGAATATATGTCATTCTGAGGGAGCAAAGCGACCGAAGAATCTCGCCGCTACGCTCAGGGTGACACACAGTTATATGTTTGAATTTAGGTACTTCTAGAAAATTAACTTAGAGGTGTGTGATGAAAAATTATGTCAAACCCACGGATGCTGAACTTCGTCAGATTTTGTCTTCCATGCAATACGAGGTGACTCAGCACGAAGGCACCGAGCCGCCTTTCAACAACGAGTATTGGAACAACAAACACGCCGGACTCTACGTGGATGTAGTCTCGGGCGAGCCGCTGTTTAGCTCACTGGACAAATACGACTCGGGCACGGGCTGGCCGAGTTTCACCAAACCGTTGGAGCCGAATAACATTGTCACTCATACAGACTTTAAACTTTTCCTGCCGCGCACGGAAGTACGATCCAAGCACGCCGATTCTCATCTGGGTCATGTCTTCGACGATGGCCCGGCACCGACCGGTCTGCGGTATTGCATGAACTCCGCGGCGTTGCGATTCATTCCCGTGGAACGATTGAAAGAGGAGGGGTACGAAGAGTATCTATCCTTGTTCAGTAAGGAAACGAAAGATCAAAGCGATGAAAGGTGAAAACGCAAAAGACTTGACCGCGCTCCTGACGGATCTGTCGAAGGAAGAGTATTGCTACCTCACCACCACCGGCCGCGTCAGCGGAAAGCCGCATGAGATCGAGATATGGTTCGGCGTGCTGGACGGCAAACTGTATCTTTTATCCGGCGGCGGAGCGGACTCGGATTGGGTCAAGAATTTAATGAAGAATCCAAAGGTCAAGGTGCGAATCGCAAAGCATAAATTTATCGGCCATGCGCGCGCATTGAAGGATGTGAAAGAAGACGCGCCAGTGAGAAAGTTGCTGGATGGCAAATATCAAGGCTGGCGCGAGGGACGTCGGTTGAGCAAATGGGCGCGGACGGCATTGGCCGTGGAGATTGAGCTCGATTCGCGCTGAGCAGAGCGCCCTACCCGTCACTTCGTGACACCCTCCCCAAATTCGAAGAATTTGGGGAGGGATGGGGTGGGGCTTTGAGGATTAAAGTATGGCATCCAAGAAAAACCGGCGTGCAGGTACAGGCCCTTTGCCGGGGTGTGGTGGCGACGGAATTCCACACGCACGTCGGCACGGAGACGAGCCGATTCCCGGCCGCGATCATCATGCAACCCGAAGATGTAGTGACCGCTTCATTGGCCGGACTCAAACTGGGCGAGGTGGTCTGCGTCCCGGGTTTGCAAGACCCCAAATTGCTGGCGCAAATCTTTGAAAGCGAGCAACGCTTCTTTGAGGAGACGAGGGGCGGAAGGCTGGCGGAGAGATATAAAGCGTAGCCGTTATTTCAGCGATGCCTGCAAAGTTACATTCATAAAGCGTTATAATACGCGGCGATGAACATCCAAGACATCGTCTCTGCCATTCAAGGGAAACACATTCTCATCACGGACCACGCGGACGAAGAGGCGCAGACAATCGTCTTACATTTGACGAAATATTCTTTAGCGTGTTGCAGGGCGAGATCATCGAAGATTATCCAACGGACAAGCCTTATCCGAGTTGCTTGATTTATGGAAACAATTTCGAGAATGAACCGATCCACAGTGTTTGGGCTTACAATGCACAGACTCGCTGGGCTGTGTTGATCACAGTTTATCGTCCCGATCCAGACCGCTGGATCAATTGGCGCGAAAGGAGAAAGGAATGAGACCTTTTAAAAAATGCCCTGTTTGCGGCGGGGAACTGGTTGAAAAGGAAGTGGAAAAACTGCTGAAAGGCGGCGTGAACACTGCCGTGCTGAAAGTGACTGCCGAAGTGTGCCTGCGATGTGGCGAGCGCCTTTATTCGGAAGAGACGGTGCGCCGTTTTGAGCAAATCCGCCAGAAACTGGCAAGCGAAGATGTGGCGGAATTTCAGTTGCTGGGACAGACCTATCAGGTTGCATAACAGGAAACGATAAGATCATGGAGGAACCAATGGCTTGCCCATACCGACTTGAATCAAGCACTATTAGAGAAACCACTTCCCAACACGAAGGTCCCGCGGGGCGACATTGACGAGGCGCTTCGCTTGATTAGAGAAATTATGCGACTATTTGCAGACCATCTTTTGCAGAACCAAGTTGATTACAACCAGATTATTGTTGTTGGCGACGCCGAAGTACTTGCACGATTATTGGAATCGTTGTAAAACTCTTCTTAAAGTCGCTTGACCCAGGGATAGTCAATTGATCCAAAAAACATCTAGGACTGGCCTCATCCGCCGGTCTTTTCTTTTATCCAGTACAATCCATCTACACACAGGAGAGAGCCATGGGCGTCATGCTACAAACTTTTTACTGGGACTGTCCGCGCGAGGAGAAAAAAGAATTCCAGTGGTGGAATACGGTCCGCGAACAAATCCCCTCGCTGGCGAAAGCCGGATTCACCGCGCTGTGGCTTCCGCCCGTCCACAAAGCGGCGAATCTCGCCGGTCCCTCGATGGGCTACGACCCCTACGATTATTACGACCTCGGCGAGTTCGACCAGAAAGGGACGATCCCCACCTGGTTCGGCTCGAAGAAGGACTTGCTGGCGCTGATCGCCGAGGCGCATCAAAACAAGATGGGCGTCATCGCCGACATCGTCATCAACCACAATTCCGGCGCGGATGCGCAGGAGGTCAACCCGATCACGGGTCAATCGCGCTGGACGTTGTTTAATCCAAAGAGCGGCAAGTTTCCGCGCAATTGGGAATCGTTTCATCCCAACATGTACGAGTCATGGGACGAGTCGGCGTTCGGCGACATGCCCGATCTGTCGCACCGCAATCCGTACGTTTACGCGGAACTTCTCAAATTGGCGCGCTGGCTGATTGAAGAAATCGGCTTCGACGGCTTCCGCTACGACTTTGTCAAAGGCTACGGCGCGAATACGATTACCGCGATTCAGGAATATCGCTACATGCGCGATGGCAAGCAAGTCATTCCATACGGTGTGGCCGAATTCTGGGACAACGCGCGCGCCATCGAGAACTGGGTGGACCTCGCCAATTTTTCCAACAGCAATCCGGTGGATGCCTTCGATTTCCCTCTGCGCGAAATGCTCAAGGGTCTGTGCGACTCGTACGGCTTCAACCTGCACAACCTCGAAACCTGGGAGACCGTCCTGCAAAAGCAACCGCAGACCACTGTCACCTTTGTCGAGAACCACGACCTGCGCGACGAGGGCCGTCCCATCGTCAACGACAAACTGCTCGCCTACAGTTACATCCTAACGCACGAAGGCTATCCCTGCGTCTTCTGGCGCGACTATTTCAATTACAACCTCGCACTGCGCGACACATCCAACGGCATTGATGCTCTCATTCAAGTCCACGAAAGATATGCGGGCGGCGCGGCGCAGACTCTTTATCTCAGCGACGATCTTTACATCATGCAACGCACGGGCTATGACGACAAACCCGGATTGATCTATGTGCTCAACAACCGCGGCGACATCTGGCAGGGCAACTGGGTCACCACACGATGGAGCAACGCATCCTTCCGCCCCTTGGCCTGGTGGAGCAAAAACGATCTCTCGCGCCCCGACGATCAATCCACGGGGCCCGATGGCCGCGGTCAATTCTTCGCGCCGCCGAGAGGGTTTACAGTCTACACTCCGCGCTGAGCCTCTTCGCGCTGAGCGGAGGAAAAATAAACGCGAATTTTACGAATGTGCGAATGCCGCGAATACATTCGTAAAATTTGCAAATTCGCGCCATTCGCGTTTGAAAATGCGACGAAGCATTCACCATGCTCAAGCCGCCGCCTTGAGCGAAAAGAGTCTTTTGATCTTACTTTGTGACCTTTGTGTCCTTCGTGGTTAAAAAATGAGCGACACCGACATCCACCAGCAACTCTGTGACCTCCTCGACCGCGCGGGCGCGGCGTACCGCGTCGTTGAACATGAACCGGAGGGCCGCACGGAATTCATTGCCAAAATCCGCGGCAACAAGCCGGAGCAGGCGATCAAATCCATCGTGGTGCAGGTCCGTTTTGGAAAGAAGGATAGTAAATATTATCTGGCCAACGTCCCCGGTCACTGCCGCATTGACCTCGACGCGCTCAAGAAACTATTCAACGCCGAGAGCGCCGCGTTCGCCGCGCGCGAAAAGGCCGAAGCGTTGACCGGATGTGTGATCGGCGCGATTCCACCCTTCTCTTTCAGCGACCAGTTATCGGTCCTGGCCGACCCGTTGATTCATCAAAATCAAGAAGTCGTCTTCAACGCCGGCCGCCTCGACCGATCCATCTTCATGAAATCCGAAGATTTTTTTCGCATCGCAAATCCAAAAACGGCAGACATTGCGTTGAAATAACGCGTCTTTGAATTTCAACTTATTTGCGCTAAGATTGGCGTGCGAAGATGAAATCATTTTTGATGTCTCTGCTGGTTACTTTGCTTTTCCTGGCCGGAGTTCTTCTGCAATTGGGGCTTTCCGGTGCCGTCGTCTGGGCGTAGTTGAAGTTTGAACTACAATACAACGGAGGTCGAATGTACGAACATCAAAAACAGCCGCTGGCAAGCCGCCGAAAATTTCTTAAGCGCCTGGCGTTGAACGCCGTGATCGGCGCGGCCATTCTCTTTGTGTCGCTGGGCATCGGCATCCTGGGCTATCACTTCCTCGAGGGATTATCGTGGCTCGACTCGTTGTTGAACGCTTCGATGATCCTCGGTGGCATGGGCCCCGTGGATCGCTTGCAAACCCCGGCAGGAAAAATCTTCGCCTCATTCTACGCACTGTATTCGGGCGTTGTCCTGCTGGCCTCGGTCGGCGTGCTGGCCGCGCCCATCTTCCATCGCTTTTTGCATCATTTTCATCTTGCTGACGAAAAGTGATTGGCTGGCATGACGTTTCAAATCAAACGCGTTTATGAGCCGCCGTCAAAGGATGATGGTCTGCGCATCCTCGTGGACCGGTTGTGGCCGCGCGGCTTGTCAAAGGCCCCCCTCAAACTTGACGATTGGATGAAAGAACTCGCGCCGAGCAATGAACTGCGCAAGAGATTCGGTCATCACGAGGGCAATTGGGAGGAATTTCAAGAACTGTATTTCAAAGAATTGGATGGGCAGTCTGATGTAGTCGAACAATTGATTCAAAAGTCCCGCACAAGGAAAGTGACTCTGCTCTTCGCGGCGAAAGACACAGAACATAATAATGCGGTCGCGCTCAAGAATTATCTCGAAAGGAAGTCGCGCTGACCATGCCGGAGCCGCGCGCCATCCATTTTCTAGACCAACCCATCGAAGTCCTGTTCGATACGCCTCCCGTTCGCGAAAAGACTCCAGATCCTCCCAATGGATTCGTCTGGGAAGGCCGCACGTATCATGTCGTCGAATTGCTCTCTTCGTGGAGCGACTTCACCAGGCGCGGGAAAATGGCGCGCAATATGCGTCCGTCTCATGCTGAGGTGGCGTCCGGCCGCGGCTCGCTGAACGTGGGGCGTTTCTTCTTCCGCGTGCGCGTAGATACAAATCAAATCTTCGATCTTTACTACGACCGCGCCATGAAAGATTTGGACAATCGCAAGGGTCAATGGTTTGTGTATCGGGAACTGACCCAAGAGTGATTGACCTTGCCATTCATCTTGCATATACTTTTCACATCCATACGCGGAGGCGGTCTTCATGAAATGTCCTGTCTGTAAAACCGAAACACTGGTATTGGTTGACCTGGCTGATAATCTCCCGGCCAATCAATGCACGAACTGCAGAGGAATCTGGGTCTCATCCAATCAATATCTCGCGTGGGTCAGGCTTCAGCCCGCGCCTCTGCCTGAGAAGCCCATCACGACTCCGATTGACCCGAAATGGGATACCCACACCCTCAAGTTGTGTCCTGAAGACGGTCATATCATGGCGCGTTACAAAATTTTCCCCAACTTGAAATTCTACCTGGATCGCTGTCGGCATTGCAACGGCATCTGGTTCGACAACTATGAGTGGGATGTGCTGGTCTCGCACAACATGCAGGATAAGGTCAATCAGTTCTTCACCAAGCCGTGGCAGGAAAAGATGCGCGCGCAGGAAGTCAGTGAACGAATGGATAAAATCTATCTTGAGAAATTCGGGGCCGACGATTACGACAAGATCAAAGAAATTCGTTCATGGCTGAAGAGCAAGCCACAGCAGTCCATGCTGTTAGCGTATTTGCAGGCGGATGATCCATATAAAATCTAGTAGGTCAGATTGGCAATCTGACCTACTCTTTGGTTATCAATCTCACCTGCGTTTCGTAGAAAAGATAATCCCACGCCCAATTGATCAGAACCACCAATCGGTTGCGGAACCCAATCAGCCGATAAATGTGAAGCGCGACCCAGATCACCCATGCAATGAATCCGCTGAACGACAGGCCCCAGATGCGCGCCACCGCCGCGTTGCGTCCGATCGTAGCAAGCAGCCCCGGGTCTTTATAATGGAACGCTTCGGGCTTTTCACCTTTCAGAATTTTCTTTAGATTTCTGACCGCCGCGTCCGCCTGCTGTTGCGCGACCGTTGCCAGCATCGGCAAAGGCTCACCATTGCCGTTGACGAAATAGGCCGCGTCGCCGATGACAAAGACTTCAGGATGATTCGGCAATTGCAGAGTCGGCTCGGTCACTACTCGACTTGAAGCGGCCTGCCCAACCCGGAGTTGATCTGCCAATTCAGCGGCGCGCACGCCCGCCGTCCAGATCAGGGTGCGGGTTTGAATCCGCATGCCATTGCTCAAGGTAACTTGCTCGCCGTTGTAATCGGTCAGTTTTGCATTGAGCATGATCTCGACATTCTTTTTTCGCAAGAGATTGAAAGTGGACTTACGCAGTCCATCCGGATAACTCGGCATCACATACGGACCGGCTTCCAGAAGAAGTACGCGCACCTCTTTCAAATCCATGTGTGGATAATCTTTGACCATCACATGCGTGATCAACTCCGCCAATGCGCCGGCAGTCTCCACGCCGGTTGGCCCACCGCCGACCACAACAAAGGTCAACAACGCGCGGCGTTTGGATTCATCTGCTTCGCGGCTGGCTTGCTCGAAGATTTCCAGCAGATGATTGCGCGTGGCGACTGCGCTCTCCACGTTCTTCAATTGGAATGCATTATGTTCCAGGGCTTGCATTCCGAAGAAATTGGTCTGCCCGCCGACCGCCAGGATCAAATAGTCGTAGGCGATGACCGAGCCATCCATTTTGACGTAGCGCGCATCGAAGTCAATGGCGCTCACTTCGCCCATTTGGAAGGTCAGGTTCTTCTGGCGGCGGAAGATGGTTCGCACGGGGTACGCAATCTGCGATGGAACCAGTCCCGCGATAGCGATCTGGTACAGCAAAGGCTGGAAGAGATGGTAATTCTGTCGGTCAATCAACGTGATGCGAACGGGTAACTTTGCTAATTTCTGCGCGGCCTTGAGTCCGCCAAAGCCCGCGCCAACAATGACAAGGTGGGGGAGTTTCTGTGGGTTCATTTTCGCCTCATTGCTTCAGACGATATTATATTGTGAAATATTACACTAATATTATAACCAAAACAGTCTGAATTGTAAAGATCACTCCAACCGTGGGAGTGCCTGAGACCCAATGAATTCATGTCGTTGCGAGGGTGTCGCGAAGCATTCCCGAAGCAATCCCCGACTTTATGAGGAGATTGCTTCGTCGGGCTACGCCCTCCTCGCAACGACATTTCTCTAAAACCAGTCCCCATCAAAATAAAATCTCCCGCAAAAGCGGGAGATTGATCCTAAGTCCAAAACCTGAACTGACTAAATCCAAGTGCAACCAACTTAAGCGGCACGCCTGCCGTCTGTGACAAAAAGGAAACGAGCCTCCAAAAGTTTTCGTAAACCAGCGGCACATTCCAAAGCAGAATGAAAACCACAATCGGGAGAATCCCGCGCGTCTGCGCCACAGCCATGCGGACGCTGTTCGGCAGATAGGGTTCGATCGCGCCGAAGCCGTCGAACGGCGGAAGCGGAATCAAATTGAGGACGACCGCGGAAATTTGCAAAAAGGCGAGAAAGGCCAAACCCGGCCAGACTCCGCTCGACGTCACGGGGCCGAAGCGGAGAAGCAAGCCGAGCAAAATCACGAGCAGGAGATTCGCGGCGGGTCCGGCAAGCGAGACCGCGCTCATCCATCCGCGACTGCGAAGCCGCCATGTCTCGATGTACACTGCCCCGCCGGGCAGGCCGATCCCGCCCATCACAAGAAAGAGCAAAGGCAGAAGCAATGAATAAACCGGATGAGTGTATTTGAGTGGATTGAAAGTGAGATAGCCTTTTTCTTTTACAGTGGTATCGCCGCCAAAATATGCCACCAGCGCGTGTGAGAACTCATGCAGGCAAAGCGAGAAGACCCATCCGACGATGACAACGATAAACGTTTCAAATTTCATTTTGAATATCCATTGGGATGCGACTTGTGCCATTCCCACGCGCTGGCGATGATGTCCTCAAGGTTATCATGCTCCGGCTTCCAGTTCAATTCACTGCGGATTTTTTTCGACGACGCGACCAGACGGGCCGAATCGCCGGGTCTGCGCGGGGACTCGATGGCGGGGATGGCATGACCCGTGACCTTGCGCGCCATCTCGATCACCTCGCGGACCGAGTAACCGTTCCCGCTTCCGACGTTGTAAATCAATCTGTCGCTTTTTTCCAGCGCGTCGAGGGCCAGCAAATGCGCGGACACTAAATCCGCGATGTGAATGTAATCGCGGATGCAGGTTCCGTCCGGGGTTGGATAATCCGTGCCGTAAATGGTCGCGGCCTCGGCTTTGCCCAAAGCAATTTGAAGCACCCGCGGAATCAAATGTGACTCGGGCTGATGCGCTTCGCCGCGACCGGGCAGGGCGCCGCAGGCGTTGAAATATCTCAGCGCGGCAAAATGCAATCCATGAATCTGACGATACCAATCCAAAGCCTGTTCGGTCATGAGTTTGGTGTGACCGTACACGTTGGTTGGGCCGAGTGGGGATTCCTCGGTGAGCGGTTGATCGCTCGATTGATATACTGCGGCAGTGGAAGAAAGAACAAATTTTTTCACATCGGCTTGGACGGCGATGTCCATGAGAGATAACGAATTGGCAAAGTTGTTGTTATAAAAACGCGCCGGGTATTTCATTGATTCCCCGGCTTCAATGAAGGCCGCGAAGTGCATGACCGCGTCGAACTTGCCGGTCAACAGGGTTCTCGAGAGCGTGCGGCTGTCATCCAGCGCGGCCTCGATGAAGATCGCGCCTTTCGGCACCGCCTCGCGATGACCGGTGACCAGCGAATCATAAACTGTGACCGAATGCCCAGCATTCAACAGGGCTTCCGCGGTGGCGGAGCCGATGTATCCTGCCCCGCCCGTGACGAAAATGTTCATGAAGTTTTCCTCTCAGCAAAGATGACCCATCTTACAGGGGAATGGCATTCAACGTCAAGTGCGCTTTGTAGAATGAGCAGCAGTGATATACTTTCAACAAACATTTTAGGAGGAGATATGGCCGTCAATCTAAAAAACTCAATCGTCCAATCTACATACGAAAGCATAGTCTTCCCGAAGAAAATCCCATACTGGCTATTCTGGCCTCTTGTTGCCTTGATATGGTTTATTCTTGGAGAAACTCTTTCAAGAGGCATCGGAAATAGCCTTTTCTTTTGGGATAGACTGATCTTCACCATCGGAGTGGCGACTGTACCTACAGTTCACATCTGGCTCTTCTATTCTTTTGAAAAAATTATGAATGAGTTATTTGGTTCAATATGGGAAAGGAATAGAAAATTTGACATATGGCTGGAAAATTCAAAAAGGCGAATTTTTACTCTCCATTCCGGGCCTGCAAAAATAATTACAGGCTTCATAGTTGTCATTGGCATAGCAACTGTCTTCTTTCTGGGCATGCCTTTTGCCGATCCGGTCTTTAACACTCTTGGCCTTCTAACTCTGATCCTATTTTTGTGCATATGCGGCCAAGCTTTATACATCGCAATTGCACTTTTATTGCATCTCAGAGAGATCGTAAACATCCCGACAAAAGTCCCCTTTTATTTAATGCCCACTAACAGCATATCCAAACTCCAGAATTACTATTTAGTCTTGGGGTTTTCCATTTTGGCATTTTATTTTGGCTTGGTGCTGGCGATATGGCAGGGGCCGTACGGTCTCCATCCAATGCTTGTCATATGGCTTTTCGGTCTGATATTTTACCCACTTGGCATATTGATTAATTCAACTTTCCAGATTCACAATTTGATGCGCAATATTAAAACTGCCCAGATCAAAACAATAAATGACGAAATACAACGGGCATTGAGAAATCTAAGAGGACGCAGCAGCGCGCGAGCGGCGGCACTTCTGGAAAAACTCATGAGTATTCAAGAGAAAGTCCAACAAATGAAGGAGTGGCTTTAGTTCGGTGAGAAGGATAGCGAGGTTATAAACTCGGCGCTTTCTTATGCCAATCCGTGACCTGCTGATAGGCGTGAGCGACGCGCAGTAACAAATCTTCGCGGAAGTGCGGGCCGATCAACTGCAAGCCAACCGGCAAATTGTTTTTATCGAAACCGCAATTGACCGAAATGCCCGGCACGCCCGCCAGGTTCGCGGGCAGCGTGAACACATCTTCCAAATACATCGCAATCGGGTCGTTGATGTGCTCGCCGATCTTGAACGCCGTCTCCGGCGCGGTCGGGGCGGCAATCAGGTCCACCTCGCGGAAGGCCGCTTCAAAGTCCCGTTTGATGAGCGTGCGCACCTTCTGCGCCTGCCCGTAATACGCGTCGTAATATCCCGCCGAAAGCGCATACGTCCCGATCATAATTCGGCGCGTCACCTCCGGCCCGAACTTCGAGCCGCGCGTTTTGAAGAACACATCCCACAGATTATCCGCGTCTACGCGCGGGCCATAGCGGATGCCGTCATAGCGCGCCAGATTGGCGGACGCCTCGGCGGGCGCGATGATGTAATAAACCGGGAGCGCATACTCGGTGTGCGGCAGGCTGATCTCGCGGATTTCCGCGCCCAAATCTTTTAATTGCTGAATGGCGGCCCGCGTCTTTTCTTCGACCTCGGGCTGGATGCCCTTAATAAAATATTCTTTCGGCACGCCGATCTTTAATCCGCGTACTGCGTCGCCATCAAATTGGATTTGAGGGACAGGTTGATCTGCTGACGTTGCATCCAATGGATCACGCCCCGCCATGATCGAAAAGATTTGCGCCACATCCTGCGCGGTGCGACCCAACGCGCCGACCGTATCCAGAGACGAACCAAACGCCACCAGCCCATAACGCGAGACGCGGCCATAGGTTGTTTTGAGCCCGGTGATGCCACACAGCGACGCGGGCTGGCGCACCGATCCGCCCGTGTCGGTGCCGAGCGCGGCAGGAACATAACGCGCCGCCACTGCGGCCGCGCTTCCACCGGACGAACCGCCAGGCACGCGCGTCAAATCCCAGGGATTCTTCGTCACACCATAGGCGGAATGTTCTGTGGAGGATCCCATTGCAAATTCATCGGTGTTGGTTTTGCCAACGATGACTGCACCCGCGTCTCTCAATCTTTTTACCGACGTCGCCGTGAATGGTGGAATATAACCTTCGAGAATTTTCGAGCCGCACGTACACGGCAAGCCCTCGACGGTTAGCACATCTTTGATGGCAACAGGAATGCCCAACAATGGTTTTTGTCGCCCATCGTTTGTGGTTCGTTGTTTATCTGCATCATCTGCCTGCTTCAACGCGGATTCTTTTGCGACGTGCAAAAACGCGTGCGTCTTTACGCCGGAAGACTCGACTCTTTCCAGCGCGGCCTTGACGAGTTCGCGACTGGAGAACTCGCCTTTGTTCAGGCCATTCTGCATTTCGGTGAGGGTGAGGGAAGTGAGGTCGGTCATGTGTATTTTGCGACGATGGGCGACACCTGCACTTGCGCCAGGCTATAGACCATGGTCAGTCGTTTATTGTCCATGGTCTGTTACTCAAACACTGGCGGAATTTTGAACTGATCGTCTTCTGCTTCCGGCGCGTTCTTGAGCAATTCATCCGTTGCGAGGCCGGGACGCGGTTCGTCGGCGCGCAGAGTCATTTGAGTCAATCCGCCGCCCGCAGTCGGAGGGACATCTTTCGTATCAAGTTCGCGCAATTTGGCGATGTAATCGAGGATGGCCGAGAGCTGTTCGCGGTAGCGTTCCATTTGTTCCGCGCTCAACTCCAGCCGCGCCAATTTGGCAATGTGTTCGACTTCTTTTTGCGTCAGGGCCATGTTGAAATTATATCATTTGAAAATTCAAGGTTGAGCCTTCCAACCATCGGTGTACCACTGAATATATTCAGTCACGTGCGCATGCCAGTAGATCTCGCTGTGATCGCCGGTGTACATGCGCCACTCATGCGGGATGTCGTAATAACTGAGCAGGCTTTCGAATTGTTGCACCGAACCCAGCTCTTTATCTTGGTCGCCCGCATCAATCCAGATCCGCGGCCATTGATCGGAGGGAATGGCGCGAATCCACCTATCCAGATATGGAGCGTCGTCCGAAAAGATGGCGGGAGAATTCAAGCCGAGCGCGCCGAACATATTGTAATGTTGCAAGCCAAGTTCAACGGCCCAGCCGCCGCCGCGTGAGAGACCCCCGAGGGCGCGATGATCGCGCTCGGCGAGGGTGCGGTAGTTTTCGTCAATATAGGGGATGATGTCATTCATCAGCCGATAGCCAAAACCTGAACCAGCCTGCAGATTCCAGTAGCGGTCATCAGGAAAGACGATGATAAACGGTTGCGCCGCGCCGGAGAGAATCAAATTGTCTGCCGCGACGGCCGCGCCGAGGCGGACCCATTGATCGTCGGTGTAGGTCTGTCCATGCAGAAGATAGAGGACGGGATAGCGTTCGTCTGTTTTTTGATCATAACAAGGAGGCAGGTAAATCAGAAATTGTTGGGGAGGAGTTGTCCTGTTCAGTTGACCGCTGTCCACGCGGCCAGGTTGAGTCAGACATGTCAATGGCGTGGCAGTGGGAACAGGCGTGGAAGTCGGAGTCGGCGTGGATGTGGAGGTTGGCAGAATAACTGTCGGAGTGGGAGTTACCCGATTTGACGGCGAACAGGCCGAGAGTCCGGAAAGAAGCGAGAAAAGCAGAACGATGAGTCCGAGGCGAGTCATAAAAGTCCTGTGCTTGACGGGAAATAATCCTTCGCATTATACTCGTCCCGCTACGGGGTGTAGCACAGCTGGCTAGCGCGCTTGCTTTGGGAGCAAGAGGTCGGCGGTTCGAATCCGCCCACCCCGACTTGTACTACGTTTATATTATCTACAGTCAAACCCTGCATCGATATTACGTCGGGTCAACAGAAGATCTGGAGAGACGCCTGCGACAACACAACGCAGGGAAATCAACCTTGACGCGGGCAGGCATGCCAGGGGATTTGATTCATACCGAATATTTCCCGACCCGTTCAGAAGTAATGTCGCAAGAGAGAAAGATCAAAAGCCGGGGGATGGGATGTTATCCCTCACAGATTGAAAGCTAACCATACAACTGCCGTTGAGAAGTTCCTCAAAGGCTTTGTGTTAAAATGGAAACGGAGGGCTCATGCAGAAATTCGATGGTGTAATCGAAGCCGTCCGCTATAAAGGCGGAAAAATTGATGTGGTGCGCGTCTATGAACGACGCGGCGCGACTTTTTCCGATCGCGTTTTGCTAGATCGCAAAGCGCTACTGGACCGCCTAAAAAAAGGCAAACGTTTTGTAACCGGCCAGCGAAAGGAATTGTGGGCCAGCACATTTGAGATTGGAAAGCCGGTAAATTTGATCGGCGAGGATGATCGGCAGGTTGTAAGTACACAGCCTCAAGCCGAAAGCGATAACTTGGAAGGCGTTCCCGCGTTCTAGCGGCTTTCTCCGAGCTGATCGGAGTCCGAAATGAAAGTCATTGACAAAACTCAGTTCCAAAACGAAAAAGGCGAGATTGGCTTGCTTGAACGTTTGCAAGGCACATTAAAGTATGGCTTTTCGTGGTATGCGGAATTGGAAGCCCAGAAGGTCGTCATTACTCAACTCGACCGCGCGTTGGAAAAGGGATTTACGCTCATTCGAAATTTGACATTGCCTGGAAGTGAAATCGTTGAACCGATTATTCTCATCGGCCCGCCGGGAGTGTATGTCATCTACGTTACACACCTAAGCGGTTTTTATGAAGCGAGGGGCGATCAGTGGGGCACCAGCAACAATGGACGCTTCGCTCCCGCATCCATCAATCTGATGAGCCGCGCCGCGCGGCTGGCGAAAGCCCTGCAGGTTTATATTGAGCGGCAAGGCATTACTTTGCCGAAACCGGTCGAGGCCGCTCTGATCGCGTCCAGCCCGGCCATGCACATTGATTCCACGCGGCCCATAGTCCGCGTGGTGATGAGCGATGCCATTAAACAATTCGCTTTATCGCTGCTGCAGGCTCCTCCCATCATGCGTGCGGAGTTCATTCACGATCTCACGGACCGTATTATCACGCCTCGGCCAAAATCCCCGTCGCAGCAGGCAGAACCCACCGCGTCGCCTCCAACGGCGCAAGTGGAGGAGCAATCGCCATCACGCGCTCAAACCATCTTCCGTGCGTCAGAGGAAGCCAAGCCATTCAACCCTTCCGACCTGAGTTTCTCATTCGACGAGACAGCCGCGCCGCCGCAACAAGGCATGGCTGTCCCACAGAATTTGCGCGAGCCGAGTCCTGCCCTTCCTCTACGCTCTGCGCCAAAACCTCCGGCAAAACGCGTGATGGGCATGACCATTCCGCAACTGGCTATTCTCGGTTTGATTCTCCTTTGCTGGCTGTGCGTCATGGCGGCAGGCATTATATTAATTAATCTCAACTCGTGATTTGCTTTGAACGTTCCATTCCTTTCCATTATCATTCCTGCCCATAACGAAGAAAAACGCCTGCCCGGCACGTTGGAGCAGGTCTTCGCTTTTCTGGAAAAACAACCCTATAACTCGGAGGTGCTGGTCATTGAAAACGGAAGCAATGATCGCACATACGAAATCGCAAGGGAATTTGAAAAACAGCACAATAACTTGCGCGTGATTCACGAGGATGGACGCGGCAAAGGCCTGGCTATTCACCGCGGGATGCTGGAAGCGCGCGGCCAATACCGCCTGATGTGTGATGCCGATCTTTCCATGCCGGTCGAAGAAATCAGCAAGTTTATTCCCGCTCTCGAACAGGCCGACATTGCCATCGCTTCGCGCGAAGCCAAAGGCGCGGTGCGTTATAACGAGCCGCTCTATCGCCACCTTGGCGGGCGCGGCATCAACTTAATCATTCGAATGCTGATTCTCCCCGGTTTGCAGGATACACAATGCGGCTTCAAATTTTTTCGAGCAGAAGCCGCTCGAGACCTATTTCAAAAACAAACACTTTGGGGTTGGTCCTTCGACATCGAACTTCTTTTTATCGCGCGGCGTCACGGATACAAAATTGCCGAAGTGCCCATTGATTGGTATTATCAACCCGACAGCAAAGTGAACGCCCTCCGCGACGCCCTACGCATGATCGGCGATATCTTCCGCATCCACATCAACGCGTGGCGAGGTTTATATGACTCGCCATGACCCAACTCTTTTCTTTGAACAGGAACTCTGGCAAAGCGGATTGAGATACATCGCCGGACTCGATGAGGCCGGACGCGGCGCGTTAGCCGGACCCGTGGCGGTCGGCGCAGTGATTTTGCCGAACGATCAACCGCATCTTCTCTCGACTTTGAGCGGCGTGCGCGATTCCAAGCAAATGACTCCGCTGGAACGCGATTCAGCCGCGCCGCGCATCAAAGAGGCCGCGCTGGCGTGGAGTGTGGCCTTTGCCTCCTCGGGTGAAATTGACTCGGAGGGGATCGTGCGCGCGACGAGACTAGCCGCACTGCGCGCGCTACAATCACTCACTTTGTTTCCCGATTATCTGCTGACCGATTTCAGACTTGAATTGCCTCAACTGGATATTTCCCAAACTGCGCTGGTCAAAGGCGACGCACATTGTCTGAGCATCGCGGCCGCGTCTGTGCTGGCAAAGACGGCCCGCGACGCGCTGATGCGCGAGATGGATTCGCAAATGCCGGGCTATGGGCTAGGAAAACATAAAGGATACGGCACGCCGGCCCATCGGTCCGCGCTGAAGCGGATGGGGTATTCGCCCATTCATCGAAGATCATTTGTCTTAAAAGAATCGCGGATTACGTAGTACACATACGTAATCCGCGATTGATTCGGCGTTGATTATTGTTTCTCGCTCATCCGCAAAAAGAATTTCGTAATCTCTTCTGAAATCGCGGGGAGTAGAGCAAGGCCCAAGACAACCGACCATTCACGAACTGAAAGAAAATGCGTGTTGAAGATCGGTTGCAGGAACGGCACACCGCAGACGATTAGAAGCAATGCAATCGAAAGACCAACCGCCAATTGCATGTAACGATTGGAAAACACACCAATCGAAAACAGCGATGCGCGCTCCGAGCGGACGGTGTAGGCGCGGAAGAGCTCACACAATGAAAGCGTGACAAAAGCCATCGTTTCCGCGGTTTGCACATCTACGCCGCGCCAATTATATTGAAGAAGATATATGAGGGGATTTGTCCCTGCAGGAATTGCCGCGCCTCCTTCAAGATGCCACAATAATCCCAGACCAAAAGCCAGCAACACCGCACTTGTTTGGGCAACAGTTTGAATCGTGATGCCTAATCCCATCGTGCGATTGATGATAGGCTCCGTCTTGGCGCGCGGTTTATGAGACATGATGTCAGGATCGCCCTTTTCCATCGCAAGCGCTAACGCGGGCGCACCGTCGGTGATAAGGTTGAGCCACAAGAGTTGAATCGCGGTCAGCGGGGCGGGCAAACCTGCCAGCGTGGCGAGGAAGATGATCATGATCTCGGCCACGTTCGAGGAAAGCAGGAAGAAGACAAACTTGCGAATGTTGCTGTAAATGATGCGGCCCTGTTCCACCGCGGCGACGATGCTGGCGTAGTTGTCGTCGGTCAGCACCATATCAGCGGTTTCTTTGGCAACGTCCGTGCCGGTAATGCCCATTGCCACGCCGATGTCGGAGCGTTTAATGGCGGGCGCATCGTTGACGCCGTCGCCGGTCATCGCCACCACTTCACCATTGGCTTGCAAGGCGTCCACAATGCGCATTTTGTGTTCGGGCGAAACGCGGGCAAACACATCTATTTTCTTGATCTCGCGGAAGAGTTTGGCGTCGCTCATCTTGTCGAGGTCCGCGCCGGTCGCCACTTTACGTCCGCGTTTGAGCAGGCCGATGGACTCAGCAATCGCCCGCGCCGTGTTGGGATAATCGCCTGTGATCATCACCGTGCGGATGCCTGCGCGGCGCGCTTTTTCGAGGGCAGGTTTCACTTCTTCGCGCGGCGGGTCAATCATGCCGACCAGGCCGACGAAGACGAGGTCCTTTTCAAGATTCTCCGTCTTGATTTTATTGGGATCATCCGGTACATCGCGCTCGATGCGATAGGCAAGCCCCAGCACGCGCAGAGCGTCATTCGTCATGGCATCGTTGGCGGCAATAATCTCTTTGCGTTTCCTGGGTGTGAGCGGCTTGGTCTCATCTTCGATGGTCTGATAGCGCGTGCAAAGTTCGAGCACCACGTCGGGAGCGCCTTTGACCGCGATCACATCCCAATTGCGGACCTTTTTATCGCGGAACGGAGAAGCATCTTCAGGTTTTGGATTGCGCACATCGTGGATGGTGATCATGCGTTTGCGTTCCGCGTCAAACGGGACCTCGTTCTCACGCGGGTACGCCTCATCGAGTTCGACGTGCAAGGCTCCGGCCTTGGCGGCGGCCACTAACAGCGCGCCCTCGGTCGGGTCCCCAACGACGCGGTAGGTTTGCCCTCCATCGCTGGCGCCCGTCACTTCGAGTTCGGCGTCGTTATTGAGCACGCCCAGCCACAGGGCAGTCATAGCGCCCGGATAATCAGCAATCTCAATCACTTTGTTTTTTATCTTGAATTCGCCGCGCGGAGCATAGCCCACGCCGGTTACTTCGATGAAGATTTTATCCGTCCACAGGCGCGTCACGGTCATTTCGTTTTGCGTCAGCGTGCCGGTTTTATCGGAACAAATCACGGTGGCCGAACCAAGCGTTTCCACGGAAGCCAGTTTGCGGATCAGCGCGTGGCGGCGAATCATCTCGCGCATTCCAAGTGCGAGGCTGATGGTGACGACCGCGGGCAATCCCTCCGGCACTGCGGCAATCGCGAGACTGATCGCGATGATGAAGACATCTGTGATCTCTTTGATATTTGATTTCAAATAATCCAGCGGCGTGATGAATAAATCACGAATGTCTGTGTAATTGATGAGCGCCACCACAAAAACAACCGCCACCAAAAACAACGCGCCGATGCTCAATGTGCGTCCCAGTTGATCGAGACGGCGTTGCAATGGAGTCTCCTCGGCCTCGACATTTTGCAACATGCTGGCAATCAAACCAAGTTGCGTGTGCATCCCCGTGCTGGTGACAACGCCGCGCCCGCGTCCATATGAGACCAATGTGCCCATGAAGGCTGTGTTGCGACGATCGCCCAGCGGCACGTTCTTTTCCAGGACGCTGGCCGCGTTCTTCTGCACCGGCAGAGACTCGCCTGTGAGCGAAGCCTCTTCGATTCTCAAGTTGACGGCTTCCAGCAGGCGCACATCCGCGGGGACATAATTACCGGCCTCGAGAAAGACAATATCGCCGGGAACCAAATTTCGAGCGGGGATTGATTGGCGGTGTCCATCGCGCAGGACATGCGCTTCAGGCGCGGCCAATCGTTTGAGCGCGGCCAGAGCCTCCTCGGCGCGGCGTTCCTGCACAATGCCCAGCACGGTGTTCAAGACGACAATCGCCAAAATCGCGGAGGCATCCACCCATTCACCCAGCAGGGCGGAGACAATTGAGGCGACGATCAGCAGGATGACCACAAAATTATTTAATTGATCCCAGAGCATCGCCAGAAAGCCGGGACGCGCCGCTTCCTGCAACTGATTGTGACCGTAACGATGCAACCGCTGGGCGGCTTCTTCCGAGCTCAGGCCTTTCTCGTGAACTTGCAGGTCGCGCAGGACTTCTTCCGTGCCCAGCGCGTGCCAGGGTTTTTCCTGGATGCTTCCAACATTGCCGATTTTGAGTTCAGGCATGAACATCTCCGGTAAAATATTTTTTGTCACTCTGAGGGAGTGCAACGACCGAAGAGTCTCGCAACTGATACATGAGATTCTTCGCTTCGCTCAGAATGACAAGCGAAAAGGTTTAAGAAAAAGACCACCACGATTCCGTGGTGGTCTTGCCAACGCTTGAGAGCGTATGGATTGCCGATGACGTTTCGGTCAATGTGATGACGACAACCCATCCTGTTGGGGCACAGGCGGCTACTCCCCAACCAGTCTTGAGTGTATTCGGTTGAGGAGGGAATGTCAAGGCGAAAACTTTGAACCGCGAAGAGCGCAAAGGCCGCAAAGTAACTAAAAAATCTTCGCGCTCTTGGCGTGCTTTGCGGTAAATCTTTTAGACATTCGCGGATACACCATCATCCCGGCGCGATGCGCGTTCCTGCCGGAATATCCACATCCTTTGGGATGACTACAATTCCGTCGCGTACGAACCAGGTTTGATTATCCAGGTCTGTGTTGCGCGGGAAAGGACGGATGACCACGCTCTCGCCGAGGTGCACATTCTTATCCAAAATGGCACCCTCGATGTCGCAGTTCGGACCGATGCCGATGTCATCCGAGTAGTAATCCGAGCCCATCAGAATCGAATCGCGGATATGCGTCCCCACGCCCACCTGACTGCGAATGCCGACGATGGAGTGTGTGATTTCCGCTTTTTCGATGCGGCAACCCTCAGAGAGCATCACATCTTTCAGAACGCTGTCCCGAACCACACTTCCCGGCAGGTAGCGGGCGTGGGTATAGATGGGTAGCTTGGGATCGTGGAAATTGAACGGCGCATCCGCAGAAGTCAGTTGAAGGTTGGTCTCATAAAATGAACGGATCGTTCCAATATCCCGCCAGTAACCATCATAGCCAAAGCCAAAGACTTTGTGCGAGTGAACCGCTTCGGGGATCACATTGATGCCAAAATCATCATATTGCGGCCGGTTCATCAAAATATCCACGAGCACGCGTGTATTGAACATATAAATACCCATCGAGCCCAGCAAAGGACGCGCCGGGTCATCGCGGCTAATGAAACGGTCTTGTGTCTCCTTGTCTTGCGGTTTCTCCACAAAATCGGAGATACGGCCATCTGGCTCACATTTGAGGATACCGAGGCGCGGCGCCTCCTCGCGCGGGACCGGGTGCACGGCCACCGTTATATCGGCATCTCTCTCCCAGTGAAACTTGGCCATCTGTTGATAATCCATGCGGTAGAGGTGATCGCCTGCGAGGATCAACACATAGTCCGCGCCCGTGGCCTGGATCTCGAACAACTGTTTGCGGACCGCGTCCGCCGTACCCTGATACCAATCCGCAGACTCGGGAGTTTGTTCCGCCGCCCAAATCTGCACCCAGCCAGTGTGGAACGCGTCGAAGCGGTACGTCTGTGAGATGTGGCGATGCAGGGAAACGGAATTGAACTGGGTCAGGACCGCAATGCGATAGATCCCCGAGTTGATGCAGTTGCTGATGGGAATATCAATCAGGCGGTATTTTCCCCCGATGGGCACGGCGGGCTTGGAACGCATCCACGTCAGCGGGTAAAGCCGCGCGCCGCGCCCGCCGCCCATGATCACTGCCAGGATTTCGTTTGTTGTCGCAGGCATCGTAGACCTCCGCAAAGAGACAAGATGATTATCGCTTGGATTTCAACAAACGACGAATCTTGTTGGCAACGTAAACCACCGGATATGTCAACAGGATCAGACTATCCAGAAGCAGAAAGATCAGATACAGTTTCATCTTTCTCTCCTTCTGAAACAAAACACGAGATTGCCAATGGCACTCTCGCGCTGGAGGACAAGCGGGCGAGCGCCCGCACCGGATGATATAATGGTTTGTACAAACAAACCATAATGCCGAAGGAGGGAATCGAACCCTCAATCCCGAAGGAACACGATTTTGAGTCGTGCGCGTCTGCCTGTTCCGCCACTTCGGCTTGCGTGTACAGAGTATAAACCAACCCCACGAACAAGGTCAAGATGAAACTAGGAATTATAGGACTACCTCAATCCGGAAAGACAACCATCTTCAACGCGCTGACGCGCGGGAACACACCAACGACTGCCAGCGCGGGCCGCATCGAAGTTCACACCGCGGTGGTGGATGTGCCCGACCCGCGCGTGGACAAACTCTCAGCGATGTTCAAACCGAAGAAAACAATCTATGCCAAAGTGACCTATGCGGATATCGCGGGACTGGAGGGCGGCTCGGCCAAATCTGGAATTTCAGGCCAACTCCTGAATCAACTCGCGCAAATGGACGGCTTCCTCCTCGTCATCCGCACCTTTGAGGATGACAACGTTCCGCACCCCGCCGGGAGCGTGGACCCCAAGCGCGATGTCGAGTCAATGCTCGGTGAACTTCTGCTCAACGATTTGATCGCGGTCGAGCGCAAACTGGAACGTCTCACCGAGGAGCGTAAAAAAGGTGGCACGGACAAAGTGATTAACGAGCGTCAGACGGTTTTGTTCACGCGTCTACATGAAGCGCTCAACGCTGGAACTCCGCTTCGCAAGCTGGAATTCAACGCGGAAGAGTCGCGCGAACTGGCCTCCTTCGGTCTGCTCACGCGCAAGCCGATTCTCACCGTCTTCAACCTCGGCGAGGGACAGAAGGCTCCGGCCATCGAACTGGATCATCCCTGTGTGGCGTTGATGGGCAAACTCGAAATGGAAATCGCTCAACTCAGCGCGGACGACGCGGCGGTTTTCATGAAAGAGTACGGTATCGAAGAACTCAGCCTGAGCAAGATGATCAAACTCTCGTATGATTTATTGAAACTGCAATCTTTCTTCACCGTGGGCGAGGATGAAGTGCGCGCCTGGACGACGCGCCGCGGCGCGTCTGCCGTCGAGGCGGCAGGCGAAATCCACACCGACCTGCAACGCGGATTTGTTCGAGCCGAGGTGGTTTCCTACGACGACCTCACCAGCCTCGGGTCCATGAATGAAGCGAAGGCCAAGGGTAAGTTGCGTCTCGAGGGCAAGGAATATCTCGTCAAAGACGGGGATATCATGCACATTCGATTCAATATTTAGAGAACAGAGAATAGTAGTTTAGGAATCGAAATTCAAAGAACGTGACACTTGACATTGGAGCACATAATGTATTCACAAACCAAATGGAGTCTCGCGGATCTATTTCCCGGCCCCGACAGTCCGGAACTGGAAGCCGCCTTCGACAAGGTCGAGGAGCAGGTCACGTCGTTCGAGGGCGTGCGCGGCAAGCTCAAGGCTGATATTGAGAAAGATCAATTTCTTGAAATCGTGCGCGCATCTGAATCCATCAGCCGTGTCATCAGCAGGCTGTACGCGTTCGCGGGTTTGTCCTTCGCGGCAAACACCCAGGACCAGGCCGCCCAAACCCTGCAGGCGCGCATTGATCAGTTCGCGGCTGAGATGCAGAACCGCACATTGTTCTTCAGTCTGTGGTGGAAGGAAGTGGACGATGCAAATGCAAAGCGACTGATGGATGCCTCGGGTGATTATCGCTACTATCTCGAAGAGATTCGCCACTTCAAACCTTACACGCTTACCGAACCCGAAGAGAAGATCGTCAATCTCAAGAATGTGACGGGCGTCAGCGCGCTCAACACACTTTATGATTCGATCACCAATCGCTACGTTTTCAAATTTGAAATAAACGGAGAGATCAAAGAGTTGACCGAGAGCGAGCTGCAGGCGTATCGGTACAGCCCGAATCCCGATGAGCGCGCTCGCAGTTATCAGGAACAATTCCGTGTCTTTGGTGCAGATGGACCGATCCTCGGCCAGATGTACCAGACGATTGTCCGCGACTGGCACAACGAGAATCTTTCCCTGCGAAAGTTTTCAAGCGCAATTTCCGCGCGAAATTTATCCAACGATATTCCCGATGAAGCAGTGAATACTTTGCTGGATACAGCGCGCAAAAATGTTGGCATCTTCCAGCGCTATTTCAAGTTGAAAGCCAAATTCCTCGGCATCGAAAAACTGCGCCGTTACGACATTTACGCACCGGTGGCCAAAGCGGAGAAGAAGTTCGAGTTCGACGCCGCCGCTCAAATGGTGTTCGATGCGTTTTCTTCGTTTAATCCAAAGATCGCCGAGTTGGCGCGGCGCGTCTTTGACCAGAATCACCTGGACAGCGAAATCCGCAAAGGCAAAACAGGTGGCGCGTTCTGCTGGTCGGTCGCGCCCGAGATGACGCCGTATGTTTTGTTGAATTATCAAAATCGTCCGCGCGACGTAGCCGTAATGGCGCATGAACTGGGCCACGCCATCCACTCGATGCTGGCCGAGCACCACACTGCATTCACGTTTCATTCATCTCTGCCGCTGGCTGAGACCGCCTCCACATTCGGCGAGATGATGTTGACTGATAAACTGTTGGCCGAAGAAAAGGACGAATCGGTGCGCCGCGACTTGCTCTTCAAACAAATGGACGACGCATATGCAACGATCATGCGCCAGTCCTATTTCGCGCTGTTCGAGAAACGTGCGCATGAGATGGTGTTGAAGAACGCCTCGGTGGATGAAATCTCCGCCGCGTACTTCGAAATGCTCAAAGAGCAATTCGGCGATTCGCTGGAATTGAGCGACGAATTCAAATGGGAATGGGTCTCGATTCCGCACATTTATCACACGCCGTTCTATGTGTACGCGTACGCCTTCGGTCAATTGCTGGTACTCTCACTCTATCAGCAGTTTAAAGCAGAAGGCGAGTCGTTCAAGCCCCGCTACTTGAAAATCTTATCGGCGGGTGGGTCAGAGGCGCCCGCGAAGATTTTGTCGGATGCAGGCATTGATATCCGCTCGGCGAAATTCTGGCAGGGCGGGTTCGATGTGTTGCAGAAACTGGTCAACGAGTTGGAGAAGTTGAAATAAGGCCGAGGGTCCAGATTGACCCGGCGATAGAATCCGATGATGCCTCGCATTTGCATCCTCCCAGCCGTGGAGGGAATCGGCGGCATGGCTACCTTCCGAAATAAGTTTGAAGCGGGATTAAAGACGCGCGGGGTGGATGTGACTCACAACCCGGAAGATACAGCCGACGCCATCCTGGTCATCGCGGGGACCCGAAACCTGCTTCCGTTATGGAGAGCGCGCCGCCGCGGCGTGCGGATCGTGCAACGACTCGATGGAATCAATTGGATTCAACGAAGGCGTTTCACCGGCATTCGACATTTCATCCGCGCCGAATATGGCAATTTGGTTTTGTCGCTGATTCGCTCGCGGATTGCCACACACATTTTGTATCAAAGCGAATTCTCGCATCGCTGGTGGGACGATTGGTATGGAAAGCCGAATAAACCTTATGCCGTTGTTCACAACGGTGTGGACTTGGACATTTACCAGCCCAACAGTGTCGGCGGGCTTTCCACCGGGCGGTATCGTTTGCTGGTCGTGGAGGGGAGCCTCGGCGGCGGCTACGACATGGGGCTCGATAACGCCGTAAAATTGGCGGAGACTCTCGCCTTTCAACATAAATTTATGATGGAATTGATGGTGGTCGGGAAAATCACTGAAGAGCACAAGGCAGCTGTTGAATCTCGCTCACGCATTCCAATCATTTGGGCCGGGTCGGTGCCGCGCGAAAAAATCCCGGAGATTGATCGCTCCGCTCATTTGCTATTCTCTGCCGATCTCAATGCGGCTTGTCCAAATTCCGTCATCGAAGCAATGGCCTGCGGTCTGCCGGTGGCGGCATTTGACACAGGCGCGTTGAATGAACTGGTTATCGGCGACTCAGGCCGATTGGTCCCGTATGGAGGCGACCCGTGGAAATTAGATCCGCCCGATATCCCCGCGCTGGCTGAAGCCGCGGCAGAAATCCTGCGCAACCGTCCGCGTTTTCGCGCAGGCGCTCGCGCCCAGGCGGAAAAGGCGTTTGGTCTTGATGGAATGGTGGATCAGTATCTAAAGGTTTTGCTGGATGGAGAAAGCAAACACTAGTTATCAGCATAATCACAGTTACAGTTTCTTGTGGCTGGCGATTGGACTGCTCCCTCTGCTTTTGATCGCCTTGCTCCTGCCTGTGACGCCGCAAGACTACTGGTGGTATCTGAGACTTGGGCAGGACATCTTGAAGGCCGGCCATGTACCCACGGTGGAAACGTATAGTTTTACCTATGCCGGTCAACCCACCGTCAATCATCCGTGGCTTTCTGCAGTGATTCTATGGATTGTTTATCTCTATGGCGGTTTGAACCTGACCTTTCTACTGCGGGCGATCTGCATTGGAGCGGCTTATGGGATGCTGTGGGTTTGGGAACGTCAATGCGGAGCAGGACCGCGGCTGGCATCCATTTTGATGGTTATCGCGGGGTTGGCCGGCAGTAGCAATTGGTCCATCCGCCCGCAGATGTTTGCATATCCTCTGTTTGTCTTGACGCTTTGGCTTTTATGGAAATGGCATAAAGGAGACAACAAAGTCATTTGGACCCTGCCTGTCATCAGTTTGTTCTGGGCGAATCTCCACGACTCATTTGTTCTTGTATTTTTACTGGGAGTCGCTGCGCTCATCTTTGGTCAGGGAGAACGAAAAGCATTGCTTCTCAGCCTCATAACAAGTTTCATTGTGACACTCATCAATCCTCAGGGAATTAATCTCTGGATTTCAAACTTCGAATCTGCTATTTCACCTGCAAGCCGTAACCTGAGCGTGGAATGGCTGCCGCCTACCAACCTCGGCTGGCAGATGAATATCTTCTTTGCGTGGATTGTAGCTCTGGCCCCTCTTGCGTCTTTTTCCACGCGTCGTCTCTCGACCCTGGAATGGGTCTGGTTTATAGGGCTGACGTGGATGTCCCTTTCCGGAATCCGTTATGTGGTTTGGGGTCTACTCCTTCTGGCGGCGATCAGCGCCTATCTATTAAGTGATTGGGACGGGCTGTGGCTGGACAAACCGCCCGCGACGATACATCCAAAATTTAATTTCATATTTGCGATTCTCCTTTTGCTGATTTCTTTGGTCGCCTTGCCGTGGTCGCGAAACCGGCTCGATATTAAATCGGCGCCTCTGGTTAGTCCCGATACACCCATCACGGCGACGCAATGGCTTTCAGAGCACCCCGAATTGCCGGGTCCGCTGTGGAGCGACCTCTCGTTTTCAAGCTATCTCATCTTTGCGCTGCCATCCCGCCCAATATGGGTTGATACACGCTTTGAACGGACGTATCCGGTTGAACAATACGAGCGCTATATTGAGATAGCCAGCGCCGCGCCGGATTGGCAGGAGGTCCTCGACCAGGAAAATATCAATCTCCTGATGATTTCAGCCAGCGGTGAGCCGCGCCTCTCAGAAGTCCTTCATAACTCAAACAACTGGTGTAAACAATACGGCGACCAAACTGCACTGATCTTCAGCCGCCGAATGCCCGGAGAAACTTGTCCGTAAATTTTTCACCCGGAGATGGTCATGGACGAGACGAAACGCCAAAATAGTTACAATTTCCTGTGGCTGGTGATTGGCCTGGTTCCTTTGATCCTGATTGCTTTGCTCCTGCCTCTCACTCCTCACGATTATTGGTGGTATCTGCGCCTCGGAGAGGATGTCCTGCGCTTGGGGCGAGTTCCTTCTGTCGAAATGTACAGCGTCACCCAGTTGGGCGAACATATCATCAATCAACCCTGGCTCTCGGCTGTGATCTTCTGGGTAGCATATTCCGACGGCGGCTTGAACCTGACGTTTTTATTGCGGGCAATCTGCATTGCCGCAACATACGGGCTGTTGTGGATTTGGATGCGTCAAATGGGAGCCGGTGCGCGCCTCTCAAGCCTGTTGATCATCCTGGCGGGTCTATCTGGAAGCAACAATTGGTCATTCCGTCCGCAGATGTTTGCTTATCCTCTTTTTGCTCTGACGGTTCTGATTTTGTGGCAATGGCAAAAAGGAAATACAAAATTCATGTGGACATTGCCCGTAGCCGCAGTTTTATGGGCAAATCTGCACGATTCCTTTTTGCTGATATTCGTCCTGGAAGGAGCCGCTCTGGTCTTTGGAAAAGGCGACCGGAAAAAACTGATCATCTTTGGCGGCTTATCCTTCATCGCAACGCTGATCACTCCATACGACTTTACATTATGGGCTTCCCTGTTTCAATCATTCACCACCTATCAACAGGGAGGCGTCACGACAGAGTGGTTCCCTCCCACAAATTCGGGCTGGCAAATGAATATATTTTATGCCTGGATACTGGCCTTCTTTCCTCTTGCATCATTCTCCTCAAAGCGGTTGACGCTTTTGGAATGGGCCTGGTTGCTGGGTCTGTTGTGGATGTCTTTCTCCGGCATTCGATACGTAATTTGGGGCATCTTCGTTCTGGCCGGCTTTAGCGCTTGTTTGCTCGCCGACTGGAAGATGTTCTGGCTGGATCGCCCAACCGAAATTAAGTACCCTGCCCTGAACTATGCCCTCGCGGCGATTTTGCTATTAATGTCCATGGCCCCCCTGCCTCAGTTTCGAACCTTGCTTGGAGTCAAATCTGTCCCAACTGTCAGCGCCGATACTCCCGTTGCCGCCACTCAATGGCTTTCCGAGCATCCTAATCTGCCGGGCCCGCTTTGGAGCGACTCGACTTTTTCAAGTTACTTGATCTTTGCGCTACCATCTCGCGCGGTATGGATGGACTCCCGTTTCGAAATGGTATACACTCCCACCGAACTGGCGCGCTATTTGGCTGTGGCAAACGGCGAACCGGGTTGGGACGGAATTTTAGATCGAAGCGGCATCAACCTCATGATGGTATCTGTAAAAGGCGAGCCGGTGCTCTTGCAAGGCCTATCAACCTCCGATCAATGGTGTAAACAATATCAAGACGCGATTGCAGCCATCTATGCGCGCAGACTCCCCAACGTGACCTGTCCATGAAAAACAACGGTTCTTTCCTCGGCCGCCTCGCGCTTCAACAACGCGTCCTGCCTGCCTACCGCGCGCCGTTCTTTGATTTGCTGGCGCAATCTTGCGAGCGCGGCCTGAGTCTTTTTGCAGGCCTGCCGCGTCCGAGCGAAGGCATCGTCTCCACAGAAGATTTAGGCTTTGCCAACTATGTCCCGGCCGGCAACATCCATCTCTTTGACGGGTCACTTTATCTTTGCTATCAACGTGGATTCATTGACTGGCTTGCAGATTGGAATCCCGACGCACTGATCGTGGAAGCCAACCCGCGCTATCTCGCAACATCCTCCGCTGTGAAATGGATGCACAAGCGCGAACGCAAAGTCATTGGATGGGGGCTGGGCGCGCCGCCTCTCGCGGGACCGTTGAGCGGAATCCGCCAAACACGCCGAATCCAATTCCTCGCCCAATTCGACGCGCTGATCTCCTACAGCCGCCGCGGCGCGGACGAATACGCCGCGCTCGGATTTCCCCGCGAAAAAATCTTCGTTGCGCCGAATGCTGTTTCTCGTCGCCCCCTTTCCCCTGTCCCCTCAAAACCGTCGAAAGTTGAGCAACTCACGATCCTCTTTGTTGGCCGCCTGCAAACGCGCAAACGCGTTGACTTTTTGCTCCGCGCCTGCGCCGAGTTGAATCAAAATCTGCGCCTGGTCATCGTTGGTGACGGACCAGAGAGACAAAATCTTGAATTGCTGGCAAAACAAGTTTATCCATCCGCAGAGTTCATTGGAGCGAAACACGGTGAAGAATTGAAAACTTATTTTGAACAAGCCGACCTCTTTGTCCTGCCCGGAACCGGCGGGCTGGCCATTCAGGAAGCGATGAGTTACGGCCTGCCCGTCATTGTTGCCAAAGGCGACGGCACACAGGATGACCTCGTGCGCGAATCCAACGGCTGGCAAATCCCGCCGGAGGATTATCCCGCGCTGGTCAGCACCATGCGAAGGGCTTTATCAGATGTGAGCCGTTTGCGAAAGATGGGGGAGGAATCTTTCCGGATTGTTTCGGAAGAAATCAATCTCGAAAAGATGGTCGAAGTCTTTGTGCAGGCGCTGAATAGTTTAGATTAGCACTTAACGCTTTGTTAGCGCGCTTTTGACCTAAAGGTCCTTTACTCTTGATAAAGCACGCTCGATAACACTGAAAACATCTGCCTTCTCGATGTCGATTTTCCAAGTTTCAAAAGGCTGCTCAAGACCTTGAAAAGGAAAACAGTAAAGTTGTTGATTGCCAATCCATTTTGAGCCATACACAGCAAAAAGTAAACCGCTTGGTATCGCCAGCAAGCCTTTCTTTACATCATTGTAAATATTATATACAGCGGCTTCTGTTTCTATTTCTTCAAGTTCTTCATCATCGTTCCAGATAGCAATAATACCTTTTCGATCTTCTATCTGCCGAAACTTTGCCAGAATTCTATCAAAAGCCTTGCGCATGTCTCGGGGAATATTTCCGTATTCAGGCAAAATCGGGCTTTCATCTTCAAGATTGAGCAAGGGTAATCCAGGATTTATTTTGCGAAAACGCTTTATCTCAACTACTACTTTTTCGCCATCTCGCATTATTCCCAAATCTGCGCCTCGATTGCCCAATGGCTCAAACTCGACTTTAAAACCAAGTCCAATAAAAAGTAGAGCATATCGGACTTCAGCAAGATAATCTAAAAGTTGCTCTTTGTCTTTTGCGGAAGCGATGCGTTGAAAGACTCTATTTGCTTTGGTAATTTCTTGCACTCGCCCGAACCATCTTTGAGCCAAAATCGCTGATTGCTCGCCGAGAATCATTCTTGTGCTTTCAATCGCTTTTTGCATTTTTAGGATTTACATTTGCAAGAGACGTACCAACTCTGAACTCTGGCAGGTTCATCAGCCAAGTATTGACCGCGCCAAAGAATTTTGAGGTCTCCGTCTTTTGGCTCGTCCTCCACATCAATCCCAAAACAATCAGCGGCGCGACCAGGCGCCCATACGACCACGGGAAGAAATCAAAGGTAGGCAAAATGAATTCAAGGAAGTAGGCAAAGCCGAACCACATCCATTCGGAGGGAGTGTCGAGTCGTTCGAGCAGGAGCAAAAAAGCCAGCACGGTAAAGAGTCCGTGATGTTCCCAAACCACGGGCGAGGCCAATGTCATCAGAATAAAAAGTGGAGGGAGGGCGTTGAAGAGTTTCGCGCCGTGTTCGCTTGATTCATAGAATGTCTGATTACGCACACAACGGGCCATGACGGAAAAGGTCGCAGCGGCGAGCAATGCCTTCGAAGCGTAGACCAGGATGCGGGTCCAGAGGGAAGCGAGGTTGAAGAATTCGCCGAGGGCGGTGAAGAGTGAGTCAAACGAATTGTCGCGGAAGGAAAGTCCGTGCGATTGAGTCAGCAAAAAGGCGTTGTTGACGAAATCCATAAATGGAGAAGTGCCGTGCAAAATCAGCGTCGGCACAGCGACGAGGAACATTGAAATTGCAAACCATGCCAGCCATTTCCAATTCATTTCAAGCAGAAACGCCAGGATGAGGATCGCGGGCGAGGTCTTGAGATGAACCGCCAGCGCCATCATAAATGCGGAGAGGAACGGGCGGTCGCGATAAAGCAGAATGCCAAGCAGAACGAAATTCAAAACGTGCAGGTTGACTTGCACATAAAACAGCGTGCGGAGCAGGGTGGCATTGACCAGCAGAAACAGAGTCGCGGTGAGCGCGGCGAGGCGGGGAGAAAAATTGTAACGCTCGATGGTTTTTGCGAGCAAAAAATAAAAAGCGAAAAGAGAAAGGGTGTTCAACAGCCAGGCAAAATATTCAATGGCTTTTTCGCCGAACGGCGCAAGGAGCTCAAGGATGTTCGCCCACAAAGGCGGGTAAAGATATTCGGGCGGAAGAGGTTTCCCCGCGTAGAGATCGAGCGCGGCGCGGGCGTAATATTCAACGTCGCCGTAATTGGCGCGTTCGCGCAGGAGATTCAAATAAACAAAGGCGGTCAGGAAAAAACCGCCCCACAAAAATATATTTTTGGAAGTGATGCGATTCGAATAAAGAAGAAGGAGCAGAAGCCCGGCCAGCAACCACGTGAAGGCCACTGAATACAACGTGACGGTCAGGTCGCTGATCGGACCCGTTTGAATCAAGATTTTTAACTCGCCCGCGCCGCGCCACTCATAGATAACAAGCAGACTGGCCGCGACCAAAAAAGTGATCGCGGCCCAGATCAACAAACCAACGCGAGAGGCAGGCTTCATGTTTTGATCTGCAAATACTGTCCGTCTGCGTAACCGCGCAGGCCGCTCGAATCGCGCACGAGGATGTATTGCCCCGCCTTGCCGATCTTGCGCACAGCGTTTTCAGGCTTGTCGAGCACAGTCAGAGTCTTGCCGGCGCTTTCAACGCCCACCAGCGGCGCGCCCATGGAAGGTTGTCGTCGAAGACGCAGACCCGCGGCGCCCACCGACTGCAAGACCACGACCTGGAATCGTTGAGGGACTGAGGCAGGCGGAGGCGTGGATGGTGTTGATGCGGGCACCGGCTCCGGCGTGGACCCGGGGACGGGCGCGGGAGTTGATGGGGTTGGCGCGGCGCCTGAAACTTTTTCCACATACCACGCGGCAACGTAGCCTTGTTGTCCGTTTGGGTCGCGCACATAAATCCAACTCTGTGTTCCGATCTTTGCCAGCGCGCCGTTCTTGTCTTCGATCACCTTCAATTGCGTGCCGGGCATCTCAGCCACATTCGCGGGCGAATCTATCGAGGCGGAGATATGCAGTTTGATTCCCGCGGTGGCCGAGGCGACCACTTTCACGACCAGATCGGTTTCAACGGGAGTCGGCGCGGGAGTTGTCGAAGGAGTCGTGGTGGTGGATCCGCTCGAAGTCCCGCTTGAACCGGTTCCACTTCCACCGACCTGATACCAGGCCACAGCCTTGATGGTGCGCTTGAGCGGCTGTCCCTGACTGAAACGCGACATCAACGTCACCTCGTTGGTCTCCGGCGGGTTGGGCCACGGATCCTGGATAACATAGTCGCCATCTTTCCTGGCAGTGATCAGCACCCAATGCGTTTGCAGACCAGGCTCGGGTTTGAAATCCACTTCTACGACGACCGGGTTGCCTGCCGCGAGATAGGAATCGATTTGCGCCAGCGGCGCGTCGTTGTTACCGCAAACGGTAAGCCCCGCGCTTTTGACTTGAGGATAAATGCCGGTGACCGATCCCCACACGATGGCCTCGTCAATGAATCCGCCGCGCGCGGTGAGTTTCTTGTTGAGTGTGCCGGGGGTTTCGCTAAAGCCCCAGCCGCTGATGTACATCGAAACGCAGGTCAGCGCACAGCCGACGTAACCGATGGTGTCCGGCCCGCCGCCGATCTTGTCATTTCTCCATTGAGGGTCCTGCTGGGAATAACGCACGAGGTTGAATGCCATGATGCCTCCTTCAGAGTTGGGGCGCTGACCTGATTATACTTCGGACAGAGACTGGAAATAAAAAAAGCCGCGTCAGGGGCGCGGCTTTCTACTTTCTACTCGCTCTATTCTCTCAATCCACTTTTCCCGTCAACGTCGCCATCTTCAACTCGCCAATTGCTTTCGTGATTTGAATCTCGCGCGGACAGGCCATCGTGCAGTTGAATACCGTATGACAGCGCGCCAGCCCCGAGGTTTCGCTGACAATGTGCAGGCGCTCGGAGGCGGCCTCGTCGCGGCTGTCGAAGATGAAGCGATGCGCGGTGACCAGCGCAGCGGGGCCGAGATAATCGTCGCTGGCCCAGAAGGAGGGGCACGAAGTCGTGCAGGCCGCGCACAAGATGCACTTGGTCGTTTCGTCGAAGCGGGCGCGTTGTTCGGGCGATTGGAGGCGTTCTTTTCCGTCCGCCGGGAGCGGAGATTCATTGATGAAGTATGGCAAAACTTTTTTGTAGTTATCGAAGAACGGTTCCATGTCCACGATCAGGTCTTTGATGACCTTCAACCCGAGCAACGGCTCGACTGTGATCTTGTCGCCGACGTCGCGCACGAGGGTCTTGCAGGCCAGCATGTTGCGCCCGTTGATGCGCATCGCATCCGAGCCGCACACGCCGTGCGCGCATGATCGGCGGAACGACAGCGTGCCGTCGTGGTGGCCTTTCACCAATTCGAGCAGATCGAGGATGCGTTCCTTTTCATCCACATCCAGATCATAGGTCTCGTAATGCCACTTCTTATCCACTTCGGGATTGTAGCGAAAGATTTTCAGAGTAACTTGCATTGTTGACACCTCATAAAGAGTATGTCGTTGCGAGGAAGCAATCTCCACTTTTGCGCGGGGATTGCTTCGCTTCGCTCGCAATGACATTAATAGACTCTCGCCTTCGGTTGATACTTCGTGATCACCACCGGCTTGTAATCAATCACGGTCTTGCCATCTTTCTTCCATACCAGCGTGTGCTTCAACCAGTTCTTGTCATCGCGCTCAGGATAATCTTCGCGCGAATGCCCGCCGCGTGATTCCTTGCGATTCAACGCACACTCGGTGATGATCTCGGCCACCTCCAGCATATTGCCCAGTTCCCAGGCATTCAACATTTCCGTGTTGAAAATTTTCCCGGTATCGGTGACGCGCACTTGAGTGAAGCGCTCCTTCAGCCCGCGGACTTTTTCCAGCGCGTCCTTCATCCCCTTTTCACTGCGATAGATGCCAACGTCATCGAACATAACTTTTTTCATTTCATTGGAAATATCGAACGCGTTCTCTTTGCCGGACCCTTTCCTCAACGCCTCAAACTGGGACCTCGCGCCGGCCTCCGCGTCATCAGGCAGTTTCTCGAAGTCAGCCTTGTTCGCGTACTCCGCGGCTTTGAGTCCCGCGTGCTTGCCGAAGACGACCAGATCAAGCAGAGAATTCGTGCCGAGTCGATTCGCTCCGTGGACGGAAACGCACGCGCACTCGCCCGCCGCATAAAGTCCCGGAAAGATCGTGTTCTTGTCATCAATCACAACTTCACCGTATTTGTTGGTCGGGATGCCGCCCATTGTGTAATGAGCGGTCGGCTGGATCGGCATCATCTGTGTTAGTGGGTCAACGCCAAGATAGACGCGGCAGAAATCAATGATATCCGGTAGTTTGGCGAGGACTTGTTCACCGGTGATCGTGTATGGTGTTCCATCCGGGTTGGTGCGTCCGTCCTGCGCGGCATACTTGATCACTGACTCAGGCCGCACATCGAGGTAAACATAATTTCTGCCATTCACGCCGCGGCCTTCGCGAATCTCGGTGTAGATAGCGCGGCTGACGACGTCGCGTGAAGCCAAATCTTTCACCGTCGGCGCATATTTGGGCATGAAGCGTTCGCCCTTGCCGTTGATGAGCACACCGCCCTCGCCGCGCACACCCTCCGTAATGAGGATGCCAAGTTTGTAAATTCCTGTTGGATGAAATTGGAAAAATTCCATGTCTTCGAGCGGAAGCCCGCGGCGCAGTAAGACCGCCGCGCCGTCACCGGTGTACGCGTACGCGTTGGAGGTCACTTCAAAGATGCGGCCATGTCCGCCCGTGGCGAAGATGACGGCCTTGGCATGGAAGGTGTGCAATTCGCCCGTCGCGAGTTGAACCGCCACCACGCCCGCGGCTTTGCCATTGACGATCAGGAAGTCCAGCACTTGATATTCATCGAAGAAGGTCACGTTGTTCTTCAAACACTGCTGATACAACGTTTGCAGAATCATGTGGCCGGTTCGGTCCGCGGCGTGGCAGGCGCGTCGGACGGGTTTGCCCGTCACATTATTGGTGTGGCCGCCGAACGGTCGCTGTGAGATGCGGCCTTCAGGTGTGCGGTCGAAGGGCAGGCCCATGTGTTCGAGTTCGAGGACTGCGTCAATCGCTTCATTAGTCATGAACTCAATGGCATCCTGATCGCCGAGATAATCCGAGCCTTTGACGGTATCGTAGGTATGCCATTCGGGTTTGTCTTCTTCGTAATTGCCGAGCGCCGCGCTGATACCGCCCTGTGCCGCTCCGGTGTGCGAACGCGTGGGATACAACTTGCTGATGACTGCCGTCTTCGCGCCGCGCGAAGCATAGAGACCCGCCATGAGTCCCGCGCCGCCCGCGCCCACGACGACTACGTCGAATTGATGAACATTTGCCATGAAAGATACTCCAAGTAATTTCTTCCCATAGAGATCACAGAGAACACGGAGAAAAACTCAGTGATCTCCGTGTTCTCTGTGGTGAATATTTACGAAGTCCAAATCAAATACGCGCCGATGCTCATCATGGTCAACATAAACGCAATGCTGATCCATCGGACGATCTGCCGTCCGCGCGAGGAAACGATGTAATCATCGCAGATCACGACCAGTCCGTGTACGCCGTGGGCTGTGGCAACCAGCAGAAGCGCACTGGCTGTCAACTTCCAGAACGGCGTGGACCACGGCGCGAGGTCCGGGACGTTTGTATCCTGCACATGAGTCACATTGGGCATGAAGGCCCAGCGCATCACGTCCGCCAGATTCATCTGCGTGCGCGCGCCCATGATCAACGCGCCGATCACGGCGATGAGGATCAGTCCATACATTGCCAGCGCGGTGAGACGCGTGATCATCCACATGAACATTTCGAAGTTGAGTCCGCGCTTGGTGAGGGGAAGGGTTCTCGATTTTGTGGTCGCCATGTCAACCTCCCAGCGCCGTATGAACGATCACGAAGACGGCCAGACCATAAACGGGCAAAAAGACCGCCCATTCGATCCAGATGGCTTCGCGCGAATGTTCGAGTAACTTGGGAAACAAGTCAAGCAGGGTGATGCGCAGTCCGTTGATGGCATGGAACAGCACGCAGAAGAAAATGAAAATTTGGAAAAGCCAGTTCTCATAAATGGAGTTGACGAAAACCCCGGCTTTCCCGCCCACAAATGATGCCAAAATATGTATCGTGATAAAAACGGCCATGCCCAATCCGCCAATGCGATGCAGAATGTAGGTCAAAAACGGACCCTGTCCCTTGTAGCGCAGGGCTGTCGCAAGGCTGACATTCCTTTTCAAGCCCATTCATGCCTCCTTTGGAGTTTGTTTTCTTGTAAGGATGCTATTATCTCATCCATATTTCCTTCAATAAAAGTGACAATACTCATGGATGATTCGTTTCAGACTTCCTCTAAAAAAATGCTGATAGACCTTTATAATCCAAATAGTTTTGGAGCAAACGCCCTTATTCTAACCCAAATTTCTGTGCCCGGAGCGTTTGCGGAGGTGTCTTGTGCCTGATAACGAGCTCAACCGCCGCGACTTCATCAAAGTTACGACGGGCATTGTCGGAGGTTTGATCGGCGCCGCGATTGGGCTGCCGGCTATATCGTATTTGCTCGACCCCGCTTTCAAGTCCGGGGGAAAAGAAGCGTGGATTCCCGTCGGCAAAATCGCAGACATGGAGATCGGCAGGCCGTATCCATTTTCGTTCACGCGCGTCCAAGTCAATGGCTGGGAACGAACGTCCACGAGTCACGGCGGGTTCGCAATTCGCAAATCGGAAGATCCCAAAGACATCGTCATTTTGAATAGCCGTTGTACGCATCTCGGTTGCACGGTCAACTGGAAGGATGACGCGCAGGCATTTCTGTGTCCATGTCATGACGCGAAGTTCAGCGAGGAAGGCATGGTGCTGGACGGCCCGCCGCCTCGTCCCCTGGACCGTTATGCGGATTTCCGTTTAACCGACGACGGCATACTCGAAATCTTTTACAAGGAAAGTTAGAGCGCGTCACTCTGAGCGAAGCGAAGAGTCTCAAGCATAATGAAGGAGATGCTTCGCTGCCCGCCCATTAGGCGGCTCCTCAGCATGACATAATGACGTTGGAGCATCCATGTGGAAAAAAATCTTTGATTGGTTGGACGAACGACTTGGATTAGTTGATCTCTACAAAAATCTGCTTGACCGCCCGGAGCCACAAGGGAATTGGTGGAACACGCTTGGCTCGGCCAGTTTATTCCTGTTCATCATGCAGGCTGTGACCGGAATCTTCCTGACGGTCTATTACACGCCGTCGCCCGATCACGCCTATGACAGCATCAACTACATCATGAACGGCGTGGCGTTCGGCTGGCTGATTCGCGGCATCCATCACTGGGGCGCGACTCTGATGGTGATTGTGGTCTTCGTCCACATGTTGCGCGTGTTCTTCACCGCCTCATTCAAATATCCGCGCGAGATGACCTGGCTGATCGGCGTCGGTCTGTTTTTGCTGACGCTTGGTATGGGCTTCACGGGCTATCTGCTCCCATGGAATCAGAAATCCTACTGGGCCACGACGGTCGGCACACAGATCGCAGGAACCGTACCGTTCCTCGGCGATTTCATCCTCAAAGCCCTGCGCGGCGGGTCCAACCTGAGCGCGCTGACCCTGCAACGCTTCTTCGCCGCCCATATTTGGATGTTGCCTGCCGCGTTGGCCGGTTTGATCGGCGCGCACCTGTACCTCATCATTAAACATGGCGAGTCGCATTTCCCAACGAAGGACGATTAGAAGATCAACCACAGAGACACAAAGAACACAGAGTCTTTTTGTGTTCACAAAGAAAAGCTTTGTGCGCTTCGTGTCTTCGTGGTGAATTGAGGCCATATCATGGATGACGAAACCAAACAGAAAATCAAAGAACGCTACCAACGACAGGTTAATCGGGGCGAACGCTTCTGGCCCGACAGCATCTTCAAAGATTTGATCGTCTCGCTGGCAATCTTCACCTTGTTGATATTGCTGGCGACTTTTATCGGTGTGGCCTCCGAGCCGAAGGCTGACCCCAGCGATACATCCTACATCCCGCGCCCCGAATGGTATTTCCTGTTTCTGTTCAAGTTCCTCGCCATCTATGGGCAGATTCCCGTGCTGGGCAAGATCGAATGGATCGCGACGGTGCTGGTTCCCGGCATCGCCATGCTTGTGCTCACGTTACTGCCCTTCATTGATCGGACCCCGAATCGCTACTACACCAAACGCGCCCTGCCCATTTCGATCATGGCGCTCGTGGTTGTGGACATCATACTGTTAACTCTCATGGCCGACGTGCCAACGGTCTCAGAGAATGGCTCAAAATTGGTCGGCTGGCTTCAGGCTGTCGCGGGATTGGCTATTCCCGGCCTGACGATGATCGCATTGTTCCTGATGGCCTTTGCCTTCAAAAATATTTCTGCGAAGACGATGTTCTGGATGACGGCCATCGCGTCTGTGCTGATGATCGGTTTCACCGGCTCGGTGCTCGCCATCGCTCCGAAGCCGACTGCAACCGCGGAAGGGACCGTCGCCACGACTCTCGTGGACCAAATCTTCGCGGGACAGGATTTGTATTCAGTCAACTGCACCGAATGTCACGGCGACGATGGCAAAGTTACCAAGATCGAAGGTGTGAAAGGATTGGAGGGCAAAGAGATTCCTCCCATCAACGGTCACGATGTGCTATACACGCTCGATGATGCCTCACTGGCCGAAGTGATCGCGTATGGCCGCCCCGACGCGGGGATGAATCCGTTTGGCAAAACTTACAACCCAGCCGGGTTATCGAAGAGCGAGATTGATTACATAGTTATCTTCATGCGTTACACATGGGATGATCGTTTTGAAATGCCTGCCGAGGCGCTCAAGCCTCTCTTCCCCCCACTGGCCGAGGGCGAAGTGCCATCGTACGATGTTCACATTCAACCCATCGTAAAACGCTATTGCCTCGCTTGTCACCGCGCCGGAAAAGAGAATAACAACTTCCTGATGGACAGTTATGAAAACATTCTCTCGACCGGTGATAACAAAGACAAGGATATTATCGCGGGCGACCCGAACAGTTATTTCCTGCAAGTCATTCAGGGACATGCCATTCCTGATCCGAAAGACCCAACCAAGACTCTGATCCGCACCATGCCGCCGAACAGTCAACTCAAGCCGAATATTGTGGATGCGTTGATTCGTTGGATCATGGCGGGGATGCCGCGCACGGCGGAGGATGCCGCAAAGCTCACGGTCACGCCCGCCCCGGCCACGGGTCCCGCGGGAACGCCATCTGTCACCCCGACTCCTTGATCCGCCAAAAAAGCAAAAGCCGCCTCCAATACGAGGCGGCTTTCTTAATCTTCTTGTCATATGCAATGGTTAGAATCGCGCGACACTAACTCAGGAGAGAACGAATGAAACGAATCACAATGCTATCGGTGATCGCGCTGACCATGTTGACAATCGCCGCTTGCGGGACTCCCGCGCCTGCCGCCTCGCAGGACCCGGCCACGCAAGCGCCAATCGCGCAATCTACGTCGAGTCAATCATCTCAATCGCAGACTTCTTCCAA
>JAJPIZ010000006.1 GCA_021324435.1 Anaerolineae bacterium
AACAACAGGGACGATAAACGGTTGAGATATTTTTGCAAAACGGGATTGACGATATGTTCGTTGTCAAAGAGTTCGACCACGCGTCGCTCGGCCCGGCGAACGACGGCGCGCGCCAGGGAGAGCGCCGCGCCCGCCGCAGAATCGCCCGGCACGATGAACTCTTTGGGCATTTCAATGGTTTTGCTCAACGATTCGATTTGTTTCTCGATCCATTCGACGCGTTTTTCGTCAAAATGAAATTGCATCGCGTTTTCAGGAGTGGAGGCGACCTCAGCCATCAGCCGATACAAGTCGCGTTGGGCTTCGAGCAGGAGCGGCGCGGAACGCGCATCCCGCGCGGAGGCACGCGCCACGCCGAGAGCGGCGGTTGATTCGTCCAATGTCCCCAACGCCTCGATGCGGGCATCGTATTTCGCGACGCGTCCCTCGCCCAGCAGGCCGGTCGTCCCATCATCGCCTTTGCGTGTGTAAAATGACATGGCTGGATTATAATTTCAGTGGATGGAGATGCAAACCCCAATCGTACGCAGGATTTATCCTCATCTTTTGGCGCTGATCATTACAGTCATTGCGTTGGCGATGCTTGTATTGACTCCGTTGTGGGCTGTGGAATGGTATCGCACTCCATTTCTTGGAATGATGCTGGAACCCAATAACGTCGTCAGCCAGTTGAATGGCGCGGACTGGCCGGCGCGCAATCAGGGTGTCATCTTTGCGGATCGCCTCTTGACGTTGAACGGCCAGCCGATGCCGGACGCGAATTCGGTGAACGCGTTTCTCAAGCAAAACGGACTCCAGCCTGTGCAGGCTTCGTTTTCGCGACGCGCCGGCGGAACCTTTGAACTTACGATCACGCCCCTCGCGCATCCACCCTTCCCCGATCTCTTTTCGTTTTACATCATTCCTTATTTGGTCGGCCTGGCCTTCTTTGCCATCGGCATCTGGACGTACACTCTGCGCAGTGACTTGCGCGCCAGCCGCGCACTGCTGGCGTTCACCTCCGGCCTCAGCGTGCTCACGACAACCTTTCTCGACATGGACACCACGCGTCATGCGGTGTTGTTCTGGGCGCTGAGTCTCGGGACGGTTGGCGCCAGCCTGGCGCATTTGGCGTTTGTGTTCCCGCAACCAATGCGCTTTGTGCGGCGCTGGCCGCGTCTGCGCATGGTGGGCTGGTGGATGTTTTTTATTTTGGCTGTCCCGACCATTATTGCCATCCTTCGTCCTCCCGATCCATATTTTTATATCAACACATGGCAATGGGGCTATCTCTTCATTACGATTGCCACGCTTCTATTCCTCGGCACACTGACGTATCGTGTTCTGCGCAGTGAACTGCCGTTCGTTCGACAGCAAAGCCGCGTGATCATCTTCGGCGCGATTATCGCCTTCATGCCCGCCTTGTATTACATCGCTCCGCTGGCTTTTGGAATCTTCACGCAGTTTTATGCGTGGCTGATTTTCCCGGCGCTGATCCTCTTTCCGCTTTCGATTACATATGCGATTCTGCGTTACCGTTTGCTGGATGTGGATCGCTTCTTCTCTCGCGCGTTGGCTTACCTGCTGGCGGTCGGCGCGGCGTTCGCCGTCTTTTATGGTTTGCTGACCCTCTTCTCCATTTTCGTTCAGGAAAATATACGCGCCAGCGACCCGCTGGTGATCGCGTCGTATCTGCTTTTGCTGGTCATTGGTTTTAATCCTCTGCGCGGTTTCATCCAGCGCGGTATTGACCGGCTCTTTTATCGCTCGCCCGCCGATTATCGCCGTGCCCTCACGAGTCTTTCGCGCAGTCTGGTCATCACGCCCGATCTCACGCTGACTCTCCAAACGCTCGACGAGCAAATCAATCAAGCGCTCGCGCCGGAAAAATTCCTCATCTATCTTTACAACGACGATCTCGGACAATACTTCCCGCACGCGACGCGCGACGATTCCGCGCCATCGTATGAAATCGAAGATCCGCTGATTCGTTTGCTCGCTTCCTCTCCGACTCCGATCTGGCTCCCGCCAAATGGACCTTTTCCGCCGCCCTTGCAAGATTCCGCCAATAATTATCAACGTCTGATCGGATTCAGTTTCGTCCCGCTCCATTACGAGGGCAAATTGATCGGGTTCATGGCGCTCGGCCCGCGCCGCTCCGGCGACTTATACACAAGCGACGATCTCGATTTTCTTTCCGCGGTCGCGGCGCAATCCACGCTGGCGCTGGAGAATGCGCGTCTCTTTGCCAACCTGCGAAGCACACTCGATCAAACCATGGAAATGAAAAATCTGATGGACGACATTTTTTCGTCCGTGGCGGCGGGCATCATCACCACCGATCTAAAACGCCGCATCACCCTGCTTAACCGCGCCGCGGAGAACATCCTCGGGGTGGAAGTGAAGAAAGCCATCGGCAAATCATTGACCAAAGCCGTCCCGGGTCTCGGCGAGGAGCTGGCGCATGTGGCGGAGAACACGCTCACAAAGGGAGAGACGGTTCTTAGCACGGAACTCAGCCACAACGTCCCGCCCCGAGGCGATTTGTATCTGCGTCTCTCCGTCTCGCCTCTGCGCGATGCCTATCTCGGCACGAAGGGCGCGACCTTCGTCTTCGAGGATTTAACCGAGCAACGCAAAGTGGAGGCCGAGCGCGAATTAATTCGCCGCACGTTTGGCCGTGTGGTCGCGCCGCGTGTGCGTGATCGTCTGCTGGCGGATCCGGGGAATCTTGAATTGGGCGGCATCAAACAGACGGTCACGATTCTCTTTGCGGATTTGGGCGGCTTCACCACATACAGCGAACGGCATGAGCCGGAATTGACGTTCCGGGTTTTGAATCAATATCTTTCGCTGGCCGCCCAGGCCATTCTCGAACAGGAGGGCACGCTCGATAAGTTCATGGGCGACGCGGTGATGGCGATTTGGAACAGCCCCGATCCTCAGCCGGATCATGCCATGCGCGCGGTGTGCGCCGCGTTGAAAATTGTCGAGCGTGTCGCGGCAGTTCATGCCGTCGCGAAAGATGCGGATCAAAACTTGTTCTTCCGCATTGGCATCACCACCGGTCACGCGATTGTCGGCAACGTGGGCACGGATCAGCTTTTCAATTACACGGCCATCGGCGATGTGGTCAATCTCGCGTTTCGTTTGCAGTCCTCCGCCAGGAGCGGACAGATCCTGCTCGAGAAAACGACCTGCGATATTGTGGCAGACCGCGTCATTGCCCACCCGCTTGGGCCGATCACCGTCAAAGGCCGCGAGCAGGTCACGGAGATTTTTGAATTGAAAGGGTTGAAGTAAATGTTTAATCAAACACAAAGGACACCACGGCCACGAAGGAAAGAGACTCGTAAAGCTATGAGTCCATCCAACTTTGTGTCCTTCGTGTTTAAAAAGGGGGAAGAAAACAAATGTTGAAGTCTGTCCACGCTGAGATCACGCGCCGCGCCTTCAGCCAGACCTTCAGCCCTGCCGCGCTGGAAATAGTGATTGCCGCCAATCTTGGGCAGGACGCGTTGAGCGGCCAACTCGGACACGATGAATTTCACTTCGATAACAACGCCTTCGATAAATCCCGCGCATACATCAAAGAGCAACGCGCGCTGATTCGCCCCGCGCTCGAACGCGGTGACATTGACTCGGCGCGACGGGCATTTGGTCGCCTCACACACACGGCGCAGGATTTTTACGCTCACACCAATTATGTTGACTTGTGGATTGCCTGCCAGCCGAACGGCATGATCCCCGCGCCCGCCGAGATTGATCCACTGGATGACGATTTGCTATACAGCACGACGTTGCGTTCCGGTAAATTGTACTATCCGCTTGAAGCGCTGAGTTTTGTGCCGGTATTGAGAAAACTTGTGCTTCCGCTTCTGCCGCGCGATTCCCACGCCTGGATGAACCTCGATTCTGCGGAGCGCGGGCCGATGTTCGAGTACGCCTTCAGCGCCGCGGTCAAGCGAACGCGATACGAATTCGATACAACCGTGCGCGGCTTCTCCGTGGAATTGAATACGAACTTTACCGGACTCTCAAGAGTCGCTTGATATGTTATTCAAAAGATTCAACGCGAAGGCCCCACTCGTCACTTCGTGACACCCTCCCATATTCCGAAATGCGGAACATGGTGAGGGCTGGGGTGGGGCTTTTGCGTTAAGTTCCTGATGCCGAACAAGAAAACGAAAACCTCCACTTTTGGTTCTCCCGGCCGCGCGGGCCACGATGCCTCGGCTTTTTATTCGATGCGCCTGTACGAAGACCAGCCGCAGTCTGAAGAAACGAAGTACGTGGAAAACCCGATTCCATCCGAAAAGTTGGATACGATTTTCCATGCTTCCTCCGAGAAGATGAATGAACTTCCGGATAACTCCGTTCATCTCATGGTCACTTCGCCGCCGTACAACGTGGGCAAGGATTACGACGAGGATTTGTCGCTCGGCGAATATCTGGCTTTTCTCAAACGCGTCTGGGCTGAGACCTATCGCGTGCTCGTCCCCGGCGGACGCGCCTGCATCAACGTGGCAAATTTGGGACGCAAGCCGTACATTCCGCTCCACGCTTTTATTTTGCGCGACATGATGGATTTGGGATTCCTGATGCGCGGCGAGATCATCTGGGATAAAGGCGCCTCGGCCTCCGCCTCGACCGCCTGGGGTTCGTGGCAGTCCGCTTCCAACCCGACCCTGCGCGACACGCACGAATACATTTTGGTTTTCTCCAAGGGAAACTTTCGCCGCGATAAATTAGATGGCCGCAAAGACACCATCTCGAAGGAAGAATTTTTGGAGTACACCAAATCGGTCTGGTCGTTCGCGGCAGAGTCGGCCAAAAAAATCGGTCACCCCGCGCCGTTCCCGGTCGAATTGCCGTATCGTTTGATTCAGTTGTACACCTTCGAAAATGAAATCGTGCTCGATCCCTTCATGGGATCGGGTCAGACCGCGCTGGCGGCGTTGAAGTCCAAGCGGCATTATGTGGGGTATGAGGTGAATGCAGAATATTTTGCTCTTGCCGAAAAACGGATACGCGGGAAATTAGGCGCGTGACGGAATGTTGTAATGAGAAACAAGTTTTAATCTTTCACTGTATACCAAATGAATCGCTTTTAGGCAGCACAACTGCCCAAATATTTTTCTTCTTCGATGATCGGCGCCTCGAGGCGGGATGTTTTTTCCAACTCTAGTATAATAATTGGCATGGACCTGAAAACTCAACTTAATGATTCAGTAAAAGACGCGATGAAATCCGGGGACGAAGTCCGCAAGCGCACGGTACGGATGGTGCTGGCCGCCATCAAACAAGTCGAAGTGGATAAACAAACCACGCTCGACGACGCGGCAGTCATGGCGATCCTTCAAAAGGAGATCAAGAATCGCCGTGAGGCCATCGAAGAAGCCAAAAAGGCCAAGCGCGCCGACCTGGTCAGTGAAAACGAATCGGAGATCAAAGTGCTGGAGGCTTTCCTGCCGAAAGCCATGCCCGCCGAGGAACTGCGCGCCATGGCGGAGGCCGCCATCACAGAGACCGGCGCGGCCGCGCCCGCCGACATGGGCAAAGTGATGAAAGTGCTCATGCCGCGCGTGGCCGGGCGTGCCCCCAACGATCAGATCAGCGCGGTCGTGAAAGAACTGTTGGCAAAGTAGTTTCTTAACCGCGAAATACGCGAAGCGCGCAAAGAGAAAAAACTTTGCGTTCGCAGCGTGCTTCGCGGTTATTATTTTTACATGGCAACCCGCCCTCCCGTTCCCAGGCAATTACGAACACTGCAAATTTTTCTTCTGTTGGCAGTCAGCCTCGTGACGTATGCCGCGCTGGCTCTGCCTCTCGGCCTGCGGCCCAATGCGCCGCCATTGCAAGTGGGGAGCGTGGCCCCGCGCGATTTACAGGCGCCGCACGATCTTGAATATGTGAGCCAGGTGCGGACCGAGGAAGCGCGTCAGGCCGCGGAAAAAGCGGTTCAACCCATTTACACGCCACCCGACCCGAGCATTGCACGCAAGCAAATTGACCGGCTCACCTCCACGCTTCAATTCATCTCTCCTCGTTCGCCTGGATACGACTACCAGTAACGAACAAAAGCAAACCGAACTGACCACGTTGAGCGACATCAGCCTGAAGCCCGAAAGCGTGGGACAGATTTTGGCCCTCTCCGACTCGCGCTGGGCGACGATCCAGAGCGAAAGCCTGCGCGTGCTCGAGGAAATCATGCGCACGCCGATTCGCGATGACACGCTGGATGCGATCAAAGAGGATATTCCCTCGCACGTCAGTTTGGCATTGAGCGAGGAGAACACCGCGCTCGTCGCGGAATTGGTCAGCGGGTTCGTGGTTCCCAACAGCCAGTTCAGCGCCGATTTAACGGCGGCCGCTCAAAAGTCCGCGCGCGATGCGGTGGCGCCCGTCGTGCAATCCTACAAAGAGGGCGAGACGATCATCTCCGGCGGTGAGATTGTCACGCCTGAAGATATGGAGGCTTTGCAGGAATTTGGCTTGATCCGCACGGGCCAGCCGATTGAGACCTATCTTGGCGTGGCCGCGTTGACCATCCTCTCTGCTGTTTTCATCGGTTTGTATTTTTATCGTCGTCCGGAGATTTCCTTTTTATCCGACATCCGAAGCCTGTTGATGGTTGCGCTCATTTTTTTGACGTTTGTGATCAGCGCGCGGCTGGTGATCCCGAACCGCGCCATCCTGCCGTATGTGTATCCATTGCCTGCCATCGGGCTTTTGCTGACGGCTCTGTTCGGGATGGAGACCGGCCTGATCATTTCGCTGGCGGCCTGCGTGCTGGCCGCGTACGGCCTGCCGAACACACTGGACCTGATGCCTTATTATTTGCTCTCGACGTTGTGCGGCGTGCTGACGCTTGGCCCGGCGCGCCGCTTCTGGGCGTTCTTCCGCGCGGGGCTGGCCATCGGCGGCGCGGGCATTGCCATGATCCTCGCGTATCGTTTGTCTTCGGCCTCGCTGGATTGGATCGGCATTGCCACGTTGAGCGCCGCGGCCATCGCCAACGGATTGGCTTCCGCGGGCGTGGCGCTCCTTTTGCAATTTTTATTGGCGCAATTTCTCAGCCTGCCGACCGCGCTTCAACTACTTGAAATTTCGCGGCCCGACTTCCCGCTTCTGCAAATGTTTCTGCGTAACGCGCCGGGGACGTATCAACATAGTTTGCAGGTTGCCAATCTCGCGGAACAGGCCGCGGAAAAGATCGGCGCGGACCCGTTGCTGACGCGCGTCGGCGCGATCTTCCACGATGTGGGCAAAGCCGCGGACGCTTCATTCTTCATCGAGAATCAAGCGCCGGGCAGTCTCAACACACACACGGATGTCGAGCCTGAGGAAGCCGCGAGGACTATCATCAAACATGTTCATGACGGCGTGAAACTGGCGCACAAACATCGCCTGCCGCGCCGCATTGACGATTTCATCCTTGAACATCACGGCACCATGTTGACGCGCTATCAATACAATCAGGCGCTCGAAAAAGCGGGCGGCGACGCGAGCAAAGTGGATACGGAAAAATTTCGTTACCCCGGCCCGCGCCCGCGCTCGCGCGAGACCGCCCTGTTGATGCTGGCCGACGCCGCCGAAGCCCGCGCCCGCGCCGAAAGCCCGGAGGGCGATGATGAATTACGCGCCATCGTCAAATCGGTGATCGAACGCGTGGAAAGGGAAGGGCAATTGGACAACACGCAATTGACTCTGCGCGACCTCAACCTCATCACCGAATCCTTCGTCACGACTCTGCGCGGCACGTATCACCCGCGCATCCAGTACCCCGCGGCGGAAGCGCCGGCGCAGGTCGTCGAGCAGAAAACCCCGCCGGTCGAACCGCAGACATGATCAATATCGAATCACGCCTCGGCCATCCACCGATTTCTTCCGATTTGATTGAGCGCGCAGCGAACGCCGCGCTCTCGCACGAATCCGCCAGCGGCGACATCACGATTGTTCTCACCGACGATAAACAATTGCATGAACTCAACCGCGACTATCTGAGAGTCGACGCGCCGACCGATGTGCTGTCCTTTCCCGCCTCCGAAACGGACCCGGAAACGGGCGCGCGTTATTTGGGCGACATCCTCATCTCCATCCCTCGCGCGGAAGAGCAAGCGCGCGCCGCAGGCCATCCGCTTGAGTCGGAAGTCCAATTGCTGGTTGTGCATGGAACGTTACATCTGCTCGGGTACGATCACGCCGAGCCGGATGAAAAAACAAAGATGTGGAAAGCGCAAGGTGAAATCCTGGCTTCACTTGGAGTTGGAGATATTCAAATTCGCGAGGAATAATTACGGATCACGTAATACGTGATACGTAATTTCAATCAGGAATGATAGACTTTATTGCCTCCCGCCTCCAATCCTTCCGCCACGCGTTCCGCGGCTGGTGGTACGTTCTGCGAACCCAGCATAACGCCTGGATTCATGCGCTGATCGCGACGATTGTCCTTCTGCTTGGCTTCTGGTTGAAATTGTCCGCCCGCGATTGGGCGGTCATCATCCTGACCATCACGATGGTCTTCGCCGCGGAGTTCATCAACACGGCCATCGAAGCCGTCGTGGATTTGGCCAGCCCGACGAAACATCCGCTGGCGAAAGTCGGCAAGGACGTGGGCGCGGCCGCGGTGCTCATCGCCGCTCTGGCCGCGGTCCTGATCGGTCTATTGATTTTGGGTCCGCCGTTGTGGGAAAAAGTCGCGCCACTGATTACTGGTCACTGATAACTGTTTACTGGAGGTCATATGACTTTATCGTTTCGTTTCGGCACGGTCGGTGCGCCCATCGGCACGCCCAAGAAACCGGGCGGCTCAGTCGGCGCGATTCAATTCAGCAGGTCCATCGGCTTGAAAGCCTTCGAGTTGGGCTGGGTGCAATCGGTGCGCGTCTCAGAGGAGACTTGCGCGGCGATCAAGAAAATGGCTGGCGAAGAAGATGTGGCGGTCAGCGTTCACGCGCCGTACTTCATCAACCTGAACGCAACAAAAGAAGAATGGCCCAAGTCGCGCAAGCGACTGATGGATGCGGCTCATTATGGAAATTTAGCGGGCGCGACCGACATTATTTTCCATCCCGGCTCATACTTTGAGAATCCGCCCGCCGAGGTGTTGAAGATTGCCATCCCGCGCCTGAAAGGATGCGTGGACGAACTGCGCAAGAAGGGCAACCCGGTCATCATCCGGCCGGAGACGATGGGAAAATCTGCCATGCTCGGGTCGTTTGAAGATACGCTCGAAATGTCGAAGCAGATCGAAGGCGTCCTGCCGTGCATGGACTTTGCCCATCTGCACGCGCGTCCCGGCGATGGAACAATGAATACCTACGAGGAATGGTCGGCGTTGTTGAAAACGTATGAAAAAACCATTGGAAAGTCCGGGTTGAAGCGGCTTCACATCCACCTTTCTGGAATCGAATACGGCCCGAAAGGCGAGAAGAATCATTTGAAACTGGAAGAGGCCGATTTGGATTTGAAAGCCTTGTTCCGCGCTTTGCACGACGCCGGTTGCGCCGGGCGGATTCTGTGCGAAAGCCCGATCATGGAAGAGGACGCGCTGAATATGAAGAAGACCTGGATGAAAGTGAGCGGGGAGAAGGAGTGAGAAGAAAAAAAGAGAGTCGCTCGGTTACGCAACCCAGTTATCGTACTCCTTATGCCGTTGCAGGTAGGCTTCCATGAACTCACAGCGCGGCACAGCCTTGAGCGATTTTGACTTGACGTACTCCATGGCAGTGAATCCCAGCCGCATGGCGATGCCTTGTCCCTCGAACTCCGGGGGCACTTCGGTGTGATAAAAGACGAGCGCATTGCCCATCTTCTTGTATTGCAGGAGCGCGACTTGATCTCCGATATGAATTTCGAATTGTTCGTCCTTCGTATTATGTTTGACGGTTAATTCTTGGGGGTTGATCTTCATTTTTTTCTCCTGATGTTTCTGGATCTGTATGCAAATTCGTCTCATGTCATTCTGAGCGACCAACGGGAGCGAAGAATCTCGTTTTTTTCGTTCAAAATTTGAGATTCTTCATCGCTTCGCTCCTCAGAATGACACATGAAATTGATTTTGCATACACACTCTAAGCTTAGAATCGAATCGTTTATCCCCACAATGCCGGTTTGACCACCATCAGAAACACGATGATGACGACGATCACAGCCAGAGCGATTCCAAGTTGGGCGCTGCGCTTCGCCACGGACCGATAAGCGGGCGAATCAAAACCGTCTTTATCCAGCGTCTGAATTTGACGTTTGAGCGTGGGCGTGTATCCCAGCGCGGCGATCAGGCCCATGACTATGTACAATACAAGGCCGCTCAACAGCCACGGCGTGCCGAGAATTGGAATCGGCGCGATGAAGGCCATGATCAGGCCGGTGAGCAGAAGCAGGCCGTAACACGGATTGGCAACGCGGTCGTCAATCAGTTTGATGTTGCGCAGGACGAACGGCAGCACGCTCCGCTCGCGCGAGGCGCGTGCAATCCAGATTCCATAGGTCACGTTCGCGCCGACCGCGACGATGGCTGAAAGAATGTGCAACCATTTTACGAGTAAGAAAAACATAACTCTCTCCTCTTTGAGTTGGGAGTTTGGGCGGACTCTCTGTTTCTGATTTTAACTCAACGGTGTGCGTTACCCGCTGGTGGGCGAGACGAGACAACGCCATTTTATCGGAACCAACTTCAAGCCACGCAAAGTGCTTGAAAACGCGCAGACTCCCACTTGTCGGCTGCACGCTGTGTTGGGCAGAACCTATTGCCTAAAGTGAACGAGCGAATTTTATAGTTTTTACCGAGGTGTTTACCATAATATCACGTTCACGTTTTAGTTGGTTGAGAATATTTGACATAGAATTTTCTGTCACTACTTCTCGACAATACGGAAAATAGAAAACTTGGTGAATATCTCCAACATCTGATGGCGCTGGTGCAATTCCTTTCAAAATATACCTGTAATACACATACGCCGCTAACACATATGCACCACAAAAATAGTTAACCTTCAGTGAGGTTGGGTTGTCACGAAATGTTTTTAGAAATCCTTCATTTACTTTCCGAAGTTCGCCAATTACAACACCAAAATTATGAAGCATGAAGTCAGTTTCTATTTTTTCAGATGCCGAAGGTAACGTGCTGGGAAGCCATGAAAATAGATCCATGTATTTAGGCTTCATGTCGTTCATCGAGTCCCATAAAACTTCTGCGTTAATGCTGTCCAGTAAAAGTTGAAAACCGAAATTTCCTAAATGATTTCCAATTATTTTATTGATGGACGGTTCATGAAACAAGTTGATTCTTGCCGAAGAAGGATAATTGGCTATCTCTTCTTCCAATATTTTCATCGAGCCTTTTGTGAAAGATGACGGAATCGATGAGAGCAATCTTGTCAGACCGTCATGGTATCTTGGTATCTTCTTGAACTCAATAAACTGTATTGGAGAAAAAACTAAACGATAATTGTTTTCCTGAAGATATTTCTTCAGGCTTTCCCACTTGCTAGGATGTTCTACGAGAAATCGCAAAATGTTTGTATCGCAGAAAAACGCTTCTTCATTATCCATTTTCTTTTTTAGTACGGAGATTATCTTTGTTCTGCCCAACGGTTTGCGTTAGCGGCGGCTGGGGAGAACAAGGCTTGGAAACGGAAAACTGCCCAAGTCCGGAACCAGCCTCCAAAACGCGCCGAGTCCCAGCCGTCCGCTGCACGCTGTGTTGGGCGCAGGTTGACTGGATAAGCAAGACTCCATTGACCTGCCTTCACGAAGCATTTGCGGCGCAGATAAGACCACTACATTTTACAACCGCTGAGTAGCGCCGCAAGTGCGGGTGAGCAAACGACATGCCCTGCCACAAGCACACGCCGCGTTGGTTGCGGGGTGTGCGCCACGGACAGGAATGATTCCTCGCCGATCAATCTATACCACAACGCGATCGTGTCGTTGAACTCGAATGACAACAAAACTCAAAAATATTCCTGCGCCCAACTAGTGTTTATACGGCCAGCGTCCGCATAACGGCTTTTAGGCGGCGGAAGATTGATAAAATCTGTATGGATTATATTACGCTGTCAAGCCTTTGGCCTGTACTCGAACCTGAACCCCTCGATCACCACATACGGCTGATATTCGCCGTAACTCACGGTCCTCACGCGGCGGGCGATTTCGTCCTTGCTCATATTGGGCGTGATTCGGAACAGTTCGTTGAACTATTTGCTCTGATAAATTGAACATCTCCTACAAATATTTTTCTCCGGCCACACGCTGTCGTTGTATTTTGGCGGGAGATCCAAATGCAACAACGTTATCAGGAATATTATTAAGGACAATCGAACCTGCCCCGATAACCGTGTGTGTGCCTATCCTGACGTTGTGAATGACCTTCGCTCCCAGAGAGAGGACACTGTAGTTGCCGATTGTCACATCTCCGCCGGTGATTGCCCCCGGAGCGACTGTCACAAAGTCGCCGATCTGATTGTCGTGGTCAATCGACGCGCTGGTGTTGATAATACAATGTTTTCCAATCTTTGAATCACTATTGATGATCGCCCCGGCCATAACGACTGTACCCCCGCCTATGGACACTCCTCTGGCAATCTGCGCCGACGGGTGGATGGCTGTGATAAATTGAAGGTCGGGAAGCGCCTCGATCATCGCGGATGCCACTTGTGCCCTGACCCAGTTATCCCCGATTGCCACAATGACTCCAACCACTGACTTGGACCTGGAAATTTCCGGTAATTCTTTTCGCGTGCCGAGGATAGAATAACCAAAGCATACTGTCCCTTTTGGTTTCAAGTCGTCAATAAGCCCTGCGATATCATACTGACCTTGTTTCTCAACGATGTCAATGATCGTTTTCGCGTGGCCGGATGAACCAATGATGAGGATGTTTTGCAAGGGAAAAGCCTGCCTTCTGCATATCCCCGAAAAGGGGGGAGCCGATGAGGGAGTAAAAGCAATTATAAGCGCACGGCAAGGCCAAAGTCGGAGGGAAGAAGCGAATACATCACCGCGTCGTGGACGCGCGCGCCGACCACCATCCGGTTATGCAAAATCCCCTCGCGATGCGCGCCGATCTTGTCCGCGACCTTTTGACTGGCTTCGTTTTCCACAGCGACGACAATTTCCACGCGAATCAATTTCAATCGTTCGAACGCGAAGCGCGCCGCGAGGCGGGTGGCGCGCCCGGCATAGCCGTGTCCGCGTTGCGTGCTTCGAATCCAATAGCCGAGGTTGCAGAAATGATAGAGCGGATGAATCTGGCTGAGACTCAATCCGCCGAGGAAGGTCTGGGTTTGCGCCTCGGTGATCGCAAAACCGTAATAACTGCCCTCGTTCCAGCGCGCCTGCGCCAGCGTGATCCAGTCGCGCGTTTCCCTTTTTTGATAATTGTCATGCGCCCATGACATCCACGGCTTGAGTTCGGCAAGCGATTCGCAGACCGCATCGTACATGGATGTGACATCGTCTGCGCGCAGAGGCCGCAGAACAATGACGCCGTCGCTGGAGACTGTGGAGGAAAACATTAGCCGCGTGCTGATTTTTGGTTCGGTCGTGACAGTGAGTGGTCGTCCTGTGAAAAAGAAAACCTGCGCCAAGCGCAGGTCGAATGCTTAGACGGAAATATATTCCCGCAGATTATGCTCCACCGCGTACGCGGCCGCCTCAGCGCGATTGTTCACGCCCAATTTGGAAAGGATGCTCGAAACATAATTTCGCACCGTCCCCTCGCCGAGGAAAAGCGACTTGGCGATTTCGCGATTGGTCTTGCCTTCCGAGACCAATAACAGCACATGTTTTTCCTGTTGACTCAGATGAGCGAACGCCGACGCTTCTTCTTCCTTGACCGCGCGACGGACTTCCTGAAACACGCGCTGAGTCACCGCCGGGTCCAAAAGCGCCTCGCCGCGGCTGACTGCCTCGAGCGCCTTGACCAAGTCATCGCTTCCGATCTGTTTCAAAATATATCCCGAAGCGCCGGCGCGGATGGCCGAGAACAACATTTCATCTTCGGCGTAGGATGTCAACATGATGACCTTCGTGCCGGGGAACTTCGTGACGATCTCTTCGCAGGCCTCAATGCCCGACGTGCCCGGCAGGCGGATGTCCATGATGACGACCTCGGGCTTGAGCGACGCGACCTGCTCGAGGGCCTCGCGCGCCGATCCCGCCTCGCCCACGACATCGAACTGGGGATGTCGTTCCAACAGCGACTTCAGGCCCAGACGAACTACCTCGTGATCGTCCACCAATATGATTCTTTGTTTTGCCATGGGGAATATTTTCCTCCGAAATATCTGCAAAAGCAGTATAGTCGAGAGAGGAATGTCTGACAAGGGCGGTTAAACGAGCAAGGGCGAGGTATGCCTCGCCCTTGCAATCGCATTGGATTTTGTTATTTGGCCTTGACGGTGATTGTCTTGGGTTTGACCTCTTCGGCTTTGGGTAGCGTCACGGTCAGCATACCGTCTTCGAATTCCGCCTTGGCTTTGTCGGAGACCACCGCGATGGGCAACATCACACTGCGTTCGAAGGCACCCCAGTGCTGTTCGCGGATGTGATAGTTCTTATCCTTGGTCTCGCTCTTTTCCTTCCTCTCGCCTTTGATGGTCAGCAGGTCGCCGGTCACATTGATCTGCACTTCGTCGGCCTTTATGCCGGGCAGGGCAACCTTCACGACCACCTCGTCATCGGTTTGATACATGTCGATGGCCGGACCGCGCCAGCCGTCGGTCAGACCGAATGGGCGGGTAAAGGCATCATCGAAGAGACGATCCATGGCCTCGCGCAGAGTCACCATCTCGCGCATCGGCTCCCAACGAATTAGATTGGACATAGCAACCTCCTTCTAAATAGTTGGATTGATGCCCTTAATATAAAAAGCCTGCGTTAGAAAAACGTAGGCCTTGCATAAAAGATCCATTAAAAACTGCAAGGGCACAGCGACGCTGTGCCCTTATATGTTATTTGGCTTTCTCTCGCCGGAAATCCACAAATCGGTATCCCACGCCGCGTTCGGTGAGAATATATTTCGGGTCGGCAGGGTCCTTCTCCAATTTCTGGCGCAGGTAGTTGATGTAGAGCCGGACGTAATGCGGTTCGTCGCGGTATTCGTAGCCCCAGACTTTTTGCAATAGCTGGTCATGTGAAACGACCCAGCCCGCGTTCTGCACGAGATGGAAGAGCAGGCGATATTCCGTGGGTCGCAATTTGACCAGTTTGCCCTCCAGCCAGATTTCACGGCGGTCGAAGTCAATTTTCAGGCGGTCGTCTATTTCCATTAATCCGTGCATCGAGCCGCTGGCGGACTCTGTGCGGCGCAAGACTGCTTTGACGCGGCTGACCAGTTCGCGGGGACTGAACGGCTTGGTGATGTAATCATCCGCTCCCAGTTCCAGGCCGCGGACGCGGTCATCTTCCTCGCCTTTGGCGGTCAGCATGATAACCGGGACACTGCTCACTTCGCGAATCGTTTCCAACACTTCGAAGCCGTCAATATCGGGCATCATCACGTCGAGCAGAACAAGATCGGGCGTATCGCGCAGTTTATCAATGGCTTGTTTGCCGTTAAAGGCTTCCATCACCTGAAAGCCGTCGTGCTCCAGGTTCATGCGGATGAAGCGCACCATGCGTTCCTCATCGTCCACGATGAGGATGCGTCGTCGGTCGAACTCTTCGGTCATGTCACTCCCTCACAAAGCCGATGATCTTTTCTTCCTCTTCGCTGGCCAGCACTTCGATCAAGGTCAATTTTTCGATGGGCCAGATCACCTTCACTACATTGTGTTCGAGATAATGCAGGTCTTTTCCGTCACGCTGGCGCGGATTGCTGAGGGTAATGATCGTGTCGGAGGGTTTGGGTAGTTCCTCGACTTCGCCGACGACCGGCACATCTCCGCTAAGATGCAAAATCACAGTGTAAGCCATAACGTTCCTTTCTATAATTTTATGCGGCCTTGAGCAAAACTTGGATCTTAAGTTTGCCGAGCGCCACGACATCGCCGTTGCCCAGCGGGGTTTCTTCGTTTGGGTTGAGGCGCTTGCCATTGATATACGTTCCGTTTGACGAGCCGAGGTCCATCAACAGGACGCGGCTGGCATCGCGTTTGATGACGGCGTGCAGACGCGAGACGCCGCTGGCGTAGGCTTGATATGGCGAGAGGTCAATATCGGGCATGATGGGCTGGCCCTCGCTGATTCGCCCGAGCGTGAACTCGTTGCGTTCCGAAAGTGGAAGCACCTGGCCTGTGTCCAGCAAATGGAGCGTAACCCAGTTGTTGCTTAGAACAACGGGCGGCGTGGTAGGCGAAACCGGCGACTTTTTTTTGATCGCCTCACGCACCTGTGACGTTGATATATTTTGTGTAGTGAGCGAATCCGCCCCGCTCAATTGAGCGCCGCATTCACTACAGAACAATGCTCCCGCCATGTTGGTATGATTGCAATTCGAGCAAACGATCATTTCGATCCCTCCGCGGCCGACAGCAACAAAGCCCTCGTACCATACTTAATTTCTTTTTCGCCCTCCTGGCTGGGAGCCTGCATGCGTTCCATGTTCTCAGCTTCGAGAAGGGTGGTCTTTGCCAGTTGTTTTTCGCCCTGTGTCAATAGTAAAGATGCCAGATTCTTCAGGTGACGTGTGGCCTGTACGTAGTCATGCGCCTCGGCCTCTTCGCGGGCGCGCTCCTGCATTCGATACAGGGTCAGGCGCGAGAGGGCGCTGAGAATGGCCGGAGGCGGCGCGTCGTTCTGTGATTCGCCTCCCGCTTCACGGTCCAGTTTGAGGCGAATGGGCGGAATCGGTGTGGGGTGCGCGGTGGCAATCACTTTTAACGTTCCGTCCAGCAGTGTAACCAGATCCGCCTGCGATGCCGATGGCTGGATGACAAATTCAAATAAAACGTTAAGAGGCGTATCCTGCAAAATGGGGCCGAGGCGGAGCGGACTTTCCACGCGGATCGGCCCGCTCTCCGGCTGAAGTCGGAAAGCATAATTGATCTGTATCCCCCCGGCCTCTTTGAATTCGAGGGTTACATCTTCCGCCAATGTGTTGGCGAGTGAGTTGAACTTTTCCATCAGAAGGCGTTGAATGTCTTGCGGCTTCGAGATGTATGAACTGTTGCCTCCGGTGCGGCTGGCAATGGCATCCAGAAAAATATCGTTCCAATCCTGCCCGATGCCCAGCGCGCTGATGCCGATGTTGAGACGGGCGGCTTCTTCTGCCAATTGGAGACAGGATTGTTCATCGCCGTAGGTGTGACCGTCGGTGAGCAGGATGATGTGATTGACGCGTCTTGAATCCAGCCCGCGGCGCACTTCCTCGAAGGCCGCCTCGAGGCCGCGAAAGATTTCGGTGGAGCCTCCGGTTTGCAGCATTTGAACGCGCCCTTGCAATTTGGCGCGGTCGGTCTGATACGACGCGGGCACAACGACCTCAGCGCGGTCGCTGAAGGCGACCACGCTGAAAATATCCTCCGCCCGCAGAGAGCGCATGATCTGAGCCGCGGTCGCTTTGACCATGTCAATTTTTTCGCCTTGCATGGAGGTGGAGCGGTCGAGCAAAAGGCAGATATTAAGAGGCGGCGCGGGAATTTTTTCGCTGGCTTCACGCGGACCGGCCTCGAGCAGTACATAAATCAATTGCGGTTCATCGAGGTGAACCAGCGCGGGGCGGCTGTATTGAATGCGATGCTTTATGAACGAAGAGGGCGATTCCTCTTTGGGGAGAGTCGCATCATATTGCGCGCGGCGTTTGGGATTCGATAGAACCTCGTATGCCTGCTGGACCTCGAGAAAAATTTCCGTTTCACCGGCCAGTTTGTTTTTATCGGGGTGCAGTCTTTGCGCGGCCTCATAATAAGCGCGCTTGATTTCCTCTGCGGTTGCGTCGCGCAGAATACCGAGAAGGGCGTAATAGTCCCTCTGTTCCTTCGGCATTTTCATCCCACCATTTGAACAAGAATCACGCTGATGTTATCGGGTCCGCCTGCCATGTTGGCCGCGGTGACCATGTTCTGACAAGCGCGTTGTAAATTGGGAGCCTCCGTGAGGGAGTGCAAAATATCCTGCTCAGCCACCACACCCCACAACCCATCACTGCATAACATAAGCGTGCCATTGGCTGGGAACGGAATGGTGAACACATCTACGTCCAGCACATCTCCCTGACCGAGAGCGCGGATCAATACATTTCGGTGCGGGAAGGAGGCGGCCTCTTCTTTATTCAAATGACCCAATTCTTCAAGACGTTTGACGAGCGAATGATCGCGTGTGATCTGTTCCACGCGTCCCGCGGGATAAATGGCATAGGCGCGACTGTCACCGACGTGCCCGATCGTGACTTGTTCCCCCACCACCAGCGCGGCTGTGACCGTTGTGCCCGAACCGGGCGCGTCTTTCTGGACCACGCGGTGGGCCTCCTTAATCGAACTTTCCATGATCTCCTGAAGCGATTCTTCCGGCTGTTGCGTTGGAATGGTAAAGAGATACGAGTGGAACTTGCGCATGATGTATCCTGCAACGACGCGGATGGCCGCGTTGCTGGCAACTTCGCCGTATTGATGTCCGCCCATGCCGTCGGCCACAATGTATAAACCGAAGGGGACGTTGTTGGCTTTTCCAGCCATAGTACTGGTGATCGCCACCAGGCTATCTTCATTGTGATCCCGTTGTTTGCCCACCGATTGGCCCGTCGCCGCGACCAGTTGTTGTATTTCAAACTGCATGTTCTGGTTGTGGACAATGGATTGGATCTGCTGATCCGAAAGCGGCGCGGTGGTGGCGGTTTCGGCGCGCTTATTATCGTTGCCTCCAAACAATTTGCGGAAAAAGTCAAACATACAGCCGTCTCCTTGGTCAGGCCAGCAACGCGTAGACCTGATGATCGTTTGAGCCGATATACACGATGTCGTCGAAGACCACGGGCGAGCCTGTAATGGCGCCCTGGGTTTCGAACTTCCAGCGTTGCCGTCCTGTGCGGTATTCGAGACAATATAAATTCCTGTCCACTGAACCGCAGTAAATGGAATCCTTGTACACAACCGGTGAACTGCTGACCTGATGTTCCGTGCGGAAGCGCCAGACCTCCTTGCCGGTCTGGGCTTCGACGCCGTAGACAAATCCGTCTGCCGCGCCGACGAAGACGTAATTATCTGCAACAGCCGGGGAGGAAACCGATCCCTTGCCGAGGCGGAATCGCCAGATAGCCCAGCCGTTGCGCGCGTCGAGGCAATACAGTGTGCCATCCACCGAAGAAAAGTAAAGCGACTGCCCCGCAATGACAGGAGAGGAGGTAATGGCGCGCTTGGCCTGGAAGCGCCATTTCAACGTCCCGCGAAAATCAATGGCGTAGAAATCGCCGCTCTCATTTCCGAAATAGATCAGGTCATTGGCTACCAGCGGCGTCGAGCGGATTTCGTCCGCCGATTCAAATTTCCAGACACTGCGGCCTGTGTTCAAATTTACGGCGTGAAGGTGGTGATCATCCGAGCCGATGAAGACATGACCCTCGGCGATGCGCGGCGAAGAGTGAATCGGCGCCTGTGTGTGATAGGTCCACACGACCTTTCCGGTGCGCGCGCTGATCACGTGCAGTGACTGATCCTCCGAACCGAAGAAAATGTTGCCGTCGAAGATTGCCGGGCGCGAAACGATGCCGCCGTCCGCGGCATATTTCCATTGGAATTTTCCGTCCGCCGCGTTCAGCGCGTACAGGTTGTTGTCGTAACAGCCGATATATAACGCGCCCTGGTACAAGAGCGGCGTGCCGCGTACTTCATCTTCGCATTTGAACGACCAGATGGGTTTGATTCCGCTGGCAGGCGCGATGGAAGTGGTGGTGATTTTAGATAGCGCGCCGGTCTTGCGCGCCACGCCCATCAGTGCGTCCTTCATGTCCGCCGCGGAGGCGAAACGTTCGGCGGGGTTGTATTGCAATGCGGTGTTGATGACCGCTTCGAGTTCCGGTGAGACGCGGGAATTGATTCGGCGCAGAGGCCGCTCCGCGAACGAGAAGGGCGGCTCAAGGCGCGGATCGCGTCGCGTCAGCGCGTGATGAAGGGTCGCGCCCAGCGCGTAAATGTCTGCCAGGTGAGTGGCCTCGCCGCGATATTGTTCGGGCGGCGAATATCCCTCGGTGCCGATCATCGTTCCCTTTTGACCGACCTGAAATGTTTTTGCGATTCCAAAGTCCACCAGAATCACATCGCCGTTGCTGTTGATCATGATGTTGGATGGCTTCATATCGCGGAAGATGATCGGGTCCGGTTTGTGATTGTGCAGAAACGATAACACATCGCACAGTTGAATCCCCCAGCCCAGGACCTGCTCTTCAGGCAAAAAACCGTTCGTGTCATTGATGATCGATTCAAGGTCTTTGCCATGAATGAATTCGAGCACAAGATACGAACGATCATCTTCGGAGAAATAATCGTAGATGCGCGGGATGGCAGGATGATTCAATGTTGCCAGCAGGTTGGCCTCGCGCTCGAAGTTCTGCACAATGGTCTGGCGCACGAGCGGATCGGGCGCCATGTTGATCATTTCCTTGACCGCCACCAGCTTGGTCACGTTGGGAAAGTGCAAGTCGCGGGCGCGATAGACGGACCCCATGCCGCCGACGCCAATCACCTCCTGGATGTGGTAACGCTTGACCAGTTCGGTGCCGGATTGCAATTGTCGGCGAGGCAGGGTTGGCTCACCGCCCAGCGGTTGTGCAATATTCTGAGTGTCCAAATTGCCTCTAATGTAAGTGAATTATAGTGTGCGTTGACGGGATTGGCAACTACTTGTCTTGCGCGGAGGCAAAGTCCTCTTGCGGGGAAATTCCTTCTGCGGCACAATCGGTTCGTGATGAAGATCCTCGCGGTGAGCGATCAGGTCGTCGAGCGGGTTTACGATCTTGCGGCGCAGGGTCATTTCCGAGGCGTGAACCTGATTCTCGGCTGTGGCGATTTGCCCTACACCTACCTCGAGTATCTGGTTTCCGTCTTGAATGTGCCGATGATGTACGTGCCGGGCAACCATGACCCGGAATATAATCCGAACCTTGCCGCCGCGCGCGCCGAAGGCGGCTCCAACCTGGACCTGAAAACGGAGCGCGTCAAAGGTGTTTTGATCGCAGGCTTTGGCGGCTCCATCCGCTACCGGCCCAATGGAGTCAACCAGTACACGCAGGCGGAAGCCAATTTTCGGGCCGCGCAACTTATGATGGGTCTGCTCCGTAACTGGGTCCGGTATGGACGCGCTCTCGATATTCTGATCACGCACTCGCCGCCGTTTGGAATCCATGACGATGATACACAGGCGCATCGCGGACTGAAAGCCGTCAATTGGATTCTGCGCTGGGCGCGTCCGCGTTATCACTTTCATGGACACACGCACTTCATGCGGCAGAATCTATCCGAGTCGGTCACTCAACTCGGGCCGACGACGATTATGAATGTGTACCCGTATAAAGTAATTGACTATGTCTGAAGAACATGATCTAAACTCCCGCGTGCGCGCCGATTTCAGCCGGGCGCGCTTCAAAGCCTTTCTCAATCGAATCCGCTCGAGAATCTCCGGCCAGCCGAGCACTCTGCTTTCATACGATGACGTGAAAGAGAAACTGCACATCGGCGGCCCGATCTATCGCGGCGTGCAAACCGTGCGCGTGGATCAGATCGTAGGCAGTCTCAATCGCTATCACGAGTTCGACCGCGCCTTTCTGCCTGCCGACGATCAACTCGCCACGCGCTGGCAAAACATTGACAGCGCTTTTTACAAAGACATCAGCCTCCCGCCGGTTGTGCTGTACAAAGTCGGTCAGGTGTATTTCGTGGTGGACGGTCATCACCGCGTCTCGGTGGCGCGTGAGCAGGGACAGGAATTCATTGACGCGGATGTGCGCGAGTGCGCGACCAAAGTCAACATCACGCCCGATCTCAAGCCGGAAGACTTGAACATCCTCGGCGAGAAAGTCCACTTCCTCGAAAGCACGCGCCTCGACGAGCTGCGCCCTCAGGCGAAAATCCGTCTGACGATTCCCGATGGCTTCGACCGCATGTTGGAACACATCGCGGTGCATCGTTACTTCATGGGGCTTGATCTCAAACGCGACATCTCCGAAGAGGAAGCCATTACAGACTGGTTCGACACGGTCTATTTGCCGATTGTGGAGGAAATTCGTCGGAGCAAAATTTTGAAAGACTTTCCGGGCAAGACCGAGGCGGATTTATATCTATGGGTGCTCGATCATCAGAGTTACCTTGCCAGCGTCGAGGGTCAATCCCTGCGCCCGCCCGAGGAAGCCGCGCGTGATTTTATCGAGAAGAACGATTGATTGGAGACCTCATGACTCGACATGCTCTCTCCGGCGTGTACGCCGCGGCGGTGACGCCGATGAAATCCGATCTTTCCCCGGACCTCGAAGCGGTCGCGCCGTTCTTGGCTTTTCTCGCCTCCCGCGGCTGTCATGGCGCGCTGATCTTTGGCACGACCGGCGAAGGTCCGTCTTTTTCTCCCGCCGAGAGAGAATCGGTTTGGCGCGCCGCGTTGAAAGTCCGCGAGCAATATTCCGATTTCAAATTATTAGCCGGAACCGGCACGCCGAGCCTCACCGAAACGATTGACCTGACCAAGCTCGCCTTCGACCTCGGTTATGATGGCGTTGTGACTCTGCCGCCGTATTATTTCCGCAAAGCCACTGACGATGGCCTGTTCAACTGGTTCGAGCAGGTGATCCACAAATCTGTACCCAAAGATGGATTTTTGCTTGGTTATCATTTCCCCGGCGTGGCCGGGATCGGATTTTCGATTGAACTTCTTGTGCGTTTGAAAGATCGTTTTCCGAGTCAATTCGCGGGCATCAAAGACTCCTCGCATGACGCAGATTTTGCCCGCGCTCTCGGCGGTAAATTTGGAAATGATCTTGCCGTTTTTTCCGGCACCGATTCAGATTTCACATTTGCATTGGAGCATCACGCCGCAGGATGCATCACCGCGCCCGCCAATGTTTTATCTCCCGGCCTGCGCGAAATCTATGATGGATTTGTGGCGGGCAAAGATGTTTCGGCTGTGCAGAAAAAGGTCAGCGAGCAGAGACACATCCTCGAAAAGTACCCGCCCTTCCCGCCGACGCTCAAAGCCTTGTTGGCGCGGCAGTACAAACAACCGCGCTGGCCCGTCCGCCCGCCGCTGGTGGAGATGGCAAAGACTGATGAAGAGAAAATATGTGGTGAGTTCTCAAAAGAATGAACCTCGCTCGTGGGGATGCAACTTTGATACAATACAAATTGCTCCTTGAATTATATACATGGATACCTGGCGACTTCTTCTTACTCCTCCCGCTCCCGGCGCGTGGAACATGGCTGTGGACGAAGCGATTCTAGAACATATTGGCCGCGGCGAATCAATTCCAACCCTCAGGTTGTATGCGTGGAAACCTGCTTGTCTTTCCCTCGGTCATGCTCAGCCTTTCGCGGATGTGGATACTACGCGCCTCGAAGAGCGCGGCTGGGACGTGGTTCGTCGTCCCACCGGCGGGCGCGCCATTTTGCACACCGATGAATTGACGTACTCTGTCATCGCGCCCAACGACGAGCCGCGTGTGGCCGGGTCTGTGCTGGAAAGTTACAGCCGTTTGGCGGTCGCGCTGGTACAGGGAGCCAAAGCATTGGGCCTGCCCGTTGAGATGAAAGACGATGATGGATCGAAAATGGAATCGTCCAACCCGGTTTGCTTTGAAGTGCCGTCGCCGTATGAGATCACAGTACAGGGAAAAAAGTTGATTGGATCCGCGCAGGCGCGCCGCAAAGAGGGCGTTCTGCAACACGGCTCGCTTCCATTGACCGGAAACCTGGCGCGCATTACTGACGCTTTGGTCTTCCCCGATGAGTCGTCCCGCCAAATCGCCGCGCAGAGATTGCTGGATCGCGCTACAACCGTCGAGAGCGTAACCCGCCACCCGGTCCTGTGGAACGACGCGGCCCAGGCTTTCGTCTGGGCCTTTGAAGCGAAATTGGGATTGAGTCTGGATGAAGATGGATTGTCGCCCAGTGAGCGCAAGCGCGCTGAGGAACTTGTCCGCGAGAAGTACGCTCATCCCGATTGGACGAAACGCGTTTGATTTACTACAGAGTTTACAGAGAACACTGAGGAAAACTTCATAAAAAATCTCCGTGAACTCCGTGACTGTGGTGAATTGCTAAAATCAATTAATCAGCCGGAGTGGCCTGGAAAATCGTGTTGGGATACCCAAGCGTGGTGAAGAACATTGCCAGATACACCTCGGCATTCTTTTCAGCCTGATCGAGAATGCCATCATCAATGGCGGCTTGCAGGATTTTATCCTTTGCCGCTTGTAAGCAAGAAATTATTACGTTCGAGTCTGGCTTGGCGAACTGACCAGTATTTACATCGAACACCTGGGTCTTACTTTCATCTAATGCGGTGATGAAGACCTCAGGAGCTGGCAACTTAACATAAAGTACACCGTTTTGCAGTTGCATGTCGTTCGGCTGTATTTTCTGCATATCAATGCCTGCTATGACGGTACCGTGTACTTGGCATAATTTTTTATAACCAAAGAAGTAAGCGTTCGCATAATCCAGTGGATTGTTAGAGCCAGCTGGCGGCTGAAGATAGTCGACATTCGTAACTTGTTCTGCTGTATATTGAACAGTCTCCAGCCGGGCAATAGCTTGGATCCGATTGATGTAGGTGATTGGGTCTGGAATGATAGTTGGCGTGGGGTGCATTAAATTCGCTACTTGGGTTTGTAGTGAACTGTTTGCCTCTTGGAAAGGTGTCACAGCCTGTTGCGTGGTCTGGCGCACAGTTTGCACAATATAATAGGCCGCGGCGGCCACTACAATTAGAATCAGAGTTGATAGTAAGGTTGAACCTCTGTTTTCCTTCATAAACTTCTCCTTGAACTTGCTTTATTATAGCAAGGCTTTTATGATTAACGCACACTGGTTCATAAGGGTACGGATGAAACGACTCTTCCTATTGTCGCTTTTGTTTGGACTGCTTGCCTGTGGTTTGCTCCCCGTGCCACAGCCCACGCCGACTCCCGTTCCCACCGAGACTTCTACGGCGATTCCAACCGCATCCGTTCCGGAACCCGCGCTGGGCACCGATAAAAATCCTTTGATCCTCGCTCTGGCTCCATCCGGGCATCCCGCGCCGGATGTGATTGACGCGGGGAACACTCTCAAGTCTTTGTTGGAGAAGGCCACTGGTTATAAGATTGTGACGGTTCTTCCTCCGAATGAGACGGAACTGGTCAAAGGCTTTGGGATTGGTAACGCGCACATCGGAGTCCTTTCGCCGTTTGGATATTTGCTGGTGAGTGATCAGGGTTACGCGGAGGCCGCGTTCGCGCGTCAGAAGGATGGAGGCATATTTTACGGCGCCCAGTTCATCGTCCGGAAAGATGCGGGCTTTATCAGTTACTTCGATCCCATCAAAGATCAGAATACGCTGGACGCGTCACAGGCATTGATTCAATTCAAGAATAAGAAGCCGTGTTGGACGGATGAACTTTCGCCGTCTGGTTATGTGGTGCCGCTTGGATTTTTAGGAGAAGCCCATGTGAAGACCGGCGCGCCGGCCTTTCTGGCGAGCCATCCGGCTGTGGTACGCGCAGTCTATGCCCAGGGCATTTGCGATTTCGGCGCGACGTATGTGGATGCGCGCGCCTATCCCGGCCTCGAAGGCGAGTACCCGGATGTGATGAAAAAAGTCGAAGTGGTTTGGCGCATCCCGCCCATCATTCCGTATGAGACCATGGTCTTTGCCCCCGGCATGAGCGTGGACATGCGCCGGGCATTGATCCGCGCGTTCGTGGATTTAATGTCCAAGCCTGATGGAAGGAAAGCCATGCAAACCTTGTATGGTATGGACGCAATCGCTGTTGTGCGCGATGATCAGTATGATGAGTTTCGCAAAGCAGTGAGCGCCTCCGGTTTGGATATAAACAGCCTGATTAAATGATTTATGTCACGGTTTCTCATTTTTTAAGACAAACTACTTGTCGAAAGATATAAACCGAGTTATTATCAACTTCAGAAGGGGAACGGTTCCCCTAAAATCTATATCATTCTATAAAGAGGAGAAGCTCATGAACAAACGCCTTACGTTTTTCCTGTTGTCTCTGATCGTTGTCTTCTCGATGGCGCTTTCGGCCTGTGGTCCTGCCGCCACGCCAACCGAGGTAGCGACCGAGGCTCCCACTGAAGCGCCTACTGCCGCTCCGGCCGCACTTGGCACACCGGACAATCCGATCATCATGGCATTGGCTCCATCAGCCACCACGCAGGAATTGCTTGCCAGTGGTGATGCTATTGCCAAGCAACTGTCTGATTTAACGGGATACACGATCAAGACCACCGTGCCCACTTCCTACGGTGCTTTGGTGGAAGCCATGGGCTCGGGCAATGCCCACATTGGTTGGTTGCCACCCTTTGCCTATGTTGTGGCTCACCAAAAGGGTTATGCAGACGTGGGAATGTCAGTCATTCGCTTCGGCTCCGATCATTATGGCTTTCAATTCATTGCCAACGTGAATGCCGGCTTTACTCCTGCCAAAGATTCAAAGGACCTGGAAGCCCTAAAACAATTTGATGGCAAGAAACCCTGCTGGACCGACCCGCTGTCGTCCTCGGGTTATGTCATCCCAAGCGGATATCTGCTCAAGGAAGGCGTTAAGACCAAGGCTGGCGCCTTTGTTCAGGGCCATTCGACTGTGGTGAAATCAGTATACCTTAGCCCGAACGGCGAAATCTGCGACTTTGGCGCTACCTTCATTGACGCCCGCTCCGGCATTGCCAAGGATTTCCCGGATGTCAACGACAAGGTTGTAGTGATTTACGCTTCTGATCCCATCATCCCGAATGACAATGTCTCCTTTGCTTCGGGTGTTCCCGCGGATGTCCGCCAGAAAATCGTGGATGCGCTCTTGAAGATGGCCGATACCGAAGAAGGGAAGGCCGCGTTGAAAGCAGTCTACCAGATTGATGGCTTGAAGGTCGTGGACGATACTTTCTACGATGACTTCCGCGTCTATCTGGAAGCCTCCGGCGTAGACGTAACCACTCTCTTCAAATAATTCCCAGCAAAACAAAAGACCTCCCCTGCCTGTTCAATCAGGCCGGGGAGGGTCTTTTCTGGTGTAATTTTGTCGAGCGAAAGACCTGGTTTCGTAAAAAAACATAAGCAGGTCTTTCGCTTTTCAAAATACTTTACAAGGGATAAGACCATGCTAAGAGTAGAACATCTTTCGAAGACATATCCGAACGGCACGCGTGCTCTTACCGATGTGAGTTTTGAAGTAGCAGATGGGGAGTTCCTTGTAGTGATTGGTCTTTCCGGATCGGGCAAATCCACCCTCCTGCGTTGTATTAACCGCTTGATTGATCCCACGGAGGGAAAAATCTTCTGGGATAACATTGACATCACCGCGGCTACCCCCGCGGACCTCCGTCACATTCGCCGCAACATCGGCATGGTTTTTCAGCAGTTTAATTTGGTGAAACGTTCGAGCGTGATGACGAATGTGCTCTCGGGCCGTTTGGGGTATGCCAATCCATGGTTGAGTCTTTTAGGGATTTGGCCGGATGAGGATAAAAAACGCGCGATCAAAGCTCTCGAGCGCGTGGGAATTGCAGACAAAGCCTACAACCGCGCCGATGCTCTTTCGGGCGGACAACAGCAGAGGGTCGGGATTGCGCGTGCGCTCATGCAGGAGCCGAAACTAATTCTGGCCGATGAGCCGGTTGCCAGTCTGGATCCGGTTCTGTCGCACTCCATCCTGCAATATCTTGAACAACTCAATAAAGAAGGCATCACTGTCATTTGCTCATTGCATTTTTTGGATTTGGTCCATCGTTATGCTACGCGGGTGATCGCGTTGAAAGACGGGATAAAAGTGTTCGAGGGGTCCGCCAGGGAAATAGACCGCGCCAAATTCAAGGAAATCTACGGTGAAGAGGCGCAGGAAGTCCGCGCGACGGCATTATGAGGACGGGATGACAGATAATACCACCCGACGCTCACCATTTTTATCTGGTCTGTTTTCCGCCATTGTTCCCGGCGCTGGACAACTATACAATGGTCAGCGTTACCGCGCTACGGCTATCTTGGTGGGCGCTCTGGTCGTGTTGGGCATGGTGGTTTGGTATGGTGAGCCATTTTGGTATATTTCCCCGGTCATCATTTGGCTATGGAACATATGGGACGCGGTCAGCCTCAGCGCGGGGCGGACGCGCTCTATTCTTGCGCCAGTGCTCTTTAGCCTGCTGGCAACCTATGGCATTGGGTGGCAGGTGGTGCAGATCAACTTCAAATCTGCCAGTATCGAACGCGCGGTTCAAATTGTACGGCCCATGTTGCGGCCTGATTTCGTGACCTTGCGCACGGAGAAAAATTCAATCTGGGTGCCTGTTCAGGTCCCATGCGCTCCCAATCCGCCCAAAGCAGAGAATGAAATCAATGGCATCAAGGCCTTCGCAACTCCGAATTGTGCAAGTGTGGGTGAAACTGTAATCGTTTCTGCTTCAGGACTCTGGCCAGATACAGAAACGCAGGTGTGGTGGCAGACGCCCATCGGTGACCCGAAAATGCTGGGTGAGAACGAGGCGGCAATGCTGGTTATCAAGACAGACTCAAGTGGCTCACTGACGACCACTATTCGAGTGCCTAGCACTGCACTTGCCGCCGCACCAGACCCGACCCTTCCATTTCAACATCGCGTTTATTTTGAACAATTCCGTCCGATTGGAGGTTTTGTGATCTCTTCGAACGGACGTTATGTGCTACAGGGGATGACCGAGACCTTGGCGCTGGCCCTGATGGCAACCACCCTGTCCATTTTCCTGGCTATTCCAATTAGTTTTCTGGCGGCACGTAACTTGATGAGCGCCAACCCTCTAACCTTTGGCATTTATGTTGTTGTTCGCACCATTCTGAATATTGTGCGTTCCATCGAGCCGCTGATCGTCGCCATTATTTTTGTGGTCATTGTTGGGCTGGGGCCTTTTGCTGGCGTAATCGCATTGGCGATTCATTCCGTCGCGGCGCTGGCCAAACTGTACTCTGAAGTCATCGAAGGAATTGATCCCGGTCCCATCGAGGCTGTGCGCGCTACCGGTGCGACCTGGGTGCAAACCGTACGTTATGGCGTCGTCCCGCAGATCGTCCCGCCCTTTACGGCCTTCACCATTTATCGCTGGGACATCAACGTTCGTTCTTCCACCATCATTGGCTTTGTCGGCGGAGGCGGTATAGGCTTCTTCCTGATCCAATGGATTCAAATTAACGACCTGCGTGCCGTGAGCGCGGCTTTCATTGCGATTGCGGTCGTGGTTATTGTGCTTGACACCATCAGCGCCAAGGTGCGGGAGAGATTGGTTTAAGATGAATAGTCGCCTCCTCCTGCGTATGACGCGAAACGCCCTGATCATAGCGGGGCTTGTCGTTGTATATCTTGCTTCTTATCGCGTGACACAAATTGACTTTGTGAAATTGATAAGCGAGGCCCCAAAAGCTCAAACGATAGTTCGCGCGTTTCTCACACCGGATTTATTCGTCAGGGATTTTGAAACGACAACGATTCGGGTTCCTTTTCCAATTCCGTGCGGGTCCGCCCCCGAAGCGGATATTGTTTCGAGCGGCCCGCGCCTCGTTCCCAGCGTTAAGTGCGCCGCTGAAAAGGACAAGTTCACTCTCGAAGGCTTCAGCCTGGCCCCCAACGCAGACATTGTTGTGCGCTGGCATTTCCCGGATGATCGTGTGTTGACTGCCGCTCGAACCCAGACGGATGACAAGGGCCACTTCTCTGTTGCTGTGGATGCGAAGCCAATTGCCAAATCCATAAATGGAGTACCCAGCCAGCTGGAAGTGGATACAAACACCGCGGTCGGCGGATGGAAGGCAAGCCAATCGCTTAAAGATGTGATGCAGGAAATATTCGTCACGATCTTTATGGCTTTGCTCTCCACCTCTGCCGCGACGATCATTGCCGCACCATTAAGTTTCCTGGCGGCCAGCAATATCACAAAACGTGGAGTATTCGGCGCTGCTGTTTACTACGTTACGCGCTCGTTTTTCAATCTAATTCGCTCCTATGATCCCCTGGTTATGGCCACTGTCTTTGGCTTCTGGCTGGGATTTGGCACCTTCCCCGGAGTCCTGGCATTGACCGTCGTGACCATTGCTTCGTTAGGCAAACTGTTCTCGGAAGCTGTAGAGAACATTGATACAGGTCCCATTGAGGCCCTAACCGCTACCGGGTCAAACCGCTTGCAAACTGTAATCTATTCGGTCATTCCGCAAATTGTCCCTGATTTTGTCTCATATATCATCTATCACTGGGACATCAATGTTCGTATCTCGACCATCATTGGTTTCGTGGGCGGAGGCGGCATCGGCTTTTATCTCAGCCAGCGGATCAATGGTTTTGAATATAACAAAGCCGGCACAGCCATCTGGGCGATTGTCATCGTTGTGTGGGCTATGGATTTCCTCAGTGCCGAAGTCCGCAAGAGATTGACGTAAAAATAACCCTCTCTCTTAGGGAGAGGGTAGGATTGAGGGCGGAGCGAATTTGGTAGAATTCTCTGCATGTGGAAACGATTATTTAGATTCCTGAGGCGCTTCATCCAAGCGCTGATTGCGCTTGGATTACTTGTTCTCTTCCTGCCGCGCCTCATCACAACGATTTACAGTTGGACGCGCATCTACCGGGTGGATACTGCACCGAGCGAACGCGTCGCGATTGTCTTCGGCGCGGGACTGACTCGCGATGGTTCGCCAACGGCCATCCTGCGTGACCGCGTCGAAACTGCCGCGCAATTGTATTTTGATGGTAAAGTTGAAAAATTGTTGATGAGCGGCGACAACCGCGTCGCCAGTTACAACGAGCCGGAGGCCATGCGTCAATACGCGCTCAGCCTCGGGGTCCCGACAGATGCGATTGTTTTGGATTATGCCGGACGTCGCACCTACGATACCTGCTTTCGCGCCAAGGTCATCTTCGGTGTAGACTCGGCGTTGCTCGTCACACAGCACTTCCATCTGCCCCGCGCCCTGTTCTTGTGCAACGCGCTGGGATTGAAAGCGACCGGCGTCGAAGCGGACAATCGCCAGTATCGAAAACTGTCACTGCTGATTTGGAACGTGCGCGAGCAACTTGCCACCGTCGGCGCGCTATGGGACGTGTATATTGAAAAGCCTCTGCCTGTGCTCGGCAGACCCGAACCCATCTTTCCGGAGAAATCATGATCCGCGACGAAGCCCTCGCCCTTGTTCGTGAATTCGTAAAAAATGAAGGTCTTGTGCGCCACATGCTTTCGGTCGAAGCCGCCATGCGTTTCTACGCGGAGAAATTCGGGGAAGACGCGGAAGCCTGGGGATTGCTCGGCCTCATCCATGATTTCGATTGGGAGATTCATCCCACGCTCGAGGAACATCCCATCAAAGGCGCGCCGATTTTGCGTGAGCGCGGCGTGAGCGAAGATATTATTCAGGATATTCTGAGTCATGGAATTGGAACCGGTGTGCCGCGTGATACTCCGCGGCGCAAAGCCCTGATGGCCTGCGATGAGATCACGGGACTGATCACCGCGGTCGCGTTGGTGCGTCCGTCCCGTTCATTGCTGGACCTTGAAGCGTCCTCCGTCAAAAAGAAATGGAAGGACAAAGCCTTTGCCGCCGGCACCGACCGCGACGAGATGGCCAAAGCCGCCGGGGATTTCGGCGTGGAATTATGGGAACACGTGCAGAATGTGATTCTGGCGATGAGACGCATCGCACCGGAGTTGGGGCTTGTGGGAAATATTAAGCAACAGACTTAATTGGTTTTTACCAAATCCACCAATTTCCCTGCAATTTGTTTCATCACTTCATCCGGCACGCCATCAACGGCTTTCGATTGAAGGCGCGTATCAATCCCATCGTTGACGTAATCCACCGCGACGAAGCGGCCATCTTCGGTCAGAGCGATCTCTGTCGAAAACCAATCCAGTTTGCAGACCTGCGCGATGCGTTTTGTAACTTCACGGAGGGGTGTGAGATCGAACTGCAATTCCTCGTCTGGCTTCAAAACCGAATAAACGTGCGTGGACGGTTTCCACCAGCAGGGCCAGCAGTCGCCTCCCGCGTAAAAGACGCGGAACCAGGCCTCTCGTCCGGAAAGGATGCGGGCCGTGATATGCGCCTGCGCCAGATATTTCTGGTCGGGAAATTCCAGCCGGGCGCGTTGGATTTCATCCAGCGAAGAAACGTTCATCGTCACGCCTTCGCCGCCTCCGCCCACTGCCGGCTTGAGCACAAACTTTTCACCGAGCGGCGTGAGATCAAGGGCAGGCAAAATCGGACGGTCAATAAAAGGCGCAAACAAAATCGTATACGGCGTTTGCAATCCGGCTTGAATCAACTCGAGGTGCATTGTCGCTTTGTCTTCGGCCCAATGCGAAAGTTCTGCCGGGTTGATGCGATGTAGATGATTCTCTTTTGCGAAACGGCGAATCGGCTCGAAGCGCAAATCGTCGCCGGCGCGGTCGAGCAAAGTACGAAAAATAGTTTGACCTGAATAAAGTTCAGTGATGGCCTGCAAAATATTCTTTGGCGTGATCTGCAAAAGTGTCAGCCCGCGCGCCGAACAAGCCTCTTCGATAAAACAAACGAAGTCGCGGTCGTATTCCCAATACCACGGCAGGCAAAGATCATACGTTTGCATAGATCAAATTATAGAGGTGGGCAGTGATGCGGTCAATGAATCATCGCCCATATTGTTTCATCACCGCGCGCAATTCATCATGCGGAATGGCTTTGATGGTCACTCCATCGCGGCCGGTCATCGTCTCTGCCGCGATCATGGCGTTAATGATTGCCTCCTCCGTCGCGTAGGCAGACGCAAATAAAAGCGGATCCATGTGATCGTTGGGCAGGGCTTCGATGGATACAACGCCGCTCTTTGCGGACCCCGGACCGGCCGCGCCTCGATTGGCCGTTGAAAACGCCAAAAACAAATCTCCGCTCCCGTTGCCGCCGAGCGAACCGGTGCGCGCCATGCCGAGGGTTGCGCGCTTTGCCAATCGTTTGAGTTGATGCGGCAAAAGCGGCGCGTCGGTAGCGAGGATGACGATCAGCGAGCCATCATCCTGTTTGAACGGATTCTCGCCGTTGGTGATGGGCGCGTCAGACGTGAGATGTTGTCCGACCGGCACGCCGCTCACGGTCAGTTGGAAGCGGCGGCCAAAGTTGGCCTGCACCAACGCGCCGATCATCCAGCCGCCGAGTTTATTCGGCAGTTTGCGCGAAGAAGTTCCCGTGCCGCCTTTGAATTCATACGTGATCATGCCTGCTCCGCCGCCGACGTTGCCCTCCGCAATCGCGCCGCCCTGCGCGGACTCAAGCGCGGCGCGCACGTGTTCGGCTTTGATGTAAAAACCGTTCATGTCGTTGAGCCAGCCATCCGCCGTTTCACCGACGACGGGGCAGGACCAGCGTTGAAAAATCGCGCCTTGTTTGATCTGCCAGTCAATAATCGTGTCGCGCACCACGCCGACGGAATGTGTGTTGGTGATGCCAATCGGTCCTTCGAGGAATCCGCCCTCTTCCACCCAGGCCACACCGGTCATTTCGCCGTTGCCGTTGAAGGCAAAATATCCGGCGAACACCGGATCGTGATCGCGTTTGCCGCGTGGGTGAATAATCGTCACACCTGTGCGCGCGGATTGCCCTTCGATAATCGTTGCATAACCCACTTCGATTCCGTTCACGTCGGTGATGGCATTGAGGGGGCCGGGTGAGCCTTCAAAATGGACTTCAAGATCGCGGGCGCGGGGTTTGGTCATATTCATACTCTCCTCTTTGTTTTGCCAATTCTACCCTTTGAATTTGTTTCTGATGCGGGATTACAATTGAGATCGTTAGTCAATGGAGAATCACAGCCAATGGAAGAACCGATTTCACAGGAACAACCTTTACCCGTGGAGAAATCCCATCAACGGAACGGAAGTAATCCTTTTGCATCGCTCCGCCATCGGAACTTTCAACTGTACTTTGGCGGTCAACTGGTTTCCAATGCCGGCACATGGATGCAGATCATCGCGCAGGGCTGGTTGGTTTATGAACTCACTCGTTCCGAGCTGGCGCTGGGCATCGTCGGATTCGCATCCGCCATCCCGAGCCTGCTGGTCTCACCGTGGGGAGGCGTGTTGGTAGATCGAGTCCCGAAACGCAGTCTATTGATCCTGACCCAAAGCGGCGCCATGTTGTTAGCATTCATCCTGGCCGCGCTGACCTTTACACACACCGTGCAGGCCTGGCATATTGTCCTGCTTGCCGCAGGGCTGGGCGTGGTCAATTCGTTCGATGCGCCTGCGCGTCAGGCCTTTGTGGTGGAAATGGTCGGGCGCGAAGATTTGCCCAATGCGATCGCGTTAAATTCTTTGATGTTCAACAGCGCTCGCGTCGTTGGGCCCGCCTTGGGCGGCCTCCTCCTCGCGGCCATCGGCGCGGCCTGGTGCTTCACCATCAACGGCCTGTCGTTTTTGGCTGTGATCTTCGGGCTATGGGCCATGCAACTCCCGCCGCATGAAGCGAGACTTCAATCTGAATCGGTATTGGGGCAGTTGATTGGCGGAGTAAAATACGTTTCCGGGGAAGTGGAATTGCGGGGTTTGATCCTGCTCTCCCTGATCTTCAGCATCTTCGGCATTTCCTATTCCACTGTGCTCCCCGCCTTTGTGGATCATGTCTTGAAACAGGGCGCGGCCGCGTATGGGTGGATCAACGCCGCGACCGGGGTTGGCGCAGTGACCGGGGCGTTCGTGATCGCCAATCATCACAGCTCGCGTTGGCGCGGCTCCTGGCTATTTCGGGCAACGATCGCTTTCCCGGTCATTCTAATTGTGTTTGCGTTCAACCCTTTCTTTCCGCTCAGTTTAATTCTCGCGGTGGGCTTGGGCATTGGTTTTATGGTGACGTTCACGATGATTAACACGTTGCTCCAGACCCGCGTAGAAGATCATCTGCGCGGCCGGGTGATGGGACTCTACACCCTGACCTTCTTCGGCTTTTCGCCGTTTGGCAATCTGGCAGTCGGCGCGCTCTCTGAACACATCGGGCTGAGTTATGCCATGACCTTGTTTGCTTCGATTGGGTTGGTTTTGTCCGCGATCATCTGGTGGAAAGCGCCACAGTTGAAGCGATTGCCGTGATATTTTTTTTGAAAGCTCTTGTCTATGATATCAAAATAAAAGAGGAGCCGGAACTTCCGGCTCCTCTTTTGTGCTTGGATGGCGGACTATAGTCGAGTAAATTGTTATGGTTTATGAAAACTATCCACTGCAGACCATGCACTGGGCCCAAAATAGGGATTAAGAGTGATCACACGCCAGTAATATATACCATTTGGCAAGCCTCCTCCGCCAGTAAATTGAGACGTTGTCACCGTAGTATTTATGAGCAATATGCCAAACGTTGGAGACGTTGAAACTTGAATTGCATAGCTAGAGGCACCGGGGACATCGTTCCAGTCATATGGGGGCGAGAAGGAACCCCCGCCATACGTTACTAACGCTGGAGCGTCGACTGCTGTACGGAAGCTAACGGTCGGTGACCAATTACTGCACTCAGATGACGTGTTGCAAGCCTGCACATGCCAGTAATATTTTGTTGCGGAACTAAGAGGGGCACCTGGGGTGAATTGGGGATCGTATTGATTAGTGGCACTGCTGTCATTAATAACAGTTGAGACAAACGAGCCGTCTGGATTCGTTGCTGTGCTAGTACTAACCTCGATTGTATAGTTGCTAAAAGTTGTACCAAAGGGCAAACCTGAAACACTCCAACGGAAGGTTGGCGTATCAGTCTTTATGAGGATGGAAACTGGAGATTTGGGCATAGGTATGCCCGGAGGATTCGCAGTATCTATTGTCCAAACATCAGACCAACGGCTCGGAGCATAAGGGCCGCTCGTAATCCGAACGCGCCAATAAAGTGTCAAGTTGCTTGGCAGAGAATTTTTAGGGGTAAACGGATTTGGAGACACACTGTTAACAATCAAATTACTAAAATGGGAGTCTTTTGCCACTTGAAGGTTATAGTAACCGCAAGGAGAGATGTTCGGATCTGTCCAGGTAAATGTTGGCCGATTGTAGGTAAGCGAAGTTGAATTTGGGGGTGTGTTCAAGGTAACGGGATAGCAAGCAAATCGCAGGACGAAAATACTTGACCAGTTACTGTAGAAATTATCTCCACCAAAGTGGTTGTACGCGCGTACGCGCCAGTAATAAGTGGTCGCTGCATCCAATGCGCTTCCTGGGTCGGGTACATCAAAATAGGAAGTACCTGTGGTGGTGTCAATCACCTGTGATGTTACAGTCGTGTCGTCAATGCAGGTAGGTGGCGCACAAATTATGCTGAGCGGGTCCATTCCAGCAAAAGTGCTATCTGTGGTAATTTGAACTTCATAGTAATCAAATGTGGTTGCAGAGGGGATATTGGATGCCTGCCACGTCAAACGCGGTGTATAATCGTCGGTCAGTTTTCCATTTCCAGGGTAAATCAGCACAGGCGCAGTAGGTTGAAGGGCGGTTTTTGAGATGGTAAAGTATTTTCCAACCGGGCCAGGTGCCCAATCGCTTGGACCGTATGCACTGCTCAATGTCCGCACCCGCCAGTAAAGAGTTGTATTGGCAGGTAAATCTGCTGTGGGCGTGTATTGGGTAGCCGTGTATGGGAGTGTGGTGTTCAATATTACAGCGCTAAAGGCAGTAGTCGTTGATACTTGTAGGTTATAGCCGGTGGCGTTTAGAACCGAAGTCCATTTGAATGTTGGCCGGTTGTTTTGCAGGACAGTGGAATCTGGTGGGTCGGTCATAGTCGGCGGTGTGACCGCGGTTCGGAATGTGAATGTAATTGACCAGCCGGATGCGTTGGACATATTGTCATAAGCCTGAACATGCCAGTAATATGTCTTGGCAGGGTCAAGTGCGACACCTACTGTATATGTATTTCCAGGGAAGCCGTAATTGGAATCAATGATATAGGCCCCGAAGCTCGGATCTGTAGCAACTTCTATATCATAGGTACCACCGATGCCTGCAGTGTTGGTCCATTGTAGAGTTGGTGTGTAGTCCGTTGTCAGTCCGCCATTTGCGGGTGACACTGCCCCTGGCTTTGCAGGAACAGTGAGGGGCGCTTTACTCGAGGCACCCACTGTCACTAGCAGGATGACAAAAGACAAAATCAAAATCTTGAGAGTTTTCATGTTTTAACCTTTCCAGAATAGTAGTGCCCTTACTGAGAAATCGGATTAAAAATACACGATAATCTGCATCCAGTCAATGCCGGGTGTAGGAAATTGGGGTGGTTCGTTATCAAAATCGTTTTTCTGCAGTAGATTTACCAGCGGCGAAAGTTTCGAGTTAGAATGTAGTTCATATGAATAAGATGAAGTGCGGCAGATTCATTTTCCTGACCCTTGCGATTTTGCTTTCGGCCTGTGTTCCAGCGGGAAATCCACCATCTGGAACACAGGCCATACCACAGGTCCCGACCGGAACGGCGACGATTTTAGATGTGAAGGTGGACTCGTCCGCGTCTCAATCTCGACTTGCAGATGCGCGCCCAAATATCATTGTCATCCTGACCGATGATCAACCTTTCCAAACTGTGGATTACATGCCGACGGTTCGAAAAGTGCTGGCCGCCCGAGGGGTGGATTTTACAAACGGATTCGTGACCACGCCGCTTTGTTGCCCAAGCCGCGTCAGTATTTTAACCGGTGAATATGTCCACAACCATCAGGTCTACACCGACCGGATGCCGCTGGGGGGCGCTCCGAAGTTCAAAGATGCTTCTTCGGTCGCTGTGTGGTTGCATAGCGCCGGATATCGCACGGCCTATTATGGAAAATACTTGAACAACTATGAAGACTTGACGCCGTTGGGATATGTGCCGCCGGGCTGGGATGATTGGGGCGCTTTCCTGAGCAAAAATCTTGTTGGCGTGAACGAAAACGAGAACTCGCCCAAACTGCAGTATTACTTCAACTTCAGCCTTTCTGAAAATGGAACGCCCGTCGAATATCCAAAATCCAAGGCGAATTTCAGCGCGGACGTGGTGACTCAAAAAGCAGTGGACTTCATCGCGACCACGCGTGACCAACCTTTCCTGCTGTTTGTGGGTTATTACAACCCGCATTCTCCCTACATTTCTGCGCCGCGGCATCAGAATACTTTTCGCAATCCTTCCGAATGGATTCCATATCGTCCTCCCGATTTCAACGAAAAGAATGTGAACGACAAGCCCGAATATGTCCAGGCGCTGGATGCTTTCTCACCTGATGAAATTGACATCACCTACAAGCAGATTCTGCGTTCCCTGCTTTCAGTGGACGACGGCGTCGCTTCGATCTTGAACGCGCTGGATAAAACCGGATTGCGGCAAAAGACAATTATCGTTTATCTTTCCGATAATGGCTTGACTGTCGGCGATCATCGCTTTGGATTTGCAAAGAACTGTCCGTACGAAGCATGTGTGAAGGTTCCGTTCATTATTTATGCGCCGGGATATTACGCCCCGCGCGTGGATACACACCTGGTCGCCAATATTGACTTGGCTCCTACATTCGCCGACCTGGCTGGCGTTTCGATTCCTTCGAGCGTGAATGGCATGAGCCTCGTGCCGTTGCTCAAGAACGCCGATGCACCCTGGCGGGACGAGATTTTGTTCGAGCATTGGCCGACTGAAGAAGGGGTTGGCTCGACCATCCCGGAGTTTTATTCGATTCGCACACCGGACTGGAAATACACCGAATATTCCACAGGCGAGCACGAGTTGTACGACCTGAAAAACGATCCTTATGAGTTGAACAATCTTGCCGGGCAATGGATGTACAGAGATATACAGGCCGATCTTGCCAAACGTCTGGCTGAGTTGAAAAAGAAATAAGTTTGTCTTCAAAAAGAAATGACGGCCATGGGTCGTCATTTCCTCATTTTATTTCTTTTTGCTTTTCTTCTTCACGGATTTTGTTGCCTTCTTGCCCGCGGTTTTCTTCGCAGGAGTCTTCTTCGGCGCGGACTTCTTACCTTTTACTTCTTTCTTTGCCCTTGCGGGTTTTGCATTGACCTTTGCGATTGGTAGAAACTTTTCCACAGCCCAGCCGATCGTCACCGCCACCACTTCCTCGCCCGGTTTGACCTCGACGACTTCATCGCCGCGTGAAGCGGCACGCTTGCGGATCGCGGCCGCGTCCAGCCGCGCGGACTTGGCCGCGCCTTTGCTCAAATGAATCGTGGCGGTGTGAGTCGCTTTGTCAATCGCGATGCCCGCAATCTTGACTTTATCCGGTAGGCTCCAGGCTGTAACGCCTTTACCATAGCGCCCCTGAACGGGGAATTCTTTTTGCTCCAAACGCTTGGCGTGTCCGTTCGATGTGACGAGCAAGACCTCGCCATCGGTCGGCAGGATTTCCGCGCCGACTACTTCATCATTGTTCTCCAGTTTGATTCCGTTCACGCCCGCCGCGACGAGGCCCATCGGGCGCACATCGTCTTCTTTGAATCGAATCGCCATGCCGAGCGCGGTCACAAGCAAAATATCTTTCTTCCTGCCATCCGTGAGACTGACCGAGACGAGCCGGTCACCTTCGTTGATCTTGACCAGCGTAAATGTTTGTGAGGAGGGCCCCGGCAATTCACTGACGAGACTCTTCTTGACCATGCCGAAGCGCGTCGTGGTCAGCACACAGGCCTCTTCAGGGAGGTCCGTTTTGCGGGCAGGCAGGGCAAACACGGCCGCGAGCGAATCGGTCTCCGAAAGCGGCGAGACTTTGTAATACATCGAGCCTTGACTCAACTTCTCTGCTTCCGGGATGATCTGCGCCGCGACGGCCGCGGCTTTGCCTAACTTGGTGACAAAATAAATCGTGTCTGTCGCGGAGGCCTTGACCAAAAAGCGCGGCGCGTCGTTGCCGGAATGTCGCGGCGGCTTGTCATCATGCGTGCGCGCCACCAGCCCGTCGGCGGTCACGCCAATCCACACCGTTTGTTCGGGCAAGAGGTCGGTCGAGGTCAGCGCCTTGCGGCCCTTGGCCTCCTCCTTCATGCTCACGATCTGCGTGCGGCGTCGGTCACCGTAGGCTTCCTTCACTTTCAGCAATTCATCGGCCACCACGCCGCGCATCAACTTCGGCGATTTCAACAGCGCGGTCAACTCTTTGATCAGCGCGCTGACTTCTTTGTATTCGGTATCTATCTTTTTGCGTTCGAGCGCGGCCAGTCTTCGCAATTGCAAATCGAGAATGGCGGTGGCCTGTAGTTCCGTCAGCTTGAAGCGTTTCATTAGTTTTGCCCGCGCCGCTTCCACGTCCGGTGCGGAGCGAATGAGATTGATCACTTCATCCAGATTCTTCAACGCGACTAAATATCCCTCGAGGATATGCGCTCGCTGTTTGGCCTTTTCCAGATCGAATTCAGCGCGTCTTTTTATGACCGTCAGCCGGTGCTCGATATAGACGCGTAATGCCTGTTTGAGAGTTAACGTGCGCGGCTCGCCATCCACGAGGGCCAGCAGATTGATGCTGAATGTGGACTGCATGGGCGTGCGCCGATAGAGATCGTGCAGGACGATGTTTGGATCGGCGTTCTTGGTGAGTTCGATGACGATGCGCATGCCCTGGCGGTCGGACTCGTCGCGTAGATCGGCCAGCCCATCGAGATGACCCTCGCGCGCAAGTTCTGCGATACGTTCGATCAAAGCGGATTTGTTGACCTGATACGGCAGTTCAGTGACGATGATGCGACTCTTGCCGCGTTCCATCTCCTCAATGTGGACTTTGGCCTGCACCGTCACGCGTCCGCGCCCGGACCCGTAGGCGGCCTCGATGTCCTCCTCGCCTTTCTCCTGCACGATGACTCCGCCGGTCGGAAAGTCCGGGCCTTTGACGAAGTTCATCAATTGATCCACGTCAATGTCATCGAGTTTCTCCCAGCGGTTGAGCATGTAGACCAGCGCGTCCACGATCTCGCCGAGGTTATGTGGCGGGATGGAAGTCGCCATGCCGACCGCGATGCCGGTCGCGCCGTTAACCAACAGATTCGGAATCGCCGAGGGAAGGACGCTTGGTTCAACAAGCGTGTCGTCGAAGTTGGGGAGGAAGTCAACGGTCTCTTTGTTGAGGTCCGCTAAAAGGTCAAGGGCCGCCGCGGTGAGGCGCGCCTCGGTGTAGCGCATCGCGGCCGGCGGATCGCCATCCACCGAACCAAAATTGCCCTGACCATCCACGAGCAGTGTGCGCATGGAAAAATCCTGCGCCATGCGCGCCATGGCTTCGTACACGGCCGCGTCGCCATGCGGATGATATTTGCCAAGCACTTCGCCGACAATGCGAGCGGACTTTTTGTACGCCGTGTCGGAACGAATGCCCATGTCGTACATCGCATATAAAATGCGGCGATGTACAGGTTTGAGTCCATCGCGCGCATCGGGGAGGGCGCGCGCCACGATGGTGGACATGGCGTAATCGAGATACGCCTGTTGCATTTCGTTATCAATGTCTATTTTGCGAATGAGACCGAGTTCCATGGGTTCTCCAAGAGCTTTTAACCACGAAGGGCACGAAGTGACACGAAGGAAAAATTTTTAACTTTGTGTTCCTTCGTGTCCTTGGTGGTGAAAGAATGTTCTATTTTCGTGCCTATCTTACGGGGAAAGAAAGAAAGCGTCAAGTGAAAAGGTCCCTCGCCAAATTTCGACGAGGGACCTTACGCTTTCAATTCTCATTGCGAGGCGGTGTGCTCTCACCGTGGCAATCTCCTGTTTACATGAAACCTTTGTCTATTTCAATACTTGAGATTGCTTCCCTTCGGTCGCAATGACGTTATTTTGCAACGACCGCGGCTTTATCATCCCCGAAGGGGGCGGCCACTTCTTCCTGTTTCTTGAACTGGCTCATGTACAGGTCGTAATAGAAACCCTGCTTCGCCAGCAGGTCGCTGTGCTTGCCGCGTTCGATGATTTGACCGTGATCGAGCACGAGGATCATATCTGCGTTGCGGATGGTGGACAGGCGATGCGCAATGACAAACGAGGTGCGTCCTTTGAGCAGTTGATCGAAGGCCTTCTGGATGAGACGCTCGGTTCTTGTATCTACCGAGGAGGTGGCTTCGTCCAGAATCAGCACGCGCGGATCTGCCAGCGCGGCGCGCGCGATCGAAAGCAATTGCCGCTGACCCTGACTCAAGCCCGAACCGCGTTCGCCGAGAACGGTCTGATATTTCTCAGGCAGGCGTTCGATGAACGAATCGGCGTTGGCCAGTTTGATGGCGGCCATCACTTCTTCGTCGGTAGCGGTTGGTTTGCCAAAGCGCACGTTTTCCATGACGGTGGCGCTGAACAGGAAGGTGTCTTGAAGCACGATGCCGATTTGTCTTCGAATTGATTCGGCAGTTACATCGCGCACGTCAATGCCGTCAATCTTGACCGAACCTTCGGTGACGTCATAGAAGCGCGGCAGAAGATTGATGATGGTGGTCTTGCCTGCGCCGGTGGGACCCACGATGGCAATCGTTTGTCCCGGCTCCGCGCTGAACGTGACCTGTTTCAGCACAGGCACACCGTCTTCATATTCGTGCGAGACGTTCGTGAACTCGACCTTGCCCTGAATCTGCGGCATGATCTTTGCATTAGGTTTATCGGTGACGGCAGGCTTTTCGTCGAGAATGCCGAAGATTCTTTCAGCGCCGGCCACGGCATTTTGAATGTTCGTCCACAAGACCGCGATCTGTTGAATCGGCTGGTTGAAGCGCTGGACATACGCGAGGAAGGTCACGACTAAACCGAGGGTTACCGTTGTTCCGAAAAGTGTTTGACCTTTGAGCAGATACCAGCCGCCCACACCGGTCACGATGGCGAGGCCAACATACGAGAAAGCTTCCAGCGTTGGGGCAAGGGCGGAAGTGTAGGCCACGGCGCGCACATTTGCATCGCGGTTGGCGGCATTGACTTCCTTGAACTGTTCGATGTTCTCATCGGCGCGGTTGAAGGCTTGAACTTCGCGCACCGCGGCAATTGACTCTTGAAGTTCCGCGTTGACGTTGCCGATCTCCTGCCGACTCTTTCTAAACGCCTTGCGAGCCTGCTCGGAGAAGTACAGCGTGGCGAGGAACATGAGCGGCGAGACCGAAAGCGAGAGGAGCGCGAACGGCAGGTTGTTGATCAGCATGTTGTACGCGACCCACACCAGCAGGAGGATACCGCTGAACACGTTGACCAGCGCGAACGAGAAGGCCTGTTCGATGGCGGACGTATCATTGGTAATACGACTCATCAAGTCACCGGCTTCGTGTTCGGCGTAGTAACTCAACGAGAGTCGGTGCAGTTGCTCGAAGACCTCCACGCGCAGGACGCGCAGGACATGCTGGCCGGTCCACGACATGACGAAGAATGTCGCGCCCGTCAGAACGGAGCCGAGCACGAATAAAACGATCACGATCAAGATCAGACGCGTGAGACCTTCGACGCGTTGATCGTTGGTCGCGGTGGCCGGATCAGGAGTTTGGTATCCGCCAATATGAAACGCGGCATAAATGATCTTGCGCGAGGTAGACAGCATGGACGTGTCGGTCGAGGCGAGCCAACAGCTTGAAGTCGCTGTGTTGGTCTGTGATCCGTTTTGAGGTCCGAATGAGCCGAAGTTTCCAAACGCGGATTGACCGATGGGTACAAGGAAACAGTCCGTGGCCTGACCGGTCAATTCCGGAGTCGTCACCTGACTCCACGTTGCAACGACCACCATGAGGACGGCCACCAGGATCATGTACCAGAAGCGGCCAAAGTACGCGCCGAGGCGCATGAGCGTTTCACTCAGCTTGCGCGGCTTGAGGGATTCTTGATTGAGAATGTTGCCAAAGCGGCCGGGACCACCCATCATTGGCTAATCCTCCCCTGCCGCGTGAGCAGATTCCGGTAAGAGTTGTGAGTTGTAAATTTCAGCATAGATCGGTTCATTCTCCATTAAGTCGGCGTGCCTGCCCTGCGCGACGATGGCGCCTTTGTCGAGCACGAGAATTTTATCGGCGTTCATCACAGTGCTGATGCGTTGCGCGATGACGAAGGATGTGCGGCCCTTCATCAGTTTCTCGAGCGCGGCTTGAATCTGCGCTTCGGTGGCGAGGTCAACACTTGAAGTCGAATCGTCGAGAATCAGAATATGCGGATTGAGCAGAAGCGCGCGGGCAATCGCGATTCGTTGCTTTTGTCCGCCGGAAAGAGTCGTGCCGCGTTCGCCGACGTGTGTGTCGTAACCATCGGGGAAGGACATGATGAAGTCGTGCGCGGCGGCGGCTTTGGCGGCGGCCTGAATTTCCTCAAGTGTGGCATCCGGTTTGCCGAAGGCGATATTCTCGCGAATCGTGCCGCCAAAGAGGGTTGTTTCTTGAAGCACGATGCCGATCTGCGAACGAAGCGAATCGAGCGTGACCTCGCGCAGGTCGTAACCATCAATCGTGATGCGGCCTTCGGTCGGGTCGTAGAAGCGGGGCAGTAAGTTGATGATGCTGGTCTTGCCCGAACCGGTCGCGCCGAGCAGGGCAATCGTCTCGCCGGGTTCGGCGGTGAACGATACTTTGTTCAAAACCGGTTCGCCTCCGCCGAAATAGCGGAAGGTGACGTTCTCGAACTTCACTTCACCTTTGACCTCGGGCAGCGTCTTCGCATTGGGGCTGTCCACGATGTCGCTCTTCGCATCCAGAATTTCAAAGATGCGTTCGGCGGAAGCGGCGGCTTGTCCCATCTGCGTGATGATGAAACCGAACTGTGCCACTGGGAAGAAAAGATACACGAGATACAGTGAGAATTCCTGCCATTCGCCGAGTGTCAGCAGGCCGCTAATGATCTGCTTGCCGCCCACATAAAGAATCGCGGCCTGTCCGAGGTTGGCGATGAGGAAGACCAGCGGGAACAAAAATGTGAACAAGCGCGAAATGGCGATGGCTTGATTCATCGTTGCATCTGCCGCGACGCGGAACTTGGCCTGCTGTTCCTTCTCGCGCGTGAAAGCCTTAATGACTTTGATGCCCGCCAGATTTTCCTGCAAGACCGTGTTGAGCGCGGAAAGTTTCTGTTGCACCTTGATGAACATCGGCTGGCTGACCGAGCCGAAGATCAGGAACAATACCAGCGCGATCGGCAGGATCGGCATGGCGGTCCATGCCAGCGAAGCGTTGGATGTGAACAGGATGATGACGGTTCCCGTTAACAAAATCACCGCGCCCACGAGTTGCAAGAGTCCCTGCCCGATGAAGAGCCGGACTTTCTCCACATCGTCGGTGGCGCGGATCATCAATTGGCCGGTCTGGTTTTTATCGTGATATGAAAACGAAAGATTTTGAATTTTCGCGTACAAATCATTTCGCAAGTCATACGCCACAGCCTGCGAATTTTTCTCTGCCCAGAATGCCTGCAAAAACGCGAAGATGCCGCGCAGAGCCGCGAAGATGACGATGGCAATCAGCGCGTTGACCAGCAAATGCGGCGCGTTGTTCACATCCGCATCCAACCGGACCCTGAGCTGGTCCACCGTTAAAGTGGACGGATATTTCAACGCTTCGAGAATTTTCGGCAACGCCGCGCTGACGAATTGCGCCGGTATTTTATCGAGCGCCTGCCGCACCTGGTCGGCGACGTAGCCGCTGGTGACGGCATCAAGAATGGCGCGCACCATGCTGGGCACAGCCAACTGCGAGAGCGTGGCGATCACGAGGAAGAGATAGGGTAAAAGAGCCTGTCCTTTGTAATGTGTCAGGTAACGGATGGCGCGGCCAATCCCTTTGAAGGAGGGGCGTTGGTCGCGGCTTCGCCCGCGTGCATTGGGTCGGGTCATGGTTGCTTGCAAAGTGATGTATCCTTTCTGATTGTCATTCTGAGCCTTTCCCTGAGTGAAGGCGAAGAATCTTGTTCTTGAGATCGAGACCCTTCGCTGCGCTCAGGATGGCACTATGGATGAATATACGTTTGGGTTGTGAAGTGAATGTGAATTAGAGATGGAAAGTCAGGTGTTACGCTGTTTGTTTTTCTGCTTCTGCTTCGGCCTCGCGCGCCGCCTCGGTGAGAATCGTCAACGCCTCGGCGACCTTTGTCCGTTGCTCGGCATTCAAGCGGGAGATAAGTTCGTCCACCCAGCGATAACGCTGTTCGATGCCGTGCTCGACAAGACGTTTGCCTTTATTCGTCAACGTGACCTGTTTGACGCGGCGGTCATCGGGATGCTCGGCGCGCTCGATGAGACCGTTCTGCACGAGTTTATCCACCAGCTGGCTGGCAGCCGCGGACGTGATCTCGAAGCGGTCGCTGATGCCGGAGATGTCGCACGCGCCGCGGTAATGCAGTTGCATCAGAATGCTGAACTGCGGCACGGACATGCCCGTCGCCTTGGCATGATGTGACCAGCCGCGCATCGAGCGGTGGGTGACCGTGTCCATCCATTTGCGCAGGATGCGGGAGAGTTGAGCCGAATCGGTCATAGGTTAAGCCTGCTTTTTAGTTAAGCGGGCTTAACTTTATATGCGAGTTAAGTTTTTGTCAAGCGAGAGGGGATTAACGTATTAGAAGTTCGAGCGAAGATAAAGGTGAATTGGCGAACGATTGAGTTCGCCGGCGCGGTGTGTCAGGCCGAATCTCAATTGAAAGCGCGTACTCAGCTTCAAAAGCTGGTCAGTTAGCGCGGCGTAGCCGCGTCCTGTGCAACCAAGGATTGGGTGGAACTTTGAAACCTAAGCCAGAGCCTGGCCCCGAATCAAAGAATGTTTTGCGGACCTCGCTCTAAATCCATCGTTCCTTCTTCAGTGTCTCTGAAATTGCCGGTAGGTCACTCTCAATAAAGCGGTTCCAATGTTTGCGAATTTCCTCAGCAAGTTGCTCATCAGTAGCATTTTCGTAGTCTTTTGATGTCAAGAAAGCCTTGTCATAGATAGTGTTCCACTTCTGGTTCAACGCTTTGAACGCTACACGGAAAGGCGGCTGATGTGCTTGAGCCGTGTCAAATAGGCCTTGGCGAATATCATCCGGTCCGGGGCCAACGATGAGTTTGAGCTTTAGCCTATCAATTGAGTTCGCGAACTCAAACAACATAATACGCCCTGAACGTGTCCAACCTTTACCTGACTTGAGTTTCGGAACATCCCAGGCTGTAACTCCAAATCGGATATAGCTCTTAGAGCAGTGATCCAAAACGAGCTCTTCATTATTTTGGGCTAATTGCTCGAGTATTTCGCGGATTATTGCCTGCTGATCCGGCCTGTATTCGTAGATCAAGTCCAGTGCACGCTGGTGCTTGAGATATATGCGTCGGCATAGCTCTGCAATTTCGGATTCGGCCACAATATGCCTCCTGAGCATTTGGGTATAGTGAACCATAAGCGTACGTACATCTGCTCCCAGCGTTGAAGATCGGCTTTCAATTAGACCCTCAATAATCTCGCATACCGTCCCATAATCGACCGAAATGTACGTCTCGTGCGATGGGGCATCCCCTTCGGGTGATAAGTACAGACCAAGGATTTTCCACCCGGAGTAGTGTTGCTGTACCGTGCGAAGATAGCGCTCTAGCTGATCTGAATGTTCCCCGCTCTCTATTTTGTTCTCGATTATGACGGCCAATTGATGTGGTTCATCGAGCAACAATAGGTCAATGTTCTGCCATTCGCGCAAAACTACCAACTCGTTGAGATTCCAGATATCCAAGTCAATCGGAGACGCGGGCAAAGGTTGTATATTTGCTGGTATTAACGCTTTCTGTAGTAGTCGACGCGCAAACTCGTCACCCAAACCGTGATTCTGACTGGGGGTAAGAAGATAGGCGAGAACATCTGAATGACGTAGTTCGTGCCGAACGGCGCGTAGTGCTTCAAATATATTGAATTGGCTAAGCAAAGCTTCAAGTCTCTCAAGATCGGGGTTGTCCACTACCAATGCTTCGAGCGCGGCGAGGTCGGTTTGGGATTCGTTGTTTTCCATCACTTGTCTTTGGCCAGCTTGAACATCGAATACAGTTTACCTGATTGCTTTTAGACGGTTGCCGTACAATATCTTTTTTAGAATATTGAGCGGCGTAAGATTAGTTTGAATTAAGTATAGCACCCCCGCTGATTCCCGAATACACTTGTACATGGCGCAAGTGCTGGTGTCGAATTCCGGCTTTTACTGCGCCGTATTGCCTCCATCCACCAATAGCAAATGGCCGGTGACGAACGATGAATCGTCTGAAGCCAAAAACAAAACCGCTTTTGCAATCTCCTCGGGCAGACCAAAGCGTCCCATCGGGATGTACGCGCTGGCTTCTTCGATGGCATCGTCGAGCGTGACCGGATCAGAGTCCGCGAAGTAACCCTTCTCCAGCCAGCGATCCACAAAGGTATCGCCCGGGCAGACGGCGTTGACGCGAATCTTCTCGCGCGCATAATCGAGCGCCATGGCTTTGGTCATCAAGGCCACTGCGCCTTTGCTGGTCACGTAAGGCAGGGCATTCTTTCCACCGACCACCGACCAATCCGAGCCGTTGTTGACGATGGCGCATCCGCCTCGTTCCCTCATGTGCGGGATGACCAGTTTGCACATGCGCCACACGGCGGTCACGTTGATCGCCAGCGTGTTGTTCCAGACTTCATCGCTGGTCGTCTCTGCTGTGCCGCTGGTGACGATGCCGGCGTTGTTGAACAAAATGTCAATGCGACCGAATTCTTTTAACGCGACATCTACCACGCGTTGACAGTCCTCCGCCTGGGTATGATCCGCGACGACGTACACGCATCGCGCGCCCCTCGAGCGGATCTCGTTAGCGACGGCTTCGCCCAAGGCCGCGCGTCGGCCCGTTAAAACGAGCGCCGCCCCCTCGTCCGCGAAAAGAAGCGCTGTGGCTTTTCCAATCCCCGAGGTCGCGCCGGTGATGATGGCGACTTTGTTTGCGAGTCTTCCAGTCATACTTACCTCCCGACCATAGACAATGGACGATGGTCTATGGTCTTACGATACAGCCTGTATCTTTTATAAATTCGCGCGCCCATGTGATGCGCGAACGGCCGGGCGTCTATGAAGTTCACTGTGTGAACAAAGCAATGGCGATCAACGCAGAGAGAATACCCAGCCATTGCGTGCGCGAGATGCGTTCCTTGAGAATCAAGGATGCCAGCAAAACCGTCGTCCCCGGAAAGAGCGAACTGAGCACAGCGGAAACGTCCAGCCTTCCCGTTTGACCGGCGAGCACATAGAAGATATTTCCGCCGACATCCAGGATTCCGTTGAGGAGGAGCAAAGGCCATGAGCCGCGGCTCGGCCTCCATTCCCCGCGGCGGAAAAGGATGAACAGGGCCATAACGACCAACCCCGAACTGCGCCCGGCCACGATGGGCCAGAATGTGACCTCGCGAGTCGCGAGGTTCATGAATGTAAAGTATGCCCCGAAGCCAAGGCCGGCCAACAGCGGCAGGCGCAAGTCGGCAAGATGCGAGAAAATATCTTTGATTCCTTTCTCGCTTTGCGAGACCAGCCAAACCGCGCTGAGCGCAAACCCAAAACCGATGAATGTAGGCCAGCCGGGCATTCCCTGGGTGAAGATGCCAATCACGACCGGCAACGCGGCCGCCAGCAGAGCCGAGACCGGCGCGGCGATGCTCATCTTGCCCTCGACCATTGCTGTGTAGAGCATGAGAATCCCGGCTGTCCCCAGCGCGCCGGCGATCAGTGCGTAGGTCAAGGATGTCGGATCTGGCCAGGGCTGGGGACCGGTCAATGCGAACAGCAACAATGCGGTCAATCCAACGGCCTCGCCGTAAAGCACCGCGCGATACGCGCCGGTTTTACGTGAAGCCAGCCCGCCGGTGAAATCGCCTGCGCCCCAGGAGAGGGCGGAGGCCAGACCATATAAGATTGCGATCAATGTGTTTTATCCTCGATGAAATAATCCGCAGATTGCGCAGATTATGAAATAGGATCGTCCGTTCTGCATAATCTGCGGATGGGGCTTGAGATATTTTCTGTTTGATAAAGTTTAATGAACGTGCGGCGGCGCTTTCTTTCCATCCAGCGAATAGGCATCGTAATCCGCCGAACGCATTTCAACCTTGAAGATTTTCTTGAGATTGCGATTCATAATCTCCAGCACCAGGTCGAGTTGCTGACGCGTTTCAACCTGACCGCGATAGATATTTTCCTTCGCTCCATTATCGCGCTGGACAAAGTGCGCCCATTCGAACGTCCCGTCCTTTTTCTTTTTGGCAAGGAATTTATACACGCCGGTCCCCGCAATGTGCGGCGACGCGCAGGCGGAGGCGATCTCTTCGCCTTCGTCAATATTTATAATGGCCTGGACTTTAGGTGTCATTGCATCTCTATTTTTTTTCGGCCATAGACCATGGACGATAGACAATAGTCTATGGTCTGTCGTCTGCTACGCTTTTCCTGCCGCCTTCGCTCGCTCTAAAACTTTCTGTGCACTCTTGACCAGCGGCATGTCAATCATCTTACCATCTAGCGCGTACGCGCCCCTGCCTTCTTTTTGACTCGCTTCGAAGGTCTCGACCACGCGTCTGGCATACGCGATGGCTTCATCATTCGGCGTAAACGCAGACTGCACCGTCTCGACCTGCGCTGGATGGATGATCTGCTTCCCGCTGAATCCCAGCCGCGCCCCGAACTCGGACTCCGCTCGAAGCGCCTCGAGGTCTTTGAAGTCAATCGCCACGATGTCAATGGCTTGCAACCCGAATGCCGCGCAAGCCGTGACCACCGCCTCGCGCGCATAAAGCAATTCAATGGCTTCCTTTGTGCGCGTCGCGCCGACCGAGGCCGCAAAATCCTCGCCGCCGAAGATGATGGCATCCAGTCGCGGATGCGAGGCGATTTCTTTGAGATTCAAAATTCCTTTTGCAGTTTCCACAACCACTAAAATGCGGATTGAATTCATCGGCCAGCCATGTTTCAACTCCGCGGCTTCAATGACCTCGCTCGCCCATTGGATTTGTTTTAGTTCTTCCAGTTTCGGAATGACAATCCCATCGGGGTGAAACGGCAGGACAGTTTCGATGTCTTCCTTCTCCCAGCCCGAACCGATGGAATTGATGCGCGCCAGTTTTTCGCTTTTGCCGAAATTCACTTCCTGCAAAGCCTTTGCGATCACGGCGCGTGCCTCAGCCTTTTTGTTGACCGCCACGCCGTCTTCCATGTCCATGCAAATAGAGTCCACGCCAAGAGTCACAGACTTGGTGATCTTCTTCCAATCGTCGCCGGGCATGTAGAGTAACGCGCGTCGTGAGTGCATTATTTTCCTTTTCTTCACTGCGAAGAACGCAAAGGTCGCGAAGAATTTTTGGAGGTTTGCTTTGCGCTCTTAGCGGGCTTTGCGGTTAATTTTTTGGCCTCTTCAAAAACATCGCCGTTCGTTCAAACTCAACCACGATTGTATCGTCCGGTTTCCTGCCCCAGCATTTGATTCGCACAATGCCGACTTCCGGTCTCGATTTCGATTCGCGCTTCTCGATGATCTCGCTCTCAGCATAGATCGTATCACCGTGAAAAACCGGGTTCGGATGCACAACTTTATCATAACCGAGATTGGCGACGATTGTACCCTCGGTCAGGTCGGGGACGGTGAGTCCGACCACAAGCCCGAACGTGAAAACGCCATTCACCAGCCGCCGACCGAATTCGGTCTTCGAGGCGAAATCTTCGTTGAGGTGCAAAGGCTGGGTGTTCATCGTCAGCGCGGAGAACAACACATTGTCCATCTCGGTCACCGTGCGCCCGCCGTGTTTGAACTTCATCCCGACTTCTAGTTCGTCAAAATATTTGCCGGTCATTGCTCCTCCATCTTCACCAAAATTTGCTCTCGCTCAACGGTCTGTCCGACTTTCACCATCAGCTCTTTCACATTGCCATCCCTCGGCGCCTGAATGCGGATTTCCATCTTCATGGCCTCCAGCACCAAAAGAGTTTGACCTTTGCTGACGGCCTCTCCCTCGCTGACATTCACGCTTCGTATCTGACCCGGCATCGGCGCGGCCAATTCGGACGCGTAATCGTGCCCCGCGCCGCTGCGCTTCGTGCCCGACGATTTGGTCAGCACGAACGTTTGCCCATTGACCGTGACCCATCTCTTCGCGCCGTCCGATGAAATGTAAGCAGTTATATGTTTGCCGTCAATGAGTAAATCCAGCTTTCCATTTTCGGCGCGGATGACTTCAACATCAACGGTTTTACCATCCGATACGGCCTTGTAGTTCCTGCCGTTGGGGGTCAAGTCAATGGTGCTTTGATCGAAAGCGATTTTCATTAATTTCTAAACCCGCTCAGAGTTTTCCACGGGCTGTATGGATCGGCTTCGTTCGCGTTGAGCCTGGTCGGAGCGCGAGGTGTTGCCATATCGGCCATCGCGGCCGCGATCAAAATCTGGAATGAAGGCCCACCCGGCTTCCAATTGAATTTCGTCTCGACCCAGCGCGTGGAAACATCGCCGCGTTTGAAATCTTCATGCCGCAAAACAGCCTGCAAAAAATCAATATTGGTCGTCACACCGTGCACGACAAATTCGCTCAAGGCCGCTTGCATTCGTTGGACGGTAACTTCACGGCTTTCTCCGTAAACAATCAACTTGGCAAGCAAGGGATCGTAAAAATGCGTCACTTCACTGCCCGCGGTAAAGCCCGAGTCGACGCGGATGTTTGGTCCGCGCGGCTCGATATATTGCAGTAATTTGCCGGTGCTTGGAAGGAATCCGTTCGCCGGGTCTTCGGCATAGATGCGGCACTCGATGGCGTGCCCGCGCTGGGAGAAATCTTTTTGTGCGAACGGAAACTTCTCCCCCGCCGCGATGCGAATTTGCCATTGAACCAAATCCGACCCCACGACCAATTCCGTGATAGGATGCTCGACTTGCAGGCGCGTGTTCATTTCAAGGAAATAATATTTGAGCGTATCGGGGTCAACGATGAACTCAACCGTACCCGCGTTGAAATATCCGACCGCTTTGGCCGAGGCGACCGCGGCTTCGCCCATTTGTTTTCGTAATTTCGGCGCAAGCAATGGCGAAGGTGTCTCTTCGATGATTTTTTGATGGCGTCTTTGCACCGAACATTCGCGTTCAAACAAATGGACGAGATTCCCATGCTGATCGCCCAAGACTTGAAACTCAATGTGATGCGCATTGGGCAGATATTTTTCGATCAGAAGACGGTCATCGCCAAAAGCATTCAACGCTTCACGCCGCGCGGATTCAATTGCTTCGCCCAACTCGCTTTCTTTTTCCACCACTCTCATGCCTTTTCCGCCGCCGCCTGCCGCGGCTTTGACCAAAACCGGATAGCCAATTTCTTTTGCGGCTTTCTTGAAATCGGTTGCAGATTCGAGTCCTTCAAATCCGGGGACGGTCGGCACACCGGCTTTCTTCATGCTGATTTTTGATTCGGCTTTGTCGCCCATGGCGCGGATGGAATCGGCTGAAGGGCCGATAAAGGTCAGTTTCGCGGAAGCCACTGCGGCGGCGAATGAGGCGTTCTCCGATAAAAATCCATAGCCGGGATGAATCGCGTCCGCATTTGTCTGTTTTGCGGCATGGATGATCTTGTCAATGCTGAGATACGACTCTTTGGGTTCGGACGCGCCGAGCAGAATTGCTTCATCTGCAAATTGAACATGCAGGGAATTTTTGTCTGCTTCGGAATAGACCGCGACGGTTTGGATGCCCATCTCTTTGCAGGCTCGCATGATGCGGATGGCGATCTCGCCGCGGTTGGCGATTAGGATTTTCGAAAACATGGTGTGAGCGTCTACTTCAAATTCTGCATCAAATAAATGATGATGCTGGAGATGGTGCCGATAAAGAAGAATATGTAACCATATTTGACGAAGTTATATTTTGTATGTTTCAGATAAACGCCGACATGATAGATTTCATGCAACTGAACTTCATAGGATGTGTTTGGATTGTTGAGAATTTCCTCCATGTGCCGGAGGTATTCTTCGTATGACATGTGCGAATAATTTCCGAAGAAAAGCGGATTGAACTCGGGGTCATTCAGCGGTCGTTTTTTGCGCGGCGAAATGTCTATGCTTGGGGTCACGGTGAGAAGCGCCAGGGTGATTGTGATCAACATAAAAATGGAGAGCACCACCACGGCCAGTCTCCAGGATGGATCATTGACGCGTGTGAGCGCGATCGTGATCAGCACCGATGAAACACTCAACAGGATATTGGCCTTTGTGTCGGCCATATTGCTGAAGTCAATTAATTGCCTGCGGGTTTCCTGCAGGAGGTAATCCAGTTGCGGACGCGGTTCCTTGATTTTCATCTCTTCATCCTCGTCAATTTGGATTCGACGGCTTTCGCCTCGCTTCCTTCGGGACTGATGTTGTATGCCGTTATGATGAGATGATCCTTGTCTAAAAGTTCGACCTCCGTGCGCCAGCCCCAATCTGGGCCGCCCTCCGGATCGGGATAACTGCCCAGGACGGAGAAGCCCTTTTCTTTTGCCGCGCCGGTGCAGAACATGATGGCAGTGTTGTTGTGGAATGAATCCACCCACGAGGCTTCGTAACGATTGAGAGTGGTGTTGAATCCGAAAGCAAAGATGCCCTGTTGCGCCTCGCCTTCCATTGAGCTTTGATAAAGATACAACGCAAAACGACCATCCAGCACGAGTTGGACGCTTCCCTGCGTTTGCGATTCAATCGGCGTGCCCTCCGGCTCGAGCCAGGTGCGCGTCGCGCCCGCCCAGCCGCCAACGAGCTGGGCGAGGAAGTGGTGAGGGGTGGAGGATGATTTGGGAAAGGTCATGTCAATTCCATTTGGTGAGTGGAAAGTAGTGAATGAATTAAGATTCTGGAATCTCTGAGACGAGGATGGAGTCTGATGGTTGTGAAGAAGTCTCGTAAATAGCCGGGTCCTCGCGGATTCCTTTTTGGCGCTGATGAGGAGTGAGTACGCTCAAGATTTTGATAATTTGTGTCAATAAACCAATGCGATGATTGATAACTTCTACTTTCAGTGTGTGCCGAGATTTAAAGTACCAATCTCTTGCTTCACGTGCGGAGCCGAGTGAATATTCCAAAAAACGAGCGCGGTCTTTTCCTGTAGAACGAGAATAGCCTTCGGCGATGTTTGCAGAGATCGAGCCAACCGCGCGATAGAGCTGGTCGGCGAGGTCGCGCGTAAGAGAATTCTTGGTCAAAGCAAGTGCATCCTGCCATGCAATATCAGCGATAAACAAACCAAGGCGATAGACGTCCAACCTCCAAAGCGAATCACCTTTGATCTCGTCAGGAACACTCACTTGCCATTCATCATACCTCATGCCTATTCTCCACTTACCACTTACCACTCACTACTCACTACTTACTACTTACTACTTACTACATTCTGAAAACTCCAAAATTATTTTCTTCGACGGGCGAATTCAATACAACCGACAGCGCCAATCCCAAAACTTGACGCGTATCCACCGGGTCAATCACACCATCGTCCCACAATCTTGCTGTGGAATGATAGGGATTGCCTTCGTTTTCGTATTTCTCCAAAATGGGACGTTTGAATTCATCCGCTTCTTCTTTGCTCATGGCAGGTTTGCCTTCCCTTTGTAATTGCTCTTGTTTGATGGTAAGCAACACGTTTGCGGCTTGCTCCCCGCCCATGACGCTGATTCTCGCATTCGGCCACATCCACAGAAATCTTGAGCCGTAGGCGCGACCGGACATGGCGTAGTTGCCCGCGCCGAATGAGCCTCCAATGACGACGGTCAGTTTGGGGACACGAGTCGTCGCAACCGCATGGACCATCTTCGCGCCGTCTTTGGCAATTCCGCCGACCTCGGCTTCGCGTCCGACCATGAAGCCGGTGATGTTTTGCAGGAAGACGAGCGGAACCCCGCGCTGATCGCACAACTCGATGAAATGAGTCGCTTTGAGCGCGGACTCGCTGAACAGCACTCCGTTATTGGCGATGATTCCGACAGGGTATCCATGAATGCGTGCGAACCCACAGACGAGAGTCGTGCCATAGCGCGCTTTGAATTCGCGGAATTTGCTTCCATCAACCAAACGTGCGATGATCTCATGCACATCATATGTCTCGCGGAAGGTGGCGGGCAAAATGCCGTAGATTTCTTCGGCGGGATAGAGGGGATCTTCGGGTTTGGAAAGTGGAAAGTAGAAAGATGACTTTCCACTTTCTACTTTTTGGGGAAGAGTGTCAACAATAGAGCGTAGTATTTCAATCGCATGCTCATCATCCTCCGCAAAGTGATCTGCCACGCCGGAGAGACGGGTGTGAACATCCGCGCCGCCCAAATCCTCCGCGCTGACATCTTCGCCGGTCGCGGCCTTGACGAGAGGCGGGCCGCCCAAAAAAATTGTGCCCGTACCTTTGACAATGACCGCTTCGTCGCTCATCGCCGGGACGTACGCGCCGCCCGCCGTGCAACTTCCCATCACCGCCGCGATCTGCGGAATCTTTTTTGCGGACATGCGCGCTTGATTGTAAAAAATTCTTCCGAAATGATTCACATCGGGAAACACTTCGTCTTGAAGCGGCAGGAACGCGCCGCCCGAATCAACCAGATATAAACATGGCAGATGATTCTCTTCGGCGATCTGCTGGGCGCGCAGATGCTTCTTGACCGTCATCGGGAAATACGAGCCGCCTTTGACGGTGGCGTCGTTGGCAACGATCATGACTTCGCGATGGCTGACGCGTCCGATGCCGGTAACGATGCCCGCGCCCGGGGCTTCGAGGTCGTACATGCCATGCGCGGCAAGCGGGGAGAGTTCGAGGAAGGGCGAGCCGGGATCGAGCAGACGTTCGATGCGGTCGCGCACAAAGAGTTTGCCTTGTTCTTCCTGCCGCTTACGATATTTATCCCCGCCACCCTGCCGCACGTCGGCAAGACGTTCGCGCAGCGTGTGAACTAGAGCGAGATTGTGTTTTTTATTGGCGAGGAATTGCGGGTCGTCCGGGGAAATGGAGGTCGCGAGGGTTTCCATGGCGCTCACTTCTAATGAGGATGTTCAACAGTTTAGCATAAATGAGATATCGTGGCGAGGAGATTGCCGCGCTCGCGCGCGTCTCGCTCGCAATGACAGAATCAATGATAAATGTCAGTAGTATTTTTGCTTCGTTTCTGCAAAGATGAGGTTATCTTTGAACCAAGGAGGAACATACAATGAGACCTGTGTATGCAATCTCAGGCGGGGTATCGAAGTTTGCAAAGGCAAGACCGGACAAGACATTCCAAGCCATCATCAAGGAAGCGTATGACTATGCCATTGCCGATCTGGGCTTGGACTTTCCGACCTTCACCCGCATCGTGGACGGATCCGTCGCCTCGTACTTCTCGGATCACTTCGCCCGACAATTGATGGCGGGCATCATGGCTCAGGACTACCTTGGGCTGTGTCCCAAGCCCAGTCACCGCGTGGAAGGCGGCGGCGCGACGGGCGGCATCTGTTTTCAGGAGGCGTGGAAGAACGTCGCCAGCGGTCACATGGACGTGTGCGTCGCCTACGGCTTCGAGACCATGTCCCACGTGGAAACCTGGAAGGGGAACGAGTTCATCGCCTTAGCCTCCGACGTGTCGTTCGATTATCCCGTTGGAGGTTTTTATTCGGGCTACTACGCCATGATGGTGACGCGCCACATGAAGGAATTCGGCACGACGGTCGAGCAGTTGGCGCACGTCAGCGTGAAGAACTACTGCAATGCCTTCCACAATCCATATGCGCAGAAGAGTCAGCGCATCACGATTCAGGATGTGCGCAATGCGCCGATGGTGGCGTGGCCCCTGACGCGCCTCGACATCTGCGTCATGTCCGACGGCGCGGCGGCGGTCATTTTGTGTTCCGAGGAAGGTTTGAAAAAACTCGAAGCCGCGGGCGCGAGGATTCCGCGTCCGCTCGTGAAGGTGACGGGCATCGGGCGCGGCACCGACGCGATGCGCATGGCGGATCGTCCGCACTTCGATTACGACACCTTCATGCGCGATTATGCCACCGAGCAGGAGAAATCCTCCGACGAAACGCGCAAGTATTACAAGAAACTGTGGGAACACGGCACACGCTACCCCGGCGTCCACTCGTTCCGCGCGGGACGCACCGCCGGCAACATGGCGTACAAAATGGCGGGCATCTCCGACCCGCTGCACGAACTCGACTTCGTGGAACTGCACGACGCCTACACTTCCAGCGAAATTCAAACCTACGAAGACCTCGGCTTATGCCGCTACGGCGAGGGCGGTCCGTTCGCGGAATCGGGCAAGGCGTTCATGCCGAACATTGATTACGGCTTGAAACTGAAAGAGAAACCTGTCTGCCCGGTCAACCCCTCGGGCGGACTCATCGCCTGCGGTCACCCCGTCGGCGCGACGGGACTGATGCAGGGCGTGTTCGCCATCTGGCAGCTGCAGGGGACGATCAAAAAACATTTCCGCGACGACCGGCTTCAGGTCCAGAATGCGAAGCGGGGCGCGATCCACAGTCACGCCGGGACGGGGACGTATGTCACCGTGTCGGTGTTGGAGAGAGAAGGATAGGGTGGTCGAGTAGGCGGCGGGTCTCGATACGCCCTTCGGGCTACTCGACCAGCGCCGCCGTATCAAGACCACGGAATGGAGAAATGACCATGACTAAACTACCCACTCAACGCGAAGAAACGTTAGGCGGTTATATCGTTCACGGCATTCCGTTCCCGATTGGGACGGACGACGAGGCGATGGAATTCCTGAAGAAGATGACGCCCATTCAAATCGAGCAGGAATACAAGATTACCTACCTGCATTCCTACGGACAGGACAGCCCCTGGTTCGCGGCGCTGACGAATAAACGTCTCATCGCTTCGCGCGACCCCCAAAGCGGATACACCTACGCCAACCCGCGCGGACACGACATGTATTCGGGAGCGGAGACGAAATGGATTGACATCACGAACGTCCCTGCGAAGGTACATGCGTTTACCGTGTGTTACTTCGGCTCGGAGGAATTCCTGCCCGAAACGCCTTTTGTGCTGGCGCTCATCGAGTTCGAGGGCGTGAACACGCTCCTCCTCACCCGCCTGATGGGCGTGGACCCGCAAGCCCCCTCGCTGGATTGGATTGGGATGGAGGTCAAGCCGAAGTTTTTGCGCAATTCCAAGTTGAAGCCGACGGATGTGTATTTCGTACCAAAAGAGAGTAGTAAGTAGAGAACAGAGAGTAGTAATGAAAATGGACTCGGCGAGTGGCTGAGTCCATTCTTGTTTTGCTATAGCGCAAACTTCTCGGCTGTTACTTCCTCTCCACCTTCGCTCCCTCCTCGCTGACCCCCAATTCAAAGACGCGCGTGCTTAATCCTGCCGACTCAAACTCCCGCTTCATCGCGGACCCGATGCCTGAGTCCCGTTTCGACGCGAACGCGATCAAACTCGGCCCCGCGCCCGAAAGCGCGGCCGCCGCGCCTGCTTGCTTCGCGGCGTCCATTGCTTCTCTTGCGCCGGGAATCAGCGGCAGGCGATAGGGTTGATGCAACGTATCGTCCATCACTTTTGCCAGTAAATCCAAATCTCCATCGTGCAACGCCTCGGTCACCAGCACTGCGCGGCTGATGTTGTGGATTGCATCTTTCATGGGAACATGTTTTGGTAAGACGGCCCGCGCTTGTTTGGTGGGGAAATGAAAATCAGGCACAACGATCGTTACATGTAGGGACGAGTCGTGACTCGTCCCTACAATTTTATGTCCGATGACCTCGCCCTCATTCATCGTCGAAACAACCAATCCGCCCATCAATGCCGGCGCGACGTTATCAGGGTGGCCTTCGATTTCTGTGGCGAGATTCAAGATTTCATCATTCGATAAAAATGAATCAAGCAACGCGTTTGCCGCAAGCAAACCCGTAATGATCGCCGCGGCGGATGATCCCAACCCCGCCCCGAGCGGGATGCGATTCAAACAATGAATTTCCAACGCAGGCATTTGTTTTCCCGCCGCATCATAAACTTTTTGCATCGAACGGACGATGAGATTCCTTGGGTTGGGCGCGAGTCTCTCCGCGCCTTCGCCTTCGATGCGCAAAGAAAAAGTATCCGCAGGAGTGAATTCAGTTTCATTCCACAAATCCAACGCAAGGCCGAGGGCATCGAACCCCGGGCCGAGGTTGGCGGACGTGGCGGGAACTTTGATCTTGATTTTCATAGCCTGATTAAATCTCTAAACACGAAGGTCACTAAGGAGCGCAAAGGAAAGCACTTTTTTCTTCTTTGTGTACTTCGTGTCCTTCGTGGTTAAATTTTTTTTACCCCAAGATAATCTCTTCCAGCGCGGCCAGTTTCGGCGGCACAACCCACGGCGCGGACATGCGATCTGTGATGGCCTCCGGGTCTTTCAATCCATGCCCGGTGCAGACCGCCACGATGCGTTTGCCGCGCGGGTTGAAGGCCATCGCCGCGATTTCCAGCGCCAGCCCGGCCAGTCCCGCCGCGGAGGCAGGCTCCACCCAAATGCCCTCGAGTTCGGCCAGCATCTTCTGCATGTTGAGAATCTCCTGATCGGTTACAGCGATGATGCGTCCATTGGATTCCTGCGCGGCTTGCAAGGCTTGTTCAGCGCGCGCCGGCCTGCCGATGCGGATGGCTGTCGCGACTGTTTCCGGGTTTTCAACGGTGTGGCCCAGCACCAGCGGAGCCGCGCCTGCGGCCTGCACGCCCAAAATCTGTGGCAGACCGGTGGATTTCAATTTATCGTATTGTTTGAATCCAGCCCAATACGCGGTGATGTTGCCCGCGTTTCCAACCGGCAGGCACAACCAATCCGGCGCGGACTCGAGCACGTCGCAGATTTCAAACGCGGCGGTCTTTTGTCCTTCGATGCGATACGGGTTGATCGAATTCACCAAACAGATGGGATGTTTGTTCGAGATTTCAATCACCATCGTCAAGGCGTCATCAAACGAGCCTTCGATTTGAATCACCTTCGCGCCGTACGCCGCCGCGCCCGCCAGTTTCCCTGCCGCGACTTTGCCCTGCGGAATCAACACAACCGATTTCATCCCGGCCCGGGCCGCGTAGGCCGCGGCGGAGGCGGCTGTGTTTCCGGTTGAAGCACAGATCACGCTCAACGCGCTGCGTCCCAGCGCTTCACTCACGGCGGCGGTCATCCCGCGATCTTTGAACGAACCGGTTGGGTTGAGGCCTTCGTATTTGATGAACAACTCAAAGCCTCCGCCGAGGCGGCGCGCCAAATTGTCAGCGCGAATCAAAGGCGTATTGCCCTCGAGCAGGCTGACGGCGCTTGCGGACGTGTGAGGCGGGAGGTCAAGCAGTCCTCCATATTTGGAAAGAACACCTTGATAGGTCATAATAAAAATATGGGACACGATTCATCGTGTCCCAGCCCGATCATCCTTTCAGCGGCGGCGCGTCTTTATCATAAACGAAGACCTGAATGTCGAGTCCCTCATTGTTGAGAAAATCAATCGCGGGTTGAAACGTCGCATCTTTGATCTTCTGCATGTCGCCCGCGGGCGACAGCACCGTGATGCGCGCTTCTTCGTCTGACATCTTGACCACTTTCATCTGCGCGGCGGCGCAGGCCGAGCTGATCCTCGCTTGCATGTCTTTGATCGCGTCGTCTAACATCATAGTGACTAAATTATAAACGATACAAAAGGACGATTTTGACGCACCTTGCGCCCATGATAAGATTCACTCATGGATTATTCACAGATCACCGATGACTTATTCATTGGAACCACGCCAGGCCTGCGTGACTTTGACCTTCTGCGCGGACTCGGCGTGCGGCTGGTGATCAACATGCGCTTCCGGCGCGGACCTTTGCCGGACTCGACCGAACCGAGGCTTTCCTATCTCTGGTTGCGGACGTTCGACAACCCGCTTGCGCCCATCCCGATTCATGTGTTGATTCGCGGGGCACATGCCGCGCTCGACGCGATCCGCCGCGATGAAAAAGTGTATGTGCATTGCGCGTACGGACGTCATCGCAGTGTGGCGATGGCCGCTTCGATCTTGATCGCGCAGGGACGAGAGCCTGCGGCGGCGATGGCGCTGATCAAAGAACGTCGCGCCGTCGCCGACCCGGATGCGTTCTACATCCGCGGGCGGATTTTGTCGTTTGCGCGTCATTGGTCTGAAAAATCTTTAACCACAGATGAACGCAGATAAATATAAAGTTTTAACGCAAAGGCGCAAGGACGCCGAGAATTTTTCGGCTCTTTGCGACTCTGCGTCTTGGCGTTGAGAGAAATTTTGCGTTCATCTGTGTTTATCTGTGGCGAATTTTTATTATCCGCTTGCCAATTTCGCAATCGTCACCCCCGCGCCGCCTTCGTTTTCATGTGCTTCTTCAAATGATTTCACGTACGGGCTGTCTTTCAACGCGGCGCGCACGGCCTCGCGCATTTTGCCGGTCCCTTTACCATGCACGATCCGCACGAAGGGCAAACCCGCGGAGTAAGCCCTCTCCAAATATTTATCCAACTCGTTGAGGCCATCTTCCACCAGTTTGCCGCGCAGGCTGATTTCCATGCCCGGAGACGGTTGACGGTTGACAATTGACGGTTGATAGTTTGATTCGATTTGCGCTTTGCTTTTCGGCTGATCGCTGAACGCTGATTGCTTTTTCTCCAAATCAGCCAACTTCGCCCTCACGCGCAGACTCCCAATCTGCACCTCCGCCTCGGACTCACTCAAAGCGGTCACGATCCCCTCGGACTTGAGCGAAGCAATGAAGACCCTCTCGCCTAACTTTACCGGCTGATTGCTGATCGCTGATCGCTGATCGCTATTTCTCTCAACTGGTGCTTCCATTCTTTCCTGAAGCGAATCAAGTTTTTCTTCAACGGCCTTGATTACCTGCAACGGTTGGCGCGCCTTCCTCAATTGTTGTTTCAGCGACTCGATGTTTTGCTTCAAGACTGCGACTTCCAGTTCGCCCTCGGCGCGGGCCTTCGCTAAAACTTCGCGGCGCTCGTCTTCGATCTTTTCGAGTCGCTTTTCGAGTTCGCGGGTTTTCTCTTCGAGTCTGACACGAGCCTTTTCCAATTTCTCGCCTTCGCGCGAGGTACGATTGCGTTCCTTGCGGATGTCGTCGAGCAGTTTGTCGGCGCGCAGATCGTCAGGGTTGATTTCGCTTTTTGCCGCGGCGACCAGTTGAGGGTCCAGGCCGAGGCGTTGCGCGATGAGGAGTGCGTTGGATCGTCCGGGGAGTCCAATTGTCAATTTATAGGTTGGTCGCAGAGTCTGAATGTCAAATTCCAATGAGGCATTGACCACACCTTCGGTCGAATGCGCAAATGTTTTTAATTCAGGGTAGTGAGTCGCAATCAGGGATGTGATGCTGCGTTCGAGCAGATGCGCGAGGATGGCGCGTGCCAGCGCCGCGCCTTCCTGCGGATCGGTGCCTGCGCCGAGTTCATCGAGGATGACCAGTGAATGCGAATCGGCCTGCTTCAAAATGCGGATGATGTTGGTGATGTGACCGCTGAACGTGCTGAGCGATTGCTCGATGGATTGTTCATCGCCGATATCGGCATACACATCATGGAAGCAGGGCAGTTCTGAGCCGCTTTGCGCGGGGATGTGCAAACCGGATTGTGCCATGAGCACGAGCAAGCCAACGGTTTTGAGCGATACCGTTTTGCCGCCGGTGTTCGGACCAGTGATAACGACCGCAATCGTGCCGGGCCGCGGATCGAAGTCAATGGGCACGACGGTGTTGGGGTCGAGCAGAGGGTGACGGGCGTGGAGAAGACGGATGGTTAATGGAGGATGGTTGATGGTTGATGGTTGATCCATTCTCCATTCTCCATGATCCATCTTGTGCAAGATTGGTTCGCTTGCTTTTATTTCTTCCGCGTATTTTGCTTTTGCAAACGCCAGGTCGAGCGCGGCGAGATTTTCGATTCCATATTTGAGTTCTGCCGCGTGTGCGCCGACCAGCGCGGAAAGTTCAGCCAGGATGCGGCGCTCTTCATCGCGCTCGGCCAGTTCGAGTTCGCGGATTTCATTGTTGAGTTCCACGACGGGCAGTGGTTCAACGAATAAAGTCGCGCCGGACGATGACTGATCGTGGACGATGGCTTTGATACTTCCTTTGAATTCGGCCCGCAATGGGATCACGTAGCGTCCGTCGCGTTGCGTGATGATCGGTTCCTGAAGTTTGTTGGCGGATTCCGTTAAATATCTCTGCAGGCGCGACATCAACCGGTCACGCGCGACCCGGATCTCGCGGCGCAGGTTGGCGAGTTTGTCCGAGGCTGAATCCAGCACCTCGCCGCGCTCCGAGAGCACGCGTGAGACCGCGTCCACGATGCCAAAGGTTTCGGGCAAGCCGACCGCGATCCGCGCGAGACGCGGGGCTTTGTCCGCGGCGTGTTCGAGGGATTTTTTCAAATCGCGGCAGGCAATCAACGTGGACTTGATCTCAAGCAGATTTTGCGGATCGAGCACGCCGCCGCGTGCCGCCAAGTCTGCAGCCGGGCGGATGTCGTGCGAGCCGCCGATGGTCAAATCGTGAGTGGAAAGCAGGAAGCGCGCCTCGGTCGTCTCTGCGAGGAGGCGGGCGGCTTCATCATAATTATTCGTCGGTCGAAGCGCGCGGGCCAAGTCCGCGGAAGCGGAAAAATCACAAAAGCTCGCAAGCCGGGCGAGGATCTTTTCATATTCAAGGACATGGAGCGTTTTCGAGTCCATTGCGGGAGAATTTAACCACAAAGGCAGAAAGAACACAAAGGCAAAATAAAAGAGAGCGGTGATACCACCTGCTCTCTTCAAAGTGTCTATGAGGGCCTTTAATTTAGATTTATGAAACCCGCATCACGCGCACCGCGACCGGCTGACCGATCCCCTTCAATTCAAGCGTGCGCGATTCAAATCCGCTTCCATCCATCCCCGCTTTTTGCAGGGCTTTCTCGCTGACGATGATCTCGCCCGCCGCAGCTTTGGAAGCCAGACGCGCGGCGAGGTTCACTTCATCGCCGATGGCCGAAATATTGACCAACCCATTCACCTCGCCCATCGCGCCGAAATATGCAATGCCGGCATGTATGCCGACCCCCACGGGAATCTTCTCGCGGTTCATGGTCTTCAAAATGTTTTGCGCGGTCTGAAGCGTGCGCCTCACGTAATCGGGTCCCGCGAAACCCGCACCCCAGAAAGCGGCGACCGCGTCGCCCGCCAGTTTTTCGACCAGGCCATCTTCGTGAACAATGGCTTTGGTCGCTTCGATGTAAAAGCGGTTGATCAATTGGCTGAACTCGGTCGGGCTCATCTGCTCGGAAAGTTCCGTCGAGCCGCGCACATCCACGAACAGCATGGACATCTCCACTTCCGCGCCGCCCGGATTATTTTCAGCGAAATCCTCGCACACATTACAAAAACGCGGATTTAGACTCGACTGCTTTTTCCCAAGAAACGTTCGGACCAGCATTCCTCCGATCCCCTGGAAAGGAGCCCTGCAAAATTTGCAGCGCGGGTCATGGGGCAGACCGCCTAAGATATGGAACATGCGCTTTTCCACACTGAAGGCGTCCGTCATGAACCAGTCGCGCCACATTTGATCGAATTTGGCCTTTTCTTCGCTCATCATCTACGTCCTCGTGCCTCATTTATAAAACACTCAATCGAAAAGAAGGTGCTGAGTAGTCGACTGAAAGTCTTTATAAAAGTTTTGTTGATCGAGCCGCCGTCCTCGGCGGCGGGGACGCCGCCGAGAGCATGATTTTGTAAAAATAATTTCGACCGACTACTTAGATCAATTTCCGAATGTGGACCGTGTGATCCCGTTCATGCCAGACGGCGCGGCGGAGCATCTTGCGCGGACTCCACAACTCGCCTTCCAGGCCGACAACTTGTTTGATGCCTTCCAATTTTGGAAGAGTTTGATTCAAATGGGCGCGGACTTTTTCCAACCGCGCCAGCAGTTCTTTCGGGACCTCGGAGCGGGGAAACGCCAACCCAAGCCTTTCCATGTACCACCATTCTGCCCCGCCGACGTGATTCAGGATGCCATTGATCGGCCAACGCTCGCCCTCATATTTCATCTCAAGTTTTTCAGGGCCAAGACTTTTGATTGTGTCAAGCAAATCAGCGCGGCTCCAAGCCAACAATTTAAGTCCGCGTTCGATATCGGCCGCGGTGAGTGGCTTCCAATCGTGCTGAAACCATGAGTCGACTGTGTAGAAGTCACTTTGCTCATTCCGGTCGAAGGATTCATCAATATTGTATGCCGTCCAAGTATCTTCGATTTTCAATTCGATCTTGTTTTCGTTCACCCACGACGACTCACGTTGATTGATCCAGGCTGAATAAGCACAGATGGCTTCGGGCAAGTTGGCAAGTGCCTCCTTTTCATCCTTGCCATAGGCAAAACAACCGGGATGTTCAAGCGCCCACGCAATCGAACGAATCCCTTCATTATTATTCTCAATTCCCACGCGGAAGATCATGGATTCTCCTCTCGGTGGACATTGTACAACAAAACAAAATGGGCGGATGAAAGATCCGCCCACTGATTACTGTTCACTGATTACTGTTCACTGATTACTGAATCACCCGTGCCTGCTCATGAACTTTTCCATGCGGCGCAGGGCTTCTTCAATTTTTTCATACGATGTAGCGTAACAGGCTCTTGCGTATCCCTCACCGCCGGGGCCGAACGAATTGCCTGGCACGACGGCCACATGTTCTTCTTCGAGCAACTTCTGACAGAAGGTCTCATCGTCCATGCCGGAGGCCCGGATGTTGGGAAAGGCATAGAACGCGCCGCGCGGTTCAAAGGTCTGGAGGCCGAGGCGGTTGAGTCCGCTGACGAGGAGTTTGCGTCGACGGTCGTATTCGCTCAGCATTTCCTTCACGTAGGGTTCGCCGCTTTTCAATGCTTCGATGGCCGCGTCCTGCGCGGTGGTCGGCGCGGACATGATCGTGTATTGATGGATGCGGACAAGTCCTTTGATGATGTCCGCCGGGCCGGCCGCGTATCCGATGCGCCAGCCGGTCATGGCATAGTCTTTGGAAAAGCCGCCGAGCAAAATGGTGCGATTGCGGATGCTTTCGCCGAGCGAGGGGAAGCACACATGTTGGAAGCCATACACGAGGCGATCATAAATTTCATCCGAAACGACCAGCAGGTCGTGTTCTTCCGCGATCTTCGCGACTTCCACGAGGACCTCGCGCTCAGCGACTGCTCCGGTGGGATTGGATGGATAACCGATAAAGATGGCCTTGGTGCGCGGCGTGATGGCTTTGCGGATTTCATCGGGATCGAGTTGGAAATTGTTTTCGGCGCGGCTTGGAATTTCAACGGCCACACCGCCCGCCAGAATCACCTCGGCTTGATACGAAACGAAACACGGCGTGGGAATGATAACTTCATCGCCCGGATCAAGAATCGCTGTAAAGGTGAGATACAACGCTTCAGAAACCCCGACCGTGGCGATGATCTCGTTGGCTGGATCATATTTCACGCCGTAGAGTCGCTGGAGATTTTCTGCAATGCCGCGGCGCAATTCCATCTTGCCATGGTTGGAGGTGTAATGCGTCTCGCCGCGTTGCAGGGATTGAATGCCCGCGTCGAGGATCGGCTTGGGCGTGGTGAAATCCGGTTCGCCGATGCCAAGCGAGATCACATCCTTCATCGTCGCGGCGATGTCGAAGAACTTGCGGATGCCCGAAGGCTTGAGTCCCGCCACGCGTTTGGAGAGTCTGTGAGTGTTCGCGATTTCCTGAAAACCGATTGGTTGAAAGCCCTTCGTATTTTGAGGGTTGGCCATCGAGCCTCCATTTTGTTTTTGTCATTGCGAGGAGGGCTGAGCTTGTCGAAGCCCGACGAAGCAATCTCCAGCAGAGAGGAGATTGCCACGCCGCCTGCGGCGGCTCGCAATGACATTAGATTGGTTTTATCTTCCATTCATCGGGAACTTCCCGATAGGTCAGTTCAAAAATTTTTCCATCGCTTGTTTTGACGCGAAAGCCTTTTTCGCCGGGACCGCGCCAACTCGACAGGATGTCGGCAACTTCATGGCGTTGCCCGTTCCAGGTCAATGCCAGCGGACGTTCCGCGTACTCCGAATCCGAGCGGCATTCGACAATATCCATATTCTAGCCTAAAACAATATAGGACAGGTCAGCAACCTGTCCTACGATAGCATTACAGAACTGTTATCGCCAACGTTCAATGTCAGGACCTCTTTCACGCCTCGTCCCTCGACTTTAGCCTGCCTGCCGATCAATGAGCTTTTCAACGCCGAATCCTTGATCTCGCAACCCGCCTCGATGATGCTGTCTTCGATCTGGCTTCCCGTGATCTTACACTCCGCGCCGATGGAGGCGTACGGCCCGATCGTGGAATTATCAATCCTGGCGCTTTCGTGAATGAATACAGGCTCAATGATTTTTGTTGTTTTGTGGTTTGCGGTTTGCGGTTTAATTTGATTTCTTCCCAATAAATAACGATTCGTCTCCAGCGTCGCCTCGATGGTTCCGGTGTCCAGCCACGTTTCGACCTTCTGCACGCGCATCAGCGCGCGATGCTCAAGCAAAATGTTGACCGCGTCGGCCAAAAAGAATTCATTTTTCAACTGCACATTGCGTTGCATCTGCTCTTCGATGGCGCTCATCAAATTTTCACTGCTCTTGAAATAGTAACATCCCACCAGCGCCAGATTGTTATCCAACGACTGCGGCTTCTCGATGAGACGCGTCACCCAGCCCTCTTTATTCATTTCCGCCACGCCAAACCGCCGCGGATCGGGGACCGGCTTGACCCAAGTGATCGCATCGCTTTTCTCGCGGTCTAAAAAGGAAAAGTCTGTTTCGATCAGCGTGTCGGAGAAGCACATGATCATCGGACCCCTAAGATATCCCCGCGCCAAATACAGCGCGTGCGATTGTCCTTTCATCTCGCTTTGCACAACGTAATGTGCGGTGATGTCCGGGTAATTTTGTTGAATGAATGGTGGGATCTGGGTTTCGCCGAGATATGGCCCAACGATGAAGATAAATTCCGCATTGCGCGGATCGGGCAGAGTCTTGAACATATCCAGCAAATAATCGAGGGCAGTTCGTCCCGCCACGCCGACCAGCGGCTTGGGCTTGCTCCACGTGTGCGGGCGCATCCGTGTGCCCCAGCCTGCCATCGGGATGACGATCTTCAATGTTTCAGCCATGCGCCAATTTTACCGCGTGGATGCTTCAGACCATAGACGATAGACGCTAGACCGAGGGTTTACCAACCATCGTCTACCGTCCACAGTCCATCGTCCAGTCATCACGAATGTCCGAGAATCGGATGCGGGCGATACGGCTCTTCGAGTTGTTTGACTTCATCCTCCGAAAGTTCGATTTCCAACGCCGCGATAGATTGATCAAGATGTTCGATCTTGGTCGCCCCGATGATGGGCGAGGTGACGAACGGCTTGCTCAACACCCAGGCCAACGCGAGCTGTGAACCGGATACGCCGCGTTTGTTTGCCATCGCTTGTACGCGGTCTGCGACGACGAAGTCTTCGTCGCGGTAGTACATGCTTTGGGCATACGTATCCGTTTTGGCGCGTGAGGTCTCGCCCCAGTCTCCTTTGCGGTGGTTGCCCGAGAAAAAGCCGCGCGCCATCGGGCTCCACGGAATCATCGCCACGCCCTGATCACGGATGCAGGGGATCATCTCGCGCTCTTCCTCGCGATAGATCAGATTGTAGTGATTCTGCATCGAGACGAAACGCGTCCAGCCGTGCAAATCAGCAGTATATTGCGCTTTGGTGAATTGCCAGGCGAACATGGACGAGGCGCCGATATAGCGCGCCTTGCCCGCTTTGACCACATCGTGCAGGGCTTCCATCGTTTCCTCAATCGGTGTGTCGTAATCCCAGCGATGGATTTGGTATAAGTCCACATAATCCGTTTTGAGCCGCTTCAGTGAATTGTCAATCGAAGACATGATGTGCTTGCGCGAAAGGCCGCGGTCGTTTGGATCGTCGCTCATCGGGTTGAAGACTTTTGTGGCAATCACAACCGTCTCGCGTTTGACGTTCAGGGCTTTCAACAGATTGCCGAGCACCTCCTCGCTTGCGCCCAGTGAGTATACATCGGCGGTGTCGAAGAAGTTGATACCCGCATCCAGGGCGCGTTTCATGAACGGCTTTGCTTCGCCTTCTTCCAATACCCACTCACGCCATTTCTTTGAACCGTAACTCATCATGCCGAGGCACAGACGTGAGACTTTCATGCCGGTGTTGCCAAACTTTACGTATTCCATGGTTCTCTCCTTTACAAGCTTCTTCTGCTGTTTTCAACAGGTCTGATATGCAATGGGGGGCAGCAGCTTGAGCAAATGCTTATGAACATTATGCTTCCTTCGCCGAGGACGGCGAAGGATTAGATAACTTTTAGATTCGCCAAGCTTGCCGATAATCTTTTGATGCCAACGCTTTCAAAGACCACATCTACGATTTCATCGTCGTCCTGGATTTTGCTGTCGAGGACGATGCCCTCGCCCCATGTCGGATGCTTGACGCGCGTCCCGGCGCGGAATTTGCCTTCGATAACGGGGGCCGCTCGCGGGGTCCGGGTTGAGGCGGCCCACATGGATTCGGGCGCGCGGCCTTTGAGTCCGCGCCCGGTCCGCGATTTGCCGATCAACAATTCGTCAGGTATATCTTCCAGATAACGTGACGGATAGGTTTCTTCCGCGTAGCCGCGTCCGCCGCGTTGAATCGCTCGAACCAAATAGAGGCGATCTTTGGCGCGCGTGATGCCCACGTAAAATAATCGGCGCTCTTCTTCCATCGCTTCGGGTTCGTCGAAGGAGCGGCTGTGAGGCAGGATGCCGTCATCGAGACCGACGATGAAGACCGCGCCAAATTCGAGTCCTTTCGCGGCATGGAGGGTGAGAAGTGTGGGCGCATTGATGTTATCTTTGATGGTGTCTTGATCCGCGACAAGCGCCACGTTTTCGAGAAACTCATCGAGCGTGCGCGTGGAATATTCGAGCGCAAGGCGGCGCAACTCCTGCACGTTCTCCCAGCGGTCTTCGCCTTCTTCGGATTCATCGTCAATATAAGCTTTGTAGTTGAGATCGGTGACGATGCGATCAAAGAGTTCTGAAACGGTCAGGGCGGGCGCGGCCGTTTTCCAGTTGGCGAGTGACGCGCCGAAGTCTGCCAGCGTGATGACGCTTCGGCCAGTGAATTGATTCCAAAATGGCGAGTCGGAGCCGCGCGCCAGATCGAGCAAAACGAGTCCAGCCGATGTATTGTTTTGATGCGCGACCATGTGTAATGTCGTCAGCGTTTTATCACCGATGCCGCGCGGCGGGACATTGATGACGCGGTCGAGGCTGGCTTCGTCCGCAGGATTGTGGACCAGACGAAGAAACGCGATGATGTCTTTAACTTCGCGGCGTCCATAGAATCGTTGTGCGCCGACCAAACGATATGGCAAACGCGCTTGCAGGAAGGCTTCCTCCAGCAAACGCGATTGCGCGTTGGTGCGATACATCACGGCGCAATCGCCCGGCTCAAAGTCGCGGCTGGCGACTAACTGCGCGATGCTGTCCACGACGAACGAGGCTTCGGCGTAATCGTCGGGCGCTTCATAGAAATAAATCTTCTCACCCGCGCCGCGCTCGGTGAACAGATTCTTTTTGCGGCGATGCTGTGCGCGGTCAATGACCGACATGGCCGCGTCGAGGATCGTTTGGCGCGAACGATAATTCTGTTCGAGCAAGATCACCTGCGCGTCGGGGTTGTCCTGCTCAAAGCGTTGCACGTTGCGCCAGTCCGCGCCGCGCCAGCGATACACCGATTGATCCGGGTCGCCGACCACAAAAATATTGTGATGCGCCGATGCGAGATGTTTCAACAAAGTATATTGCGCCAAATTTGTATCTTGAAACTCATCCACCAAAACATGCTCGAAACGGCGCGCATATTTTTCGCGCACGGCGGGGTTATCTTCCAGCAAACGCGCAGCGTAGACCAATAAGTCGTCAAAATCCACCGCGTTGCTGGCGATCAATCTCTTTTGATATTCGGCGTAAACACGCTTCACAACTTCATCGCGATACGTCGTGAGCGGATAATCATCCGCTCCAATAAGTTCGTTCTTTGCATTCGAAATCGCGGCGTGTACGCTCGAAGCTCGATATAGTTTGTCGCTGAGATTGAATTCCTTGATAATCCCCTTGACAATGCGTTCCTGATCGTCGTCGTCGAAAATCACAAAGTTTGATTCGAGTGGTAGATGTTCCGATTCGCGCCTCAACAGGCGGGCGCAGATGGAATGAAACGTTCCAAGCATCATCCCCTCGGTCGCGTCCGTGCCCAGAAGCTTCTCGACGCGCGTCTGCATCTCGCGCGCGGCTCGATTGGTAAAGGTCACGGCCAGGATGCGGTATGGGCGGATGCCTTCATTGGCGATCAAATATGCGACGCGCTGAGTCAGCACCCGCGTCTTTCCGGACCCGGGGCCGGCCAGCACTAAAACGGGTCCGTTCCCGGCTGTGACCGCTTTTCTCTGTTGAGGGTTGAGTTTGTCTAAAAAGTCCATGGTGAGAATCGGAAAATGAGAATCAGGCCAACGCCCCCGATCACGAATCCCGATTCCCGCGGCCGATTATTTCTTCCTGGTTGCCTTCAATTCCGAGGTGCAATGCGGACAGCGCGTGGCCTGCAATGGAATGCTCATGAAGCAATACGGACAATCCTTTGTGGTGGGCGCGGCGGCCGGCGCAGGTTTTTGTAATTTGTTCATGGCGCTCACTAACAAGAAAATGACAAAGGCAATGATGGTGAAGTCAATGACAGTCTGAATGAATGAGCCGTATTTGACTTCGGCGCTCCCAAAGGTGAACGCGAGCGCGCTAAAGTCAATGCCGCCAATCAGGAGGCCAATCAACGGCATCAGCATATCGCCGACCAGTGAACTGACAATCTTACCGAACGCCCCGCCGATGATCACACCGACGGCCAGATCCATCACATTTCCCCGTATGGCGAAATCCCTGAATTGCTTTAGCATTGTCCCTTCTCCTTACTGATTAGAGTTGAGTTCCTTGAATCGAGCTCAAAGGTATTCTACCGTCCGGCCATGGGGATGTCAACGAAATGCAAAATTCCTTGCTTTGCATCGAAAAACTGCTTTTTATACACTTGCATAGATAGAAATGATGTTCTTTCCGTTTTTAAACGCCTGCGTTGACGGTCTTGTGAATTAGGGTATAATTTTTGTCACCCTTCTTTGGGCTTTCGATGACAAGTTCCTTATCATTTGGAAGGAGGTGAAAGCTCAACATAAAAGCGTCTTGAAATTCCCTTTTCACCAAACCCAAATCCGATCCTTACATTTTTGGAGGAGAATTGAACATGTTACAAAAACGCTTGATGTTCGTCCTCGGTCTGCTGGTTGTAATGAGCATGGTCTTAAGCGCCTGCGGTGGAACACCGACCCCTGCTCCTGCTACCAGTGTGCCGCCCACTGCAGGACCGACTGCAGTTCCTCCTACTACCCGCCACGGTGGTTGGTTGGACGAAATTGATTACTCAGTGGTTGATGCTCAATCGGCCATTACTCAGATTCAGGCTGGCGCGATTGATTTGTTCAGCTATGGTCTGGCATCCGACAAGCTTGCCGACATCAAAAATGCCGGCTTGTGCTACTCCTCGTCGTATGGCCTGTACTATGATTTCCTGTTCAACCCGGCTGTCTTCAAAGATGCCAATGTGCTGAACCCCTTCTCGAATCGCAAGATTCGCGAGGCGATGAACTGGCTGGTGGACCGCAATTACATCAACCAGGAAATCTATGCCGGTGGCGCTCTGCCGAAGTTCACCCCGCTGACCACGCAACTCGTGGATTACACCGGCGTGATTGATGTCGCCCGCGGCCTCGAAGCCTATTACGCTTACAACCCTGATAAGGCCAAAGAAGTTGTCAATGCCGAAATGACCGCCATGGGTGCGACACTCGGTGCGGATGGCAAATGGCAGTACAAGGGCAAACCCGTCACCCTGATCTTCCTGATCCGCAACGATGGGGATGGAACCCGCTTGCCGCAAGGCGAATATTTCGCCAAGCAGCTTGAGTCAATCGGCTTCACGGTTGATCGCCAGGAAAAGAAATCCCGCGAGCTCTCCCCGCTTTGGATCGGTTCCGATCCGACCGAAGGCAAATGGAACTTGTACACTGCCGGTTGGGCCTCCAATGGCTTGAGCCGCGACGAGAGGACCATTTTCCAGGAAATGTACCTGCCAGACAGCCCGCAAGGCATTCCGCTATTTACCGAAAACAAGCCTGATCCTGTGTTCCAGCAGATTGGTGATGACTTGGCCAATGGCAACTACTCAACTCTTGAGGAACGTCATGATCTGATAGCCAAGGCCCTCCCGCTTGCTCTCCAGGATTCGCTCCAGGTTTGGACCGTAGACTTGCAGAGCTTCTCTCCCTACAACTGCAAACTACAGGTGAGCGCGGATGTGGGTGCGGGTGTTGAAACTACCAAGATGGCACCCTTCAACTTGCGCATCAAGGGCCAGGAAGGCGGAGCGGTAAAGTCTGGTACGACCGATACTCTGTTCACCGATCCTTGGAACCCTGTCAATGGTAGCAACTGGGTGTCTAGCGCGTTTGTTCATGCCGCGACCGACGGCGGCGCGTTCATGCCTGATCCATATAATGGTCTTTCGTGGCCATTGCGCGCCGAGAAGGCTGACGTGACCGTGCAGACCGGTCTGCCAGTTGGCAAGACGTACGACTGGGTGACTCTCTCCACAGCCGACAAGATTGATGTGCCCGCCGACGCCTGGGTTGACTGGGATGCCACCAACGGCAAATTCATCACCGCCGGTGAGAAATTCCCCAACGGTATCACTGCCAAGACCAAGACCGTCATCACCTATCCGGCCGATATGTTCCAGACTGTGAAATGGCACGACGGTAGCAACCTATCGGTGGCTGACTTTGTTATGGGCATGATCATGGTGTTCGACGAAGGCAAGCCCGAGAGCCCGATTTATGACGAAGATGTTGCCGCTAACTTGGATGCCTATTTGTCACACTTCAAGGGCTTGCAGATTACGTCCACTGACCCGTTGGTCATCACACTCTACGATGATAACTTCTATGCGGATGCAGAACTGATCGCCTCCACACAGCCGGCTACGGCTACCATCTGGCCCCAGTATGGGTTTGGCGAAGCGCCTTGGGAAGCTATCGCGATTGGCAATATTGCCGACGCCAACAAGGAACTGGCTTGGGGCACAGGCAAGGCCGATCGGAATAAGGTTGACTGGACCAGCTTCATCGGCGGTCCCAGCCTCGACATTCTGGCCAAGGATCTCGATCAGGCGATTGCTGACAAGACCATTCCATATCCTAACGTTCTCGGTCAATACATCACGGCCGACGAAGCAGTTGCCCGCTATACAGCTTTGAAGAATTGGTACACTGCTCATCATCACTTCTGGGATGGCACCGGTCCATATTATCTCGACTCTGTGGACCTGAACGGCTTCACTGCTGTGGTGAAGAACAACCCCGACTACGTAGATCTGGCTGATCGCTGGTCTCGCTTCGGTGAGGCTCCTCTCGGGGATGCCGCTTTGGATGGCCCGGCTCAGGTCAAGATTGGCAACGAAACAGTCTTCAATGTCACTGTGACCAAGAAGAATGGCGATCCGTATCCGAGTGCCGACATCAAAGAAGTCAAGTTCCTGCTCTACAACGACAAGGGCGAGACCGTGTATGTTGGCGAAGGAACAGCTGGTAGCGGTGATGGCCAATACGTCCTCACTGTGCCTGCAGATGTCACCTCCAAGCTGACCGCCGGCTCCGGCCGGATCGAAGCGGCTGCGGTGTTTGGGCCTGTAGCTATTCCGGCCTTTGCATCACTGCAGTACGTGGTCGTGCCATAAGTTTTAGACCTGTTCGAGGAGGGGCAGGGGTATCCCTGCCCCTCTTTCCTATACTATAGATAGATGTCGTGAGGATGAAATGGCTACAGAGACTTTAACCACATCAGCGCCTAGTGCGCCGGTTGCCAAAAAATCGGCCAGTAATAGTACTTTTGCGCGCGTTGCGAAGTACACCGGCATCCGGATTCTTACCATGATGGTCACCGTGACCATCGGTGTGTATCTGACCATTATGATCGCCAATATGGGTGGATATATGGATACGATCATCCGAAACGAAGTCCGAGATAATATCACGCAGTCTATGCTGGCCAACCCCGCTTTCCGCAATCTGGCGCCTGATGTCAGAGAGAAACTCATTCAGGAGAAGATCGCCTCGGAAATAAAACGTCAGGGCCTGGATCAGCCTTTTGCGGTTCGTTCCATGAACTACCTGCGCAATGCGCTCACCTTGAATCTGGGCCGCGCTGTGAACATGATCAGCGATCATGGCTCCAAAGAAGTACGCCTCATCCTTCTCGAACGTCTTCCGGCAACTCTGTTGCTCACAGGCACATCTGAACTTATCTTGTTCTTTGCTAGTGTCTTTATTGCCCTTTCTCTATCAAGAAGATATGGCAGTTTTTTTGACAAGATGACCATTGCATTTTCACCAACTTCTGCCGCCCCCCCGTGGTTTTATGGGATTTTCTTCATCTTGATCTTCGCCGGGGTTTTCAGAATCTTGCCGTTTGGCGGCCTGGTGGATTCGCCATCGCCCACAAATCCTATAGATTACGGTCTGAACGTATTGAAGCATCTCATTCTGCCTGCTTCAGCTGTGATTTGCAGTTCCATCTTCCTGAGCATTTATAACTGGCGCACTTTCTTCCTAATATACTCGAGCGAGGATTATGTAGAGATGGCGAAGGCCAAGGGACTGCCACAGCGTGATGTGGAACGCCGCTATATCTTGCGCCCGACCATGCCCACCATCATCACAAACTTCGCTTTACTGGTCATTACCCTGTGGACCGGGTTTACGATTACTGAGACTGTATTTCTCTGGCCCGGCTTGGGGATTACCTTGTATCGAGCCATCGGTTTCAACGATACGCCTGTAATTGTCGGGTCTACAATCATTTATGCCTATCTGCTGGCCATTACCGTCCTGCTCCTGGATTTTGTGTACGCTCTGGTTGATCCCCGCGTGAAAGTCGGTTCTGGAAATTCACAATGATTGCCTTTAAAAACTCTTTTCGCGAACTTCTTCGTTATCCGTCGGCCATCGTTGGTCTGTTGGTAATTTTTATTTTGCTTGGCGTGGCCGTCTATGCTCTGGTCACTATTCCATATAGTGAGGCCATCCGGTTGTGGCGTGGGGGGGAGGATGTTTGGTATCAAAACCCCAAATATGCATCTCCTGAATGGTTTAACTTCTTTACGAGCAAGAAGGAGCCTCTTTCCTTTCTGGCCAATACGGCAGATGGAAGCATGACGAAGACCGTCACTTCTAGCACTGCGGACATTTCCACTGTGGAAATGACATACTCGTTTGACTATACCTATGATGATTATCCACAGGAAATCATCTTATACTTCTCGCCTAAATTCAACGAGAAACTGCCCTTTGTTTCGATTGCTTGGTATACCCCGGATGGCAGGAAGATCAGGATTGCAGACATCGCAGTGGATCGCAAATCATCCTATCGTTTTTCCCAGGATCAGAAACTGCAGAAGAGTCTAAGAAACGAAGATGTTATGCAGGCTCTCTTTGTCGATCCTCATGCAGAGAATCCAACAGTGGTTAAGGGCCAATATAAGCTGGTAATCAGCGGGACAACCTTCGAAAAGGATTCGGATTTGGACGTTCAATTCGTGTTCCATGGCAAGGTTTATGGTCTGGCCGGAACCGATAAGTATCGCCGCGATATTCTTCTGCCCTTGTTGTATGGCACGCCTATCGCGCTGGCGTTCGGCTTGCTCGCCGCTTTGGGCACATCGGTCCTGACCATGATCATCGCCGCGATTGGTACATGGTATGCAGGCTGGGTGGACGAGCTCATTCAACGCATTACTGAGATCAATCTTGTGCTCCCATTCCTAGCCATTCTGATCATGGTCGGTACGTTCTACTCGCGCAGCATCTGGTTGATGTTGGGTGTTACGATCCTCTTGAGTATTTTCTCGGGGCAGATCAAGACCTACCGCGCCATTTTCCTGCAATCCAAGGAGGCCAGCTACATTGAGGCAGCACGGGCGTATGGCGCTTCGGATCGACGCATTATTTTCAGCTATTTGATCCCGCGCATGATCCCCCTGCTGATCCCAGCCCTGGTTTCCTCCATCCCCTCTTTCGTCTTCCTTGAAGCCTCTTTGGCGGTCCTCGGCCTCGGTGACCCGGTTCTGCCAACTTGGGGTAAAGTCATTGACGATGCAATCACTGATGGAGCCATTTATCGTGGATTGTATTATTGGCCTTTAGAACCGGCTGCCTTGCTTATGTTGACCGGTCTGGGTTTCGCCATGCTCGGCTTTGCGCTGGACCGCGTTTTCAATCCAAGACTGAGGGATATTTAACTGATGTCACAGAACAATAAACTTCTCCGAATTGAGGGGCTGGTCCTGTATTTCAACACCACCCATGGCCCGGTTCAGGCAGTGGATGGAGTAAATTTTGAATTGGAATCGAATCGGGCCGTGGTAGTCTTGGGTGAATCAGGTTGTGGAAAGAGTTCACTGGCCAAGGCCATCCTGCGCCTCCTGCCTCGCAACGCCGGGACATATTCCGGCCACATCTATCTCGAGGGCCAGGACATCATGGCGTTGGGCGAGGAAGAATTTCGGCAAAATGTGCGGTGGGCGGCTATTTCCATGGTTCCGCAAGCCGCCATGAACGCGCTCAATCCTGTGATCAGAGTCGGTGAGCAGGTGGCGGAACCGGCCATTGTTCATCTCGGGGTGGGAAAAGATGAAGCCTATTCTCTGGTCAAGAAGATGTTTCAGCATGTCGGCGTTCCGGAGGATTTCATCAGCCGGTACCCCTTTGAATTAAGCGGCGGGATGCGCCAACGGGTCGCCATTGCGATGGCACTGGTCACATCTCCCAACTTGATTATTCTGGATGAGCCGACCTCGGCCCTGGATGTTTTGACGCAGGCCAATATTTTCAATGTATTGAAGCGCCTCAAAAAGGAACTGGGCGTCAGTTTTATCTTGATTACGCACGACATTGCCACCTCCAGCGAGTTGGCGGACGATGTGGCCGTGATGTATGCTGGCCAGATCGTTGAAGTCAGTGACGCTCATCGTTTCTTTGCAAAACCCCTCCATCCCTATTCGCAAAAATTGATGGCCAGTGTGCCGAGACTGCATGGAGATAAAGAGCCGGAGTTCATCACGGGCAGACCGCCCAGCCTGATCGATCTTCCCAAAGGCTGTCGTTTTGCAGATCGCTGTCCTGCGCGTTTTGAAAAATGCGTTGAAGATCCGCCGGTCATTGAAAAAGATGGTCGTAAAGTTAAGTGCTGGTTATACGCGTGAGCCGGAGCATGAGCATGGTTACTGATACAAGATCAAAAGTTGTGAAGGGTGAAGCGGAAGGCGCCAGAAAAGTTTTACTTTCCATTGACGACCTTCACGTTTGGTTTGAGCTGCGTCGCTTCGGTTTTGGTCACGCTGGATACGTAAAAGCAGTGGACGGAGTTACCTTCGACGTTCATAGCGGCGAGACGATTGCCGTGGTCGGCGAAAGCGGCTGTGGAAAGTCCAGCCTGATGAAGACCATCCTTGGCCTTTATAAACCCACGCGCGGCAAAGTGATATTCGATGGAAAGAACCTGAGCGAACTCGATTCGGCCGGAATGCACTGGTATCATACACGCGTCGGGTATGTGCAACAGGATCCCTACGGTGCTTTGCCTCCTTTTATGACGATTGAGAGAATCCTGGAAGAGCCTTTGATTGTCGGCGGCGTCAAGAAGAAGGAGGAACGCGAGCAACGCGTCCGCAGGGCGATGGAAGAAGTCAAGCTAAGCCCGGTCGCTGATTTTCTTCCCAAATTCCCGCACATGTTGAGCGGCGGGCAGCAACAACGCGTCGTGATTGCGCGTTCCATGATTATGGAACCCAAATTCCTCGTGGCCGACGAACCGGTGTCCATGCTGGATGCCTCGGTGCGCGTGGAGATTCTCAAACTCCTGCGCGGCTTGCAGGAATCTCACCACCTTTCGGTAATTTACATCACCCACGATCTCTCCACGGTGAGTTATTTCTCTGAGCGCATTTTTGTGATGTACGCGGGCAATCTCGTGGAAAAAGCCAAAGTGCGCCAGGTGCTTGATAACCCACTGCACCCCTACACCATGGCTTTGCTCACCGGCACCTCCGAGCCGGATGCCAAGAACGCAGAGACCTTCAAAGAGATTCCGCCCGGCGAGCCGCCGAGCCTCGTCAATCCGCCAAGTGGATGCCGCTTCCATCCGCGTTGCTCGAAGATGATCAAAGGCCTGTGCGAGATCGAAGAACCGCCGGATTTTGAACCCGAGCCGGGTCATCTGGTGGCATGCTGGTTGTACAAATAGATTCACATGCGTCCCTGGCATTTAATTCTTATTGGTTTCCTGCTTTCTGTGCTGGGATGGGTATTGCCGTTTCTCATGGTCATTCATGTGATCACGTCCACGTTCTTCTTGAACTTTTTCGCCTACACTGCCTCTCTCATCGGTTTCTTTCTTGGAATCATAGGGGCGTCACGCTACATTCAGGAACGCAAAAAACGATGACCAGACGCTTGTGAGAACGGCAAGGATGAGATAGGATTCGGGTCACATAGCCCGAATCCTTTTTCTTTGACCTTTCATCAAGGAGCGCCTCATGTCCGGGACCCATGGCCGGTTTCGCAAACTCATTGTTTTTCTCAGCCTTTCGTTTCTTCTGCTTTCTTCATGCAGTTTGAAATCGCGAACATCATCTGTAACTTCCACACCCAAGCCAACGCTGACGCCTGTGGTTACGTCCACGTCCGCGGTGCTGCGCGTGTTAACCGTCTGCCTGGGCGAAGAGCCGAATACGTTGTACCCGTTCGGAGGTCCGAATGATGCGGCGCAGAGCGTCCTCGCCGCGATCTACGATGGTCCATTCGATACGATCAGTTACGATTATCAGCCCGTCATCCTGAAACAAATGCCGAGCCTCTCGAACGGCGATGTGCAGATCAAGCCCATTGCTGTGACTGCTGGCAGGGCGATCATTGATGCGGACGGCAACCTGACCGCGCTGGCTGTGGGCACGCGTGTGCGTCCATCCGGTTGCCGCGCGGATGGATGCGTCCTCACGTACGACGGCGTCAGCCCTCTGCAAATGGATCAGATGATCGTCACGTTTCGGATGCGCTCCGATATCACCTGGTCGGACGGCACGCCGGTGACGGCAGATGATTCGGTTTATGGTTATCAACTTGCCGCGGACAAGAACACGCCCGGCTCGAAATTTTTGATTGATCGCACGCAAACCTATGAAGCCGCGGATGCAAACAGCACTCAATGGTGGGGCATTCCCGGCTATCTTGATCCGTCTTTCATGACCAACTTCTGGGCGCCCGCGCCCAAACAATCATGGGGTAAATTTTCTGCCGCGGAACTGCCGCAAATTGATGTGGCTCAGCGCGCGCCGATAGGCTGGGGCCCATACATGATGGAAGATTGGGCGCCGGGTGATCGCATCACGCTCGTCAAAAACCCATATTATTTCCGCGCCGCGAATGGTTTTCCTAAATTCGATCAACTCGTTTTTCGATTCATCTCCGATCCCAACGCGGCCATCAGCGAACTGACTGCCGGACGCTGTGACATCCTTGACCCGAGCGTCCATCTCGATTCACAGATTGCCCTGCTTCAGCAGATGCAGGATGCCGGGATGATCAAAGCCTCCTTCGCGCCGGGCATGACCATTGAGTGGCTTGGGCTTGGCATCGCGCCGGCCACATACGACGATGGCCGTAATTCCGCCAACGACAGGCCAGACCTCCTCGCCGACCCGCGCACGCGTCAGGCCATTGCGCTTTGCCTCGACCGTCAGCAGGTGGTGAATACAGTTTTGTTCGGTCAAACCTCTGTGCCCGCTTCGTTTGTCCCGTCGGATCATCCGCTCTACGATGCCAGTGTTGCTTCTTATAAATTCGATCCAGGCGCGGGCATTGCGCTTCTCGAGCAAGTTGGCTGGCGCGATCTGGATGGCAATCCATCCACGCCGCGCGTTGCTGTCACGGTCAAAGGCGTGCAAGCCGGCACGCCGCTCATGCTGAATTATTATTCCACCCCCGCGGTTCAACGCAGACAGGTGGCCGAGATTCTCTCCAAGTCTCTGGGTCAATGCGGCATTGGCACGAACATTCAATACTATGCACAGAACGATCTCTACGCGCCCGGCCCGGTCGGCTTGTTGTTTGGCCGCCGCTTTGATCTCATTGAATACGCCATGTCCACTGACAGCGTTCAGCCGCCATGCGATTGGTTCACCAGCGATGAAATTCCCAACGCTCTCAATCATTGGGTCGGCACCAATGTGAGCGGCTATAAAAATCCAGCGTATGATGCGGCCTGTCGCGCCGCGCATCTGGCTTTGCCCGGCGAGCAAAATTATGCTGATGCTTATCATCAGGCCCAAACCATTTTTGCAAACGATCTCCCGTCCATTCCGCTTTACTATCGTTTGAGAGTGGCGGTCGCGCGTGCGGAGGTCTGCCATTTCGATCTTGATCCAAGCGCCAATCCGATGTGGAACGTGGAAGCCTACGATATGGGGCAGGACTGCAAATAGTGACTCGTTCGCGACATGTACTGGCCGCGCTGGTTCTGATTCTGCTCGCCTCTTGCGCGGGACCCACAGCGGCCCCGACCCCAACAGCCTTTTCCAAAACTGACACAAATCCTGTTACCCGCGCATCCGAGATTCGCTTCGCGCTGATCGGCGAAGTGACCGATGTGAACGTGTGGGCTTTGTTCGATTCAAAAGGATATTCGTACAACAATTACGCGGTGCGCAATGAATACTGGCCGAGGCTCTATCATCTCTCCATCCCGGATCGAAATTTTGAGCCGATGGCCGCCAGCGACATGCCCTCCGCCGTCTATGATGATGTAGATTATTTCACAGCCACGGCTCCGCTTCGATCCGATTTAAAGTGGACGGATGGTTCTCCATTCACCGCAGAGGATGTGGCTTTCACGGTCAACACAGCTCTTGCTTTCCGCCTCGGCTTTGACTGGCGCGATTATTACAACCCCGATTATCTCGATCACGCCGAAGCCGTTGACGCGAGCACAGTCCGATTCTTTTTCAAGAAGCACCCGAACGTAGGTGTGTGGCAGTATGGCGCATTGCAAGGTCCCATTGTTCAAAAAGCATACTGGTCTGCAAAAGTGGCTGAAGCCGCAGCTTCGCTCCCTCCGAGTGATCTGGCTTTACAAATTGAAAAGTTGAAGGTCAAAGTGGATGACCTTCAACAAAAAGTGAACGCTCTGAATCTGTCCATTGCCTCCACGCCTATGACGCCGGATGAGGCCAGACAGGCTCAAGCCGCGCTGACGCGTCAGCAGGGCGATCTCAACGAAGCCAACAACGATCTCGTCAAGGCGCAATCGGATTATGATTCTGCCATGAATGCCGCGCGCGAATCATTGTACGCGCTGGATGATAAAGATGAACCAACACTGGGAAATTGGATGCCCGATGGCGAAGCAAATGGGGTTTGGGCGAACAAAGTCAACCCGGCGCATCCGTTTGGTGAGCCGAAGTTTGAGAGAGCTACCTATCAAGAATTTGCAAATGAAGATGAAGTTTCTAGAGCACTAAAACAAGGTGATGAGATAAATATTATCTTGCCAAACCTTGAGGCGATTCCGGATATTCGACTCCCAAGTGGATTTGCATTTAGCCCATACTTCGATAACAATACCTATTACCTCGTATTTAATATCGCTAATTCTGAGATCATTGACTTGGCGCTTCGGCAAGCAATTGCTTGCATTACTTGGATACCCAATAGGGGTAATTCGGTATCAAACAGGAACTTTATTAATTGGAATAATCAATTCTGGCTTAATCCAACAGCAAAAGCGCCTTGCACAGACTTGGGTGACAGTAGCCTTTGGAAGACGAAGGAGAGATTGCAGTTGGCTGTCCAAACTCTTAAGTCCGCAGGTTATTCATGGGAAGTTGAGCCTGCATGGAACGAAAAGGCAAATGAGGGAATACCCGGAAAAAGACTTGTTTCGCCAAATGGCAAACCTTTACCTGACTTCCTATTGCTTAGTCTTTCCAAAGAATATGATGAGATGGAAAGCCTTGAGGCAGGCTACAAAATGAAAATGGCCAACTTGCTTGGTGTTTCGCTGGCAGTGAAATATGTAAATCCTGAAGAACTCCGTTATGCTGTCTTTGCCGGTCATCAATATGACATGGCGATCCTCGGCTGGCGCGTGAGCGAGTATCCCGGCTATCTGTGCGATTGGTTCGGGGACGGGAATCCGTTTGGGTATCACAGCGACCGCCTCCAGTCCGCGTGTGAGGCGTTGAATTCCACCAGCGATCTGGATCAGGCGCGTCAGCAGGTCTTCGAGATTCAATCTATTCTTGCCCAAGACGTGCCTTTCACTCCATTGTATTCAGGCATGGCCTATGACGTGTACCGCAATATCACCTACCCGTTCGATTCTGTGCCCGGCGGCCTGAGCGGAGTCTATGGCGCGCCGTCTTTGGCACTCCCCGCGCCATAATAGGATTTCTTTGCTATAATCAGGCGCAATCCACAACGAGGAGTCAACTGTGGCTAAGACGAAGACGAAGTCTGATAAGAAACCTTTGCTGGAAGTGAAGAATCTCAAGACCCATTTCTTTACCGAAGATGGGGTGGTCCACGCCGTGGACGGCGTGGACTTTGTGGTTTATCCCGGTGAAATCCTCGGCCTGGTGGGGGAATCGGGTTGCGGCAAAAGCGTGACGTCGCTCTCGATCATGCGCCTGATCTCTCTGCCCGGCAGGATTCTCGAAGGCGAAATTTTATTGGATGGGACCGACCTGCTGGAACTCTCGGAAGAGGAGATGATGAAGGTGCGCGGCAACCGCATCTCCATGATCTTCCAACAGCCGCAGACCGCATTGAACCCGGTCTTCCGTGTGGGCGATCAGATCGCTGAAGTGTTGAGCATTCATCAGGATTTCGGAAAAGAGGCCGGACAAAAGCGCGCAGTCGAACTGCTGAAAATGGTCGGCATCCCGGATGCAGAGCGGCGCGCTCAGGCGTTTCCGCATGAACTTTCGGGCGGTATGGCCCAGCGTGTGATGATCGCCATGGGGCTGGCCTGTGTCCCGGAACTGTTGATCGCTGATGAACCGACGACGGCCCTCGACGTGACCATTCAAGCGCAAATCTTGGACCTGATGCTGGAAATGCGCGAGAAGATGGGCACGTCGGTCATTTTAATTACCCACGATCTGGGCGTGATCGCCGAGATGGCTGAACGCGTAGCGGTCATGTATGCCGGTGAGATTGTGGAGCAGGCGGCGGTTGGTGAACTGTTCGATCATCCGCTTCATCCATACACACAAGGTCTCATCGGTTCCATCCCGATTCTCGGAAAAGTCAAAGATAAATTGGATGTCATCCCTGGAAATGTTCCCAACTTAATTGACCTGCCCAAAGGATGCCGTTTCGCGCCACGTTGTGCGGCGCGCGTCAAACACGGGCTTAAGATTTGCAACGAGGTGCAACCTGAACTGGAAGAAGTAAAACCCGATCATGTCGTCCGGTGCTGGCTGTATACGAACGCTGAAGGACACCGCGCTCCATTGAAGGCGCGCTAAACAAGGGGTCATGGGAGTCGTAAACAATGAGCGATAAATCCACTGTTAAAAAACAACCAGACCTGATCGCAGTGCAGAATTTGAAAAAATATTTTCCTGTGCGGGCTGGCGTGATGCAGCGCGTGGTCGCGCACGTGCAGGCTGTGGACGATGTCAGTTTTTCCATTAAAAAAGGCGAGACGCTCGGCATGGTGGGCGAGTCGGGCTGTGGCAAGACGACCGTCGGGCGCACCATGCTTCGTCTGATTGAGCCGACCGCCGGGTCGGTGATTTATGGCGGCAAAGATATTTTCCAACTGAAGAACAACGAACTCAAACTCGTCCGCCGCGATCTGCAGATCATCTTTCAGGACCCCTATGCTTCGCTCGATCCGCGCGTGCCCATCGGCGAATCAGTGATGGAAGGCCTGCACATTCATAAGATCGGCACACCCAAAGAGCGCGTGGATATTATGATGGAGACGTTGAAGAAGGTGGGTCTCGAGACCTATCATGCCCGCCGCTTCCCGCACGAATTCTCCGGCGGTCAGCGTCAGCGCATTGGCATTGCGCGCGCTCTGGCCTTGCGTCCCAAATTCATCGTCTGCGATGAGCCGGTTTCCGCGCTGGATGTTTCCATCCAATCGCAGGTGCTCAATATTTTGAAGGACCTGCAGAGTGAGTTCGGTCTCACCTATCTATTCATTGCTCACAACTTGAGCGTGGTCGAACACATCTCCGACCGCGTGGCGGTGATGTATCTCGGCAAAATGGTCGAACTGGCCGACCGCGATGAGTTGTATCGCAGGCAGTTGCATCCGTACACGCAGGCGCTCATGTCGGCCATCCCCGTTGCCGATCCCAAATTGAAGCGTAAGCGTTTGATTCTCAAAGGCGATGTACCCAGCCCGTTGAATCCGCCGAGCGGTTGCCGCTTTCACCCGCGTTGCCCGATTGCCCAGAAGATTTGTGCCGAGAAGGAACCTGAATTTCGCGAACTGAAACCGGGCCATTTTGCCGCCTGTCATTTTGCTGAAAATTTCCTGTAAACTTTCGCCTTTATCTTTACCCCTTTTGTGAAAGACCGACTCGAGTCAATCATTCATCATGTCGTATGGCATTTTGCTGGTAGATGACCAGCGCGATATCCTTCGGCTTCTGCATTCAACGCTCGATACGTTGAAGAACTCGGAACTTGAAATTATCGAGGCCCCTTCCGGCGAGGAAGCATTGCTGGAAGTGGGACGTCATCGCATTGATTTGCTTGTCACCGATTATCTCCTGCCCGGCATCACGGGCATCGAGTTAATGCACAAGGTCCGCGTCAAACACCCTGATGTAAAAGTAATTCTGATCACCGGCACGACCGATCGCAAAGCCCGCGATGAAATGTTGAACGCGGGCGCCATCGCCACCTTCGATAAGCCCATTGCCCTCGCTGATTTTCTGGATGTAGTCGAGCGCAGTCTCGGGCTCGTCCGCACGATCTTCCCTCCCGAATCGGATGCAAAGACTCAAGCGCGTCGTTCGCGGATCTCGGACCTGCTCGCCAATTTCCGGCAGGACATCAAGGCCGACGCGGTTTTTCTGCTCAATGACAAAGGCCTTGTCATGGCGCGCGCAGGAGACTTGCGCGATAGCAGTATGGAGGTCTCGCTTCTTTCCGGCCTGACGGCCATCTTCACAGCCGGACTCAAAGTCGCCAAATTCAATCATCAGGAAAATCTCGATCACTATTATGTGTTCAGCGGAGGCGATCACGATCTGCTGATGGTTCCTGCAGATCCGGGCTATTCACTTCTGCTGGCCGGCAATGGACTTGCCAAACGCGAGAACATCATTGACACATTGGATGCGATTTTGGCGCTTCGGAACGAAGTATCGCGATCCCTGCGTTCCATGGGCGTGACGTCCGAACTCAAAGAGCCTGAAGGCCCTCCGCCGCCATCTCCAACTCCTGTTGTGAAAAAGAAATCCAAGACGGGCGAACTTCAAAAGACTCCACCCGCCCCGGAGATGGAAGCGTTATTGAAAGACGCGGCTAAAAAGAGAGTCAAACAGGAAGAGATGGATGAATTTTGGAATCAGGCCGCGGAACAACATGCCAATAAGTCCGATAATCCGGAAGTCATTTCCTATGAAGAGGCGCGCAAGATGGGTCTCACGCCGGATGGAGAGAAATAAAAATAAATATGATACAATCTGCCCGCTTGTCCTGAGATTTGTCAGGGCTGGTTTGATTGGGGCGTGGTGCAAGGGCAGCACACCAGACTTTGAATCTGTGGATCTTGGTTCGAATCCAGGCGCCCCAGCAAGATCAAGAAACCCGCGCAGGCGGGAATTTTTCTCTCATCAACAGGCTTGCGCGCGCAGGCCTGTTTTGTTTAGGAGTTGACTATGAAAGTCACTGCCATCGTACTCGCCGCAGGTCAGGGCACTCGCATGAAATCCGATTTGCCCAAGGTCCTGCATCCGATTTGTGGCAAGCCCATGCTTTGGCATGTGCTTGAATCATTGAAACACGCGATCACCGAGAAGCCGGTTGTGATCGTCGGGTACGGCGCGGAACAGGTGAAGGCTTTTGCCGCGGACTCCGCTCAATGCGTCCTGCAAGAGCCGCAGCTGGGGACGGCTCACGCCGCGTTGCAGGCCGAGTCGCTTGTCAAAGACAAAGCAGATTATGTCATCGTCACCTACGCAGACATGCCTCTCCTGCGCGGCCAAACGTTTCAGCAACTTCTCGAGACTCAACGCCTCAATTCCGGACCCTTCAGCCTGCTGACCGTTATCGCGGATGACCCCCGCGGCTTTGGGCGAATCGTCCGCAAGGCGGACGGCACTGTCGCAGCCATTGTCGAGGAATATGTTGCTACGCCTGAGCAACAGAAGATCAAAGAATTGAACGTCGGCGCATATTGCTTCAAAGCCGATTGGTTATGGGACGCTCTGCATCGCATTCAGAAGAATCCGCGGAAGGGCGAATATTATCTGACAGATGTTGTCGAACTCGCTGTGAAAGAAAACTTGCCGGTTCAAGCAGTGGTGCATCATGACCTGATCGAGACGATTGGAATCAACACGCGCATTCATCTCGCCGAAGCGGAGGCGGCCATGCGCCGTCGCATCAACGAGATGCACATGTTGAACGGTGTCACAATGACCGACCCGGCATCAACGTACATCGAAGCAGGCGTGATCATCGGAAAAGATACAACGATTTTGCCTAACACTTACATTCAAGGTGACACAATCATCGGCGAGCGAAATATCATCGGGCCGAACTCGCACATTCGCGACACAAAGATCGGAAACGGCTGTAAAATTTTTATGTCGGTCATGGAAGGTGCCGTGCTGGAAGACGGTGTGGATATGGGTCCGTTCGCTCGTTTGCGCAAGGGCGCGCATTTGGGCAGACATGTCCACATGGGCAACTTCGGCGAAGTCAAAGACTCGTATCTGGCCGAAGGCGTGAAGATGGGACACTTCTCGTACATCGGCAATGCCACCATCGGCGCGAACACCAACATCGGCGCAGGGACGATTACCTGCAATTTCGACGGTGAGAAAAAACACCCCACTGAAATCGGTGAAAATGTATTCATTGGTTCGGATACCATGCTGGTCGCGCCGCTCAAGATCGGTTCCGGCGCGCGCACCGGCGCGGGTGCGGTGGTGACGAAGAACGTCGCCGAAGATACGCTCGTGGTTGGAATGCCCGCGCGTGCCATCAAGAAATTTGAAAGAAAAGAAAAGAAAAAATAAATACGACAAAACATGTCATGCTGAGGAGGGCGTAGCCCGACGAAGCGACTCGTTCTTCAAAAGAACGAGACCCTTCGTTTCACTCAGGGTGACATTCAATAAAAGGTTTCTATGCCACAACTCAGCGAAGACTATAAACAACTGATCGAACTTGCCAACGAAGCGCGCCGCCGCGCCTATGTGCCTTACTCCCATTACGCGGTCGGGTCCGCGCTCCGTACAAAGACCGGGCGCGTCTTTACCGGCGTCAATATCGAGAACGCCGCGTATCCGCAGACCATGTGCGCGGAACGTGTGGCGATTTTCAAAGCCATCTCGGAGGGCGAACGCGAGATCGAGGTCATCTCGGTCGTGACCGAAACCGGCGGTTCGCCGTGCGGCGGATGCCGCCAGGTGCTGGCCGAGTTCGGCCTCGATACCATCGTCTTGATCGCGGATGCAAAGGGAAAACTGATTCAGAAAACGACGGTAGCCGAATTACTGCCCGGCGCGTTTACATCTGAAAAGCTCTCACGATAAATTCGAGCGCAGAACATGTTTAACCAGCCGTTCTTTATTCCGTCCGCGTTGATTGCCCTGCTTTCCATCCCGCTCATCTTTGGCTGGATTTCCCGCCAGTTCATTTACGGCGTCCGCACTCCGAAGACTCTTTCCAGTGATGAGATTTGGTATCCAGCGAATCGATTTGCAGGAGTCGTTCTCCTGATTTCCAGCGGAATTTATTTTGCCATAGCCTGGACTTTTCCTGATGCAAGTACTGTCACAAATATCGGCTTTGTGTTTTGGGTCATTCATCTCGGCGCGTTTGCTTTGCCCCTCATCGCCAGCCTGTTTCTGATTCGTTTCTACGTTCGATCCTTATAAATGCGCGATACCTTTCATTCCTTGCGCGTGGAGGCCGTCGTCCTTCGCCATGCCGATTACGGCGAGGCCGACCGATTGTTGACTCTGTACACGCGTCAACTCGGCAAGACGCGCGCCATCGTCAAAGGCGCGCGCAAACTGACCTCGCGCAAGGCCGGACATCTCGAACCGTTTACGCACGTCAAACTTCAACTGGCGAAGGGCCGCGACCTGTTCATCGTCACGCAGGCCGATACGATTGATGTATATTTACCATTGCACGAAGATTTGATTCTCACGGGACACGCGTCGTACGTTCTTGAATTGCTTGACCGTTTCACATATGAAGATGATGCGGAGAATCTTTCGATCTTTCGACTCTTGACCGAAACGCTGGCGCGCCTCGCATCAAAATCAGACCCGTGGATTTGCATCCGTTATTTTGAAATGCGCCTGCTGGATTACTTGGGGTTTCGTCCACAACTCTTCGAGTGCGCCAACTGCGGACGTGAGATCGTCGCCGAAGATCAATTTTTTTCGTTCAGCGCGGGCGGAGTCATTGACCCGAATTGCGGAGCAGGTCTGCCCAATTTGAAAAATATTTCCATGGATGCGCTCAAATATCTGCGTCACTTCCAACGCTCGAGCTACGCCGAGGCGTCCCGCGCGCGGCCCAGCCTCGAGGTCCAGAAAGAGACGGAGAGTCTCATGCAGGGCTATTTCACATATCTGCTCGAACGCGAATTGAACACGCCTAATTTTCTGAAGCATATGCGCTAGCTGGGATATCAAAATAGCGCGACTTCAAATTCAGAATTGGTTTTTCTACAAAATGGTAGCTTATGGTTGATATGATGATGGTGGTTATTAGCGCTATCCAAAATACTCCGGGGGAGCCAAATGTGTATGGTAGGGAATGTTTCTTGAGGACGGCTACCACCACTGCAGTTGTGAAAAAGTGATAGACATATAGCCCATAGGATATCTTGCCGAGGTAGCTTAAAATGCTACCACTTAAATCACTCTGGAAAAGCTTTGTTCTGACAATACAATATATTAATATGGCAAACAGATAATTCAAGAGGCTGTATCCCCACACCTCCTTGTAGGCACCTATCAGTGGAAGCTCATATCCTAGGGTGGCCAATACGTAGTGGCCGGTTATAAAATAATCTGTGATTAGACCTATTACAGGAATAGCAATCACTAGGCCAAGAAGTTGCAGTCGAGGATATGGTATATCAAACCGTGAGATATATGCTCCTAATGCGAATGCGTCTACATGTGAAAAAGGAAGCACGTATGTCGCCTGTTGAGGGTCGGCGAGCAGAAATGGGAAAAGGTGATTTCGAAAAATGATGGTCGTTATCAAACGAAAAATAGGACCTAATCCTATGGCGTAGAGGAAAAGTTTTTTCAGATGTTTCTTAGGTATAAGAAAGATTAGGAAAGGCCAAATCAAGTAAAATTGTTCTTCCACCGAAAGTGACCATAAATGGCTGAAGGCCCAAGTTTTTCTATATCCAGCGCTGGCGAAGAAAAAATCGTAGACATAGAAAATACCATACCATATATTATGATAAAATTCCTGTCTGAAATTGGTAGCTAGTGGACCAAAATTATAGTTAGGGGATACGAAAACAATTACTGCCAAAATTAGAAGATATAAATAATATAGCGGCAATATGCGAAGTGCGCGCCTGGCGTAAAACTTTATAAAAAAGTCCTTGACGGGAAGCGATCCTTTCATACGCAATAAGATATCGGTGATGAGGAAGCCTGATAGCACAAAGAACAAATCCACCCCTGCCCAACCAAATCGGATTTTTCCAGTGTGATACGCGAAAACACCCAAAAATGCAAGAGCGCGTAATCCGTTCAATCCTTCAATCATTGCTTCTCCATTTCAAAACTCAGAGCGGCGAGAGAAAAGAATTCCCAGTTTACTTTATTCGTCTGCTCCAATTCAAGATGAAAATCTTGGCAACCAGGGCAATAATTGGATTCAGAACGCGCCAGAAAAAAATTTGAAACCAATGCCATTTTAACCTATATAAGATTTCCGCGATGAGCCAGCGCGCCATCAACGTTTGACCGAGGGCGCTTCGGACGACCCGCCAGCGGTATCCGGTAAATGAAAAGTCATTGCGCCGAAGCGACTCGCCGATTTCGCGCGCCGCCACCGCTCCGTAACCGAGCGCGATGCTGATGCCCTCGCCGAAGATCGGGTCCGCGCCGACCGCGTCGCCCACCAGCAGAACGCGCGGCACCGACATTCGATTCATCGGGCTGAACCAGCGAATGGGATGGCCTTTGAGTTCAACGTCGTTGAGATCGAATCCGTGACGCGCCATCTCTTCGGCCAACGGGTCTTTGAGCGCAGGCCGCGGCTGATCTGCGAGAATGTTTGTGTCGTAGATTCCCCAGCATCGCATGGGCTGGCCCTTGACTTGCGTTGGAAAATCCCACACATACCCCGCGATGCCCGCGGGCACGGGGAAGAAATCAAAGAATGCTACCCCCACCCGGCCTCCCCCAAATCCGAAGGATTTGCGGGAGGTGCCCGCAGGGCGGTGGGGGTCGGGCTGGGAGGGGGTGAGAACTTCCAGCACGCGTGCGGTATGAACCGGCGCGTTGGGCAAAATACACCGCCGCACGATTCCGTTCGAGCCATCCGCGCCGACGACAACTTGCGCGGTGAATGTTTCTTCATCTGTTTCGACAATTACGCTACCATCCCGCGGCTGGACATTTTTCACTGCTATTCCTTCTCTAATCTCTATTCCTCTACTCTCTGCTTTTTTCGCCAGCCAGTTATCAAATTCATCGCGGCGCACGACGCGGATCGTGTGCGTGTGTGGAATGCGGATCTCGAGTCCTTTTCCCGCGAAATCAAAATGCGCGCTGACCGCGTCTACATGCGGGACCTCGCTGGTATCGAGGCCGAGGCGCTGGAGGATGATCTCGGCGTCTGCGACCAAGCCGCCCGCGCATAGTTTCGGGCGCGGATAATGTTCCTTTTCGAGGATCAGGATGCGGTCCGTGAGATGCGGATACAGTTTCGCGAGGTGAAGCGCGGTCGAGAGTCCGCTGGGTCCGCCGCCGAGGATGAGGATATCGTGTGTCATAACGCCAAGTATCAAAGAAAATTATAGCATCGGGGAAAACACCTCCCGCCCCTGTTCCAGAAAAAGCGAAGACCTTGACTTAGAACATACGTTCTAATATAATGATTCAAGCCTCTTTGCCTAAGTTGGACTCTCATGGTGCACAAATGGTATCCAGACGACGACTCCGCGTGTTCCTTGCTCATGCGCACAGCGATCAGGAAGATGTTCGCAATCTGTATCATCGCCTGATCAAAGACGGCATCGAGGCCTGGCTGGATGAACAGAAACTTTTGCCGGGGCAGGCCTGGGAATATGAAATCCGCAAGGCCGTACGCGAAAGCGATGTGGTCATCGTCTGCCTCTCAAAACAATTCAACAGGCAAAAAGGCTATCGTCAGAAGGAGGTGCGCATCGCGCTGGAGGAGGCAGATTTGCTTCCCGAGGGTCAGATCTTCATTGTCCCCGCCCGTCTGGAGGAATGCGACCTGCCTGAAAGTCTGCGCCGCTGGCAGAGGGTGGACTTGTTTGAAGTGAACGGCTATAAAAAATTATTGCAGGCTTTGCGCAGACGCGCCGCACTGTTAGTAAAGTAGTTTGCTTATCAATTGCCCGTTGATGTTAAGGAGGCCTTTGGGCATTTTTGATTGTTATTTGCCATCTTCCATTAACCATCAGTTATAATCCCTCTTGCAAACCAAATCCCGAATATCGAATTGCGAACATCGAATGCCAAAATCCTCTTTCCAGGAAATCATCCTCAAGCTTCAAGACTTCTGGGCCTCGCATGGATGTCTCATTACGCAGCCTTACTACACCCAGGTCGGCGCAGGGACGATGAACCCCGCCACCTTCCTGCGCGTCCTCGGACCCGAACCCTGGAACGTCGCCTATGTCGAACCCTCCGTCCGCCCCGACGATGGGCGCTACGGCGAGAATCCCAACCGCTTTCAGTTGCATTATCAGTATCAGGTCATCCTCAAGCCCGATCCCGGCAACCCGCAGGAACTCTATCTCGAGTCGCTCAAAGCCCTCGGCATCGACCCGCGCCAACACGATATTCGTTTCGTCGAAGATAACTGGGAACAGCCCGCCATCTCTGCCTGGGGGCTTGGCTGGGAGGTTTGGCTGGACGGGCAGGAGATCACGCAGTTCACCTACTTCCAGCAGATGGGCGGTGTGGCGCTCGATCCTATTTCGGTCGAGATCACATATGGACTCGAACGCATCCTCATCGCGCTCAACAATGCCAAAGCCATCTGGGATGAGGAATGGGGCGCGGGTGTGACGTACGGCGAGATTCGCCATCAAGAAGAATTCGAACACTCCAAATATTACTTCGAGACCGCCGATGTGGACCGCATCCGCAAGATGTACGACCTCTTCTCCGCCGAAGCGGATACGAGTCTCGCCGCGGGACTCATCCTCCCCGCGCACGATTATGTTTTGAAATGTTCACACGCCTTCAACATTCTCGACACGCGCGGCGCGATCAGCGTGGCCGAGCGTCAGGCCTTCTTTCGTCGAATGCGCGAACTGGCGCGCAAAGTAGCGGAGAGTTACAGCGAACAGCGCAAGGGACTTGAATATCCGTTATTGAAAGAACGGACTCCCAAAGCCGCTGTTCAAAGGCCACTGCCCGAATCTGTTTCTGGACCCGCCCCGTTTGTCTTGGAAATTGGAACAGAAGAATTGCCCGCAGCGGATGTGGACTCAGCACTAACTCAACTCCGCGAGCGGATTCCCGCCTGGCTGGATGAACTTCATCTCGGACACAAAGACATCCGCATCCACGCGACCCCGCGGCGGCTCGCCATTTTCGTTGATTCTCTTTCCCCAAATCAACCTGACCGCGAAGACCTCGTCAAAGGTCCGCCCGCGGACAAAGCCTTTGATAAAGACGGGATCGCATTACCTGCCGCGCTGGGTTTTGCGAAGAAGAACGGCATAGACACAAAAGACCTGCAAGTCCGCGAAGAGAATGGCGGTAAGTATGTCTTCGCGGTTGTCAACCAAAAGGGACGCTCCGCCCTCGAAGTTTTGGCTGAAACCCTGCCGAAATTGATCGAGAACATTAAGTTTGAAAAATCCATGCGCTGGAATGAGAGCGGCGTTTCTTTCTCGCGTCCGATTCGCTGGCTGGTGGCACTGCACGGCGAAGCGGTGATTCCGTTTGAATTTGCCGGCGTGACCTCGGGCAATACCACCCGCGGCTTGCGCCCGTATGATTCGCCCGAAATCGAAATCAAATCTGCGGACCAGTATTTCGACGCGATTCGTGAAGCGGGGATCGTGTTGGATGTCGAAGAGCGCAAGGCTTCCATTCTCGAACAAGTCAAACGGACCGCGGGCTTCGTCGGTGGAGAAGCCATGATGGACGACGATCTCCTTGCCGAGGTGACCAATCTGGTCGAGAAGCCCACTGCCGTGCTCGGCAATTTCAACTCCGAGTTTCTGCAATTGCCGCGTGATGTTTTGATCTCGACCATGAAAAAACATCAGCGTTACTTCCCGATCGAGAAGAACGGAAGATTACTGCCCAACTTCATCGCCATCCGCAACGGCGATGATCAACATTTGGATTTGGTTCAACAGGGAAATGAACATGTTCTCAGCGCGCGCTTTTCGGACGCCAACTTCTTCGTGCGCGAAGACATCAAGCATCCGCTTGAATTTTATCGCACGCGACTTTCCGGTCTCACTTTCCATACAAAACTCGGCTCACTGCTGGATAAATCGGAGCGCATGTTGAAACTTGTCAAAGCACTTGCGGCGATGCTTGAGTTGGATGATGTGCAACTTTCCGACGTGCAACGTGCAACCTTCCTTGCCAAAGCCGATTTGGCGACTCAAATGGTCACAGAGATGACGTCATTGCAAGGCATCATCGGTCGCGAATATGCGCTTCGTTCCGGCGAAAAACAGGAAGTGGCCGATGCGATCGGTGAACAATATCAAACTGTCCCCAAAACGAAAATTGGTCTCGCGGTGGCGCTGGCCGATAGACTCGATTCGCTGGTCGGCCTGTTCGCGGCGGGCCTGGCTCCGACCGGCGCGAAAGACCCGTTCGGTCTGCGCCGCGCCGCGATTGGCATTGTCCAGCCGCTCATCGAGCATGACGTTGACTTCGATCTCGCCAAGGCCGTGAGCAAATCTGCGAAGACGCAACCGATTGTTGAAGTCAGCGAGAAGGCGCAAGCGCAAATCCTGGAATTCCTGGCGGGACGTTTGTCTGTTGCGCTGAAAGACATGGGCCATAAATATGACGTGGTGGATGCTGTCCTTGCCGCGCAATCGAACAATCCCGCAGGTTCGGCGCGGGCGGTGAAGCAATTACAGGCATGGGTGGCGCGCGAGGATTGGCGCGAGATTCTGCCCGCCTTTGCGCGGTGTGTGAGAATCACGCGCGACCAAAAGAAAACGTTCAAAGTGTATAAAAAGTATTTTGCCGAGAAACAGGAAGAGGCGCTGTTCAAGGCTTTGGAGGACGCCGAATCCGCTTCGAGGGCGGAAGGAAGCGTGGACGATTTCCTGAACGCGTTCGTCCCAATGATTCCTGCCGTCAATGCTTTTTTCGATAAAGTCCTGGTCATGGCCGATGACAAGGCTCTTCGCGAGAATCGCCTCGGCCTCCTGCAAAGAATCGCAGGATTGGCCGATGGAGTGGCCGACTTTTCCAAACTTGAAGGATTTTAATAGCCGCGGACCACAAGAGGTTGTCTGCGGTGGGTCGCCTGTCGTTTGTTTCCATTCGTCTTGGTTATCCCGTAATATATTTTTCAGCCCCTCGTTACTATAGGTGAAACATTGTGAAAGCCAGTGAAGCCGTTCATTCCGATTCACCACTCCCAGAAGAGGCGCGCCTGGTTCATGAGGCACAATCTGGTAATGCAGACTCGTTCGCACAATTGTATGACGCTTATGTCGAGCGGGTCTATCGTTACGTCTATTTCCGAGTGAGCGACGAACAGACCGCGGAAGATATCACCTCTCAAGTCTTCCTCAAAGCCTGGGAAAATATTTCCCGCTATCGTCCCAGCGGTCACTTTCTGGCATGGCTTTATACGATTGCGAGAAATCAGGTGATTGACCATTATCGGACGCGAAAGGAAACCGTCCCGCTTGACGAAGTCGGCACGTTATCGGCTAAAGGCCCATCTGTGGACGAGCAAGTGCAGTTACGATTTGAATTGCAAGCCATGCGCGACGCGTTACAGTTCCTGACTGAAGATCAACAGGAGGTCTTGATCCTGAAGTTCATCGTCGGCCTGGACACGCATGAAATTGCGCGGCAAATGAGAAAAGGCGAGGGCGCCATCCGCGCTTTGCAGATGCGCGCCTTGCAGACGCTCGCAAAGTATTTGGAAACCGAGAAGTCTTATGGATAATTTCGATTTGATCCTCGACAACTGCCTGAAGGAAATGTCCAGCGGCGCATCTTCCCTGGACGAATGCCTGGCGCGCCACCCCGAACATGCCGCGCGGCTGAAGCCCCTTCTGCAGACCGCGCTGAAGATCGAACGCGGACGAGCCATTCAGCCCATGCGTGAATTCAAGGCGCGTGCGCGGACACAGTTGTACGCCCACATGCAGGCGCATCCGCGTCGCCGCGTATGGTCGTTCTCTCCCGCGTGGCGCGTGGCTGTTAGTTTGGCCGCGCTTGTGCTGGCGTTCTTCATCACCGGAACGGCGTTCGCTCAAGGCGCCTTGCCGGGTCAGGAGTTATATGGATGGAAATTATCCAGTGAGCGCGCCTGGCGCGCGGTCGCGCCCGATAAAGTCGCGGTGGATTTGAGCCTGGCAGACCGCCGCGTGGATGAGTTGACGGCCATTGCCGCGGATCCGGCGCGCAAGGCCGAGGCGTTGAATGAATACAATGAAGTGCTGGCCCGTTTGAGTTCCGAGAGAGACGCGCAGAACGATGAGACCATCGTCAAGACTCTGAAGGCTCATAAGGAAAAACTATCTGCTGTCGGGGTTTCCGTCCCTGATCTGGATAATCTTCTCATGCATTCCGGTTCAAACGAAATCATCCCGCCTTCTCCTCAATCCTTGCCATCTGTTGTTCCATCGCTTCCACCGATCGTCCCGCCCGGCCTTATTTCGACTCCCAGCCCAACCCGGAAACCTTAATCCGGATTTTATTTTCTTTTCATCTCAGGCTAGCCCTGATTGTTTTCGCGCCATAACATCTAAAGGGGCATAACATTTTTCCTTGAGTTTCGTCTTTTAGGGTGAAAGCCTCGTTTCAAGGCTCGAAGTGAAGATCGGAGGTGCCATGTTTAAGATCGGCGCTGTATTGTTGGTGTTGGGTATCGCGCTGGGGCTGTGGATTGGATTCAATCCTCAGGCCCACGAGAAAGCAGTGCAGAGTTGGGAAGATACAAAGACAACCTTTGTAAAAGTGCAGACGGATGTGTCTGCCGCGACTCATGAGTGGGGGCTTGAATTGAAATCCAGCGGACAAGCCGGAGCGGAACAAGTACATAATGTATGGAAAGGTTTCCTCTCCATTTTGATAACGCTGTGGGATTCCGTGCAACACCTGTGGGCCAGTTTGACAACCCGGTTGCGTATCTCCAGTTAAGAACACGTATGAAAACATAAAAATGAAGACGGCTAGAGTCGTCTTCATTTTTGTTTAACCTGAACATAACATCTTTTTGCTTTGTGCGTTATCTAGGCTGAACGACCGCAGGAAAGGTCGAAAACCAATTTGGAGGTAGTATCATGAAAACAATCGCTCAAATCCTTCTGTCTCTGGCGTTGAGCCTGGGTGTGACTGCCGGCTTGAACGCGGATGTGCGCGGCAAGATCGAGCAGGCGCTTCAGAAGGCCGAGGCCACCGTCGCGCAGGTGGCGGACTTCGCCGCGCAAACGGTTTCGAACGCGACCAGCAATACGAACGTTCAAGTCTCAACGGATGCGAACGTGGGCGCTTCTGCTGATGCGCAAGGCTCAGCCTCGACATCTGCGAACGGGAACGCCAGCCTCGGCGCGCTGTTTGACGGTCTCTTTGGACAGGCGAATGCCAGCGGCAATGCGGATGCTCAATCATCCGCATCTGCTTCCAGTGATGGTTCGTTCCTGAACCTTCTCTTTGGCGGTCAGGGAAGTTCGACTCTCAACGTTGGAGTTGGGAAATAACGCTTCCCTCCTTTGCAAATAGAGACGGCTCTGATGAGCCGTCTCTATGTTTTTCCGAATTTGGCGAGGAAATTTTCTCTTGTCATCCAGAACTCGTTGCGCTGCAGACTGAACAGACTGCGATGTTTTACGCTGACGGGATTGAACGTCCACATCAGCCACCAGGTGTAGAAGTTTTCCCAGAATTCTCCGAATGCCCCAGCCGGGCGATGATATGGAAAGATCGTGAAGCCGAGATGTTCCAGCAAGGCTCGTCCGCCGTTCGCGCCGGCGAGGTTGATCTGCGCAATCACTCCTCCCACAGCGGAAATGTTTTGAAGACTCGGCGTCGCTGAGATATGTCGGGCGACAGCATGGAATGAGTGAATGAGCAGGCGTTGGGTCTGGCGCGCCCATTTTAGGTCCGCGCCCTGAGGCGGGAGAGGCGGGATGCGTTCATTCCACAGATGCAGCATCAGCACTTTTGAATCAATTGGAATCGTATGTTCGGGGAGGGGAATATTCCACGCGGCGCGGCCATCTTGAATCCGTAGAATGATTTGTGAATCATCGGTGAACGGCTCGACGCCCTCGACATGGCTCAACCAATCATCGAAGCGGCGAATGATGCGGCGAAGAGGGTTCATGAGAAGTAGGCCGGATTGTCAATTCGACTTGCTACCTTTGGATCAACCAAATCCCCAGTACCACTGCCAATGTCCCTGCCCATTGACGTTGCGAGATTGGCTCATTGAAAATCCAACTGGCCGCGACCATCTGCACGCCCAGCACGGTGAGGCCGGTGGTGAGAGGAAACGCGATGCTCAAGGGCATGTATTTCAACAGCCAGGTCAGCGTGACGACCGTCACCAGACCGGCGAGATTGCCCACCACCTGCCAGCTCAACATGCCGCGCCAATTCCCGCTCATGGCCGAAAGGCGGAAACTTGCGTTCGCCAAAATGTTGAAAGCCAAATTAACGATAATCAAAACCAAAATCATCGCAGATGCGCTTTCCAATTTCGGAATCGAGATACCGCTGAAGCGGTTGTTGAACATAATGCGCCTCCTCGAAACGGACGGTTTATGATTGACAACCCTCAAAGCATAATGAAGATTTGCGAATCCGTTCAAGCGCGTCTATAATTCACACACAGACTTCCGATGTCTCGCCGCTTTGAGCATCGGAAGTCAAAGTCCCCGATTATGTCTGTGACGGATGAGATCAAAGCCAAAATTGACATCGTGGACCTCGTGTCGGAGGCCGGAGTCAAACTGCGCCATGCGGGCAGGAACTACACAGGCTTTTGTCCGTTCCATGTCAACAAGCACACACCCGCGTTCGTCGTCTGGCCGGAGACGGGCACATGGCGTTGTTTCGGTGAATGCAATGAGGGCGGCGACATCTTCAAATTTGTGATGAAGAAAGAGGGGATTGATTTCAAGGAGGCGCTTCAAAAGCTGGCGGCGCGGGCGGGTGTGGAATTGCCCGCCTATCGGCCAGAGAAGCCCGAACAAAAGGAAACCTATGATCGTCTCCGCAAACTGCTCGAAGACGCGCTGATCTTTTACCGCAGTCATTTATTGAACCATGCGGATATTTTGACGTATCTGCACGAGAAGCGCGGACTCAATGACGCAACTATCGAGACCTTTGGCCTGGGCTACGCGCCTCAGGGTTTCGACAACGCCCTCCAGCATTTCACCCAACGCGGCTACTCGGAACAGGATTTGGTCGACGCGGGTTTGCTCTCTGAAAATGAAAGCGGCAAACGCTTTGACCGCTTCCGCCATCGTATCATGATTCCCATCCGCGATGATCAGGGACGCATGGCCGGCTTCGGCGCGCGCATCGTAGACCCGGACGATATTCCGAAGTTTTTGAATTCACCCGAAACACCGATTTTCTCCAAAGGCCGATTACTTTATGGATTGGATCGAGCGCGCAAGCCGATCCGCGCCGCGGACCAGGCCGTGATCGTCGAAGGCTACCTGGATGTGATCGCGTTGCATCAGGCAGGCTATGAAAACGTTGTCTCGCCGATGGGCACGGCGTTGACCGAGGATCAACTGCGCCTGCTGAAGAAATTTACGCGGCGCATCGTTCTTGCTCTTGATCCAGACACCGCAGGCCAGAAAGCGGTTCTGCGCGGGCTTGAGGCGGCGCGTTCGGCCATGGATCGCGAGGGCGAACTCGGCTTCGATGCGCGCGGATTGCTTCGCAACGAAGCGCGCTTGCAAGCCGATCTGCGCGTGGCCTCCATGCCGGATGATCTCGACCCGGATGAGATCGTGGCGCGCGATAAAGATGAATGGAAGAGACTCATTGAAAATGCCAAGCCCATCGTCACGCATGTGATGGACGCGCTCGCCGCGGGACGCGACTTGAAAGACGCGAAGGTGAAGAATCAGATTGCGGCGCAAGTCCTGCCGCTGATCGAGGATTTGCCGAACGCAATGGAACGCGATACGTACCGTCAGCAGTTGGCGCGCCTGTTGCGGGTGGATGAACGCGCGTTGATCGGCGCGCAGGCTCAGGGTCCGCGCGTGAGGCGGGCGAGACCGGTGGAACGGAAACCGGCGCGGGAGTCCGCGCAAGTCGCGGTGAGAACGCCATCCGGTCAAAAAGTCGAAGGCTATGTCATCAGTGTTTTATTCCGCAGGCCCGAATTGTTGTATCGGCTGGATCGGTTGCTTCAACAATATGGATTGTTGCCTTTGGAAACCGAGGACTTCGAGTATACTGACTATCAGATGCTCTTTGGTTTGATCCGCCAGGCGGTGGAACAGGATCAGGCCGAGCATCATGAATTTGTGGTGGATGCATTACCCGAGTCGTTGCGCGGGCTTTCGCGTGAGTTGATGACACAGAGCGAACAGCTTGATCCTGTGGAAGAAAAACTGCTGGAGGAATTACTGCGCGGCGTGATCAAAATGCGCCGGGTGGCCGCTGGAGAAAACCTGAACCAGTTGCGTTTTTTGCAGGAAGAGGCGCATCAGGCAGGCGATCTGCGCGCGGCTTCGTATCAGGATTTGGTGTTACAACATACAAAATTGTTGAGAGATTTGGACCAGGCGAATCAAAGGATATCATTGAAGCGATTTCAGTGATGAGGAAGGCAGGATGGCGGTCAGGAAGAAGGCCAGCATAAAAGCCAAAGTGAAAACGCGTTCGACGCTTTCCCGAAGCGCGCCTGTTGATAAAGCGGCATCGCCGCGCATGGCTGTGAACGCGGTGGAAGAAGCCCGTCTCGATGATGAACTTGAAACAGGGGAAGAATTTGCCGCGGCGCCGGAGATGGATCAAGAGCCGATGGATGTTGAAGCAGGCGAGGACTTGCTGGAAGATGTTGCGTTTGATTTGCATCGGCCGGAGGTGGCGGCGGAATTGGCCGAGGACCCGGTGCGGTTGTATCTGCGTGAGATCGGCCAGGTCAAACTGTTGGATTCAGACAGTGAGTTTCGGCTGGCTACATTGATCGAAGCGAGCCGCATTCTGGGAATGTTCCGCCGCCGTCCGATTCGCAAAGGCGTGCGGCCTGCCATCGGGATTTATCATGGGTTGATTTCCGAATTGCTCACATCCTGGAAGCGTTTTGTCGAGGACGCCAAACGGCTTGAAACGGAATTGCCTGATCTATGTTTGATGCTGGCCGAGGCGCAATCGCTTCACAACGGATGGGAGTTCGACACACCGTCTTATCTGCGCGCCTTTCTTGCCAACGATCTGTGGGGACATGATCCGCTTTGGGATAGCATGGTGCGCAAGGCCTACAGCGTGTTCTTATGTTTATATCTTTTGCCTTCGGAATTTGCGGACTGGCTTGCGCGTCACATTCAGGAGTGCAATCAATTCCCGGTCCAACGGACCTTGTACCGGAATCTGCCCAAAGAGAAGACTCTACTCCGCGAAATGGATGCCGTTCAACTGCGCGCCAGCGACGCCAACCACGCCCTCATTCGTTCCAATCTGCGGCTGGTGGTCAGCGTGGCGAAGAAGTATCTTGGGCGCGGTATTTCGTTCCTTGATTTGATTCAGGAAGGCAATCTGGGACTGCTGCGCGCGGTGGGGAAGTTCGATCCGCGCCGCGGATTCAAATTCAGCACATACGCCACATGGTGGATTCGCCAGTCCATCAACCGTTCGATTGCCGAGCAGGCGCGCACGATTCGCATCCCGGTGCATTTGTTCGAGTCCATTTCACGGATTTTGCGCGCGCAACGACAATTGACTCAGGAACTGGGCCGTGAGCCGACCAATGGCGAACTGGCGCTTGAAATCGGTTATTTATCTGCCGCGGATGTGCAGGCGGTCATGCGCGCTCAGGCCGAAGAGGAACCGCTTGACCCGGCCTTGCAGAGCCGGCTTGAATATGCCACGCAAAAAGTGGATCGCGTGCTTCGTTCTGCTGAGGAACCGGTCTCGCTCGAAGGGCCGGTGGGGGATGAGGACTCGAGTCAATTAGGCGACTTCATTGAAGACGAAGACGCGCCCTCCCCGATGGATGCCGCGGCACGCGAGATGTTGCGCGAACAGGTCCAACACGCGCTTGAAGGACTCTCGGAACGTGAACGTCAAGTGCTTGAATTGCGTTTCGGGCTAATGGATGGAAAGGATCACACGCTTGAAGAGGTGAGCCGTTACTTTAATGTGACGCGCGAACGCATCCGTCAGATTGAGGCCAAGGCTCTGAGAAAATTACGGCATCCCACGCGGAGCCGCACCTTGAAAGATTATCTTGGTTGAGCAAAAAGCGATCGAACAGCGGTCGCTTTTTCTATCTTTTTCATTATGACCAATATCATCCATTTTTGTGAAATGTGACACATTGTCTAGCCCCCCAAAAACACTTATGATATACTTCGTTGCCAGTGTGCAAGTTTGCACAACTTGCGCATCCAAGCGTACTTTCTTTGAGGTGTCTATGTTGCTGGAGTACATTGCCATTGCTGTTATGATTGCGCTGGCAACCCTGATTGCCGCGATTGCAATTGGCCTGGGGGAACTTTTCGGGCCGAAGAAAAAGTCAAAGGTCAAGGAAGAGCCGTACGAATCTGGCATCGCGCCCATCGGTCCAGGAACGCGGCGGATGCCGGTCCGTTTTTATCTCATTGCGGTGCTGTTCATCCTGTTCGATATCGAAGTCATCTTTTTCCTGCCGTGGGCAGTCGTTTTCCGCCAGTTGGGACTCTTTGGGCTGGCCGAGATGGCTGTTTTTATCGTTATTTTATTGATTGGCTACATTTACGCGTGGAAGAAAGGAGCGCTTGAATGGGAGTAGAGCAGAAACTCGGCAATATGGGTGTTGTGACAACCACGCTCGAAACTGCCGTGAACTGGGCGCGCACGAATGCCATGTGGCCGATGCTATTCGGCCTGGCGTGTTGCGCAATCGAGATGATGTCGGCGCAGGCGGCCAACTATGATATGAGCCGCTTCGGGATGGAACTCATGCGTCCCAGCCCGCGCCAATCGGACCTGATGATCGTGGCGGGACGGGTCTCGCGCAAGATGGCGCCCGTCCTGCGCCGTTTGTATGACCAGATGCCCGAACCGAAGTGGGTGATCGCCATGGGCGATTGTGCCTCGTGCGGCGGTGTGTTCAATAATTATGCCATCGTGCAAGGCGTGGATGAGGTGGTGCCTGTGGATGTGTATGTGGCGGGATGCCCGCCGCGCCCCGAGGCGTTGATTCATGGCGTCATGACGCTGTTTGAAAAAGTCAAAGGCGAGAAGTTCAAGGATTTGGTGAAGGCGTAATCTTACGTCGTTGCTTCGGTCGCGGAGTTTGCACTGAGCGTGTCGAAGTGCTCTCTCGCAACGACAGGATAAGGTATGGATACAAGACTCGAAAAGATCGTCCAAGTACTGCAGGAAAAAACCGGCGCGACATTTGAAGAATTCCGCGATGAGGTGCATGTCTTTGTGGATGCGGAGAAGATCGTGGACGTGTTGACGTTCCTCCGCTATGAGCATGATTTCGCATTGCTCTCGGCCATGACGGCAGTGGACTATTGGCCGAAAGAAGATCCACGCTTCCACGTGATCTATCAGCTTACATCGTTGACGCAGAATCTATCATTGCAGTTAAGAGTTCCGGTCAACGGGAGCCAGCCCAAGGTCCCGACCGCGACCGGTGTGTTCGACGTGGCGAACTGGCGCGAGCGCGAAATCATGGACATGTTCGGAATCGAGTTCGAGGGTCATCCCGATCCGCGCCGTATCCTTATGCCTCAAGACTGGGACGGTCATCCGCTTCGCAAAGATTATCCGCTGGGCTATGAAGAGCCGCAGTTCACGTTCAACTTTGAAGAGATTGATCTGCGCAAACCGTATGTCAAGGAATAGTTATGAGTGAGTATCAACTGCAAGAGATACCAGTTGGCCCATACAAACATTTAGTATCAGAACGCGCCATTTCAGGCGAGACCATGATTCTGAACATGGGCCCGCAACATCCCTCGACGCATGGCGTTTTGCGTTTGGTGCTCGAACTCGATGGCGAGGTCATCGTCAACTGCATCCCTGAAATCGGTTATCTGCACACGGGCGTTGAGAAAAACATGGAGGCCAAGACCTACCTCAAGGCCGAAGTGATGACCGACCGCCTCGATTACATGAACAACATGGGCAACAATCTCGCGTATGTGATGGCGGTGGAAAAGCTGGTTGGACTTGATGTGCCCGAACGGGCGCAGAGTTTGCGCGTGATTTTGACTGAACTGCAGCGCATCGCTTCACATTTAGTGTGGCTTGGCACCACCGCGCTGGACCTGGCCGCCATGTCCGTCTTTTTGTATTGTTTCCGCGAACGCGAAATTATCCTTGATATTTTCGAACTCGTTTCCGGTCAGCGCATGATGGTGACGTACTTCCGCCCCGGCGGCGTATGGCGCGATGTGCCGGTAGAATTCGAATCGGCGGTGCGGAACTTCATCAAGATTTTTCCAAAACGTATTGATGAGTACGAAGCATTGTTGACGAAGAACCCGCTCTGGCTGGACCGGACGGTGGGCATCGGAAAACTCGACGCGGCCACTGCCCTTCAGCATGGCGTGACCGGCCCCACTCTGCGCGCCTCGGGCGTCAACTGGGATTTGCGCAAAGCGCGTCCGTACGCGGGTTACGATCAATATGATTTCAATGTGCCCATTGAGACCAAAGGCGATACCTACGCGCGCTACCTTGTGCGCGTGCAGGAACTGCGCGAATCGTTGAAGATCGTCGAACAAGCCCTGAACAAATTGCCGATAGGCCCGGTTCGCAGTGAGAATCGCAAATTTGTCCCCCCGCCGCGCTCGGAATTGGGCACAAGCATGGAAGCGCTGATCCATCACTTCAAATTGTGGACGGAGGGTTTCCCTGCGCCAAAGGCTTCGATCTACAGTGCCGTCGAAAGCCCGCGCGGCGAGTTGGGCGTGTATCTCGAAGGCGATGGCGGGCCCAAGCCGTATCGCGTTCACTGGCGCACTCCCTCTTTCGACAACCTTTCCGTTCTGCCGAAGATCGTGAAGGGACATCTTGTGGCAGATTTGGTTGCCATTCTTGCTTCCATTGACATCGTTCTCGGAGACATTGACCGATGAGCCTTGCAAAGAAATATCCGAAGGAAGTCAAACAGATATTATCGAAGTATCCGCCTGAGCACAAACGCTCGGCGGTCATGCCGTTGCTCTACCTCGCTCAGCGCGAGGAGGGTTACATCACAAAAGACGCCATGCAGGATATTGCCGATATTCTCGACATCACCGTGACAGATGTCGGTGCGATCGTTGGTTTTTATACGTTGTATCACGATAAAAAGGAAGGCAAGTATCGGATGCAGGTCTGCACCGATCTTCCCTGTGCTTTGCGCGGCGCGGATCAGTTCATGGAATCGCTGTGCGCCAATCTGGGAATCAAAGTCGGTGAGACGACTCCTGATGGGGTTGTCACGCTCGAAGCCGTCACTTGTCTCGCGGCCTGCGACCGGGCGCCCATGTTCCAACTGCAGAGCGGCGACGGCCTCACTTATTATGAAGATATGACCGTGGATAAAACCATGGAACTCGTCAGGGCCTTGCGTGAGGCTGGAGCGGAGGTTAAATAATGTCTTACGTTCTCCTCCGCCATCGCGATATTGCTGACATTGATCAAATTGATGTCTACGAAAAGAACGGTGGCTTTGAGGCTTTCAGACAAACTGTGACCAGGATGAAGCCGGGCGAAGTGACCGACGTGGTCAAAGCCTCCGGCCTGCGCGGACGCGGCGGCGCAGGTTTCCCGACCGGCGTGAAGTGGTCTTTCATTGATAACAAGTCCTGGCCGCACTATGTCGTTGCCAACGCAGATGAGTCCGAGCCGGGCACGTTCAAGGATCGCGAGATCATGGAAGGCAATCCCCTCCAGTTTTTGGAAGGTGTGGCAATTGCATCCTACGCGGTCGGCGCGAACGCCGCATATGTGTATCTGCGCGGCGAGTTTTGGCAGATCGCAGAATTTCTCGATAAAAAAATTGCCGAGATGGAGCAGGCGGGTTATCTCGGCGACAAACTTTTTGGCACGGACTATTCCCTCAAAATCTACACTCACCTCGGCGCGGGCGCGTACATCTGCGGCGAAGAGACGGCCATGCTCGAATCGCTCGAGGGCAAACGCGGACAGCCTCGCATCCGCCCTCCGTTCCCCGCCGTGCATGGACTCTACGGCAAGCCGACTGTCGTCAACAACGTGGAGACGCTGACCAATCTGCCGCCTATCATCACTCATGGCGCGGACTGGTACAAAACGATGGGCACCGCAGATAGCGCGGGCGTCAAAATATTTTCACTTTCCGGGCGCGTGCGCAAGCCGGGCAATTTTGAACTACCTTTCGGCACAACCTTCCGACAATTGATTTATGAATATGGCGGCGGCGTTCAGGATGGACGTCCGGTCAAAGCCATCATGCCCGCGGGCGCGTCGTCTTCGTTCATCGTCGCAGATGATAAAGTCCTGGATACGCAAATGGATTATGCGACCGTCCGCACGCTCGGCGCGGACCTCGGGTCGGCCTCCGTCATTGTGATTGACGATACCGTCTCGATTGACTGGGTCATCAACAAGACCATTCATTTCTTCAAACATGAATCGTGCGGCAAGTGCACGCCGTGCCGCGAGGGCACGTATTGGATGTCGCGCTTGATTGATCGCCTTCAAGATGGCGCGCGCTCGAACGCCGATGTGGATTTGCTCCTCAACGTTGCCAAACAGATGCAAAACAAATGTCTCTGCCCGCTCGGAGAATTTTCCACGATGGCGGTGGTAACAGGCATCGAACGATTCCCGCAGGATTTTAGAAAGGCGTAATTCGATATTCGATATTCGTTAATCGAATTACGAATATCGAATATCGGTTTCTTCGGAGACTTATGACGAAACAGGTCACGCTTACCATTGATGGAAAGCAGGTCACAGCGCCCGAAGGGATGCTGGTGGTGGACGCCGCGAAACTCGCGGGCATTGATATTCCCGTCTTTTGTTATCACCCGAAGATGGAACCCGTCGGCATGTGCCGCATGTGCCTCGTCGAGATTGGCCGCCCGATGGTGGATCGCAACACGGGCAAGGCCATCCTCGATGAGAACGGTCAGCCCAAACTTCAATTCATGCCCAAACTTGAAACGGCCTGCACCAATCCCGTTTCGGAAGGCATGGTCGTCCTCACTCAATCGGAGAAAGCCAAAGCGGGACAGAAAAGCACGGTTGAATTTTTACTCACCTCGCATCCGCTGGATTGCCCGATCTGCGATAAAGGCGGTGAATGCCCGCTTCAGAATCTGACCATGGCTCACGGTCCGGGACAGAGCCGATTTTTATATGATGAGAAGATACATCTGGCGAAGAATGTCCCGCTCGGTGATTTGATCTTCCTCGATCAGGAACGTTGCATCCAGTGCGCGCGTTGCATTCGTTTTCAGGATGAAGTCGCGGGCGACGCGGTGCTCGGTTTCGTGGAACGCGGCCGCTCGATGCAAATCGCTTCTTTATCGGACCCTGGATTTGATTCCGTTTTCTCAGGCAACACGACCGACATCTGTCCGGTCGGCGCGTTGACCACGGCAGACTTCCGCTTCGGCGCGCGTCCGTGGGAACTGGACGCCTCGGCTTCGATCTGCGCGCAGTGCCCGGTGGGATGCAATATCACGTTCAACACGCGCCGCGAAGCCAAGGCCGATGGAAAGATCGTGATCAAGCGCGTCATGCCGCGGCAAAACGAAGAGGTCAACGAAACATGGATCTGCGACAAAGGCCGCTTTGCGTATCACTATGCAGAGAGCAAAGAGCGTTTGAACAAACCACTGGTCCGCAAAGATGAAAAATTGATCAAGACCTCATGGGAAGCCGCGACCAAAGCCGCAGGCGATGCATTTACGAAAGCCAAAAAGAATCTCGTGGTGCTGGCTTCGGGCCGGTTATCAAATGAAGATTTGTTCAACCTGAAAGCGCTCGCTGATCAAGTAGGCGGCAAGACCGTGCTGTATTCCAACATGGGCGGCGGCGATTTGACATCGCTGGTCGGCGTTGGCGCGGGGACAAACTTCGGAACGATGGGTCAAGGCTCGACGATCGTTGTCGTTGCTTCCGATCTTTATGAAGAAGCGCCCATCTGGTATCTGCGCGTCAAGCAGGCCGCTGAGCGCGGCGCGACCTTGATCGTTGCCAACCCGCGCGAGACGAAGTTGGAACGGTATGCGAATTTCGTCATTCGATATTCATACGGCGATGAAGTACGGACGATCCAAGACCTGACCAAAAAGGGCAAGGTCGCGGACGTATTCGCCAGGTCTGAGAACGCCGTGATTTTGTTTGGAAGCGAAGGCCTCGGCCTTGAAGGTTCGACGGCGCTTGCCACGGCCTGCGCCCGCGCGCTGAATGACACGGGCCATGTGGGCAAGCCCAACAACGGTTTGATCGGCGTGTGGCAACGCGCCAATGACCAGGGCGCGTGGGAGATCGGCTTCCGCCCGGAAGAGAATCTGCAATCCGTTTTCGATAAAGCAGATGCCATCTACATCGCGGGCGCGGATCCGTTTGGTGATGGAATGTTGAAAATCAAAGATGCCAGACGCAAGCCATTCATCGTGGTTCAGGATTTGTTTGAAACTGAGAGCGCGAAAATTGCGGATGTGGTCTTGCCCGCGCAAGCCTACACCGAGCGCGAGGGTACGCTTATTTCCGGTGAACGCCGCCTGCAACGTTTCTACGCGGCGGTGCCTCCGCTCGAAGGGACCAAGGCCGATTTCGCAATCACGTCGCAAGTTGCCAGGCAAATGGGCGTGATTCTCGAAGGCACGTCGGCTTCTGTGATCTTTGAGATCATGGCCGCGGACATGCCGATCTTCTCGGGCCTGAATTACGCCAAACTGGCTGAGGTCAAAGAACAGTGGCCGATTGTGGGGCGCGGCGATTTGTATTATGGAGGCACAACCTACGAGAACAAGGACGGGTTGGGCGTGCATCTGTCAAACGCCGCCGGGTGCGGTGAAAAGGTCACCCTGCCGAGGGTCCAGAAAGTTGCGGCTCTTCGTCCGAAGGAAAATAAATTGCTGGCGATTCCCATCACCAAACTGTACGATCATGGCGTGACGGTCCAATCGGCGGAATTGCTGAGTCATCGAATCGGTGAAACGTTCATTGCGTTGCATCCGTCCGCCGCGGAGAAATTTGGAATCGCGGCAGGCGAGCGAGTGAAGTTGAGTCTGGATGGCGTGAGCGAAGATGTGTTGGTGAAGATTGACGAGACGATCTCAGCGGGCGTGGCGTTGGTGCCGCGCTCGATGGGACTGCCGATCAACGAACCGACCGAGGCAAGCGTGAAGACCAACAAAAAGGCGGCGAGGTAGCGATGGATTGGACGCTCTGGGTTGAATGGTTTATCAAAGCGCTGGTTGTAATCTTTGCGATCTTGACGGGCTTTGCTTATTTGACTTTGTACGAACGCCGCGCACTGGCGCGCATCCAGACGCGCATCGGCCCGAACCGCGCGGGACCTCAAGGTTTGCTTCAGCCAATCGCCGACGCGCTCAAGTTGTTTTTCAAGGAAGAGTTTACGCCTGCGCGTGCAGACAAAGTTCTGTTCGTCCTCGCGCCTGTCATGACCGTTGTGCCAGCCATGATCATCGCGGCGGTGATTCCATTCGGGACTCAGTTCACTTTGCCGTTTCTCAATCGTCCCGTCACGTTGTATGTGGCGGATATCAACGTGGGCGTGATCTATCTCACGGCGATTGCCTCGATTGCGGTGTATGGAATTGTGTTGGCGGGCTGGTCGTCGAACAACAAGTACGCGTTGTTGGGCGGGATGCGCTCCTCGGCGCAGATGATCTCGTATGAAATCGCGCTGGGCATTTGTTTTGTGATCGCCATCCTGCTGGGCAATTCGATGAGCCTGCTGAAAATCGTGGAAGCGCAAAAGGACATTTGGTTCGCGGTCATCCAGCCCGTCGGCGCGTTGATCTTCATGATCACGACTCTGGCGGAGGTCAACCGCGCCCCGTTCGACATGCCCGAGGCCGAACAGGAACTGGCCGCGGGCTATCACAGCGAATATTCGGGAATGAAGTTCGCGCTGTTCTTCATGGCCGAATATGAAAAGATGATCGTGATCAGCATGATCGCGGCCACGTTATATTTCGGCGGTTATCGCGAGTTCTGGTTCCTGAAAGATACGTGGTTCAGCGTGGACCAGCATTGGTGGCTTGGCCCGATTTATCTTCTTTTGAAAGTCATCGTTCTTTTGTTCTTTATGATCTGGATCCGCGCCACCTGGCCCCGCATCCGTTACGACCGATTAATGGCGTTCGGCTGGAAAGTTTTATTGCCGCTCTCGCTGGCGCTGGTCTTCATCACAGCCCTCGGTATTTTGCTGGCAGATCAGTTCGGTGCAATCTACATTTGGACCATCCCTGTCCTTTCCATCATTGCCGGTTTGGTGACAACCCTACTAACGAACTTGTCGCTGAGAAGGAAGGTAGCACATGCTTAGAGAATTGGCGCGCGGACTCGGCACGACGCTCAAGTCCATGTTCGAGCGGCCGGTGACCGTTCAATATCCGGAAGAGAAGCGGCCCGTCCGCCCGCGCTTCCGCGGACGTCATGTGTTGAAGCGTTATGAGAACGGACTCGAGAAGTGCATCGGATGCGCGCTGTGCGCGGCGGCCTGTCCCGCCGACGCGATCTTCGTGGAGGCTTCCGAGAACACGGATGAGAAACGCTTCTCGCCCGGTGAACGTTATGCATCCACGTATGAGATCAACATGCTTCGCTGTATTTACTGCGGCTATTGCGAGGATGCCTGCCCCACCGAGGCGATTGTGCTCGGTGATAATTATGAGCTGAGTTTCACCGACCGTCGTCAGGCAATCTACGATAAAGATATGTTGCTCGAACCTGCTCTACCCGGCGCAGAGACCACGCCGCAAAAAACGACTCCCGGCAAGTTCACACGGTCCGTGCCGGAGATGAAAGACTCCGCCGATTGAAGATTTCAGATTTACGATTTTCGATTAGCACTAATCGTCAATCGTAAATCGAAAATCGTAAATGGATTGCCATGACCATTGACTTTATTCTCTTCCTCATCCTCGCCCTCGTTGCCATCGCGGCCGCGCTCGGCATGTTGTTGAGTCGCAATGCGGTGTATTCCGCCTTGTTCCTCGTGTTGAATTTCGGCACGGTGGCAGTCTTCTACATTTTGTTGAACGCGCCGTTCATCGCCATGGCGCAGGTCAGCGTGTACGCGGGAGCCATCATGGTGTTATTCCTGTTCGTCATTATGTTGCTCGGCACGGAAACCCTCCCGCCGTCCAAGAGCCTGCCCTGGCAGAGACCGCTGGCCTTCATCCTCGCTTTGATTTTGGCTGGCGAAGCGACGTATCTGCTCCTCGTCCGCAAAGCCGCGAGCGGACCGATCCCCCAACCCGTTGACACATTTGGGAGTCCACAAGCGGTCGGTCAGGCTTTATTCAATTCCTATCTATTGCCGTTCGAGATCACGTCCGTCCTTTTGCTGGTTGCCATGGTCGGCGCCATCGTGTTGACTCAAAAGGATAAAGGAAAGTAGCAATGGTGGATGTCGCTTATTACGTTGCTCTCTCTGCCATTTTATTTACCATCGGCGCGCTCGGCGTGCTCATTCGCCGCAACCCGTTGATCATCTTCATGTCCGTTGAGTTGATGCTCAATGCCGCCAATCTGGCAATGGTGGCCTTCACACGCGTGTACACCGTGCTCGAAGGTCAAATCTTCGTCTTTTTCATCATGACGGTCGCGGCGGCGGAAGTAGCGGTCGGCCTGGCGCTGATCGTTGCCATCTTCCGCACCAAACACAGCATCAACATTGACGAAATGAACAACCTCAAGGGATAACCATGACGTTTTTCTATCTCGCTCCGTGGATCGTCTTTTTCCCAGTCATTGGTCTGCTGGTCAATATTATTTTGGGTCATCGCTTTAGTGAGAAGGTTGTCGGTACCGTCGCAAGCCTCGCGTCGGGACTTGCGTTCGTTGCATCTGCTTTGCTTGCTTATTCATTGACTCAGCATCCCGAAGCATTTCGCTGGACCATTGGCGAATGGATTCACATCGGGACTCTTCAACTTGATTGGACCTTCCGCGTGGACACATTATCCACGACCATGATGCTGGTCGTCTCCGGCGTTGGGACTTTGATCCATATCTACGCCATCGGATACATGCACGAGGATGTTCGCTTCAAATCGGACCTCAAGCGGTTTCGCCGTTTCTTTGTTTTTCTCAACCTGTTCATCGCCATGATGATGATCCTCGTCAGCGGCGATTCGTATCTCATGCTCTTCGTCGGCTGGGAGGGGGTGGGACTGTGCTCCTTCCTGCTCATCGGCTTCTGGTACGAGATGGATACGCTTGGCCGTCCTTCGTGGGCCAACTCCGACGCGGCCAAGAAAGCCATGATCGCCAACCGCATCGGCGACTTCGGCTTTTTGATCGCATCTTTTTTGATGTTCTGGACGTTCCGCAGTCTGCAATTCGATCAAGTGTTCGAGCAGGCTCCCGTGATTGCCGCGAGCAACCCGGGTTTGATCACAGCCATCACTCTCTTTTTGCTGGTCGGTGTGACCGGTAAATCGGCGCAGATTCCGCTCTACGTCTGGTTGCCCGATGCGATGGCCGGCCCGACTCCGGTCTCGGCCTTGATCCACGCCGCAACGATGGTCACCGCGGGCGTATATCTCGTGGCGCGTTCCGCCGCGTTGTATGTGACCGTCCCTGCCGCGCAATATATTGTTGCAATGGTCGGCGCAGTGACTGCCTTGTTTGCCGCCACGATTGCGGTGGGTCAATACGACATCAAGAAAGTGCTGGCGTATTCGACCATCAGTCAGCTCGGCTTCATGGTGGCGGGCGTGGGCATGGGCGCATTCGCGGCCGGCATGTTCCATCTGATCACACATGCTTTCTTCAAGGCGTTGTTATTCCTCTCCGCTGGGTCCGTGATTTTGGGCATGGAACGCGGGCATCATCACCTTTCTAAACACGAAGGACACAAAGGTCACGAAGGGGAAGGGAGTCCCCTCTCCTCGCGAAGCACTCCCGAAGGGAGCAGGGAGAGAGCTAGGGTGAGGGAGGATAGGAATCATCACGAAGAAATATTTGACCCCGGCGACATGCGCAACATGGGCGGACTTCGCAAGACGATGCCGGTGACTTTCTGGCTGTATTTGATCGGCACACTGGCTCTGGCTGGCATCTGGCCGTTCGCGGGTTTCTGGTCGAAGGATGAGATTCTGGCGGATGCGTTCCGCGAGAATTTCACCGCGGTCTATTGGCTGTTGACGGTCGCCGCGTTCTTTACTGCGTTTTACATGGGGCGTCAAATCTGGATGGTGTTCTTCGGCAGGCCTCGTCATGAGGCCGCCGCGCACGCGGAAGAAAGCCCAAAGATCATCACGATCCCGCTGATGGTGCTGGCTGTCCTTTCCATCTTTGGCGGCGCGTTGAATTATCCCGGTATAGAAACGCTGACCAAATGGCTGGAACACACCATTGAATTCATCCAGCCGGGCGAGTTCGTCATGAACGTCGCGTTGATTTCAACTGGCCTGGCTCTTTTCGCCATCCTGCTCTCGTGGCTTTTGTACGGACTCAGGCCGCTTAAAAAGAATCAACCCGACCCGCTCAAGAAAATGCTCGGCCCGATCTTCACAGGCATGGAACGCAAGTGGTTCGTAGATGAAGGATATTTTGCTTTGTTCATCAATCGTTATGTTGACGTCGCCCGCTTCACTGCCGATATGATTGACTGGAAGTTCTGGCACGATTGGTTCCACGAGAAAGTCATTGCCGGCACGTATAACTTCCTGAGCAACGTTACGCTTAACCGTTATGCGGATCAGCGCGGCATTGACGCGTTCTTCAACGGTCTCGGCGAATGGACGAAGAACGCCTCCGCCGCTTTGCGTCAAGTGCAGAACGGGTTTGTCCGTAGTTATGCGCTGTTCGTGCTGCTCGGCGTCGTCGCAATTTTAGGTTATTTGTTATTCAAATAAATTTCCCCCTCACCCCAACCCCTCTCCCGTCGGGAGAGGGACAAAGGGTGAGGGAGAGACGAGGTTCACATGGAATTTATCCTGCAACCCCTCACGCTCCTGACCTTCTTCCCGCTCTTGGGCGTGCTGGTCATCCTCTTCATCAAATCCGAATCAAAGGATGCTCTGCGCTGGACGGCGCTGATCACATCGCTGATTACGTTTGTGATCTCGATCTGGGTGCTGATTCAATTCAACGCCTCCAACCCGGACCTGCAACTGGTCGCGCGTTATGACTGGATCACCGTCGCTGGATGGAACATCCAATATCATCTCGGTGTGGACGGACTCAGCATCCTTTTGGTTTTGCTCACGACCTTCCTCACACCCATTTCGATTCTCTCCACATGGACAGCAGTTGAAGAGCGCGTCAAAGATTTCATGCTGTTCTTCCTTCTGCTCGAAATCGGCATGACGGGCGTCTTCCTCGCGCAGGATCTGTTCCTCTTCTACATCTTCTGGGAATTTACCCTCGTGCCGATGTATTTCCTGATCGGCATCTGGGGCGGACCGCGCCGCATCTACGCCGCCATCAAATTCTTTTTGTACACCATGGCCGGCTCCATTTTGATGTTGCTGGCAATCCTTTGGCTTGGAATTTATCAAGGCTCGTTCGAAGTCCCCGATTTGATCACGAAGGGCGGCATTGACCCGCACACGCAGTTGTGGCTGTTCATCGCCTTTGCCGCGGCTTTTGCCATCAAGGTGCCGATGTGGCCGCTTCATTCGTGGCTTCCCGATGCTCACGTCGAAGCCCCGACCGCGGGTTCTGTGATTCTGGCGGGCGTCCTGCTGAAAATGGGAACGTATGGCTTCCTGCGCTTCAACCTGGCGATGTTCCCTCAGGCCGCGGTGCAGGCCGCGCCGACCATTGCTGTGCTGGCCGTGATCGGCATCATCTACGGCGCGGCGGTTTCGTACGCGCAGGCCGACGTCAAGAAACTGGTTGCGTATTCTTCGGTCAGCCATCTTGGGTTCGTGATGCTCGGTCTCTTTGCCCTCAACGCGCAGGGTGTGCAGGGCTCCATCCTGCAAATGATCAATCACGGACTCAGCACGGGCGCGTTATTCCTCCTGGTTGGCATGATCTACGAGCAGACTCACACGCGCGAGATCAAAGTCTATGGCGGGCTATGGAAGATCACGCCCATCTTTGGAACGGTCTTCCTCATCGTTTCGCTTTCTTCGATGGGCTTGCCCGGCCTTAACGGCTTCGTCGGTGAGTTCACCATTTTGCTGGGCGCGTTCGGTTCGACCGTTCTCAATTCGCCGTGGTATGCGGGCCTCGCCGCGTTGGGCGTGATCATGGCCGCGGTGTATATCTTGTACATGTTCCAGAAAATGTTCCTCGGTCCGGAAGGTTCGATCATTGACGAAGTCAAGAAGCACGGACATTCTCTGCGCGACCTCAACTGGCGTGAGATCGCCACCATCGCCCCTCTGCTCATTTTCATCTTCTGGATCGGTCTGTATCCCGCGCCGTTTTTCAACCTGATGGCGCCGTCGGTGAACAAATTGCTCATCGCCTTTCAAACCGCGCTGGCAATGAGATAATTCGCTCTCAGTCATCAGCGATTAGTATCGGCAACTGATGAACGGCTAACCGCTGAATACTGAAGGCTAATAAACTATGCCTCCTCTCAACTTCTCCGTCATCCTGCCGCTGCTTGTGCTCACCGTTTGGGCCTGCCTGCTTTTATTTCTTGATCTCTTCATCAAGAACAAAAGTATCACGGCCCTGCTCGCCGCGCTCGGCCTGGTAATTGCCCTCGGCCTGACCATTTCGCAGATTGGTTCGAGTGATACGGGCTTCAATAATATGGTCGTGCTGGATGGCTTCTCGACCTTCATCAACGCGCTTCTGCTCCTCTCCGGCCTCTTTGGCGTCGCGCTGGCCTACGGTTATGTCAAACGCACGGGCATCGAACGCGGCGAGTATTACACCCTTCTGCTTTTCAGCGTGACGGGTATGATGCTCATGGCACAAGCCACTGACCTCATCGTCGTTTTCCTCGCGCTTGAACTGCTTTCGATTCCCCTCTACGTTCTCGCCGCGTTTGCGCGCCCCAATGCAGACTCGGAAGAAGCCGGCCTCAAATACTTTTTGCTCGGCGCCTTCTCGGCGGGATTTGTGGTGTATGGGATCGCGCTGGTCTTCGGCGCGACCGGTTCGACGAATCTCAGCGTCATCATGAACGCCGCCTCTTCCGGGACCTCGAGCCTGCCTCTGCTTACAATTGGCTCGGCGCTCATCCTGGTGGGACTCGGCTTCAAGGTCGCGGCCGTCCCCTTCCACATGTGGACTCCCGACGTGTATCATGGCGCGCCCTCCGCGGTGACGGCCTTCATGGCCGCGGGTGCCAAGATCGCGGGCTTTGCCGCGTTACTGCGCGTCTTCACCCTCGCTTTCCCCTCGTTGTCCTCCGACCTGACTCCGATCTTCGTCGTGCTCTCCGCGTTGACGATGATTATTGGCAACCTGGTTGCGATTGCTCAGACTAATATCAAGCGCCTGCTGGCTTATTCGAGCATTGCTCACGCTGGTTACATCTTGATGGCCTTCGTGCCATACGGTCAACAAAGTGTAGTCGCGACTTCAGTCGCTGCCGGGCTTTTCTATCTCGTCTCCTACGCGCTGACCAACTTCGGCGCGTGGGCGGTGGTGATCGCGCTCGAAAAAGCGGAAGGCAAGGGATTGGAAATTGCAGACTACGCGGGCCTCGGGCGCAAGTATCCCGCCCTCGCCGCCGCGATGACTGTTTTCATGCTTTCATTGATCGGTTTGCCGCCCACGCTGGGATTGGTCGGCAAGTTCTATCTCTTCCGTGCCGTCATGGCGGGCGGATACACCGGCCTCGCCATCATCGGCGTACTGACCTCGCTCATCTCCGCTTACTACTACCTGCGCGTCGTGGTGACGATGTACATGCGCGAAGGCGAACCCGAAACCGCCAACGAACCCTGGCTGAATCTCACCTGGGCCGTCTCCGCGATCGCGACGGTGGTCATCAGCCTCGTGCCACAGTTCTTGTTTGCGTGGGCGAGCAGCGCGGTGTTGAAGTTATTTTAGAAATTAGGGTATAGAGAACAGGAAATAGTTGGGACGGCAGATAATCTGCCGTCCCAATTCGTTATTGGCATGATATTGATGTCAGTTACAATTGGGCAACCATGTCCATTCACGCCCTCATCTTTGATTTCGATGGCCTCATCATTGACACCGAAACGCCCGATGTACGCGCCTGGCAAAAAATCTATGCCGAACATCACGTCACATTTCCCGTTGAATCATGGGGACAAATCGTCGGCGGTACCGGCGGCTCGCGCTTCGACGCCGCGTCTCATTTGCAGGATTTGACCGGCCAGCCGTTTGATTTGAACGCGTTACAAGCGCGGCAGAATCATCTTAGTCACACGATGGTGGATCAACAGCCAATCCTACCCGGCGTTGTGGACTATTTGCGCGACGCGAGGCGACTCGATTTGAAACTTGCCATCGCTTCGAGCTCGCCTCATTCGTGGGTGGACACGCATCTCGCGCGACTTGGGCTGGCTGGCCGTTTCGATGAAATCATCTGCTCTGACGACGTCGCGCCGGGCCGAACCAAGCCTCAGCCTGATCTATTTTTGTTGGCGCTGGCCCGGCTCAAGGTCCCGAAAGAAGCGGCCATTGTCTTCGAAGATTCGCCCAACGGAGTCCGCGCCGCAAAGTCCGCGGGACTGTTCGTCGTGGCTGTGCCCAATCCAACAACGAGTTTATTGAAGATCGAGGGCGAAGACCTTCGGCTGAACTCTTTGACAGATTTATCTTTGGGTGAATTATTGAAACGAGCCGAATCGTGATTTGAAGAGGAGACTTTTATGCGCCGCGTTAAATTGTCCTGCTTTCTGCTCCTGCTTGTTTTTGTGTTCGCCTGCAATCTGCCTGCGCGGACTTCTTTGCCGCCAACCGTAACGCCATCGCCCACAGTGACTGTTTCTCCCACGATCACTCCAGGCCCAACGGCCTATTTCACCGTGGCGGTAATCGTGGACACAAACTCTGAACCGGTCAGCCGCGCGCAAGCCGAGATTTTGATCAGCGATGCCAGCGCGATTTTCTCGCGGCTCACTCCGTTCGGTTTTCAATTGGTGGATTACGCCGAAGACAGCACGGGAGGTTCAACCAATTCGATTGCAAAACGTTATGTCGCGGCACATGCCGGCGCCCTGCCAAATGGTCTTGTGATTCTTTCGTATGGCGATAGCGGCCAGGCAAAGTTGTACGGTGGTTATTCGGGCTTCGTGACTGCTCCGGCGGGATTTCGCAACACGTTTGTCTCGCCTACCGTAGGAAGCAGCAAAATATACATTGGCGTCATCCATTACAGTCATAAATACGCCGCCTGCGGATACAACGGAACCGATACTGTTCAGAGTCGGGTTTCGGTGGACGGCGAATGCCGCAATCAGCCGGGCACCGCGTGTGTTCAGCACAACGGATATTCGATGTGCGAGAACGCGGTCAACAATTTATATGCCTCCACGCCGACCTACTTCGCGGCGACGAGCGTGATCCACGAGTTTCTGCACTCCTTTTCCGATGCAGGCAACATGGATCATTATGCGACGCCCGAGTGCAACAGTCGCATGGGCAATCCTGCGGGTTATTTTGACTTCGAAGAAGCCGAGCGAATGAACGGCATGTGCCCGGATGTGTATGAAAACTTTGTGAAATCGTATCAACCGTAGGGAAAACAGCGGTTATTTGAAGGGTTTTTTTCATCTGCTGAACAGGCTTTCAAGGTACAATCCTGCCTCAGATTGGATGAATAAAATGGATAGAATTGCAAATGAAATAAATGCGCAAAAAGTTCGCTGGCAGACGCTGGTTGCCAAATATCAATTCCCGGATGTGTGGCGAAGCATCTGGCAGGTACTAAATACGATGATCCCGTTCTTCGTTCTATGGTATGTAATGTACCGTTTGATGGATGTATCGTACTGGCTGACGCTATTGCTGGCGATTCCGACCGCGGGATTTATGGTGCGGGGTTTCATCATCTTCCACGATTGCTGTCACGGGTCGTTCTTCAAGACTGCCAAAGCCAATGATCGCCTCGGCCTTCTGCTGGGTGTGGTGATGTTGACCCCGTATTATCTCTGGAAGCATGAGCACGCCATCCATCACGCAACAGCGGGAGATTTGGATCGCCGCGGTATCGGCGATGTGTGGACGATGACGGTGGAAGAGTACATGGCATCGCCGTGGTGGAAGAAGGCCGCATATCGCGTCATGCGCAACCCGTTGATTCTATTCACGATAGGATCGTTCCTTGTCTTTGCCCTCTTCCAGCGTTTTGTGCCATCGAACGCGGGTCGGCGTGAGAAGAACAGCGTACTTTGGACCAACCTTGCCCTGTTCGGCATCCTTGGCTGGCTGATGTTCGCGATCGGGTGGAAGGCATTTTTGATGGTCGAAGTGCCCATCTTGTTCATTGCATGTTCGGCTGGTGTGTGGTTGTTCTATGTTCAACACAACTTTGATCCAACTTACTGGGAGCGCCACGACAAATGGAACTTTTTCCAGGCAGGCATGGACGGCAGTTCGTTCTATAAACTCCCCAAAGTCTTGCAGTGGTTTACGGGCAACATCGGCTTCCATCACATCCATCACCTCAGCCCGAAGATTCCCAATTACAAACTGGAGCAGTGCCATCGCGAAAACCCCCTGTTCCAGATCGAGCCGCTCAGTTTCATGGAGAGTTTCAAAGGCCTGTTCTATCGTCTATGGGATGAAGAACGCGGGCGGTTGGTCGGCTTCGATGTGTTGAAGCAGTATCGTTAGCAAACGGTGAAGACTTAAAAACAAAGGAGACCGGTGAAATCGGTCTCCTTTGTTTTATGGCCTTTGGATCCGCGCTTGAACTCAAATGACCAGTCGTCATATTTTGACTTCTTCGTTCCGTTGGGGGTTTCCAATCAAATCACCGAACCTCCCGAATTCGGTTGGAACGATTCTCTTTTGAATGCTCCCAGTTGTTATTTCCTCCAAACCGTTGTGTATTTCTTCTTGTATTTCAAATCCTTTTCGATCTCGATTAACTCCAGTGCCTTCTCTTTTACCGCTTCATCCTTGACGGCATCGTACAAATTGCGGAAGTCCACGATGATGTCATAGCGAATTAGCGTAGTATTCCTCTCTTTGATACATTCCTCGAATCGTTTTTCCAATCCCTTCACCACCAGTTGTTGGGCGTTTTTCCCTGCCAATCCCACCTTCCAGATATTCTGAAGCACGTGCCGCGCGGTGACAAAACGCTCGTCCTTTGTGACATTGAGCAGTTTATCGAAGTCTTTGAATATCCTGCCCTCTGAGTCGCTCTTTGCGAGATTCGCCAGCAACTGCCCCGCGATCGCGCGGACATGGTTATCCTTGTGCGTCAGGCCAGCGATCAATTCGTCCCACGCTTCATATGCCCAGTCAACGGGTTTCTCCGTGATGGACATCAACCCCATGTAAGCCTTGTTCTGCAATTGCCCATCCTCCGAATAGATGTTATCCAAAAGGGTGCGGATCTTTTTGTCCATACTAACTCCAATCTGCTTTGTTTCGCGGAAGGATAAACCGCGCACTTGAGCGCTTCGCGGAGCGCGCCCAGCGCGTTCTTTCCCATTCGTTGCAAATATTTCCTTCCGCTACGGCATCGGAGTGACCAGTTGAAAGTAGTTGCCATCCGGGTCGGCCAATGTTGCGATCCATCCGCCTTCCATTTCGTATGGCTCTCGAATGACGCCGGCGCCGAGTGCCTTGATCCGCTCGAATTCCTCTTCGACTTGGGTCGTCTCGAAATTCAGCATGACCCGTCCGGGATCCTTGGTTTTCCCTCCCATCTCGGAATGTTCCAGAAGGGAAAAATAGTATCCGCCTCCCACCTGCCATCCGAAGAAGCCATTCTCAGAGTCAACCATGTCCGCCGGTTTCCCGAGAACTTTTTCGTAGAAGGCCGCCAGCGCTTTGAGTTGTTTCGTTCCGATCATGACAGAATTCAGATTCAACATGTTACACATCCTTTCTTTATTTCATGAAACCGGGTAAGTCACTTGCTCATTTGCCAGACGGCGGGATGTTCTGATTGAGCCGGAAGAAATTATCGGAGTCGTAACGGGCCTTGATCTCGCGTAACCGCTTCCAGGTCGGACCTGGATACGCCGCGCGCACCCGCGCCTCGCCCTCGTCTGCGAGAAAGTTCACGTACACGCCCTTATCGCTTTGCTGGATGGTCTTCTCGAATTCCGTTACCCACGCTTCGTGCGCAGGCTTCTCTTCGGGTTTTTCATACAGCGCAGCGAGATTCGCCATGATCTTCGAAGTGCGATGCGCAAACGCCGTCGCCTCCACCGGGACGCGCGCCATCGCGCCGCCCAGCACGCGCAGTTGAGTTACTTTCATGGAGGCAGTGGAAGCCTCGAGGTGCTCCAGAATCGTCTGCGCCGCGGAACGATCCACACGGTCGAGGAACATTGTGCGCGCCGCGGCGAGGGGATGATAATCCTCCTGCTCAGACGGATAGATTTCGGGATAACTCATCGGCTTCAGCATGTCGGCAAGCGGCGCGGCCATTTTTCGGAATGGCGCCATTGCCTGCTCTCCTTTTGAGATGTCGCCCGCGTACACCATCAGTGCAAAGATGATCATCTTGCCGTGATGCTCTGCGGGGACAAACGGCATGGGAGGCGCAGGCATAACGTTCGCGATGACGGATAATTCTTCTGATGCAGACTCCGCCTCCCCGATGAAAGAAGCGATGATATCCGCCGCGCAGGGAAGGACCAACATCCCGCCGTACACTTGGCCCACTGGATGAAGTTGAAACTTGAAGCGCGTCGCCACGCCGAAATTTCCGCCTCCGCCGCGCATCGCCCAGAAGAGATCGGGATGATTCTTTTCATCCACTTGCAAAATCTTTCCATCGGCGGTTACGACCTCCGCAGCCAGCAGACTATCAATCGTGAGACCGTGCTTGCGGACGAGATAACCGATGCCGCCGCCCAATGTGATGCCTCCAATGCCGACCGAACCTGTATCGCCGAAACCGGTTGCAAGTCCATGAGAGCCGGTAGTCGTTGTGTATTCGCCTGCGGTTAGACCCGTCTCGGCCCAGGCTGTTTTTTGATTCGCATCAATTTGCAAATCTTTCATATCCGAGAGATCGAGGACGATCCCGCCTTCGCTGGCGCTGTGACCTGCCACACTATGACCGCCGCTTCGCACGGCGAGTTCGAGTCCGCTTTTGCGCGCCAACAAAATCACCTGAGAAACTTCTTTTGCATTTTTAACTCGAATAATGACGGCGGGACGACGATCTATGCCGCCGTAAAAAACAGCGCGCGCCTTGTCGTATTCAGCATCATCGGGCACAATTACACGGCCATTGAAGGATGAGCGAAGACCTGGGATGGACAGTGTTGACGATTGAGAATTTGTTTTGGTCATGATTTTTCCTTTAACTCAGAGCGAACCTCGCTTTTTGAAACGAATCTACTTTCCAGCGTGCGCCTGCTCCAGATCTTTGATGATGATCTTGTGCATCTTTAGCATGGCATTGATGACCCGCTTGGACTTGATCGGGTCCGGGTCGCCGATCAACTCGCCCAATTGCTTTGGGATGATCTGCCACGACAAACCGAACTTGTCCTTGCACCAGCCGCATTGCTCGGCTTCGGGGACGGCGGATAGTTTGTTCCAGAAGTAATCCACCTCTTTCTGGTCTGCACATTCGACATAGAAAGAAGTTGCTTCGTTGAATTTGAAGATCGGGCCGCCGTCCAGCGCCATGAAGCGCTGACCCTCCAGCTCGAAAATACCGGTAATAACCTTGCCTTCCAGAGTGTCGGCGCCGGGGGCTTCCATGCCTTTCTCGTAGCGGGTGATGCTAACGATCCTGGATTCTTGTTTTTTGTACGGCGCGCCGTTGAATGTGTCCACGTAGTAGTTCATCGCTTCCTCGCACTGCGTATCGAACCATAGGAACGGGGTGATCTTGTTCATTTTGTGTCTCCTTTATTTTCTATGAGTGTGTATGCAAAATCAATTTCATGTGTCATTCTGAGGAGCGAAGCGACGAAGAATCTCAAATTTTGAACGAAAAAAACGAGATTCTTCGCTCCCGTTGGTCGCT
>JAJPIZ010000046.1 GCA_021324435.1 Anaerolineae bacterium
AGCGCATGATCCTCGCGGACTCCAGCGCAGAGCGGACCAAAGCCCTGAATGAACTGCTCCCGTTCCAGCGCAAAGACTTCGACGGCCTGTTCGAAGCGATGGACGGCTGCCCGGTCATCATCCGCTTGATTGACCCACCGCTTCACGAGTTCATGCCCGACGAAGAAAAACTTTTTGAAGAAGTTGTGACGATGCGGGTCAAGGGCGAGACCGCCGGCCTGAAGGAAAAAGAAGATTTGCTCGCCGCCATCAAAGGGATGCACGAGTCGAACCCGATGATGGGCCTGCGCGGCGTGCGCCTGAGCATTTCCATGCCGGAGATCGTCGAGATGCAGGTGCGCGCCATCTTCGAAGCCGCCGCGGACTGCACCAAGCGCGGCATCACGGTCAAGCCCGAGGTGATGATTCCGCTGACGGGAACAGTGAAAGAACTGGAGTGGATTCAGCCGCGGCTGATACGCATTGCGTCCGCAGTAATGGATGAGAAGAAGGTCAACTTCCATTACAAGTTTGGCACGATGATCGAAATCCCGCGCGCGGCAGTGACAGCCGGCGAGATCGCCCAGCACGCCGAATTCTTCTCGTTCGGCACCAACGACCTGACTCAAATGACCTTCGGTTATTCGCGCGACGATGCCGAGCGCAACTTCCTGGTCACGTATGTGGAGCAGGGCATCCTGCCGAAGAACCCGTTCCAGACGCTGGACCGTACCGGCGTGGGCCGTTTGATGAAGATGGCCATCGAAGATGGCCGCACGAGCCGCCTTGAACTCGAAGTTGGCATCTGCGGCGAACATGGCGGCGACCCCGACTCGATCGAGTGGTGTCACTTGATCGGCAATAACTACGTCTCGTGCTCGCCGTTCCGCGTGCCGATCGCGCGCTTGGCCGCGGCGCATGCCGCGTTGAAGTACGCGCCTAAGAAAGCCGCCAAGCCTGCGAAGAAAGTTGTAAAGGCCAAAACGGTGAAAATGAAAACAAAGGCGAAGAGCGTTAGGAGAAAGAAGTAAGATGGTGAATAGGAGGATGCGTTGCACCGTACCGCTAGGCGACTCCGTTTAATTGGTAAACTGCCCCCGATTAGATTCACCCGCTAAACATGGTGCGACGCATTCGCGCAGAACTCCATCCGAGTGGAAAAAGGCTGAGGCGTGAAAATTGCTTGAGATGGTCGCAGAATCCCTAGCGCCCAATGCGTGCTTTGTTTGGCGGCGTTTGGCTCAACCTATTACTGACAAACTTTTACTCATTAATATCCAGGACTTTCTTTGCGTAATTCACTGATGGAAATTCCAATAGCCTTATATCATTTATCCGATTAAATAGAGTCAGCCACAAATTTAGTAATACACCACCATTTGGAAAAACACCACCTGCAAAACAGTTGTCACTGAAATTTGCTGGTCGGATTTGATGATCACTTATATGTTTTATGACAGTGCCACTGTTCGACGGGTCGAGGATAAAAATACCATCGGGTTGAGACTCTTTCCGTTGCTCATCAGTCAGTCCCGCTATATCCGCTCGTCTTTTTAGGACATTAATCAATTCTTCCGCCCCTTTGTCAGCTTCAAATGCAATTACATAATATGGCACTTTGTTGGACGGAGCGTTACCACTAAATAATCCTACTATTTGACGTGTTCGTTGCTTAACCTTACTACAGTGTTTAAGAATAGCATCAAGTTCAGAATCTTCTTTTTTAGACTCATATGTAGTAAGTTTGGATTTTACTTCAATAACGGCCGCCACTGACTCTGCAAAAAAGAACCTAGTGCCACCGTAAAAGGTCAAGCTGGGGTGATGACTCATTGAAAGTAAGATGTCTATTTGAGGAGACGTAGATTGTGTTAGCGAGGAGAAGTCCGTCGTTGATTGGTCTACAAGGACCCCTTGTCCAATTTCCACAAAACTCGGCATATGTCTAGCAAGAAACCTGGACGTGATAATCTCTCTTTCTTGACCCTTGACTGTAAAGTGCCCCACAATTTTTGAACTCTGAAATGCCTGCCAGATTTCAGCCTGTAGTGACTTGAAATAGTTTTTCATTTATATGTGACCTATTACTTGCATTATTTATCACTAGACGCCAATAGTGTCTTAGCGGCCTATAGATTCCTTGTTGCCTAATCACTGAAATTAAATTAGGCGTTAGACCGCCATAGATTAAAGTTGAATCAATTTCTGACTTCATTCTAGCACCTATGTTGGAGAAAGTGCAATGCTTGGATTGTCGCCAAAAGCAACTATATGGATGTTTACTTCAGTTGGCCAATCAAAGTCTTGACATTCTCTCCCAACTCTGCGTTGGCATAGCCGCCTTCCATCACGATCACAGTTGGCAGGTTGAGGCTTGCGATTCGTTTCCCAATTTCTCGAATCGCGTCGCGCGAGACTTTGAATTTTCCGAGCGGGTCGCCGTTGTAGATGTCCATGCCCGCGGAGACGACGACAAACGATGGACGATAGACCGTGATGAGTTCAAGAGCTTTGTCGAGCGCGGCGAGATAGGCCGCATCGCCGGTTCCGAGGGGGAGGGGAAAGTTGTGATGAAAGCCGAGTCCCGCGCCCGTGCCGGTTTCATCCGCGAAGCCGATGAAGTGTGGATACTCAAAATCGGGGTCGCCGTGAATCGAAATGGTCAGCACATCCGCGCGGTCGTAGAAGATGTCCTGTGTGCCGTTGCCCGCGTGATAATCAATGTCAAGCACGGCGACTTTTCCCCTTGATGAAAGCCAGTTTGCGGCCACTGCCGCGTTGTTGATGAAACAATATCCCGCGCAATAATCTTTCCCTGCGTGATGACCGGGCGGACGGCAGAGTGCGAAGGCAACTGGTGAATTGTTGCTCCGACGACTCGTGTCGTCGGAGTGCGCAATGGCGACCTGAGGTCGCCCTGTGCGAGCGATATATTTTGCGCCGCTCAAAGCACAATGAGCGGAAGCCAGCGCGGCTTGGTATGTGCCTTCCACGATCGCGGCAGATAAATCCATCATGTAATAACCGGCGCGTCCCAAAAATGATTTTGGAATGCGTGGCGTTCGTCTCAGAGCGAAGGTGGCGGGCAGGATGGCGGATTTGTCAGATGGCGTCTGGCCTTCGGGCGCGGTCGCCAGCCACTCGGTCCAGGCCGATGCGAAGAAGTTGATGTAACCCGCGTCGTGCACGGCCAGAATCGGGTCAAGCCCAAAATCAGATGGCTCCGCGATTTCAGCCCAATCTGTTTTTCGCAAGGCCGCTAGAATCTTATCCATGCGGTCCGGGTTTTCAAAATAAGGTTCGCGTTGGCCGCCATCGAACACTTCAAACGGCGGATTATGCTGACGGTGCGCTTCCGAGTAAAAAATCTTCATCTCAACTCCGCGAAGGTTTATACTTCAATTGTATCAACACATGGAGGAACGATGGACGCAATGCAAGCCATTCATCAACGCCGATCTGTAAAAATGATCAGGCCGGATCCTGTGCCGCGCGAGTTAATCGAAAAACTTTTGGATGCGGCTGTTCAGGCTCCCAATCATTACAAAGTGAGACCCTGGCGCTTCGTGGTCTTGACCGGAAACGGGCTTCGCAAATTGGGCGACGTCATGGCTGAATCTTTGAACGCGCGCTTTCCCGATCTGAAGGAAGAAGCGTTGAACAAAGAACGCGCCAAACCTTTGCGCGCCCCGTTGATCATCGCGGTGGGCGTGGACAGGCCTGCTGAATCAAAAGTGATCGAGATCGAAAATATTTGCGCGGCCGCCGCGGCCTGCCAGAATATTTTGCTGGCCGCGCAGGCGCTGGGTCTCGGCGCGCACTGGCGGACGGGAGACGCGGCGCGCGACCCGCTGGTGAAAAAGTTTTTGGGTTTTGCCGAAGATCAGAACGTGATCGCGTTTCTTTATATCGGCTATCCTGAGGTCGTACCTGAGCCTTATGACCGCGGAAGTTTTGCAGATCGAACGGTGTGGATGGATTGAAGGATGAAAAGTTGGACGTCGTTGCGAGGCAGTACTCTCGAGCGAAGCGAGATGCCGAAGCAATCTCCTTCTTTATGGTGGTGGAGATTGCTTCGGCGCTTGTGCTTCGATACGGTTTCGCCAGTCAGCGCGGCGCTCCTCGCAACGACGTTAGCGTGAATTGACATATCAATACTTTTCACGTATAGTAGCGCACAGCATCGCAAAGGAGGCAATTCCATGCTCGCATCTGATTTCCTGCAAGAAGCTCCGAACACGGATTTATCGTGGCTGTTCTATGTCTTGTTGGGTTTTATGTTTGTTGTGATCGCAGTCGGGGCGCTGGCAAATCGTCAGAAGAATGGAGCCGCTTCAAAGTCCGCGCATGAGGCGGGGGAATCGTCCGCAAAATCAAAAGCGACCGCGAAAGTTAGGAAATCGCCTTTGAAGAGAAAAACCAAATAAAAAATGTCCGACCGTTGAGGTCGGACATTTTTTTAGAAGACCCAATAACGCGCCGTTGCCATGCAGGCGAGGGCGAGGATCAATGCAATGGTGCTGACGGGTCCCGCGTAGGCCAATTGTTTTTGCGCGGCCTGAATTTGACTCATTTGCTCCGGCGTAGGCTTGCCTTGAATCTGGCTGGCGAGCGTGCCGAGTTTTGCTGTGTTGACTCCAACCATGATGCCAAAGACCAGCCCAACCAGCCCGAGCAGACCGCCAATTCCGAAACCAATGCCGGGGCCTGAGTTTTTCCATGCCGAGGTCAATCCATCCGAATCTAACCAATATAGCCAGGCGCCTGCAAGCACAGTCAAGATGGCGGCGGCGGTGATACGCGTGGTAATTTTTGCCTTGGTCACCATGTGTGCCATGAACTTTTGACCGGCTTCCGCGGTGGCGGCAACCGTTGGGCCAATGAAAAGTCCAAAGAGCAAGTTACTTCCGACCCAGAATACACCGGCGAGGATGTGAATCAAACGCAGGACCAACTTAAGGTAATCCATTTCAGCCTCCAGTAAATGTAATTAAATCCAGAGATGAGAACACCGCTTTTTAAATAGCGATGCGATGTTACAAAAAAACAGGGCAAGCCATTTGGCTTGCCCTGTTGACACTTCAAGACAAATATTATTTTTGGCCCAGGAGTTTTACGCCCAGCCAGACATACCAGACGGGATTGACGATGAATCCCTCCAGCGCGGCGGGGAGCAGGATGAGTCGGCTGGAAGGATCGAGGATGATCAGGCGTCCGAGATAAAGAACGATCATCAAGAAGGCTGATAGATAGCCGAGATATGCCAAGCCTTTGGGGAATTTGTCGCTGGCGCTCATCAGCCAGGAAAAAATAAACAGGCCGATGCCCGCGACGCCGAAGGTCAACAGACCGCGCGGATCAATCGCGCTCGGCAAGTCGGTGTTGGGCGCGGCGGGTGGATGAAGCGCATTGGACAGATCATAGCCGCCGTGAATCAGTGAGCCGGCAGCTGCGCCGATGGATAACACAAATGCCAATAGCGCATAAGACGACTCGACCTCGCGCAGGCTTTGAAAGAGGCCGGTCAGCGCGAAGGTGGCGGACAAACCGCCGAGTAGAAGGAACAGCGCGCTTAACAAAGCGCCCAGTTCCGGTCGGTTTCTGGAAATCACAACGAATGCAACGGCATACAGCAGGCCAAATACCCCGGCGAGAATCGCAAGCCAGCCTGCCAGCGAGTTGAACGAACTGCTTTTCATGTTTCTCTCCTTTGGATAAAGTTTGAATTTATAACCCCGTGATTTCTTCCGCGTTCTATTTTATTGCATGTTTTGCATTGCCTGCTTTGCCAGCGCGGCCAGTTCGCGGTCTGCGCGTGAGGCGGCGAGTTCCTGCAATGATGGAAGCGCGCGCGAGTCGCGCAATTGCCCAAGCGATTGAATCACCTGCTTGCGGACGTCGCGATTTTCATCGTCCAACAAATGGATGAGTTCAGGAACGACTTGTAGATCGCGCGACTTGGTCAGCCCGATGATGGCCTGTTGACGAATCCATGCCTCGGGATGATGAAGCGCATCCAGCAGGACCGAGAGGGCGGGCGCGCCAATGGACGCCAGGGCCTCGGCTGAGGCTTTGCACACATCGGGATGCGTGTCGTACAAAGAAATGGTCAATGCTTCGATGGCGCGTTCATCGGGCAGGCGCGCCAACAGCGACGCCGCGAATCTTCGCACCGTGCCTTCGGGATTCGATAGATCGTTGATCAATTCAGGGACGACCGCGTTGCCTATTTTGGCGATTGCATTGAGCAAATCATTGACGGCTTGTTCGCGTTCATACCACCAGAATGAATCGTGCAGTGCGTCAATCAAATAAGGGATGGCTTCCGGTCGGCGCGTATTGCCCAAACTTTCTGCCGCGGCCTGGCGGACTTGAATCTGCGGATCGTCGAGCAGAAGACTGCCGATGAATTCAAACGTGCGCGGGTCAGCAAATGGACCGAGTCCTCGCGCGGCCGCGGCGCGTACATCTGGCTCGGAATCTTTCAGCGCGTCCGTCAACGCGGGAATGGCTTGCGCGTCGCGAATTTGTCCAAGCGCCAGTGCGGCTTTGGCGCGGACAGTGTAGAACTCGCCTTGTAAAGCCGTGAGCAATGCGGGAACGGCTTGTTTGTCGCCGATGTCACCGAGAATGGCCGCGGCCTGTCCGCGCACTTCGGGATGGGCGGATGCCAAAGCTTTGCATAACGGGGGCACGGCTTGAGGTCCGATTTGAACGAGCACGCGGGCAATGAACTCACGCAGATTGGCGTCGCGCGTGGCGAGCGCGTCGATTAAAACCGGAATGGCGTCCGCGCCGATGTGAATCAAATCTTGTGCGGCGCGGTCGCGTTTATAGGGGTCGGTTAATTGAGGGATGAGGCGTTTGGCTTCGCCTGAACGTCCGCCTGTGAGCCAGTCCATATTCACTATTGTACTCGAAGTAGAGTCCCGTTGTTTCGATCCCCTTCGAAAACCCTCCGCCGAATTTCCTAGGGTCTGTGTGCAAATTCGTCTCATGTCATTCTGAGCGACCAACGGGAGCGAAGAATCTCGTTTTTTTTTCGTTCAAAATTTGAGATTCTTCGTCGCTTCGCTCCTCAGAATGACACATGAAATTGATTTTGCATACACACTCTA